>CAZKBB010000046.1:0-23184 GCA_964550935.1 uncultured Caulobacterales bacterium
GGTAGTTCGCCTCCGGCGAGCGCAGGAAGCCGAACCCGTCCTGCAGCACCTCCAGGGTGCCGCCGCCGTAGATTTCCGAGCCCTCTTCGGCGAGCGCGTTGAGGATCGCGAACATCATGCCCTGCTTGCGCAGCGCGGACGCGTTCTCGATCTCCAGGCTCTCAGCCAACTCCACAAGCGCCGCCGGCGTCTTCTGCTTGAGCTCCTGAAGCGACATGCGCTCATAGCGCGGCTCGCGGGGTTCGCGCGCCTCGTCTTCGTATTCGTAATCGTCGTCGTCGTCGTACAGGTCGGAAGTATCGTCGCTCATGTCGGGCTCGTGGCGGGTGTTCGAGAAGATCGGGTCAGGCGGGTCTGGAGGGTCGGGCGACAGAGCGCCCGCTCGGCGGCGCCGCCCCGATCCGGGACCGCGTCCAAGCGCTGCAGCGTCGGGCTTGCAGAATAGGCGCCGCTCTGAATCAGGCGGCTATGGCGTCTCAAGGCGGGAAAGCCGGGCGCGCTCATTCGCAGGCGGCGCGACATCGGCGAGGGATGGATCCTTAGCGGAGTCGAACAAAGGCGTGCCATGTTCGCCTCGCCCGGTCAAGACGCAGACGGCACGGCATGCGAAGGCTTGCGCGCGTTGAGTCGCCTAGAACGGCTTCACGATCGCCAGGAGAACGATGACGATCACGGCGATGGCCGGGATCTCGTTCATGATCCGCCAGAAGCGCTCGGTGCGCGGGCGCTCGCCGCGGGCGAACTTCTTCGCGCTGGCCGCGTAGAAGCCGTGCACGCCCGACAGGATCAGAACCAGAAGCAGCTTGCCGTGGAACCAGCCCTCGCCGAGCAGGAGCGTGTTGAGCCCGATCATCGCCAGCGCAAGCACCCACACGATGATCAGCGCCGGGTTCAAAATGATTCGTACGAGCCGACCCTCCTGGGTCAGCAGCGCGCGCTCCATCTCCCCGCCGGGCTCGGCCTGGTGGTGGTACACGAACAGGCGCGGCAGATAGAGCATCCCCGCCATCCAGTAGATGACGAAGATCACGTGCAGCGCTTTGAGGACGAGATAGCCGGTCGAGCCGGGAGCGAAGGCGTCGAGCATGGGGCGTCTCCAGAACGGGCCGGACCGGCTTACTCCGCCGCGGCGCGCGCCTCAAGCTCCCCGGCGTTTTCGCCGATCCCAGCCTCCCGGCACGGGCACCGTCCGAACTCGGCAGGGCAGATCACCTGGCCATGCGGGGGCTTGATCCCGTCCTCGCCGTCGAGCGCCGTCTGAACCACTGACGCCAGGGCGGCGATGAAGGCGGGTTCGGTCCCCAGAGCGGGCACCCGGTCATACCCCTTCGCGCCCTGCTCGTGGGCAAGCTCGGCATATTCCTCGTCAAGCTCCACCAGAGTCTCGATATGCTCGGAAACGAAGGCGATCGGGGTGAGCAGGATGTGCTTTTCGTCCGCGCAGGCCTGTTCGATCGCCTCTTCGGTGGCGGGGCCGATCCATTTCAGCGGCCCGACCCGGGACTGGTAGCAGACCTGGAAGTCGGCGATCTCGGGCAGCTTCGCCGCGACCGCCTCCGCGGTGCGCTCCACCTGCCACTGATAGGGATCGCCACCCTTGACAATCTTCTCCGGCAGGCCGTGGGCGGAAAATAGAAGCCGGGCGTTCTCCGGCTGGCCCGACGCCTCGAAGGTCCGCCGGATCAGGTTGGCGTGCGCCTCGATGAAGGCGTCCTCAACAGGGAAGCAGCATGCCGCCCGGCCCTGCCGGCCGCCCTTGTCGCGCCAGGCCTTGAGCGAGGACCCGCTCGTTGTGGTGGAGAATTGCGGGTAGAGCGGCAGAAGCACCACCTCGTCCGGGTCCCACGCCTCCACCTCGCGCACCGCGTCCTCGGTGAACGGCTTCCAGTAGCGCATGGCGATGAAGCAGCGGAATTCGTCGTCCGGCGCGGCCGATTTGAGCGCCTGGGTCAGCGCGGCGGCCTGCTTTTCGGTCTCCGGGACGAGCGGCGATCCGCCGCCCATCTTGTCGTAATTTTCCTGGGCGGATTTCTCGCGCAGGGTGGAGATGAGCCAAGCCAGGCCTTCGCGCACCGGGCCGGGCGCCTGAATGATCGCTGGATCGCGAAACAGGTTGCGAAGGAACGGCTTGACGCTGTCCGGCCCGTCGGGACCGCCGAGGTTGAACAACACGATCGCAATGCGTCGGCCCATGGCGTCGCACCCTTTCCGCACACGTAGATGTCAGCCGCCGCGCACGCGCTCGACAAGGCGTTCGACATGTTCGGGCGGCACATCCGGATTGATGCCGTGACCGAGATTGAACACATAGGGCCGCCCCGCCCATGCGGAAAGCAGGCGGTCGATTTCTGAATCAAGCGCCGCACCTCCGGCTTTGAGCACCGCCGGATCGAGCTGGCCCTGTACGGGCAGGGTGCGCGGAAGGGTTTCCACCGCCCAGCGGGTGCCGAGCCCGTGGTCGAGCGCGAGCATGTCGACGCCGGTCTGATTGGCGTAGCGCGCCGATTGCGGCCCGCAGCCCTTGGGAAAGCCGATCACGGGCGTGTCGATCCCGCGCGCCTTCAGCCCGTCGAGAATGCGTTTGGTCGGCCGGATCACGACCCGTTCGAACAGCGGCGTCGGCAGGCCTTCAGCCCAGCTGTCGAACAGCTTCAGCGCATCGGCGCCGCTTTCAGCCTGCATGGCGAGATAATCGACCGTGGCGTCGGCGAGCAGATCCAGCAGCGCATCGAAGCGTTCCGGCTCGGACCAGGCCAGCGTGCGCGAGGTCCAGCGGTCCTTCGACCCGCCGCCCTCGATCATGTAGGTGGCCACCGTCCAGGGCGCGCCGGCGAAGCCGATCAGCGCGGTCTCCTGCGGCAGCTCGGCGCGCAGGCGCTTCAGCGTCTCGCCCACCGGCGCCAGCGTCTCCAGCGAGCGCGCCCGCGACAGCTCGGACAGATCTGAGATGTCCAGCGGATCGAGCTTCGGTCCCTCGCCCTTCTCGAACCAGGTTTTCTGGCCGAGGCCGTAGGGGATCAGCAGGATGTCGGCGAACACGATCGCAGCGTCGAAGCCGTAACGCCGGATCGGCTGAAGCGTGACCTCGGTCGCAGCCTCGGGGTTCAGGCAGAACGAGATGAAGTCGGGCTGTTCGGCGCGCACGGCGCGGTATTCGGGCAGGTAGCGACCGGCCTGGCGCATCAGCCAGATCGGGGGCGGACTCAGCGTCTCACCGTTCAGGACGCGGATCAGCTTCCGCTCTGCACTCATCGTCTCGCTCATCGCTTCATGGGCTCCGTATCCGCTTGTCCCCAACAGGTCCTCTTCGGTTCTATTCAGGAATCTGAAGAGTGTCGAAGGAGTAGAGCGGCGCGCAACGTGGATAAACCTCATCGGCGCCCGCGACACACCGAATTCACAGGATGTGGATCGACAGGCCGGGTTTCCCGAAGCGTTCTCGGTGTGGATGAATCCGGATAACACATCCTTAACCTTTCCTAACAGATCGTTACCGAAGCTCAGGCTGGGCGCCGGGTATCCACCGGCGGCGCGGGCGGGGGCGCTGGACCGGGGCTTGCCCGCACCCCGACCGGCTCGGGAGAAACACTTGGGGACGCGCGGGCGCCGCGATGTAAACGTATGGCCTCGCGCGTCGATCGGCCGGGTCAGCGGGGATAACCGGGCGCTTTGTCCACACCGCGGGCCGGCGCAGCTGCGTACAAGTGGCCGCGACCGACGTCCGGCTTGCGAAGCGGGTTCCCAACCGGGGGGGGGCGCATCTATCGTGCTCGCCATGTCCCGCGACGACACCACCGTTCACTTCCACGTCCATATGATCTCGGACTCCACCGGCGAGACGCTCATGAATGTCATGCGCGCCTCGACCGCCCAGTTCGAGCACGCCGAGCCGATCGAGCACCTGTTTGCGCTGGTGCGCTCGGAGCGTCAGCTGGAGAAGGCGCTGGAGCATGTCTCCGCCTATCCGGGGATCGTCATGTACACGATGGTCAATCCGAACCTGCGCCGGCTTCTGGAGGAGCGCTGCGCCAAGTTCGACAGCCCGGCGATCGCCGTGCTCGACCCGATCCAGGCGACGCTCTCGGCCTATCTCGGCGCGCCCATAGCCGGACGCGCCGGCGCGCAGCGCGCCCTTGATGCGGACTATTACAAGCGCATCGAGGCGATGAACTACTCCATGACCCATGACGACGGTCAGGGTGATGATCTCGCCAGCGCGGACGTTATTTTGCTGGGCATCTCGCGCACCTCCAAGACGCCGACCAGCGTCTATCTCGGCCATCGCGGCGTCCGTACGGCGAACATACCGATCGTGCCGGGCGCGACCCTGCCGCCGGGGCTGGAGACGCTGAAGAAGCCGCTCATCGTCGGACTGACCGCCTCGCCTGAACGGATCGTACAGATCCGGCGCAACCGGCTAATCAATCTGAACGAAGCGCGCGACACGGTGTATGTGGACGAAACCACGGTGAAGGAGGAGGTGATCTTCGCCAAGCGCCTGTTTGCGCGCCATGACTGGCCGTCGATCGACGTCACGCGCCGCTCGATCGAGGAGACCGCGGCGAAGGTGATCAACCTGTTGCAGGAGCATCGCGGCTTCGCAGGGGGGCTGTGATGGGCTTCATCCTGGCCTCCGGTTCGGCCTCGCGCCGGGCCATCCTTGAAAACGCGGGTCTCGATTTCGAGATTGATCCGGCCGATGTGGACGAGCCGGCCCTGACCAAGGCCTTTGAGGGCGAGGCCTCCGAGCTGCCGCTCATGCTGGCCGAGGAGAAGGCGCTCGCGGTCTCGCGCCGGCGCGACGGTCTGGTGCTCGGCGCCGATCAGGTGCTTGTTTTCGCGGGCGAAATCTTCGGCAAGGCGAAGACGCCCGACGAGGCGCGCGCGCGTCTGGAGCGATTTCGCGGCGAGACCCATCATCTGCTCGGCGGGATCGCCGCAGCGCGCGGCGGCGAGGTGATCTGGCGGTTTAAGAGCGAGTGCGCCATGCATGTGCGCGCGTTCTCCGACGCCTTCCTCGATGACTACATGGGCCGCGCCGGCGATATCCTGACCAAGGGCGTGGGCGCTTACGCCTACGAGGGTCTCGGCGCTCAGATTTTTGAGCGCGTGGAGGGCGATTACTACGCCGTGCTCGGCCTGCCGCTCCTGCCCGTGCTGGCCATGCTGCGCCGGGAAGGCGCTGCGCCGGTCTGACCGCCATGGCCAGGAAGCCCGTCCCCCTGGCCGGCGTTGCGGGCTGGCCCGTCGCCCACTCGCTCTCACCGGTGATGATGACCGCCTGGCTCGAGGCGTCGCGCCTCGACGGCGCCTACGCCGCTTTCGCGGTGGCGCCGGACCGTTTCGCCGAGGCGATCGAGGCCCTGCCGGCGCTCGGTGTCTCGGGGCTCAACGTGACCGTCCCGCACAAGACCCTCGCCCTGGAGGCGGCGGGTGCAGCGAGCGAGGCCGCGCGCGCAATCGGCGCGGCGAACCTGCTTGTGCGCCGCGACGGCGCCTTGTTCGCCGACAACACTGACATCGTCGGGATCGAGACCGCGATCGACGAGGCCGGCGGGGCCGAGCCGTCAAAGCCCGTCGTCATCGTCGGGGCTGGCGGGGCGGCGCGCGCGGCGATGTTCTACGTGAAACAGGCGGGCTTCACCGACGTGCGCATCGTCAACCGCACCGTGGAAAGCGCTGACTCGCTCGCGCGCGAGCTCGATTGTCCAGCCCACACCCTTCCGCTTGAGGCGGTGAGCTCGGCGCTCAGCGGCGCCGGACTTGTCATCCAGTCCAGCGTGATGGGCATGGAGGCCCGCCCGGAGTTCGCGCCGGATCTGTCCGGCCTGGATGAAGACGCGCTGGTGTTCGACATGGTCTACGCCCCGCTCGTCACCGCGCTTCTAGGCGCCGCGCGCGATGCGGGCCTGCGCACGGCGGACGGGCTGTCCATGCTGATCGGTCAGGCGCGGCCGAGTTTCGAGGCCTTTTTCGGCGCTCCTGCGCCGGACATCGACATGCGCGCCGTCCTCTTGCAGGCGCTGGGCGAAAGATCATCCGGGGAGCCCGCGCGATGAGGACGATCGGACTGACCGGCTGCATCGGCATGGGCAAGTCGACCACGGCGAAACTCCTCGCCGAGGAAGACCTGCCCGTGTTCGACGCGGACGCCGAGGTCGCGGCGCTCTACGCCTCGGGCGGCGCGGCCGTCGAGCCGGTCGAGGCGGCGTTTCCAGGCGTAGTGACCGAAGGCGCGATCGACCGCGAGGCGCTGACGCGCGCTTTGCATGACGATCCCACCGGCTTTGAACGCCTTGAAACGATCGTCCATCCGCTGGTGGGCCAGGCGCGCGAGGCCTTCTTCGAGACCGCGCGCGAGCACGGGGCCGACTTCGCGGTGCTGGACGTGCCGCTTCTGTTCGAGACCGGGCTCGACCGGGCTGTGGATGTCGTTATGGTGGTTTCCGCGCCCGAGGACGTGCAGCGCGCGCGGGTCCTCGCGCGCCCGGGCATGACCGAGGCCAAGCTGGACGCCATACTGGCCCGGCAGACCCCTGATTCGGACAAGCGCGCGCGCGCCGACATCGTCATCGACACCTCCCGCGGGATCGAGGACGCGCGCGACCAGGTGCGCGTCGCATTGAAGCGTTTGAGAGGCCGGCCATGAGCGGACGTGAGATCATCTTCGACACCGAGACGACCGGCCTGCGTCCGGAAGAGGGCGACCGGATCACCGAGATCGGCTGCGTGGAGGTGGTCGACTTCATCCCCACCGGCCGCGAGCTGCGCCGGCTGGTGAACCCCGAACGCGACATCCCCGAGGAGGTCCAGCATGTGACCGGCCATACCTGGGAGATGTTGAAGGGTGAACCGGTGTTCGCCGAGATCGCCGCGGAGTTTCTCGATTTCGTCGGCGAGTCGCCTCTGGTGGCGCATAATGCGCGCTTCGACATGGGCTTCATCAACATGGAGCTGAAGCGCTGCGGCAAACCGGCCATCGCCGAAGAGCGCTTCAAGGACACCGCCGCCATGGCGCGCGCCCGCTTTCCCGGCGCGCCCGCGAGCCTGGATGCGCTGTGCAAGCGCTTCGACATCTCGCTTGAGAGCCGCAGCAAGCACGGCGCGCTGATCGACGCCTATCTGCTTGCCGAAGTCTATCTCGAGCTCAATGGCGGGCGCGCCCGGGCGCTGGACTTCATGGGGTCCGGCCAGGGCGGCGATCCGGTGGTCTATCCCGCACGTCCGCCGCGCCCCACGCCTCGCCGCGCGCTCCTCACCGATGAAGAGCGCGAGGCGCACGCCGCCTTCGTGGCCACGCTGGAAGGCGGCGGGCTGTGGTCAGAGGTCGGCGGGCGTTAGGACGCGCCGCCGGCGCCGCCCTGCTCGCCCGGATCGATCGGCTGGGCGCCCTGCTGGGCCTGCTCCAGACGGCGGCGATAGAGCGCGGCGAAGTCGATCGGCTCCAGCATCAGCGGCGGGAAGCCGCCGTCGCGTGTGGCGTCGGAGAGGATGCGGCGCGCATACGGGAAGATCAGGCGCGGGCCTTCGATCAGAAGGAAGGGGTTCAGCGCGTTCTCGTCCACGTTCTGGATCTGCAACAGCGCCGAATAGACCAGCTCGGCGATGAAGACCTTCGTCCCCTCGCGCTCGGCCTCGGCGTTCAGCAAGAGGTCCACCTCATAGGTGTCGCCTTCGATCTGGCGCGCGCGCACGTCCACGCTCATGCGGATCTGCGGTTGGGTCTGGCCGCGCAGCGTGCCCGGCGCGCCCGGGTTCTCGAAGGACAGATCCTTCAGATACTGAGCGACCATGCGGATGACGGGCTGTTGCGGAGGCTCGCCGCCGCCGGCCGGAGTTTCGGGAGTCGCGGGCGCGTCGGTCATCGGATAGGGTCTCGTCTGGTTTGGAGGGTTTGCGATCGCTCGGCGCGGGCGCGCCGTGGCGTCCATATCGCGGCGGCGGGTAGCATGCTCCCGCAGGCCAGACAAGCTGAGGGGGCCCGTGCGGCGCGGCCGTCGGCGCCCGACCCGGCTGACGCGGCGGCTTCGCGGGCCTATATAGGCGCAAGCGAAAGGGCGCGGCGCGCAACGACGGATAGAGGCGAGCGACGGTATGGACTTTCTGCCGATACTCTTCATCGCAGGCATCGCGGTCTTTTTCGCGGTAAAGCTCTATGACGTGCTCGGAAAGCCCACGGGACGCTCTCCGGAGGAGCATGCCGCGAGCAAGCCGCAAGGCGCGCGCCGGGAGTCCGGAGAAGCGCCCCTGGAGCCGTCCCGCCCGGCCGCGTCACCGGCCTATTCCGGTCCCGCCGGCGCGGGCTTGGCCGAAATCGCCGAAGCCGATCAGAGCTTTGATCCGGACGAGTTTCTCAAGGGCGCGCGTCAGGCCTATGAGATGGTGCTGACCGCCTTCGCGAAGGGTGATCGCCAAACGTTGGAGAGCTTGCTCGCACCGCGCGTCTACAAGCGCTACGCCGGGGCGATCGACCAGCGCGAAAGTCGCGGCGAGACCCAGGTCACCGAGCTTGAGCGCATCCGGGACGCGGGGCTCTATGAAGCTTCTCTTAATGGTGACAAGGCCAAGGTGAAGGTGCGCTTCGTCGCCGAGCTGGCCAATGAGACGCGCGACGCCGACGGGGGCGTGATCGCGGGCGATCTCTCCAAGCTCGACACGATGAGCGAGATCTGGAGCTTCGAGCGCGATGTCACCGATCCCGATCCGAACTGGAAGCTCACCGGCGTCAAACCGGCCGAGGATTAAGCGCGCCCTCGCCGCGTTCGGGGCGCTCACGCTGGCCGCCTGCGCCGGCGGACCGGAGCGTGCGCCCTCGCGACCCGGCGCAGCGGGGCTCGCACCCACAAGCTTTTCGCACACGCCCGGCTGGGAGCGGATCGACCCCCGGCCCGCCCTGTCGGCCTTTCAGCGCTCCTGCGAGCGCCTGGCGCCGCGTCCCGACGCCGCGCCTATGGCCGAGGGTCTCCGCTACGCCGGGCGCATGGCGGACTGGCGCGCGCCGTGCCGAGCGGCGATTGAGGCCCGCCCCGAGACTCCAAGCCAGGCGCGCGCCTTCTTCGAGCGCTGGTTCGCGCCGGTGCGCGTATCTGCGACGGGGCGTCTAACGGGCTACTACGAACCCTTCGTGCAGGTTCGGCGCAGTCCAGATCAAGAATTTTCCATGGCGATCCGAGCCCTTCCAGGGGCCGCGCCGGCGCATCAAGCCTCCGATCTCGGCGGCTTGATCGCCCGGTTGGACCCCGGCGCGGCGGCTCAGGCCGGGCCCTTGCCGGCGCGCGCTGAGATCGAGGCGCGGAACCTGGGCGCCCCGCTCGCCTGGGGCCGGCCGGTGGATGTCTTCTTCCTTCAGATCCAGGGCTCCGGCCGGCTCGTCTATGCGGACGGGGCGCAGGCGCGCGCCGCCTTCGCCGGCCATAACGACCAGCCCTATGTCTCGATCGGCAAGCTCTTGGTGGAGCGCGGCGAGTTGAGCCCCAACGACGCGTCGAAACAGGACATCGAAGCCTGGCTGTTCGCGGCGGGGCCGAGCGCGTGGCGGCCTCTGTTCGACGCCAACCCGCGCTATGTCTTCTTTCAGATGGAGCCGATCGCCGATCCCCAGACCGGTCCGCGCGGCGCCCAGGGCGCGCCGCTGACCCCGATGGCCTCTTTGGCGGTCGACCCGGCCCATCACCCGTGGGGCGCGCCGGTCCTGATCGAGGCCGATCTGCCGGGCGCGCCGGGCTGGCGCGGCCTCGTGGTGGCGCAGGACGCCGGCGGCGCCATCAAGGGCCGCGCACGGGGGGATCTCTTCTTCGGCTGGGGGCCTGAGGCCGGCGCGGCGGCCGGGCGTCAGAACGACCCGGACGCGCGCTGGACGGTGCTGCTGCCGAGGCCCGTCGCCGCCCGCCTCGCCGCGTCATGAGCCGGCGCGGCAGGCCCTTGCGCCCGGATGAGCGCGCGGTCTGGACCCAGGTGGCGCGCACGGTGAAGCCCCTGCCCGGCAAACGCCCCGACCCCGCGCCGGAGCCCAACCCCGGCGCCCGAGGCGATGCGCCCTCACCGTCCTCAGGACCTGTGAAGGCGGGCGCGGCGTTTCGTTCCGCACCCCCGGCGCCCAAGCGCGAGGCGGCGGATCGTTCGAAGGAAAAGAAGGTGCGGCGCGGCCGGGTGGAGGTGGAAGCGCGCCTTGATCTGCACGGCATGACCGAGGCCAAGGCCCGCCGGGCGCTGTTGCGCTTTCTCGAGCGGGCCCAGGATGAGGAGATGCGGGCGGTTCTGGTGATCACCGGCAAGGGTGCGGCCCCGCGCGCGGTGGACCAGCGCCGCTTCGAGCCCTGGGACCCGGAGGCGCGCGGCCTGCCGGGCGTGCTCCGGCGAAATTTCGCGCGCTGGATGGCCGAGCCGGACTTCGCCGAGCTGGCCTCAGGCTATGCGCCCGCCCATCGCCGCCATGGCGGGGCGGGCGCGTTCTACGTCATGATCCGACGGATCGCCTGAGCGAGCGATCGCTTACTGCGGATCGCCGTCGGAGCCTGACTCGGCGTCCTCGGGCAGCTCGTCCTCGCGGCCGGCGGTCTCCATCGCCGCGGCGACATCCTCGGCGACGTCCATCTCCGGCGCGCTCGCCAGGACGGGGAAGGCGTGACGGACCACGCCGCCGCCCTCGATCAGGAACTCGATCTCGACCACGTCGCCCTCGGAAAGGTCGCCGGCGCCGAACAGCATCAGATGATCCCCGCCCGGCTGCAGCGACAGCGGATCCGCACCAAGCTCATAGGACGTGACCTGACGCATGCGCATGACCTCGCCGTCGTCCTGCATGGTGTGAAACTCGATGGTCTCGACGCGTTCGCTGGTCGCGGCGCTGATCACGTCGCCCTGCGGACCGGCCAGGGTGAAGTAGCCCGCGGTCACGTCGCGCCCGCCTGGCGGCGTGCGGATCCAGGCCTGCGCGAATTCGTAGGGGCCGTCATCGCCGGAAGTCTCGCTCTCGCCTTCGTCCGACGCGCCGGTCTCGGGCGCGGCCGCGTCCCCGCCCCCGGTCACGCCTTCGTCTTCGGCGGCGCCCGTCTCGGCGGCCGACTCGCCGGCGTTAGACGCGTCAGAGGCCTCGTCCGCGACCGGTTCGGCGCAGGCGGCGATGAGGAGCGCGGCGGCGGCGAAAAGGGGCGGCGGCTTCATGGTCGATCTCCTGAATGTGGCGGTCGCGCCGGCTCGGCGCACGCAGCTGAGCGGATACACGCTGCCCGTCGAACTCTCAACGAAAAGCGCAGTTCCGCACGCGCGCCTTCAAGACACCCAACAGCGCACGCGCCGAGGGGCTTCGGCGACCGCGCGGGCGCTATCCACGCGCTTGCACGTCGATAATGTTCTTGACCGCGGTTTCCACGGCCTCGGCGAGCCGCTCCCACTCGTGGACCCGGCCGCGCTCGCTCGCCTGAACGTTCGCGGCCGCGACGTCGCCCCACGTGGTGTTGGCCTTGCGGTCGAGGAAGAACCAGAAAAACGCCGCGTAGGCCGCAAAGCCGACCCCGGCCGCGAGGACGATGAGGTACAGCGTCGATTGCGGCTCGCTCGGAAACCGGTCGCTCAGCACGGCGAACAGCCAGATATGGGCGGCTATGATCAGCCCGAGGCGGACGCCCGCATAGACGAGCTCCCAGACCGCGTTGAACAGCCAGATTTTCCAACCGATCGTGGAGAAGTAGCGATCGATATACTCGGCGCGCTTCGCGTTCCACTGGGTGATGATCGTCCAGTGGTGGGCGCGCCGGTGCCACTTCGGCTTGGACCGGGCCGAACTGATCTTGCCGCTGGTATCTATAACCCGGGCGAGGATCAGCTCGTAACGCTGCGTGATCATGCTATCGAGATCGCGTGCATTGTTTCGGATCTCGCGCAGCAGCAAAAAACGTATCACCCGGCGGGCGGCGACGCCCGCGCCGATAATCGCCACGGCGTACACGAGCGCGTACAGCCATAGCGGCGCGTCGAACGTCTGGCCGAACAGCCCGGGGGCGCCCTCGGCGGTGAAGAACCACGACGTCCGACTGGTCGCCTCGAAAGCGAAGCCGTTCAGGGCGAGCGTCACGTACTCGGCGAAGAACACGACCCACAGGGCCAGCAGCACGGCGAAGAATCCCGTCCCCACCGTGAAGGCGACGTGGAAGCCGCGCTGGTATTCGCGATGGGACTTCGCCACCGCCTTGAACATGTCAGCGTCGACCGGGAACGCCTCCTCGATCTCAGTGAGCAGCTGGCGGGAGAACGGCAAGCGCTTCATGGCGACATTGCCGAACAGGTTCCTGTTCATCAACCGGGAGGCCGCGGCGAGTTCGCCTGGAGCTTCGAAATCCGGGATCTCCCTGACCCAGGCATGTTCGCCGTTCGCCGCGCCGTCGGTCGGTTCGCGTGCGGCCTCCAAGGCCGCAGGCGCCTCCGGCTCGGGCAGGTCGTCGGTCTGCGGGCGATCGCCGACCGGCTCGCCCGATCCGCGGCTTACGTCAGTTTCATCACGATCGTCGGTCATGCTGTCCCCCTCACGGACAGCGATACATCATGGTTAACGCCCTGACGATTGCACCCTCGGGTCGCAAGGTGATTTCTCATGCGTGTGTTGCATGCCCGGCACGACGCTCATGGCGAGGATGGCGCGCGGCGGTGCAAGTCCGTTGGAGCCAGGGGCGCGGACGTTCCCTCAGGACCCCCAATAGCCCACGCGCCGGCGGGCTTCGGCGACGACCGGTTCGGCGACCGTGCGGGCGCGCTCGGCGCCGTCTTGAAGGATTCGGTCGATCTCGGCCTTGTCGGCGATCAGGCGGGCGTATTCCTCTGAGATCGGGGCGATGAACTCGACCGCGGCCTCGGCGAGTTTCGGCTTGAAGGCGCCGAAGCCCTGACCGGCGAACGCGTCGAGGACGGCTTGGGCGCTCTGGCCGGTGAGGGCGGCGTAGATGCCCACCAGGTTGCGCGCCTCGGGCCGGGCCTCCAGCGCGGCGATGGTGTCGGGCAGCGGTTCGGGATCGGTCTTCGCCTTCTTGATCTTGCGCGCGATCGTGTCGGCGTCGTCGTCCAGATTGATCCGCGCGTTGTCGCTCGGGTCGGACTTGGACATCTTCGCGGCGCCGTCCTTCAGCGACATGATACGCGCGCCCGCCTCCGGAACGGCGGTCTCGGGCAGGGGGAACACCGCCTCGCCGGCGCCGAAATCGCGGTTGAAGCGCGCGGCGATGTCGCGCGACAGCTCCAGATGCTGCTTCTGATCCTCGCCTACGGGCACGTGGGTCGCCTTGTAAACGAGGATGTCGGCGGCCTGCAGGACGGGATAGGTGAACAGGCCGACGCTGGCCCGCTCGGCGTCCTTGCCGGCCTTGTCCTTGAACTGGGTCATGCGCTCCAGCCAGCCGAGCCGGGCCACGCATTGGAAGATCCAGGCGAGCTCGGCGTGCTCGCGCACGGCGGATTGGGCGAAGACGGCCGAGCGCTTGGGGTCGACGCCGGCGGCGATATAGGCGGCCGCCGCCGCGCGCACGCGGTCCGGCAGGACGGCCGGGTCGTGGGCGACCGTGATCGCGTGCATGTCCACGACGCAGTAGAAGCAGTCCGCGTTCCCGTTCTGCAGTTTCACCCAGTTCTTCAGGGCGCCCAGATAGTTGCCGAGATGGAGCCCGCCGGTGGGCTGCATGCCGGACAGGATGCGCATGGGGCCGGCGTAGTCGGGCGTGGCGGCGTCGGTCATGGGCGTGAAGATCCGTGCAGAGAAGGGAAAGCCGTGGCGCGCGATGCTCTTAGCCCCGGCGCGCGCGGGCCTCAAGGCGCGATCGCCGGGGCGGTCAGGGGCCGGTGAAGTCCGGCGGCGGGGCGCCGGCGCCCCGCCGGGGCCGCACCGCGTCCAGGAACTCGCGGATGCGCAGCGCCCCGGTGGCCAGGCACGCCGCGGCGTACACGCCCGCGCCCGCGCCCACCACGGCGAACAGGGTCGCGATGCGCGCGACCGCCTGGCCGGAATGGGGCGTCAGGGTCTCGATCGCCATGGGCGCGCCCCAGGCGGCGAGCCAGACCGCCCCGCCCATCGCCGCGCACGCCGCGATAAGGCGGGGCAGGCGCGCGGCGAGCCGGGCGTCCACCCGAAACAGGCCCCGCGCGCTCAGCGTCCGGCCCAATAGCCCCGCATGGACCCAGCCGGCGACTGACGAGGCGATGGCGAGACCCACATAGCCGAGCCCGCCGAAGAAGAGCGTCACCGCCAGGATCAAATTCACCGCCATGGAGGCGATGGCGTAGCGCATCGGCGTCTTGGTGTCCTCGCGCGCAAAGAAGCCGGGCGAGAGCACTTTGATCAGAACGAAGGCGGGAAGCCCCGCCGCATAGGCCGACAGGGCGAGCGCGGTCGCCTGGCTGTCCGCGGCGGTGAAGCGGTCCCACTCGTAAAGCCCGGACACCAGAAAGCCCGGAATGACCAGAAACGCGACCGCGGCGGGCAGGGTCAGCGCCATCGATATCTCGATCGAGCGGTTGAGCGCGACCTGGCCGCCCGCCTCGTCGCCGGCGCGCACCCGGCGCGCCAGGTTCGGCAGAAGCGCGACGCCCATGGCGATGCCGATCACGCCGAGCGGCAGCTGATAAAGGCGCTCGGCGTAGTTCAGCCAGGAGCGCGCTCCGGTCTCCAGCGTGGCGATCGAGGCGGTCAGGAGGACGTTGATCTGCGTGGCGCCGGCCGCGATCGCGCCGGGCACGCCGAGCGCGATCAGGCGCTTGACCCGCGTCGTCAGCTTGGGCGGCAGAAGGCGCAGTTTCAGCTTCGCGGCCAGGCCCGCCGCGATCAGAAGGGCGAGCTGGGCCAGGCCTGAGGCGGTCACCGAGATCGACAGCGCCACCGCAAGCGCCGGCCCGCTCCAGATATCCGCGGCCAGAACCGCGATCATGAAGACGTTCAGGAGCACCGGCGCGCCGGCCGCCGCGGCGAAGCGGCCATGGGTGTTCAACCCGCCGCCGATCAGCGCCACCAGGGCCATGCAGGCCAGATACGGCATGGTGATCTGCAACAGGAGCGCGGCGAGCGCCAGGCCGCCGGGTTCGTCGGCGAGGCCCGGGAAGAAGACGTAAGCCAGCCAAGGCGCGGCGAGCTGGAAGGCGATCACGATCGCGCCCGTGGCGGTCAGGAGGAAGGAGAGCGCTTCGGACAGGAAGCGGTCGGCCTCCTCGCGGCCCTCGCCTTCGATCCGGCGTGCGTAGAGCGGCACGAAAGCCGCGTTGAACGCGCCTTCGGCGAAGATGCGCCGGAAGGTGTTGGGGATCATGAAGGCCTGAAAGAAGGTGTCCGCCACAGGCCCCGCGCCGAGCCGGGCCGCGGTGAGAATCTCCCGGAAGAAGCCGAGCACGCGGCTGACCAGCGTCAGCCCGCTTACAACGCCCAGATTGCGTACCAGCCGCATCGCGCTCAGCGTCCTTCGTTCGCCACGGCCTGGGCGAGACCGGTCTCGGCGCGTGCGTCCTCCAGCGCGCCTTCGGGCGCGTCGAGCACGGCGAACAGGCGCTCGCGGATCGCATCGACGCGTTTAGGGGCGGACGGTTTCGCGCCGTCTTCGGTGACGTAGAACACGTCCACGGCGCGCTCGCCGTAACCGTCGATGCGCGCTGCAGCGAGCGAAAGCCCCATACCGGTGAGCGTGCTGGCGAGATCGTGAAGGAGGCGCGGCCGGTCCCGGCCGGACGCCTCGATCACCAGCGCGGCGTCGGAGGCTTCCGCGTCGATATTGACGAAGGGGCTGACCCGGAAAGCCGCCTCGCGGCGCCTCACCGGGCGGTTCGGGATCATGTCGGCCGGGTTCAGGCCTTCAATCGCGGCGTGCTCCACGGCCGTCTTGAGGCGATCGCGCGCGCTTGAGTCCGACCAGCCGAAGGGCCGGCCGCCCTGCTCCTGCACGTAGAACACGTCGAAGGCGCGCCCGCCGGCCGTCGTGAACACTTGGGCGCCCACCACATTGGCGCCGTTAAGCGCCAGCGCGCCCACCAGATCGGCGAACAGCCCGTCCCGGTCCGGCGCGGTGACGAGCACTTCCGCGGCCGAGCGCTTGCGGTCCACGCGCACGCCGGCGGCCGAAGCCGCCTCGCGCGCGTCGGCCGCGCGCACGAAGGCGGCGTGGCGCAGCCGGTCGGTCTCGGAAAAGGCGAGCCAGTAGCTGTCGTCGAGATCCTCGGTCCAGCGCCTGGAGAAGGCCGGATCGATCCGGTCCATGTGCGCGGCGAACAGCCGGCGCGCGCGCTCGGCCCGGCGTGCGATGCGCGCGCGCGCTTCGGCCTCGCCGGGGCGGGCGTCGCCGGTCAGCACCGCGGCGGCGGCCTGGTAGAGATCTCGGATCAGCTGGGCTTTCCAGCCGTTCCACACGCCGGGTCCCACTGCGCGGATGTCCACGACGGTCAGGATCGTCAGAAGACGCAGGCGCTCCAGGGAGCCGACCGTCTCGGCGAAATCGAGCACCGTGCGCGGATCGCCGATATCGCGGCGCTGGGCCACGTCGCTCAGCTCCAGGTGATTACGCACCAGCCAGGAGACGAGCGCGGTCTCCGGCTCTTCAAGGCCGAGGCGTTCGCAGGCGTTGCGGGCCCGTTCGGCCCCCTCGATGCACTGATCGCCCTGGCCCTTGCCGGTGTCGTGCAGAAGGATCGCCAGGTGCAACGCGCGCCGGTGGACGATCTGCGGGGCGAGCCGGGTGGACAGCGGATGGTCCGCCTCAAGCCGGCCCTGCTCGATCCGGCGCAGTATCCCCAGCGCGTTCAGCGTGTGTTCGTCCACGGTGAAGTGGTGATACATGTTGAACTGAGTGCGCGCGACGATGTCGCCGAACTCCGGGATGAACGCGCCCAGAAGCCCCGCCTCGGTCATGGCGCGCAGGGTCATGCGCGGCTCGTCGCTTTCCAGAAGCGTGGCGAAGAAGCTGCGCCCGGCCCGCGCGTCGGCGCGGAACTCGTCGTCGATCAGGCGCAGGTTCTGGCCCACCGCCGCGAACGCGTCCGGGTGCAGGTCCAGGCTCCGCGCGCTCGCCATCTCGAACAGGCGCAGCATCAAGACCGGATCGCGCGCGATGGCGGCGGCGTCGGCGAAGTCCAGCCGCCCGGCGCGGATCACGAAGCCGGCCTCGGTCAGCGCCTCGTCGGCTTCGGCGACCCCGTGGGCGGGCATGAAGCGCCCGATGCCGGCGGGCGGATCCTTCAGCGCGTCGGCCTCCAGCTTGGCGCAGACCAGGCGCGTCAGCGCGCCCACATCGATGGCGTAGCGGAAATAGTCCCGCATGAAGGTCTCGACGCCCAGCGTCTCGGCGCTGTCCTCGTAGCCCATGCGTTCAGCGACCTCGGGCTGAACGTCGAAGCTCAGCCGGTCGTCCTTGCGCCCGCTGAGGCCGTGCAGGTGAAAGCGCACCGCCCAGAAGAAGTCCGCCGCGTGCAGATAGCGCTCCACGTCCTGGACGCTCAAAAGGCCTGATGCGACCCAGCGCTCCATCGCGTCGCCGCCATAGAGCACCTGGGCGAGCCAGCGCAGCGTCTGCAGATCGCGCAGCGCACCTTTGCCGTCCTTCACATTGGGCTCGACCGCGTAGCGGCTGTCGCCCTGGCGATCCACGCGCGCATCGCGCTCGGCGAGCTTGGCGGTGACGAAGCCGGCCGCGTCGCCGGAGCGCAGCTGCGCGTCGAAGCGGGTTTTCAGCGTCTGCACCAGCTGCTCGTCCCCGGAGATCGCGCGCAGGTCCAACAGCGCGGTGCGCTCGCTGACATCCTCCTGGGCGAGCGTCAGCGCCTCGTCCACGGTGCGCAGCGCCCCGCCGCCGACGCTAAGCCCCGCGTCCCACAGAGCGTAGAGCGTGCGCTCAATGACGGTCTTGACCCCGTCATCAGGCTCGTCGGCGACGATGAAGACCAGATCGATGTCCGAGCCCGGCGCCAGCTCGCCCGCGCCGTAGCCGCCCTGGGCGCATAGCGCCAGGCCCGGCGTCTGCGCGCCGTCGGGCAGAATGTCGGTTGCGATGGAATCAAACAGGGCGCGCAGCGCGGCGTTCATCACGCCGGACAGCGTACGCGCCGCCTCCAGCCCGCCGTCGCGCCCTTCAAGGCAGGTCTCGGCGTGAGCGCGCCCGCGCGCGATGAATTTCTTAAGCCGCGCCAGCCCGGCCTGACGCGGGGCGGGCTTGTCCCAGCCGGACCCCGTCGCCGCGGCCAGCTCGGCGCGCAGGCGCAGTCCGTCCAAAGACGCGGGAAGCGCGGAAGGTCTCATGGCCGCCCTTGTACGCCATCGCGCCAGCCTGCGTCAGGGGGCCGCGCATCGGGTGTGAGTTCAAGCGCCTCACCCTGTCATCCCGGGCGCGAAGCGACCCTCGACCTGCCGGGATGACAGGGTCGGCGCTTTTCCGCCCTGAGGTCCGCGATCGCAGCTTCGCCGCGTCCGCGCGTTCACCATTGGACCCCACATGAATTCCCGGGCGGCGCGCAGCGCCGGCCCGGGACCTCGTCGCGAGGGTGCGCGCCAACGCTACTCCCTCAACATCGCCTTCAGCGCATACACCAGCTCCAGGGCGTCTCGGGGGGTCAGGTCGTCGGCGTCGATGGTTTTGAGGCGGGCTTCGATTTGTGAGGGTTTGGGGGGCGCTTCGGGCGGTTTGGCGCTGAACAGGGGCAGGTCGGCGAGGGCGGCGGCGGGTTGGCCGTCGGCTTCGAGCCGGTCGAGGATCTCCTGGGCGCGCGCCACGGCCGCGGGCGGCAGCCCGGCGCGTCTGGCGACCTCGACGCCGTAGGAGCGGTCGGCGGGCCCGGCGCCCACCTCGTGCAGGAAGACCAGCTCGCCCTTCCATTCCTTCGCGCGCAGGGAGAGGTTCGCGGCCGCGCTTAGCTCGCCGGCGAGGCGGGTCAGCTCGTGATAGTGCGTGGCGAACAGCGCCCGGCAGGCGTTGACCTCGTGGAGGTGCTCCACCGCGGCCCAGGCGATGGAGAGCCCGTCGAACGTGGCCGTGCCGCGACCGATCTCGTCAAGGATGACGAGCGCGCGCGGGCCGGCCTGGTTCAAGATCGCCGCGGTCTCGATCATCTCCGCCATGAAGGTGGAGCGCCCGCGCGCCAGATCGTCCGCAGCGCCGACGCGCGAGAAGAGCCGGTCGACGAGGCCCACACGGGCGCGCCTCGCCGGGACGAAGAGCCCGGCCTGCGCCATCACGGCGATAATGGCGTTCTGGCGCAGGAAGGTGGACTTGCCCGCCATGTTCGGACCCGTCACGAGCGCCAGGCGCGCGCCGGTCTCGCCGTCGCCGTCGAGCGCGCAGTCGTTCGGCGTGAAGCGCCCCTCGCCGGAGCGCTCCAGCGCGCGCTCGACCACCGGATGGCGCCCGCCCTCGACGGAGAAAACGCGGCTGTCATCGACGACCGGCCGGCACGCGCCTGAGGTCTCGGCCCAGTGCGCGGCCGCCCCGGCGACGTCGAGCGCGGCGAGAGCGCGCGCGGCGGCGCGCACGGCGGCGGCTTCGGCTTCAAGGCGCTCGCGGAACGCCTCGAAAATCTCCAGCTCCAGCGCGATCGCGCGCTCGCCGGCTTGGGCGATCTTGGCTTCGAGTTCGCCCAGTTCAGGCGTTGAGAAGCGCACCGCGTTGGCCATGGTCTGGCGGTGGATGAACGGCTCGGCCCCCATCAGCGCGTCGGCGTGCTTGGCGGTCACCTCGATGAAATAGCCGAGCACGTTGTTGTGCTTGATCTTCAGCGAGGCGACGCCGGACTGATCGGCGTAGGTCTTTTGAAGCCCCGCCACGACGCGCCGGGAATCGTCCTTGAGGCGGCGCGCCTCGTCGAGCGCGGGCGACGAGCCCGGCGCGATGAAGCCGCCCTCACGGGTGAGAAGCGGCGGCTCATCGACCAGCGCGCGCTCGATCTCCTGCACCAGGGTCGCGAGCCCGGGCCGGGCGGTGAGCGACACCGCGTCCAGCGACGCGGCGACGCCCGCCGGGGGCGTGTTCAGCGGCGCCTTGGCGAAGTCCGCGTTCAGCCGCTCGCCCTCTCTTAAGGCGCGCGCCGCGGCGGCGAGATCGCGCGGACCGCCGCGTCCCAGCATCAGCCGGGACAGCGCGCGCGCCGGATCGCCGGCCTGCTTCAGGCGCTTGCGCACGGTCTCGCGGATCGCGGGATCGTCAAGGAAGAAGGCGACGGCCTCCTGGCGCGCGGCGATCTCGGCCAGATCGGTGGATGGCCGGGCGAGGCGTTCGGCCAGAAGCCGCGCGCCCGGCGGGGTGACCGTGCGGTCGATCGCGTCCAGGAGCGAGCCTTTGCGCGCGCCTTGCAAGGTGCGCTCAAGCTCCAGGCTGACGCGCGCGGCCGGGTCGATCGCCATCGCCGCGCCGGCCGCCGCGCGCCGCGGCGCGGACAGCTTCGCCGGCGCGCCGGCCTGGGTCAGTTCGAGATAATCGAGAAGACAGCCGAGCGCGGCGATCTCGGCGCGGGTGAACTCGCCGAACCCGTCGAGCGTCTTGACCCCGAAGCGCTGTTTCAGGCGCCGCTCGCCGGCGGAGGGATCGAACTTGGCGCGCGCGCGCACCGTGACGGTCGCAGCCGGGCAGGCCGCCTCGGCGGTCTTCACCGCATCCTCGGGCGCCAGCAGCTCGGACGGGTTCAGCGCGGCGAGCTCGGCCTCGAGCGCGTCGGCGTGAAGCGCGCTGACCTGAAGCTCGCCGTCCGAAACGTCCGCGGCGGCGAGCGCCCACTCACCGGCCGAGGTTTTGGCCAGCGCCGCGATCCGGTTGGCCGAGCGCGCGTCCAGAAGATCGTCCTCGGTCAGCGTGCCGGGCGTGACGATGCGCGTGATCGCCCGGCGCACCACCGCCTTGGAGCCGCCGCGCCGCTTGGCTTCGGCCGGGTCCTCCATCTGCTCGCCGACGGCGACCTTGTAGCCGGCCTTGATGAGTCGGGAGAGATAGGTCTGCGCGCTGTGCACGGGCACCCCGCACATCGGGACGCCGTCGCCCTGATGCTCGCCGCGCTTGGTCAGCGCGATGTCGAGCGCTTCGGCCGCGCGCACCGCGTCGTCGAAGAACAGCTCGTAGAAGTCGCCCATGCGGTAGAACAGGAGCGCATCAAGCGGGGCCTCGCCGCGCAGCTCCAGAAACTGCGCCATCATCGGCGTCGCGCCCTCCGGCGTGGGGAAGGCGCGGCTGAGCAGCGTGTCCGGCGCGGGCGCGTGAGTCATGGGCGCAGCCTAATCGCGGCGCTTCGCCGGGCAAGGCCCGCTAGCGCTGGCGCGCACCGCGGGCTAGCTGTGATGTCTCATGACGTTGTTCAGGTCTGAGAGCGCCTGCGCTGGTGCACGTCGGTTCAGAGCGTAGTGCCTTCGGCATGTGTTGTAACGCCGGATCCAGTTCGGCAGGTCTTCGCGACGCGCTTCGAGATCGGCTCGATCTCCAAGACCTTCGTGTGGACCGCTGTGATGGTGCTGGAGGAGGACGGGCTGATCGATGTCGGCGCGCCCCTGAACGACTATCTCGACGGCTATCAGGCGCCGGACGGCGAGCGCGCGCTGACCATGGCCGACCTGATGAGCCATCGCCTCGGCATGGAGGATACGCTCGCGCTGTTCCTGCCGGATCTGGACGCGCTGACGCTGAACGAGGCGCTCGCGCGCGCCGAGCCGGCCATGGCGTGGTCGCCGGGCGGGGCGACGGCCTATTCCAACAGGGGCGCCGGGCTCGCCGCGAAGGTGGTGGAGGACGTTTCAGGGCGCAGCTACCGGGCGTCCCTGTTCGAGAAGATCCTTCGGCGGCTGGGGATGACCGAAACGACGCTGCGCGAAGCCGACGCCGCAGAGGCGACCCCGCCGCGCATGCAGGAGCGGCTTTATCCGGACCGGCCGGAGGCCGCGGACATGGCTCACGGCTTCATGACCCGGCCCTATCGCGGCCAGACCTTCTGGGGCCATGGCGGCTATCTGAACTCGTTCTACTCCGACATGGCGATGATCGAGCCGTTAGAGCTCGGCGTCTTCATCTCGCTGAACGCGGACGTCACGCGAGAGCCGGCGCTGCGCCTGGCCGAGCTGGTGACCGATCGCGCGCTCGGCGAACCGCGCGACAACGCGCCGCCGCCGGGGCGCCTCGATCTCGAGCCCGAAGCGCTCAGCGCCTATGAGGGCCGCTACACGCCGAACCGGCGCGCCCATGAAGGGTTTTAGAAACTCCTCACCAAGCGCGGCGTGCAGACCGTCTCCGCGGTCGAGGGCGGCGCGATCGACATCGCTGCAGGCGGTGAGATCGAGCGCTTCTGGCCGGTGGGCGAGGACGTGTTCGAGAACCGCCTCGCCAACCCCATCGTGTTCGAACGCGATGAGGACGGCGCGGTCGTGCGCTTCTCTTCGGTCAATGGCGCCAACACCTATGAGCGGGTCTCGGCCGATGAGGAGCCGCAGCTGCTTTTCGCCGCGTACGGCGCGGCGGCGTTTTTCGCGCTGACCACCTGGCTCGGGCTCTGGCGCCGGCTGGGGCGCGGCGCGCGCGTCACCGCCAGGGGCCGGCTCGTCTCGCTCTTGGACCTGTTCGCGGCCGGCTGGGTGTTCGCCCTGCTCGGCGTGACCGCGCTCGCCGCGAGCGGGCTCGCCCAGGGCCTTGAGGTCATCGCCAGCTATCCCACGCCCGGCCTCGTCGCCATCGCGGTCATGGCGAGCCTGACCGTGGGGGTCGCCGCGCTGGTCGTGCTGGCGAGCGTCCCGGCGCTGGCGGGCTCGGGCTGGTCGATCTGGCGCAAGATCCACCATGGGCTGTTCGCCGCCGCGATGGTCTGGCTCGCCTGGGCGCTGACGGCGTGGGATCTGGCGTTTCACCTGCCGATCACGGCGTGAGCCGCGTTGCGCTGCAGGCCGAACGGGTTAGGCTTGGTTCATCCAGCCCGCCCGACCCTTAAGAAGACGGATCCAGCGCCATGAGCGACCGCCCTTCGCGCACCTCCCGCGTGGACGACGAGGAGGCGCTGAACTTCCACCGCTATCCGGAGCCCGGCAAGGTCGCCATCCGCGCGACCAAGCCCATGGCGACGCAGCGCGATCTCTCGCTCGCCTACTCGCCGGGCGTCGCCGCGCCGGTCAAGGCGATCGCGGACGATCCCGACGCCGCCTACGACTACACCTCCAAGGGCAACATGGTCGCGGTGATCTCGAACGGCACGGCGATCCTCGGGCTAGGCGATCTG
>CAZKBB010000047.1:0-22245 GCA_964550935.1 uncultured Caulobacterales bacterium
GGATGAAGTAGTACATGATCGCCAGGAAGCCGGCGGTCAGGAAGAAGCCCACCGCATTGTGCCCGTACCACCACTGGGTCAGCGCGTCCTGAACCCCGGCGAAGGCGGAATAGCTGCGCGATCCCAGAAGGCTCGCCGGCATGGAGAGATTGTTGACCACGTGCAGCATCGCGATGGTCACGATGAAGGCGAGGTAGAACCAGTTCGCCACGTAGATGTGGGGTTCTTTGCGCTTGGCCAGCGTGCCGAGGAAGACGAGGAGATAGGCAACCCACACGAGCGTCAGCCACAGATCGGCGTACCATTCCGGCTCGGCGTACTCCTTCGACTGGGTGATGCCCAGGAGGTAGCCGGTCGCGGCCATCACGATGAAGAACTGGTAGCCCCAGAACACGAACCAGGGCCACACCCCGCCCGCGAGCCGGGTCCGGGAGGTGCGCTGGACCACGTAGAAGCTCGTCGCGATCAGCACGTTGCCCCCGAACGCGAAGATCACGCCGGAGGTGTGCACCGGGCGAAGGCGTCCGAAATTGATCTGCGGCAGGGCGTCAAAGGTGAGCGAGGCGGGAAACGCCAGCTGGGCGGCGATCAGCACGCCGGCCAGAAGCCCGACGACGCCCCAGAACATCGACGCGATCGCGCCGTATTTGATGACGGTCTCGGCGTACTTCGTCGGGTCGGCCTCAATGCCGCCCTCCGAGTAGACGCCCACGATGGCGAACAGGCCGAGCAGGAAGCCTGCAAGGATCACCCAGGCGTGGGTGCGCATCGCGGCGTCCGCGCCGTCCGCCGCCGCGAAGAGGGCCCACACCGCCCCGATCACGCAGATCGCCGCGATGGCGAGAACGTTCAGGTCGAACCCGGATTTTTTCTCTGCGGCGGCCGCGCCCATGCGTTCCTCCCAATTTCGCGCTCCGTCGCGGGAGCGCGCAGTCGATAACCCTGCGCGTCATGCGCGGTACTCACATAGCACCCTTATCGCGGCCCTGATTCCATATGAAAACTAGGTCAATATGCCTCAGTGTAGCCGGCGTCGGCTTCGTGCGCATAATCCGACCATCAAGACCTGCGAGCGAGCTGGAGCAATGGGCGCGTGCAAGGCTCGTTTCCGGGCGCGAGAGGCGACGGTTTGACACACCCGTTCATGGACATCGGCCCGACGCTGGGCGGCCGGTTCGAGCTGGATTTTCTGGCCGGGCTGATCGCGGGCTTCGCAGGCGGGGTGCATTGCCTGGCGATGTGCGGGGGCGTCGCCGCGGCGCTGGCGGTGCGCGGCGCCGGTCGGCCCGGCGGGTCGGCGGTGGCGGGCGTGATGTTTCTCGCCCGGGCTCAAGCCGCGCGCATCGGCGTTTACGGGCTTATGGGCGCGACCGCAGGCGCGATCGGGTCCGGCTTCCACCAGGTTCAGCCCTCGCCCGCGCTGCATGCGACTCTGGAATGGCTGTCCGCTGCGGTGCTGCTCGCAGCGGCGGCCGCAATCGCGGGCGTGCCGCCGTTCGACCGGTTCGGCGCGCGCTTCGGCGGCGCGGTCACCCGGCGACTGCACCACCTGCACCGGTTCGGCCCGGCGGGCCTCGGCGCGGCGTGGGGGCTGATGCCGTGTTCTCTGGTCTACATCACCACCTTCTACGCCGGGCTCACCGGTTCAATCTGGCAGGGGGCGCTGGTGATGATCGGGTTCGGGCTCGGCACCGTGCCTGCGATCACCGCCGCCGGCGCGGGCGCAGGCGCGATGATGGAGTTTGCGAAATCGCCGGTGGCGCGCGGTCTCGCCGCCGCTGCGATCACATCGGTCGCGATCGCCTCGCTGGCGATCGGCTAGAACAGCGCGCGGGAGAGCTGCTTCTCCAGCCGGCGCAGGCGCGCCCGGGCGCGCCGCCACTCCCACCACAAGAACACGATCTTCGGCCCGTCCACGAGATAGCGCCGCCACATCCGGGCCGGCGCGCTCGCCAACCGATGCAGCCATTCAAGCCGCGCCCGGCGCATCCATTTCGGCGCGCGCCTCGCCTTGCCGGTGAGAAAGTCGATCGAGGCGCCGACGCACAGGCCGAGCCCGGTGCAGTCGCCGCGCTCCAGGCACGCTTCGGCGATCATCTCCTGCTGGGGCGAGCCGACGCACAAAAACACGAAGCGCGACGGATTATGCGCGATGAAGCGCGCGCAGTCCGCGATCGCTTCAGGGTCTTCGCGCAGGCCCATGGGCGGGTCGAACCAGGCCACGCGGGCGAGGTTGTAACGCGCGCTGAGCGCCTCGATCTGTTCAGGCGAGCCGCCCACGATCGTGATCGGATCGTCCGGCTCGATGACGCGCTCGAACAGCGCCTCGGTCAGGTCGGAGCCGGCTGTCACATCGATGTGCTCGCCCGACATCGCCGCGATGAGCTCCAGCACCCGGCTGTCGCACACGGTCAGATGGGCCTGAGCATAGAGCCGGGCGAAATCCGGGTCGCGACGCAGGCGCACCAGATGGTCCACGTTCGGCGTCACCACGAAACCGAAGGGCCGCATCGGATCGCGCTCGCAGATGCGCGCCAACGCGACGTCGAAATCGATCCGGTCAAAGGCGGAGTTCAAGAACCAGACATGACGCGCCCCGCGACGACGGTCAGGTCGCGCGATCGCGCTCGCCTCATCCGCCGCCCCAGAACGCGCCCCAGAACGCGCCTCAGGGCGCGCCGGCTCGGCGTCGTCGAATAATAGCCTGTCGAGAACGTCGTCCATGTACCGTTTCGCTCCAGAGCGCGGTTGCGGGTCTTAACCTTGCAAGGCGCGTTCCGTGCGCCCGCCTGCATCCGTCTGGGCGCCCACGCGCATCAGGGGAGATGAAAGCGTCCGCACCCAGGGAAGGCCGAGCCATGAACGCGCTTACGATCGCCGCCGCCGCCGCCAGCGTGATCCTCGCCGGCGCGCTCGCCGCAAGCACGGCGGCCGGCGACGCCCCGCGCACCGGCGCGGTGCTGGAGGTTCAGCTCGGCCCGGTGATCGTCGGGCTCGGCGGGCTTCAGGACCCGGTCGTGGTCGAGGGCGAGCCGGCCTGCTTCACCAAGGGCTGTTCCTGGTTCGCGGTGCGCGCGGGCTCACCCGCGCTTCGCGGCGCGCCAGGCGAAGCGGGCCGGGTGCAGCGCGCCGCGCCCGGAGACCTCCAAAGCGCTTGGCTCATCTTCGAGATCGCAGACGAGCGCCTCTGCGAGCAGGGGCGCATGAGCGAAGCCGCGCGCGCCGAACCCGGTCAGGACGTGTAGGCCCGGCCGCGCGCTGGGCGCGTCGTCGGCTGGCGGCGGGCCGCCCCGGGCGTGATCGCCCCAGATCCGCGCATAGTCGCCATGGGGCGCGGGACCGCATACCGGCAACCGGTCCCGCGTCGCCGCGCGCACCCCGGCCCAAGACGCCCGCGCCGGACCAAGCCCGGCCGCCAGCGCAGGCAGACGCGCCGCGAGATCGGCCGTGAGCGCCGCCTCGGCCTCGCCGGGCTCGGCCGCGTCGGCCCCTTTGACATGGGTCGCGCCGAGCAGGACCTGGCCGCCGGGCGCGCCGGAGACGTAGCCGCCCCACGCGATCGGCGCGGCCGGCGCGTCGGCGTCGAACAGCGCGACGCGCCCGGCGGTGCGTTCCAGCTCGATCCCGCCGGCGGCCTGGATCAGACGATCCGCGTCAGAGCCGCCGGCGACGATCACCGTTCCCGCCTCTGCAATCACGCCGCCGGCCTCATCCAGCACGCGCCAGCCCGCAGCCGCTTCTTCAAGCTGCGACGCTTGCGCGTCGATCACCTCGGCGCCGCCGGCGAGCGCGGTCACCAGCGCGCCAGGATCGAACCGCCCCGCCCCTTCCATCCACAATCCGCCCGGCGCGCCCGATACGCCGGTGCGCTCGGCGGCCGCGGCGGCGTCGATGCATTGAAAGTCCGCCCCGAGCGCTTCGCCCAGCCGCTCAAGACGCGCCTGTCCGGCTTCGTCTCCGGCAAGGCGCAGCGCGCCTTCAGCCTTGAACCCGTCAAGCCCTTCGTAGAGCCGGCGGGCGTAGTCGAACGCGCCCAGCAGCGCGCGGGCGTGGGGGCGCGGTTCCAGCTCAAGGCGCGGCGTGAACAGGCCCGACGGCGCGCCCGAGGCGCCGCGCGCCCAACCGCCGCGCGCGACGATGGTCGGGCTGACGCCTCGCCGGGCGAAGGCGTGAACCAGGCTCGCCGCCGCGATCCCGCCGCCGATGATGCACACCGCTCCGGCGCGCCGCTTCGATCGGGCGAAGGGATCGGGCCGCGCCGGCGCCGGCGCGCCTTCGAACACTGCTTCAAGCCGCTCACGCTTGCGCCCGAAGCCTGGACGCTTCTCTACGGTGAAGCCCGCCGACGCCAATCCGCGCCGCACCGCGCCGGCCACGGTGAAGGTCGCCGCACGCGCGCCGGGCGCGGACAGCCGGGCGACCTCTGCGAAAATCACGTCCGACCACATGTCCGGGTTCGCGGCCGGGGCGAAGCCGTCGAGGAACCAGGCGTCGGCCTTGAAGTCCAGTTCGCTCAAGGCCTCCGGCGCACGTCCATGAAGCACGCTCAGCGTCATGGCGTGACCGAGATGGAGCCGGTGCAGCCCCTGGCGCGGCGCCGGCCACTGCGCCAGCAGCGCGTCGGCGAGATCGAGGAGTTCTGGAAACGCGCGAAGCGCGCGCGCGGCGTCCTCGCGCCGCCAGGGCCGGGCGTCCAGCGAGACCATGTGCAAGCGCGCGCCCGGCGGAGCGGTCCGGCGCCAGAGGTCCTGCAGCGCCAGCGCGTTCAGGCCGGAGCCGAAGCCCAGCTCGCCGACGGTGAAGACGCGCCGCGCGGATGCGCGCTGAGACCAGCGCTCCGGCAAGCCGCACCCGTCAAGGAATACGGCGCGCGTCTCCGCGAGCCCGTCCTCAGCTGAAAAGTAGATGTCGCCGGTTTCTCGGTCGCGCGGCCCGCCTTCGGCGCTCCAATCGAGCGCTGGCGGCGCAAGCACATAGCCCTCGTCAGTCATCGCGCACGGTTCGCTCGGGTCAGAAGATCGGCCGGCCGACCGCGCGCGGACCGGCGATCAGCCAGACCAGAAAGCCGATCGGGGGCAGGGCGAGGATGAGGCCGATCCAGATCGCCTTGATAGAGCGCGGCGCGCGGCTCTCGCCGACATGGAGCAGCGCCCAGACGTTGAACGCCAGAACCAGAAGGCCCAAAGGCCCGGCCAGGTACTCGACCCCGATCACGCTTCGCGCATCCCTTCGCCGATCGCTTCGGCCCCCGCCGAGACACGACGATAGCCGCGCGCCCGGCCCCAGGCCAGCGGCACGGCTGAGGACGGCCTGCGGTTACTCCGAGCCGATGTTGGAAAGGGCGTCTTCCAGCTCGGTGAAGCTGGGCTGCATGCTGGAGGGCACGTTGCCGCGGCCGATCTCGACGGAGATCTGTGCGGCGTTGCCGTGCAGGTGCGCGACCATGACGTCGCGGATGATCTTGTAGAAGATCGCCTCCTCGTCATAGACCTCTTTCAAACGCGTGGCGAACGGGCCGACGAAACCGTAGGCCAGGAACACGCCCAGGAAGGTGCCCACCAGAGCCGAACCGATCATCTTGCCGAGATACTCCGGCGGCTCGGTGATGGCGCTCATCGTCTTGATGATGCCGAGCACGGCCGCCACGATGCCGAGCGCCGGCAGGGCGTCGGCCATGTTCTGGAGCGCATGCGCCGGGCCGGACGCCTCGTGGTGATGCTTCTCCAGCTGCTTTTCCATCGCGTCCTCGACCTGGTGGGGGTCCTCCAGGTTCATCGTCATCATGCGCAGCGTGTCGCAGATGAAGTCGACCGCGAAATGGTCCTTCAGGACGCGGGGATACTTCGAGAAGATCGAGCTTTCGCGGGGCTTCTCGATATGGGCCTCAAGCGCGATCACGCCCTTGGTCTTCATGGTCTTGGTCAGGGCGAACAGAAGCGCGAGCAGGTCGTTATAGTCGGACTGCTTCCACTTCGGCCCCGAGACCAGCTTGCTCAGATCCTTCAACGTCTTCATGACCGTCGAGGTCGAGTTGCCGATCAGGAAGGCGCCGACCGCCGCCCCGCCGATCATCATCATTTCGAAGGGCAACGCCTTGGCGATGACGTCGAACTTCCCGCCCGCCAGCGTGAAGCCGCCGAACACCATCGCGAAGACCACGACGATCCCGATGATCTGAAACATGTCCCACCATCCCGTTCTGGCGGACGCCTGATCTCTCCGGCCGGCGGGTTCTCCCGCTCTGACTTCCCGGTGCGTCCGATTTCGAGACGCAAGCTAGCCGAACTTGCTTAAGGCCCGGTTGCCCGCCCGTTGACCGTGCGTTTACGCGCTCGCGCCGGGCTGACGCCGGCGTGAGCGCTCGCGCATGCTTCGTGAACAGGGGTGATTTGAGCCTGCGGCGAGTCTCCCGCAGCGTCAGGCGCGTCGCCGGACGGGTCTCGATGACGGGTCCCGCCGGCGGCGCCCAGACGCTGTCTTAAGGAGACCCCCGATGACGAAATCCACCAAGATCGCCGGCGGCCTGTTCACCGCGGCCATCGCCGCCGCGGCCCTCTCGCCGGCCGCCCAGGCCGGGCCGAGCGCCCAGCTGACCCTGTCAGAGACCGCCCCGCAACCGGTTCAGACCGCCTTCGAGACCTGGACGTCCGGCGGTCGCGTCGAAGGCCGGCTGGAGAAATGCTACGGCATCGCGCTCGCCGGCGAGAACGACTGCGCCGCCGGCGCGGGCACGAGCTGCGAAGGCACCTCCACGGTCGACTTCCAGGGCAACGCCTGGACGCTCGCCCCGCAGGGCGCGTGCGAGTTCATCGAGACGCCCGAAGGCGAGGCCTCGACCGAGCCGCTCGACCGCAATCTGCCGGCCTGATCCGCACCGTCCGCATCCCCTCCCGGAGCCCGTCATGCTCACGCGACTTCCAGCATCCGCCGGCGTCGGGCTGAAGCTCGAGCATGTCCGCGAGATGTACGAGGCGCAGGGCCGTGACGGTCTCTGGGCGGAGGTGCACGCGGAGAACTACATGGTCGACGGCGGCCCCCGGCTCGCCTGGCTCGAGCTGATCGCGCAGCGCCGCCCCGTCTCGCTTCACGGCGTCGGCCTGTCGCTCGCCGGGCCGGACCCGCTCGACGAGGACCATCTGCAACGCTGGAGACGTCTGACCGGGCGCATCGACGCCGCGGCGGTCTCCGAGCACGCCTCCTGGTCGGTCGCCGACGGGGAGTATTTCGCCGATCTCCTGCCCGCCGCCGCCACGCGCGCCGCGCTGGACCGGTTGTGCGCCAACATCGAGCGCATGCAGACCGCGCTCGGGCGGACAATCCTGATCGAGAACGCCGCGCATTACCTGCCGCTGAAGGGCGACATGGCCGAACCGGACTTCCTGGCCGAGGCCTGCCGGCGCACCGGCTGCGGGCTTATCCTCGATCTCAACAACATCTTCGTGAGCGCGCGCAATCTCGGCCGCGACGCCCTCACTCATCTGGACGCGGTCGACCCCGCGCACGTGGGCGAGATCCATATCGCCGGCCATGCTCCCGATCCGGTCTATGGCGAGCTTCTGCTCATCGACACCCACGGCGCGCCGGTCGCGGCCGGGGTGTGGGATCTGCTCGACCGGGCGCTGGCGCGCTTCGGTCCGCGGCCCGTCCTGATCGAGCGCGACGCCGCGCTGCCCCCGTTCACCGACCTGATCGCGGAGCGCGACCGCGCCGCCGCTGCGATCGCGCAGGCCCGCACGCCGGTCGGCGATCATGTCTGAGCCCGCCGCGCACGCGCGCGCGCTGCGCGCCGCACTTTGGGGCGACCCCGACGCGCTGTCCCGGCGCCTGACCGACCCGGACGCGGCCGCCCGGGCGCGCGTGTTCGCAAACAATCGCGCCGCCGCGCTCGCAGACGCGATCTCGCGCTCCTATCCCGCGGTCGAAGCCCTCGTCGGCGAGGCGTTCATGCGCGCGAGCGCTCTGGAGTTCGCCCGGCTGCATCCGCCGCGCTCGCCGGTGCTGGCGACCTATGGCGAGGCCTTTCCGGCCTTCCTGGATCGCTTCGAGCCGGCCGCGCGCCTGCTCTATCTCAGCGATGTCGCCCGGCTCGACCGCGCCTGGACCGAAACCTGGTTCGCCGCCGACGACGCCGCGCTGGAGCCCGCCGCGGCTGCGAGGCTCGGCGAATCGGACGCGGCCCGGTTGCGCCCCGGCCTCGTGGCGGCGGCGCGCCTGGTGCGGCTTGACTGGCCGGTCGTCGATCTCTGGTCGGCGCTGCGCGCCGGGCGCACGCCCGACGCGGGCCGCCTGGCCCGTCGAGAGAGCGCCGCGCTCGTCTGGCGCGGCCCCGCCGGCGCGACGCATCGCACGCTCGGCCCGGAGGAGGCGCGCGCCGTGAAAGCGATCGCCGCCGGCTGCACGCTCGGCGAAGCGCTCGGCCCGCTCGAGCCCGAGGCCGCCTCGACCCTCCTCACCGAGCTTCTTTCAGGCGGCGCGCTGCGCGCCCCGGCCGCCCACGTTCCGCCCCCTTCGGACCAACCCGCCTCAAGGAGACCCGCCCCGTGATCGCCCGATCCCGAATCCTGTACGCCTCGCTGTCGGATCATCTGACGCGGCTGGAGCCGCTCGCCCTGCTCGCCTTGCGCCTGGTCGCGGCGCGCGTGTTCTGGAACTCCGGCCTCGGCAAGGTGCACACCATCGACGTCGCCGGCCTGCGCCTGCCGACGGCCTCGATCGAGCAGGCGACCTTCCAGCTCTTCGCCTACGAATTCTTCGACGGCGCGCCGGCCTGGTTCACCGACGCGGCCGCCGTCGCCTCGACGATCGGCGAGCTGACCTTGCCGATCCTCGTGGCGTGCGGGGTTCTAGCGCGTATCGGCGCGGCGGGCCTTCTGGCGATGACCGCCGTGATCCAGATCTTCGTCTATCCCGGCGAGTGGTGGAGCGTTCACGCCTGGTGGGCGGTCTGCCTGTTCGCGATTCTCGTGCGCGGGCCGGGGGCGCTCTCCGTCGACCGGCTCATCGGTCTCGACGCAAAGCGGCCATGAGCGCGCGCGCATGGACGGCGCGGGCGGCGCGGCGTAGCTATGCGCGTCATGCCGCCCGCCTTCGATCCGTCCAAACCCTCCAGCCCCGAAGCGCGCCGGCGCGCCTTCCGGCTGCTCTTCCTGTGCCTGATGGCGACGGGCGTGGGCAATTCGATGCTGTTCGCCATCCTGCCGCCGCTGGCGCGCGAGATCGGGGTGGCGGAGGTCTATGTCGGGGCGATCTACACGCTCTCGGCCCTGATGTTCCTGACCATGAGCCCGGTCTGGGGCGCGCTCTCGGACCGCTACGGGCGACGCCCGCTGATCGTGTTCGGCCTGTCCTGCTTCGCCCTGTCCACCCTCGTCTTCGCCGCCGGGGCCTACGCCGGCCAGAGCGGGCTCCTGCCCCCGATCGCGGCGATCATCGCCATGGCCCTCTCGCGCACCCTGTTCGGCGCGCTCGGCTCGGCGACGAACCCGTCCGCGCAAGCCTATGTCGCCGACCGCACGACGCCTGACGAGCGCACCCAGGCGCTGGCGGGCATGACCGCGGCCTTCGGGCTCGGCGGGGTGATCGGGCCTGCGCTGGCCGCGACCTTCGCCGAGCGCATCGGCGTGGCGCCGTTCATGATCGTGGTCGGGCTGGTCGTCGGCGCCGGCGCCTTTGCGGTGCGCCTGCTCCTGCCTGAACGCACCCCGCCCAAGCGCAAGGGCCGGCCGATCAATCCCTTCATCCAGTTCAAGTTCGCCGGCGATCCGCGCCTGACCGCCTTCGTGGTCTACGGCTGCGCGCTCTGGCTGACCCAGGCCTCAGGGCTGCAGGCGATCGCCTTCTACGTGATGGACCGGCTGGCGCTGAACCCGGATGACGGCCTGCAGCTCGCCGGCGTGGCGCTGACCGCCGGCGCGGCCGCGCTGATCTTCGCCCAGCTGGTGGTGATCCCGGCGCTGAAGGCGAGCCCGCGCTTCCTGATGGCGCTGGGCGCGGGGTTGATCATCGCGGGCAATGTCGAGCTCGTGTTCGCGTCAAGCTACGCCGCGATCGTCCTGGGGTTCATCGTGAACAGCTTCGGCTTCGGGCTCGCGCGCTCCGGCTTCACCGGCGGCGCCTCGCTCGCGGTGACGCCTGAGGAGCAGGGCCGGGCGGCCGGCCTCACCACCGCGACCGCCGGCGTCGGCTTCCTGATCGCGCCGGTGACGGGGCTTTGGCTCTACCAGACGCTGGGCCCTGCGACGCCGTTTCAGCTCAACGCCGGCCTCGCCGTGATCGCGCTCGCCTTCGCCGTCCTCCACCCGCGCGTGCGCGCCGCCTCGATGATCGTCGAAGGCGACGACGAGGACGCGCCAGGGCCGGTTTGAGGAAAGCCAGCCGGCCCACCCTTGAGCGGCGAATAGGTTGCAACTGAAACTGTTGACACGCGACTCACCGCTGCTTATCCCCACCCCCTCACGTTCACTCAATCTTAATCCGAACAAACCGACCGAGTAATATGGTTAAACCAATCAGACGCAATCGTGAAAGCGGCGTTACCTACGCTGTGGCGCGTTCGGAAGAAGACCGACACGGTTTTCCGATACTTCCCACCATCGCAACAAGTTTAAGTCTTCTAGCTTTCGTAGCGCTGATCATCACATTCGCGCTTTAAAGGCGATCTGACGTCAGAACTCGTAATCGGTGTCTGACTGGATCATGATCGTAACGTCGAGATTGCGTCGTCTATTTCTCAGCATCGAACTTGCGATAATGCCGACCGCGCTCCCAAGGCATATATAGCCGAGCATCGCTTGAACAGCCGTATACATCCTAACCGCCTCGCTCGGTTTGAAGTCACCAAACCCAAGCGTCGTCATTGTAGTGATTGATATATACAGCGCAGTTCCAAAATCATGCAGCGGATTTTTGTCGGGCTCGACGGTCAGTCCACCAATTAAATATATTAATGCATAGCATATTGCGGCTATTATGGAAATATTCGCAAGTACCGCCACTGCCAGTGATGACCGCACCTTGTTCTGGGCCAACTCGTTTAACGCCAAAAATGAACACGAAAGATTCGCTGCATTTAAGATCACGAACACGACCCAGTAAGAGACCGGATCGTCGATTTTCCCATCGCGTGGGATCGGATCTGCAATGTCGACTCCGAGAAAGGGTAGATCCTTTAAAGCACGACCCACTAAGTCGCTTACCTTGGCTGCCTCATCGTGCAACCAAATGTGCTCGAACCGCTGAGCACTGAAAAAGAACAGCGCCAACATGATTAAAAGTTGCGCGCCTACAGGGAGCACAAGCGACCACGTAGGCCCACCGGGCTTTCGTCGGCCCTTCAAATCGTAGCGGTTCATGAGATCCCCCAATTACCTGTAAAGCGATAATTGGAACAACCTCCGCACGCAAGAAATTCCGCCTACTGCCCCGACGCCGCCATCACCGCTGCGTAGGACCGCGCGCCGGCGTAGCCGTCCGGCGCCAGCCCGTGCTCGGCCTGGAAGCGGCGCAGGGCGCGGCGGGTGTTGGGGCCGACCATGCCGTCCACGCCGCGCGTGTCGTAGCCCATGTTGGTCAGCGCGGCCTGCATCGCGCGGGTCTCAGAGCGCGTGATCGGGGGGTCGGTCTCCGGCCAGCCGCCGGGCAGGGGCTCGGCCCCCTCGAAGGCCTTGGCGAGATAGCTCACCCCGAGCGCATAGGCGGTGGAGTTGTTGTAGCGCTTGATCACGTCGAAGTTGGCGAACGTCAGGAAGCCCGGCGCGCCGGCGCCTGCGGGCAGCTCGAGCTCGGCGACGCGGTTGAGATCGCCCGCGCCCCATGGCGCGCCGTCCGCGCGCGTCAGGCCCATGACGGCCCACTCGGCGACTGCACGATCCTCGTTCTGGCGCCAGGCGGAAAAGTCGAACCCGTCAGGCAGGCGCACCGCGTAGACGGTGGGCTCGCCGGTGCGCCAGCCGGCCTGGTCCAACAGGTTCGCGGCCGAGGCGAGCGCGTCGGCTTCATCGGTCCAGACATTGCGCCGGCCGTCGCCGTCGAAATCGACCGCGCGCTCCAGATAGGTCGTCGGGATGAACTGGGTGTGGCCCATCGCGCCGGCCCAGGAGCCTTTCAGGTCGCCCCGCGCGGCGTAGCCGCGCTCCAGCATTGTCGCGACCGCGCGCAGCTGCGCCTGCGCGAAGCCGCGACGGCGCCCCTCCCAGGCGAGCGTGGAGAGCGAGGCGACCACGTCGTAATCGCCCTTGATCACGCCATAGGCGCTTTCCAGCCCCCAGATCGCGGCGAGCACGTGGCGCGAGACGCCGAACCGGTTCTCGATCGCCTGCAGGGTCGCGTCATGCTCGGCCTGCGCGGCGCGGCCGTTGGCGATGCGCGTCTGCGACACCGCGCCTTCGAGATAGACCCAGACCGGGCGCACGAACTCAGGCTGGGTCCGGTCGCGCTCGATCACGATCGGATTGGGCTCCACGCCGTCGAACATCTCTTGCACGATGGAGGCGGGCACGCCGTCGCGGCGCAGCTCGGCTTCGAAACCGGCGCGCCAGTCCTCGAACGCGCCCTCCTGGGCCGCGCTCGGCGCGGCGACGAGGCCGAGCCCCGCGCCGATGAGCGCGGCGATGTTCAATGCAGTGCGGATCATGTGTTCGTCCCGATGAGGTTCCCCGGCCCCGCGGGAAGCATAAACGAGGCCGGGCTGGACAGGAACGCCGGACATGAGCGCCGGACATGAGCGGTTGACGCCCGTCTCCGCCTTGGGTATCTCCCGCGGCTCTTGTTTCAGGCGGCGTCCGGGCCGCACCCAAGCTTTGCGAGACGATAGTCCGATGAAAGTGCGCAGCTCGATCCGCTCGCTGAAGAAGCGCCACCGCGCCTGCCAGGTCGTGCGCCGCCGCGGCCGCGTCTACGTGATCAACAAGCGCGACCCGCGCTTCAAGGCCCGCGCGGGCTAACCCCTGATGGCCGCGCCGGGCGGGACGCCCGCACGCGCGGTGCTGTGGGATCTGGGCCGCACGCTGGTCGATTGGGACCCGCGCCGGCTCTACGCCAAGCTTCTGCCCGACAATGACGCCGTGGAGGCCTTCCTCCGCGGCGTTTGCACGCTTGACTGGCACCAGGCCCACGACGCCGGAACGCCGATGGCCGAGAACCAGGCGGTGCTGAAAGCGCGCTTTCCAGAACACGCCGACCTGATCGAGGCCTGGCGCACCCGTTGGGACGAGATGTTCGACGGCTGGATCGAGGGCATGGAGGCGATCGTCGCCGAGCTGGAAGCGCACGGCGTTCCCCAATACGGCCTGACCAACCTGCCCGCCGAGAAATGGCCGCACATCGCAGAGACCTATCCCGCGGTGGCGCGCTTTCGCGACGTGATCGTCTCCGGCGTCGAGGGCGTGGTGAAGCCGGATCCGGCGATCTACGCGATTACGACCGCGCGCCTCGCGCATGCGCCCGCCGAGACGCTCTTCTTCGACGATTCCGAGGCGAACGTGATCGCGGCGCGCGAGGCGGGGTTCCAGGCCGAGGTGTTCACCGGCGCCGATGACGCGCGCGCCCGGCTTGAAGCGGCCGGACTCCTTTAGGTCCTGACGCGCGTCTTGCCGCACGCTGCATGCGGCTTATCCTGCCTCTTGATGTCGGTTATCACCTCACTCCTCGCCGCAGCGGCGCTGCAGGCCGCCGCGCCCCCGCTCGCCCCGCCGATCGAGCTCGATCCACCCAAGGGCGAGCGCGAGGCCGGGGCCGAGGCCCCCACCGGCGCGCCTGATCCCCTGCCGCAGCGGCTGAACCAGCGCCTTGAGGCGCTTCAGTCGGCCGAGGACGCGTCATCGGCCGCGCCGATCGCCGACCAGGTCCGCTCGCTCTGGCGGCAGATGGGCGGGCCGACCGCGTCCCTGCTCCTGCAGCGCGCCGGCGAGGCGCGCGAGGCCGGCGACCTGGACACGGCGGCGCGGCAATACTTCCACCTGCGCGTGCTGGAACCTGAATTGTCGGAGGCCTGGGTCGGCTCGGCCGAGATCGCCGCGGCGCGCAGCGACTGGGGCTTTGCGCTGGAGGCGCTGGAGCGCGCCGTGGCGATTGAGCCGCGCCGCTTCGACGCCTACCTCCTGCTTGGCCGCGCGCTGGAGCAGGCCGACGAGCCCGAGGCCGCGCTCGCCGCCTATGAAGCCGCGCTTGCGATCCATCCGCGCCTTGAGCCGGCGCGCAACGCGCAGACCCGGCTTGAGCGGCGTCTGGCCGGACGGGCGCTGTAAGTCCGCTCAAGGGAGGGCGAACCCCATGGAGATCGCCTGGGCTCCGGCCGTGCGTCCGCTCGTTCTCGTGCTCGTCGCGATCGCGGCGTTGACGCTCGCAGGTCTCGCGGCGGGCAGCGCGGCCGCGCGCGGCGTGGCGGAGGACTTCCCTCCGACCGGAGCCTTCATCGAGATCGACGGCGTGCGCCTGCATTACATGACGACGGGCCCAGAAGACGGTCCGCCGGTCCTGGTGCTGCACGGCGCGTCGGGCAATCTGCACGAGCCGAAGAGCGCGCTCGAGGACGACCTGGAGGGCTATCGCGCGATCTGGCTCGACCGGCCGGGGCTCGGCTGGAGCGAGCGTCCGTCGGGCGCCTGGAACCCGGCCGCGGAGGCCGCGCTCATCAACGCCTTCCTCGGCGAACTCGGCCATGAGCGCGTCGCCGTGATGGGCCACAGCTGGGGCGCGGCGATCACGCTGCGCCTGGCGATGGATTATCCAGAGCGCGTCGGCGCGATCGTGCTCCTCGCCCCGGCCGTGCGCGCCTGGGTCGGTGAAGCAGCGCTCTACAACAAGGCGACGCGTTGGCCGCTCATCGGCACGGTGATCACGCGCGTCGTCGCGCCGACCATCGGGCGCTCGCGCATCGCCGACGGGGTGGAGAGCGCCTTCTCGCCGGAACCCGTGCCGGAGAACTATGTGGAGGAGGCGCACCTGCCGCTGATCCTGCGCGCCTCGAACTGGAAGGCGAACGCGGCCGACATGGCCGCGGTGAACCCCCACCTCGCCGCCCAGGAGGGCCGCTATAGCGAGATCACGGCCCCGACCGTCATCCTCGCCGGGCCGCCGGACACCGTCGTCGCCACCCATCGCCACGCCGAACCGGTCGCGCAGACCCTGCCGAACGCCGAGCTGCGCCTGATCGCGGCGGCCGGTCATAACCTGCACCATCATCACGGCGAGGCCGTGCGCGCCGCGCTCGACGCGGTCAGCGCCAAGGCCGGGCTGAGGCCATGACGCTGTCGCCGGAGGATCAGGCGCGGGTCGACCACGCGCTCGCCTACCCGTTCGCGCGCCCGAAGGGCGACTTCATCTTCGCCGGCGGCGAAGGCGTCGCGCTGGAGCGCTGGGACTCCCTCGATCCCGCTCAGAGCCGCCTCGCCGACGGGCGTCCGGCGGAGCAGGCCTTTTCGCCCGCCGAGCTCGCCGAGCTCGCCGCGCCGCGCCACGCCGTCATCGCGATCGGCTCGAATTCAGCGCCCCAGCGCCTGCGGGAAAAGTACGGCGACAAGGCCGTCGTGCCCACGCTCTCGATCCGCCTGAAGGGCCTTGCGGTGGTGCACTCGGCGAAGTTCGCGCGCTACGCCTCGGTGCCGGCGACGGTGCACCCCGAGCCCGGCGCGTGTGCGAACCTGTTCGTGAACCTTCTCACCGACGCGCAACTCGCCGTCATGGATGAGAGCGAGGATCTCGGTATTGCCTACGATCGGGTGCGCATGGCGCGCGATGACGCCGAGGGCCTGCCCGATCAGGCCGAGGACGTAATGGGCTATGTCAGCCGTCACGGCCCGTTGCTGCTGGACGGCGCGCCGGTCGCGCTGGAGGCCGCACGCCAGGAGAGCGCGCTCGCCGCGCTGTCCCAGCGCGCGGTGCAGAGGCGCGCCCAGGCGCTCTTAGAGCATGACGGGAGCCTTGAGGCGTTCATCCTGGAGAATTTGAGCGACGACGCCCTGCGCCAGCGCCGCGCGGAGCGCCTGCGCGACCTCGCCGGCGGGCCGGTGCATCCCGGCGTGTGAAATCTTGCCCCGATGGCGTATCACCGAGCCCCCGCCCCGCGCTAAGCTGCGCGCTTGAAGACACCACCGCCGAACGAGGTCCCCCATGGTCGCCGATCCCCATTCCAGCACCCCTGACAAAGACGAATCCGATGCGATCGGCACGGCCGCCCGCGAGCAGATCAAGGCCTTCGTGGCGCGCATCGAGCGCCTTGAAGAGGAGAAGGCCGGCATCGCGGCGGACATCAAGGAAGTCTACGCCGAAGCCAAGGCCATGGGCTACGACACCAAGGTGCTGCGCAAGGTGATCTCGATCCGTAAGCAGGACCGCCAGGAGCGCCAGGAGCAGGAAGCGCTGCTGGAGCTCTATCTCGGCGCGCTCGGCGAGATCTAGGCGAAGGACGCGCGATGGCGCGAGAGCTCGACGACAAGAAGACCCGCAAGGCGATGAACCGGGTGCGCCGCGCGCGCCGCGCCGCCGAGCAGGCGATCACGGCGTCTGAAGACCGTGAAGCCGCCGAGGCCGCCCGCGCGGAGCTGTCCGACTGGGAGGCGGAGTTCCTGGAAAGCCTCGAAGAGCGGCTGGACGAATACGGCTCCGCCTTCGCCGACCCGGACAAGGGCGATCTCGACGAGCCGCTCTCGCGCCTTCAGGTCATGAAGCTCAAGGAGATCGAGAAGAAGGCCAAGGGCAAGGACAAGCCGAAGCCCCGCACCGGATCCTCGCTCCATTTCGGCTCGGCCAAGACCCGCAACGCCGCGCTGCGCCGGCGCGCGCCGGGCCGCGGCCCCAACGTGCGCGACATCAACGCCGACATGGCCGATGATCCTCCGCTCGCCGACCCCATGACCGCCCCCGACCCAGAGCCGGAGACCGCGCCCGAGAGCGCGCCCGAGACCGCGCCCCGCCCGAAAGGCTTCACCCCCCGCGTCATCGAAGGCGGCAAGACGGACGGGGATTGAGCCATGGACACGGCGATCCTGGCGTTTGTGGTGGTGACGCTCGCGCTGACCGCGTGCGGCGCGGCGGCCGTTCTGCGCAAGACCGAGACGACTGAGGATTACCTGCTGGCGAGTCGCCAGGTGCCGCCCTGGCTCTCCGCGCTCTCCACCGTCGCGACCAACAATAGCGGCTTCATGTTCGTGGGCATGATCGCCTTCACCTATCGCTTCGGGGTGGAGACGGTCTGGATGATGGTCGGCTGGCTGATCGGCGATCTGATCGCGTGGCTGAGGCTGCATCCGCTGGTGCGCGCCAGATCCGGGGCCATGAAGGGCGTCACGCTCACCTCCGTGCTCGCCACCGGACCGGAAGGGCCTCGGCGCACGCTCGTCGTCGCGGCGAGCGTGCTCACCTTCATCTTCCTGGGCGTGTACGCGGCCGCGCAGCTGAAGGCGGGCAGCACCGCGCTGCAGGCGCTGTTCGGCTGGCACGCCGGCGTCGGGGTCATGATCGGCGCGGTGATCGTGGTGATCTACTCCTTCGCAGGCGGCATCCGCGCGGACATCTGGACCGACGCGGGCCAGTCCGCGGTGATGTTCCTCTCCATGATGATGATCCTGGCGGCGGGCGCTCTGGAGATCGGCGGCCCGGTCGCGCTCGCGGAGGCGCTTCGCGCGCAGGATCCAGCCCTGCTCGACGTCTTCCCGGACAATCTCGCCTTCGGACCCGTGCTGTTCGTGGTCGGTTTCGTGTTCGCCGGCCTGGCCTCGATCGGCCAGCCGCACCTGATGACGCGCATCATGGCGATGGACTCGCTCGCCGCGATCCGGCGCGCGCGCTGGTATTATTTCGCGTGGTTCACGCCGTTCTGGGCGGCGTGCGTGCTGGTCGGGCTCTACACCCGCGCCATCCTGCCCGAGCTCGGCGCCATGGAGCCGATGGTCGGCCTCGCCGATCCGACCGAGCTCGCCCTGCCGCTGGTCACGCTCGAGTTGTTGCCGGAAATCTTAGTCGGGCTGGCGCTGGCGGGCCTGTTCGCGGCGACGGTGTCCACCGCAGACTCGCAGATCATCGTATGCTCCGGCGTGGTCACACAGGACATGATTCCGCGCTGGCGGGAGTCCTATGCAGCCTCGAAACTCGCCACGCTCGCGGTCATGGTGCTGGCGCTCGCCATCGCCTTGTTCGCGCCTGAAAGCGTGTTCGATCTGGTGCTGATCGCCTGGTCGGCGCTCGGCGCGACCCTGGGGCCGGTCCTCGTGGTGCGCCTGTTCCGGCTGCCGCTGCCGCAAGGCGTCGGGCTCGCCATGATGACCGCCGGGCTGGCCATGGTGACCGCCTGGCACGTCTCCGGCTTCGACGACGATCTGTTCAAGGCCGCGCCGGGCGTGATCGCCGCATTCGCGGTTTACGCCCTGGCGCGGCTTACACGATGAGCGGTCAGCCCGCCTCGCGGAAGTGTTCCACGTCGAGGTCGTACTCGCGGACTTTCCGATAGAGCGTGGACCGGCCGACGCCGAGCCGGCGGGCGACCTCGGCCATGCGGCCTGAATAGGTCTCGATCGCGTACTGGATGAGGTCGCGTTCGATCGCTTCGAGCGAGCGCAGATGTCCGCCCGCGTCCACGATGTCCACCGGCGCATCGTCCTCGCCGGCGGCTTCGACCGCCTCTTCAAGGCGCGGTAGGCTGGCCGCGGCTTCAGGGGAAGGCGCCGGCGCGGGGGCGTCGAGCGGCTTGGTCACGCCTGAGATCTGGGGGAAGTCCTCGGGCGTCAGATAGTCGCCGTCGCACAGCACCACCGCGCGGAACACCGCGTTCTCCAACTGGCGTACATTGCCCGCCCAGTCGTGACGCTGGAGCATGTCCATCGTCTCCGAGGTGGCGTCGAGCACGGCCTTGTTCTCCTGCGCGTTGAAGCGCGCGATGAAGCAGCGCACCAGGGCGGGGATGTCCTCGCCGCGCTCGCGCAGCGGCGGCACCTCCACCGGGAACACGTTCAGCCGGTAGAACAGGTCTTCGCGGAAGCCCCCGGCGGCGACCTGGTCGGCGAGATCGCGGTTCGTGGCCGAGATGATGCGCACGTCGACCTTGACCGGCTTCTTCGCGCCGACCGGATCGACCTCGTGCTCCTGCAGCGCGCGCAGCAGCTTGACCTGCATGTCGAGGGGCAACTCGCCGATCTCGTCGAGGAAGAGCGTGCCGCCGTCGGCCTCCTGGAACTTGCCCATATGCTTGGAGACCGCGCCGGTGAAGGCGCCCTTCTCGTGGCCGAACAGGATGCTCTCCACGAGGTTTTCCGGGATGGCGCCGCAATTGACCGTCACGAACGGGCGGCCCGCCCGGTCCGAGGCGGCCATGATGGCGCGCGCGACCAGCTCCTTGCCGACGCCGCTCTCCCCGGTGATCAGGATCGGGATGTTCGACTTCGCCGCGCGTTCGCCCAGGCGCACCACCTGGCGCATCGGGGGCGCGTCGGCGACCATGTCCTTGAAGCCGAGCTGGCCCTCCTGGGTGCGCTTCAAGCGCGTCACCTCGCCGGAGAGGTCCCTCACCTTGAAGGCGTTGCGGATCGACACCGCGATGCGTTCCGGGCTCGCCGGCTTCACGAAGAAGTCCACCGCGCCCGCGCGCATCGCCTTGACCACCGTCTCGATGCCGCCATGGGCGGTGAGCACGATGACCGGCAGATCCGGCTCGCGCGCCTTGATCGCCTCCAGCGTCTCCTGACCGTCCATGCCGGGCATGACCAGATCAAGCAGCACGACGTCGACGCCGCCGCGCTTGACCCGCTCCAGCCCCGCCTCGCCGCTCTCCGCGAGGTCGGCATGATGCCCCTGCTTTTCCAGAACCGCCTGCATCAGGCGGCGTTGAGTCGGATCGTCGTCGACGACCAGAACCGTTTTCGCCATCTCACCCACGCCTTTTCGGTCGCTTCCGGACCGCGCCCTTTTTCTTGTCTCGGCCGGCTCCACGGTGTTCCGCGTCAGCCCGCCGGGCGCATCCCCGGTCTTCGATGGCGCCGTTATGGGACAGGGTGCGTAAAAACCGCGTGTAAGAGACGGTGAGGATTTCTTAGGGTAAACAGACGGTTAGCGAAGCGGTGGCCTGCGGGCTTGCGTTTGACGATCGCAGCGCCCGCGTCTATCGCTGTGGGCCGACCCGAGGGCGCACACATCGCGCCGCGCTTCTTTCAAGATCGCCCATGACAGACGCCCCCGCGCCAGAGCGCCCGCCCGCCCCGCTCGTCCATCTTCAAGGCGCGCAGCCCGAGCGCCCGGCCTGGTTCGAAGACGCACTCTCAGCGCCGGTGGAGACCGGCGCGATCGAGCGCGCCGGCGTGCGCATCGCCTGGAAGGCCTGGGGCGAGCGCGGCGCGCCCGGCGTCATCCTGGTGCACGGAGGAACCGCGCATAAATCCTGGTGGGACGCGATCGGGCCCCATGTGGCCGCCGGCGGCCTGCGCGTCGTCGCGCCGGACCTGGCCGGCATGGGCGAAAGCGGCTGGCGCGAGGTCTACGCCATGGGCGACCATGCGCTCGACATGCGCGCGGCGGCCGAAGACGCCGGCGCCTTCCATGCCGGCCGGCCGCACCTGTTCGGCCACTCCTTCGGCGGCTTCGTCACCTTGAAGGCGGCGCTGGAGTACGGCGATGAGCTCGCCGGCGCGGTGATCCTGGACAGCCCGATCCGCAAACCCCAGGAGCAGCGCGGCGATCCGCCGCCGCGCCGGGGCGGGCGCGTCTACGCCGATCTTGCGACCGCGCTGGCGCGCTTTCGACTTCTGCCTGAACAGCCGTGCGAAAACCTTTGGCTCATCGATCATGTGGCGCGCACATCACTTAAAGAGGCCGAGGGCGGCTACACGTGGTGGTTCGATCCCTCGCTGTGGGCCAAGCTCACCTATGAGCGCCGCGATCCCGAACACGCCGCGTCGAACGCGGGCTGTCCGCTCGCCTTCGTGCGCGGCGCGCAGTCCGAGCTGTGTTCAGGCGAGGTGTGGGACTACATGCGCGCGACCTTCGTCGGCGCGCCCTTCCTTTCGGTGGCGCAGGCGCGCCACCACCTGATACTGGATCAGCCGCTGGCCTGCGCGGGCGTGATCGAAAGCCTCGCCAAGGCCTGGCCCTGAGCGCGGCCGCAACGCGGCGCCGGTTTGGCTTGGCCCGCATGCGCGGCCGTGATATCCGCCGGAAACGGTGAAGAAGGCTCCGTCGCGGGAGCCGCATCCGAACGGAGCGGACGAAAGATGTCTGACGACTACGCGCGCGGCGAGATGGATACGAGCGAACACTCGCGCACCTTCTCAGGCTTCATCGACAGGTCGATCTTCTCCTCGCTGCTGCTCGGCGTGACGATCTTCTTCCTTGCGCTCGTCTTCGCGGCGTCCCTGGACTGGATCGGCGCGTTGATCATCTGCGCCCTCGTCGGCGTTCTGGGCGGCTTCGCGCTGAAGCGCGGCGCGGCGTATTACAGCACGCTGGCGTTTCTGGGCGTTTTGACCGCCGTCATTGCGCTCGTCGTCAACGCGATGGCGTGACGTGTGCGCGGGGCCGACCGGGGCTGCGCCTGCTGCATCGGCGTACCGCACGGCGCCGCGCGGGACCGAATTTACCCTTGTCGGAGGCGGCGAAACGTACATGCTCTGGGTGGTCTGACACGATCCACCGTCCGCGCGAGGAGCCTTCATGCGCATCGCCGTGCCCGCCGAACGCCGTGAGGGCGAAACCCGCGTCGCTGCGACGCCTGACAGCGTCAAAGCCCTGATCAAGGCCGGCGCGGAAGTCGCCGTGGAGCGCGGCGCCGGCGCGCACGCGGATTTTCCCGACGCCGCCTATGAAGAAGCCGGCGCCAAGGTCGGAACCCTGGCTGCGACCATGAAGGGGGCCCAGGCGGTCTATTGCGTGCGCCGGCCCGACGACAAGACCTTCAAGGCGATCCCCGAGGGCGCGCTTCTGGTGGGCCTGGTCGAGCCCCATGGCGACAAGGCCTTCGCCAAGGCCTGCGCAGAGGCGAAGATCAATGCGCTGGCGATGGAGTTCACCCCGCGCATCACGCGCGCCCAGTCCATGGACGCGCTGTCCTCCCAGTCGAACCTGGCCGGCTATCGCGCCGTGATCGAGGCGTCCGCGCTCTACCGGCGCGCCTTCCCGATGATGATGACCGCGGCCGGCACCGTGCCCGCGGCGAAGGTCTTCGTGATGGGCGCGGGGGTGGCCGGACTTCAGGCGATCGCAACCGCGCGCCGGCTCGGCGCGATGGTCTCGGCCACCGACGTGCGCCCGGCCGCGAAGGAGCAGGTC
>CAZKBB010000048.1:0-21538 GCA_964550935.1 uncultured Caulobacterales bacterium
TCGATCATCGCCTTGGCGAAGTCGAGCGTGGAGACGCCGGTGTCCTTCAGGAAGCTGTCGTCGAACAACGCCTCATGCATGCACGTGCCCTCATAGGCTGCGGTCATCACCTCGCGCAGGCGCGCCAGCACATAGTTGGCGTTCAGCACCGCATCCTCGGCGGCCTGTTTCAGCCCGTCAGAGCCATGGCTCATCATGTAGCTGAGCGCGCGGGTGAACATGCCCATCTGGCCATGGAAGGCGACCATGCGCCCGAAGGGCTCCTGACCATCCTGGCGCGCCTCGTCGAGCTGCTCGACCATGCGCCAGGTCTCGCCCTCCTGCTTGACGTAAGGCACCGGCGCGTAGGGCGCGAGCGCTTCGGAGAACACCGTCGGGCCCGAGCCCGGTCCGCCGCCGCCGTGCGGGGTGGAGAAGGTCTTGTGCAGGTTGATGTGCATGGCGTCGATGCCGAGATCGCCCGGGCGCACGCGCCCGACGATGGCGTTGAAGTTCGCGCCGTCGCAATAGAAATACCCGCCCGCCTCGTGGATCAGATCAGCGATCTCGCGGATGTCGCGCTCGAACAGCCCGCACGTGTTCGGGTTGGTCAGCATGATGCCCGCGACGTCGTCGCCAAGCTTGTCCTTGAAGGCGGCCATGTCCACGCGGCCGGTGTCGTCGGCCGGGATCTCGTCGACATGGAAGCCGCACTGCACGGCCGTCGCCGGATTGGTGCCGTGGGCGCTTTCGGGCACCAGCACGCGGCGGCGATCGGTCTCGCCGCGCGCGTCAAGCGCGGCGCGGATCGCCATCATGCCGCACAGCTCGCCATGGGCGCCGGCCTTCGGGCTCATCGCCACAGCCGGCGTCCCGGTCAGCGTCATCAGCCAGTGCGCCAGCTCGCCGATCAGGGCATAGGCGCCTTGAACGGTCGAATGGGGCTGCATGGGGTGGATGTCGGCCACGCCCGGCAGGCGCGCCATCTTCTCGTTCAGGCGCGGGTTGTGCTTCATCGTGCACGAGCCCAGCGGATAGAGCCCCAGGTCGATGGCGTAATTTTTCCGCGACAGGCGCACATAGTGGCGCATGGTCTCAGGCTCGGACAGACCCGGAAGCCCGATCGCGCCGGCGCGCTCCAGCCCGCCGAGGCGCGAGGCGGTCCCGTTGGGCTCGGGCAGATCGACGCCGCTGGTGACGGCGTCGCCGCGCTCGAAAATCAGCGGTTCGGCCTGATCCAGCCCGCGCGAGCCGGAGAAGGTGTCTTCGTATGCGCCCGGATCCTCGATGTGGATGGGACGGGACGGGCGGCCTTGCGTGTTCATGGGCATGACTAGATCACCTCCTTCAGGCCCGCTTCGAGCGCGTCGAGGTCGTCGTCGGTGTTGGTTTCGGTGGCGGCCAGGATCAGCCGGTCGTCCAGGCCCTTGCCGGGATAGAGCCGCGAGGCGGGCACGCCCGCGAGCACGCCCTTGTCGGCCAGCGCCTCGACCACCTCGGCGGCGGGCTTGGGCAGCTTGACCGTCAGTTCGTTGAAGAAGGCGTCCGTTTCCAGCGTGACCCCGTCGATGGCCGTCAATCGGTCGGCGAGCTCGCATGCGCGTTCATGGTTCAGCTTAGCCAGGCGGGTGAAACCGGACTCGCCCAGCAGAGTCATGTGGATCGTCCAGGCGAGCGCCATCAGGCCTGAGTTGGTGCAGATGTTCGAGGTCGCCTTGTCGCGGCGAATGTGCTGCTCGCGTGTGGAGAGCGTCAGCACGTAGCCGCGCCGCCCGTCCGCATCGACCGTCTCGCCGGCCAGGCGCCCGGGCATGTTGCGCAGGAAGTTGCGATCACCCCGGCAGGCGAACAGACCCACGTAAGGTCCGCCGAACTGCAGCCCGACGCCCAGAGACTGGCCTTCGCCGACCACGATGTCCGCGCCCATCTCGCCCGGCGGCGTGACCGCGCCCAGGCTGACCGCCTCGGTGAAGACCGCGATCAGGAGCGCGCCCTTCTGGTGGGCGGCCTCGGCGATCTCGCGCAGATCATGCAGCTGGCCGAACACGTCGGGCGTCTGCACCACGACGCAGGCCGTGTCCTCGTCGATCGAGGCGATGATGTCGTCGAGCCCGCCCGCGACCGGATCGTTCGAGACGGTGTCGATGTCCATGTACTTCGCCAGGGTGTGCGTGGCCGAGGCGTAGTGCGGGTGCAGATTGCCGCTCATCACAGCGCGCTTGCGCTTGGTGATGCGGCAGGCCATCAGCACCGCCTCCGCGCACGCGGTCGAGCCGTCGTACATGGACGCGTTGGCGGTATCCATGCCGGTCAGGAGCGCGACCTGGGTCTGGAACTCGAACAGGGTCTGCAGAGTGCCCTGACTCACCTCGGGCTGATAGGGCGTGTAGGAGGTGAGAAACTCCGAGCGCTGGATCAGATGATCCACCGTGGCCGGCACATGGTGCTTGTACGCGCCAGCGCCCACGAAGAACGGCGCCTCGCCGGCGGTGAGGTTGCGCTTGGCGAAGCCATGAAAGGCGCGCTCCACCTCCAGCTCGGTCTTGCGCGTGGGCAGATCGACGGTCCCGTCCAGGCGCGCGGCCTCGGGCACGTCGGCGAACAGCGCGTCGATATCCTTCACGCCGATCGTGGCGAGCATCTGCTCGCGGTCGGCGTCGGTGAGCGGCAGGTAACGCATCAAAAGGGCTCCAGCGTCTTTACGGGTGCGGCGTCAGTCGGTGTGCTTGGCGTAGGCGTCGTCATCCATCAGGGCGTCGAGCTCGGCCTTGTCGGCGAGCTTGATCTTCACAAACCAGCCCTCGCCGGACGGGTCCTCATTGACCTTGCCCGGCTCGCCTTCGAGCGCGTCATTGACCGCGATCACCTCGCCGGAGGCCGGCGCGTAGACTTCAGAGGCCGCCTTCACGCTCTCGACCACGGCGAGCTGGTCGCCCTGCTTGAAGGTTTTGCCCGCCTCGGGCAGCTCGACGAAGACCACATCGCCCAGCTGTTCGGCGGCGTAGGCCGTGATGCCGCAAACGGCCTCCTCGCCGTCGGGGCGGATCCATTCGTGGTCTTTGGTGTAGCGGGTCTGGCTCATCGCCGATCTCCTGTTGGGTTAAGACATAGACCGCGTCAGCCGCGGAAGAAGCGGTGCTCGGCGAAGGGCGTCTTGACGATCTCCGCCTGGCGCGGCTTGCCGCGCACTAGGATGTCCAGCGCCTGGCCCGGCTTGGCGAGATCGCCGCGCACATACCCAAGCGCGATCGGACCGCCGACGGTCGGTCCGAACGTGCCGGAGGTGACCCGGCCGACCGTCTCGCCGTCATGCACGATCTCGGAGCCTTCGCGCGCCGGCGCCTTGTCCTTCAAGACCAGCCCGACGCGCTTTTCAGGCGGGCCGTCCTCGATCTGTTTCAGGATGCGCCGGGCGCCGGGGAAGTCGGCGCGCTCGCGGCGCGACTTGGCCACCGCCCAGGTCAGCGCGGCCTCGACCGGGGTCCTGGTCTCGTCCATGTCGTGGCCGTAAAGGCAGAGCCCGGCTTCAAGACGCAAGCTGTCGCGCGCGCCGAGCCCGATGGGCTTCACACGGTGATCGTTGAGGAATTCGCGCGCGAGTTGATCCGCTTCCGAAGCCGCCACGGAAATCTCGAACCCGTCCTCGCCGGTATAGCCCGAGCGCGAGATGATCACTTCGTGGCGGCCCATTGAAAGCCGGCCGGCCTCCATGAATTTCAGATCGCACGCGCCGGGGCAGTGCTGCTCCATGATCGTGACCGCCTCCGGGCCCTGCAGCGCCAGAAGCGCGCGGTCGGGCAGTTCGGTCAGCTCGGCCATGCGCCCGAAGCGCTCTCGCATGTAGGCGAAATCGCCAAGCTTCGTGGCCGCGTTCACCACCAGGAAAAAGCCCTCATCGTCAGGGCGCGAGACCATGAGGTCGTCCATGATCCCGCCGTCCTCGGTCAGGAGCAGGGTGTATTTCTGCTGGCCGGGGCCGAGCTTGGAGAGATCGGCGGTGATCACACCCTCCAGCGCGCCCGCGGCTCCGGTCACGCGGGCCTGACCCATGTGGGAGACGTCGAACAGCCCGGCGCGGATGCGCACATGCTCGTGCTCGGCTTTCACGCCTTCGTACTGGACGGGCATCTCATAGCCCGCGAACGGCACCATCTTCGCGCCGAGTTCCACATGGAGATCGTAAAGCGGGGTGCGGCTCAGCGGAGCGTGTTCGGCGTCGGCCATGGGCTGTCGAGTCCTTTGCGTGGCGTCGATCGACGCGGTCCCGATGGACTGCGCCGCGCGCCCCCGCTGTCTCGAAACCTGAGAGATTGGGCGGCCGGAGGCCCTGCATCAGGACCCGCGCCGCTTGCTCCTTCGGTGGGATGAGGATCGCCCCTCACCCGCTTTCCAGCGTCAGCCTTCGGCCTGCGGTCCTGTCGCCTGAGCGTTTCCGGGGCGGTTGCGCCTTCGGCGCCGGCGTCTTCGGCCGGTCTCTCCCGCAGGTGGCCATTTGTCTCGTCCAAACGCGCAGACTCAGCCCCGCGTTCAGAGCCCGTCACCATAGCTTTATGTGATGGCGCGTCAATCGAAGCGGGGAGCGCCCCGGGCGGGCCTACATCCGTTCCGGCGCGTCCAGACCGATGAGCGAGAGCGTGATCTCGAGCTGTTTCAAGACCGCCGCGGCGAGCGCCAGGCGGCCGGCGCGCACCGCCGCGTCGGTTTCCGGAAGGATCGGACAGGCCGCGTAGAAGGCTGAGAAGCTCGAGGCCAGCTGATAGGCGTGTTCGCACAGATGGTTCGGCGCGCGGTCGCCCGCTGCGCGCTCCAGCGCCAGCGGGAAGGCGTCGAGCCGGCGCGCCAGCGCGGCCTCCTCGCTCGCCTCGATCACGGCCCGGCCCGGCGCCAGCCCCTGCTCGCCCGCCTTGCGCATCAGCGATTTGATGCGCACCGCCTGGTACAGGAGATACGGCCCGGTCTTGCCCTCGAACGAGACGAACCGGTCCAGATCGAACACGTAGTTGGTCGTGCGGTAGTTCTGCAGATCGGCGAACTTGATCGCGGCGTTGGCGACCTGGCGCGCGACCGCGTCGAAGCGCCCGGGCGCCAGCTCTGCGCCCAGGCCCGCCTCCTCCAGGCGCGCGCGCGCCTTGTCGTTGGCCGCCTCGATCAGGTCGGCGAGGCGGAAGGTGCCGCCCTCGCGCGTGCGCAGCCGCTTGCCGTCCGGCCCGTTCACCGTGCCGAACTTGACGTGCTCCAGACCGCCCGCCTCGGCGAGGCCTGCACGATAGGCCGCGCGGAAGACCTGCTCGAAGTGATCGGACTGGCCGAGATCGACGACGTAGAGGATCAGCTCGGGATCGTTTTCGCGCCGGCGTTCCAGAATGGTCGCCAGATCGGTCGTGGCGTAGAGCGCGGAGCCCTGCGAGGAGACCAGGATCAGCGGGGCGAGCTCCTTCTTGTCGGCCTCGCGCGCCACGCGCACCACGAGCGCGCCCTCGCTCTCTTCGGCGACGCCCTTGGACTTGAACAGCTCCACCGTCTCAGGGATCAGCTCGTTGACGTCGCTTTCGCCTTTCCACAAGTCGAAATGAACGCCCAGCGCGTCGAAATCGCGCTTTAGCGCCTGCACCGACACGGCGATGAAGTGTCTCAACAGCGCGTAGTAGCCCGCCCGACCCGCCTGCAGCTCGGCGGTGGCCTTGCGCGAGCGCTCGTTGCGCTGCGGGTCCGCCTTCGCCTTCGCCGAGGCTTGCGGATAAAGCCGCGACAGGTCCGCGATATCGACCGGCGGCTCGGCCGGATACGGGCCGGTGAAGCCGGCGTCGAAATAGGGAAGGCCCGGCTTTTCGTCCTCCAGCTCGGTGATCAGGTGGCCCATCTGCAGCCCCCAATCGCCCAAGTGGATGTCGCTCACGACCTGGTCGCCGAGGAAGCGGAAGAGGCGCTGTAGGCTGTCGCCCAGCACCGAGGAGCGCAGATGGCCCACATGCATGGGCTTGGCCACGTTCGGCCCGCCGAAATCGATCATCAGCCTGCGCGGGCTGGCGGTTTTCGGCGCGCCGGCGCGATCGTCGGCCAGGATCGCATCGACCCGTTCAGCGTAGAGCGCCGGCGGCGGGGTGAGGTTGAGGAAGCCCGGCCCGGCGATCTCCACCTCCAGGCCCGGCACGCGCGCGCGCATCGCATCGGCGACGCGCTCGGCGATCTCGCGCGGATTGCGCTTGGCCTGCTTGGCGCCGGCGAGCGCGCCGTTGCACTGATAGGGCGACAGGTCGGGCCGGTCGCTCTCCTTCACCTCGCCCAGCGCGGCGGGCAGGCCTTCAGCCTCGAACGCCGCGGCGGCCGCCCCGGCGAGCTGTTCGATGATCGTGGCCATGGCGTTTAAGTCCCGAGCCTTCAGTCCTGACCGGCGTCGATGCGGAAGCGCAGGCCCTGGCGGTTGAAGTCGATCTGCTCGTCGGTGAGCACGAATCCGACGATCACCTCGAAATTGGCGCCCGACGTCCCTTCGTTGACGCGCGGGATCTTCAGCCCGGTGATCTCCTCGGTGACTTCGACGCGATCCTCGCCCGGCTCGAAGCGCACCGGAATCTCATACTCGAACTTGTCAATCACCGCCCGGTCGAGGCGGGTCACCGCAACGAAATAGCGATAGGTGTGCGTGCGCCCTTCAGCGGCCGGACCGCGCCCGAAGGCCATTTGCACCGCCAAGTCCATGTCGATCGGCGTCGCGCGCTCGTCGGTGTAGGTGCAAAAGCTCACCACATCGAGGATCTCGCCGGTATAGCCCACATTGGCGAAGACCACGTCCTCACCGCCTGGAAACTCCACCAGCCGGTGCGCGTCGTAAAGCGATAGCGCGTTCGGGCACGGCCCCGGATTGGGCTGCGGACCGGCGAGCGGGTTGGACACCGTGCCGCAGGCCGACAGGCCGAGAACGGCGAAACCGGCGGCGGCCGCAACGGCGCGTCGGGCGTTGAAAATGACGGACATGTGGGCTCCCGGCGGGATGAAAACGTCTTGCGCACGCGCGCACGCCCTTTGCGCCGCGCCCCGTGCGTTGTTATCTCCGTCTCTACGATGCTCGCGCCTGCAGAGCAACGCCGCGGGTCTGGAGAGGTGAGACATGGACGACGTCGCAAGCCCGGTCGCGCCTTCCGGGACCGAAACAGCGCCGCTGACCGCGCTGCTCGCCGCGCCGCGAGGTTTCTGCGCCGGGGTCGATCGCGCGATCCAGATCGTGGAGCGCGCGCTGGAGCGCTACGGCGCGCCGGTCTATGTGCGCCACGAGATCGTCCACAACAAGCATGTGGTGAACCGGCTGGAGGCCATGGGCGCGGTGTTCGTCAAGGAGCTTGACGAGTGCCCCGACGACCGGCCCGTCGTGTTCTCCGCCCACGGCGTGCCCAAAACCGTGCCCGCCGAGGCCGAGGCGCGCGAAATGCTCTACGTCGACGCGACCTGTCCCCTCGTCTCCAAGGTCCATGTGGAGGCCCAGCGCCATCACCGCGCGGGCAAGGAGATCCTGCTCATCGGTCACGCCGGCCACCCGGAGGTGGTGGGCACGATGGGTCAGCTGCCCGACGGCGCGGTCCATCTGATCGAGACGGTGGAGGACGCGGAACGCTTCGAGCCGGCGGACCCGCGAAACATCGCCTTCGTCACCCAGACGACGCTGTCGGTCGACGACACGGCCTCGGTCGTCGCCGCGTTGCAAAAGCGCTTTCCCGCCATCGCCGCTCCGCACAAGGAAGACATCTGCTACGCCACGACGAACCGCCAGGCCGCGGTGAAGGCGATGGCGCCGCGCGCGGACCTGGTGCTGGTCGTCGGCGCGCCGAACTCGTCCAATTCCGTGCGCCTCGTGGAGGTCGCCGAGCGCGCCGGGGCGAAGGCCGCCCACCTGGTGCAGAAGGCCGCCGACGTGGACTGGTCCTGGTTCGACGGCGTGGAGACGCTCGGCGTCACCGCCGGCGCCAGCGCGCCGGAAGAGCTCGTTGAAGATCTCCTCGCCGAGATCGCGCGTCGGCGCCCGCTGCGCATAGAGGAGATCCGCGTCGCCGACGAGGACGTGGTGTTCAAACTGCCCAAGGAAGTGGCTTAAACGCCGAGGTGGCCTCGAAGAGCGTTCACCGACTCATGTATCCCGTGAAGCTGCTCTCGCTCGGTGACCGGCGGACTCGCGACGACTTGGTCGAACTCTGTCGCGTCGCGAACGCGTTCAACACGCCGGTTGAGCGGCGGCTCCGTAAAGAAGAGCGTGATCGCTTCAAGCGATTTGACGATTGTGTCAGGTGAAACTTGACGCGTACCCGGAGCTCGTAGCGTCCCACCCTTCTTTACGGTGGAGAGGCCAAACCAAGAGAACGTGTCCCACTGCCCAGCGAGACGATCCGACCGATGGTCTCTTAGGCGGGCGCCGAGCCCTCGCTCCCCGGCCTGGCCAACGTAAGCAAGCTGGTACCCGTTGAATAAAGCGTAAACCCCCGTTTCTTCCCAAAAATCCACGCGACACTGTTTGTCTTTCACCTTTACGCCTACGAGTTTCCCCTTATTTCCAGGCCCTTTCGCGCCCCAATCGACATACTCGCAGCGCCAAAACGCGCCATACGACTTAATGAGCATACGGAACCTCCGTGTTCTGTTTCACTGACCCAAAATGCGATAGATTTTTACGTGGTGGAAGAAGAAACACCTATAAGTAGTAAAAACCCATGACCGCCAACAAGACCGCCCCGACCGAGCTCTCCGTCGAGACTTTCCTGCAAAGCGTCGAGCCTGAGCGCAAGCTCGAGGAGGCGCGCGCGCTTGACCGGCTGTTCCGCAAGGTCACCGGCTGGGCGCCGGTGATGTGGGGCCCGTCCATGGTCGGCTACGGGCGCTATGAGTACCGCTATGAGAGCGGGCGCTCCGGCGAGATGCTCGCCACAGGGTTCAGCCCGCGCAAGGCCAAGCACTCCATCTACATCATGCCGGGCTACGGCGATTACAGCGCGATCCTTCAGCGCCTCGGCAAGCATACGACCGGCAAGGCGTGCCTTTATGTGAACACGCTCGCCGACATCGATCTGGACGTGCTCGCCGAACTGATCGAGACAGGCCTTTGCGATCTGAAGCAGCGCTGGCCCGTCCATCCTTCGTGACCCAACTTGTGACCATCCACACCGACGGGGCCTGCTCGGGCAATCCCGGCCCCGGCGGCTGGGGCGCGATCCTGGAGTGGGGCGGTCACGAGAAAGAACTCTCAGGCGCCGAAGCCGAGACCACCAACAACCGCATGGAGCTGACGGCTGCGATCGTCGCGCTGGAGACGCTCAAACGTCCCTGCCGGATCAGGCTCGTGACCGACTCCACCTATGTGCGCGACGGCGTGACCAAGTGGATCCACGCCTGGAAGAAAAACGGCTGGAAGACCGCCGCGAAGAAGCCGGTGAAGAACGAAGACCTCTGGAAGCGTCTCGATGCGGCGACGCAGCGCCACGCGGTCGAATGGGAATGGGTCAAGGGCCACGCCGGCCATCCTGAGAACGAGCGCGCCGACGCGCTGGCGCGCGAGGCGATCAAGACGCTGACGGACGACGCACCCTAGGCCGCCATCGCGCAACCCAGGCGCACGCACGCGGCCATCGAGCCCCAGTAGACCTTCAGCCGCGAGAAGCCGGCGCGCTGCAGCACCGAGGCGGCGACGAGCGCGCGCTGGCCCGAGCCGCAGAAGACGATCGTCTCGCGGTCCGGGTCGAGGTCCTGCAGCTTGTCGGGCAGATGCCCCGCATAGATGTTCTGCGCGCCTTCAAGGCGGCGCTCGGCGAACTCGGTCTTGTCGCGCACGTCCAGGAGCAGAGCGCGCGAGCCCTCGGCGCGCTTGAACGCCGGCCCGTCGATCGCATCGACCGTCCCGACCGCGCGTCCGGTCTTGGCCCAGGCCGAGACGCCGCCGGACAGATAACCGTAGACCTCGTCATAGCCGATGCGCGCGAGCTGAAGCCGCGCAGCGTCGACCTGATCGGCGTCGTCGGCCACGAGAATGAGCGGGGTCTCATAGGGCAGAAGCCAGCCGGCGAAGGCGGGCAGAAGCGAAAGCGGCAACGCAAACGCCCCCGGCACGTGCCCGCCAGCGAAGCTCTCAGCGCTCCTGACGTCGACGACCAGCGCGCCTTCGTCGCGCGCGGCGGCGAGCTCGTCCGCGCTCAAGGGGCGCGAGGGCTTGAGCACGGGCGCCAGCGCCGGGGCGCCGCCGGCGTTCAGCGTTTCCATCGTGGTGAAGTAAGGCGGGTACTCATGATGCTCGGCGGTCTTGGCGCGCACGAAGTCCGCGCAGCTGAGCTGCAGACGGGGATTGTGTGCGCGTTCGTACCCGATCGTGGTGAAGTCGCGGTCGGCCATGCCGGAGCCGCACACCGAACCTGCGCCGTGAGCGGGATAGACCACCGCTTGGTCGCCGAGCGCGAGGAGCGCTTGAAGGCTGTCGTAAAGCAGCCCGGCCACCTCCTCGGCGCGGTCCGGGTAGAAATCGGTGCGCCCCACGTCATGGACGAACAACGCATCGCCGGTGAACACGCCGATGACGCTCTCGCCGGTCTCGGCGTGGCGCGCGGCGATTGAGATGGAGTCCAGCGTGTGCCCGGGCGTGGCGAGCACCTCCAGCGTCACCTCGCCGATACTCACGCGCTCGCGCGGCGCGGCTTCCCGGGCGTAGTGAACGTCGTACTCGTCGGTCGCACCGCGAATGACCTCCGCGCCGGCGCGCGCGGCGAGATCCTCCGCGCCGGAGATCAGGTCCTCGTTGCGGTGGGTCTCGAAGATCGCGGTTATGCGCACGCCCGCCTGCGCGGCGATGCGCTCATAGACGGCGTAGTCGCGGCGCGGATCGATGACGGCGGCTTCCGCGCCGTCGCCGATCACGTATGACAGGTGCGACAGGCCAGGCGTCTTGACGGTTTCGAGGAACATGGGCGCGCTCTCCGATCAGCTGAACTGGTCAGAGAGCGCGCGCGAGGTCGGCGAGGTTCCGCCGCTGCGGCGAGAGGGCGCGCCTTAGAGCGCCTTGAGCATGTGCTCGGCGGAGGAGACCGCGAAGTCGCCGCCCTCTTCGACGAAGAGCGTCTCCACGGTCTTGTCCTTGACCAGCATGGAGTAGCGTTGGGAGCGCTCGCCCATGCCGAACCTGGAGCCGTCCAGGACCAGCCCGACCGCCTTGGCGAAGTCGCCATTGCCGTCGGCGAGCATCATCACCGCGTCGCCCGCGTTCTGATCGCGCCCCCAGGCGTCCATCACGAAGACGTCGTTGACCGAGGTGCATGCGATCCGATCCACGCCCTTGGCCTTCAGCTCGCCGGCCTTCTCGATGAAGCCGGGCAGGTGCTTGGCCGAACAGGTGGGCGTGAACGCGCCCGGCACGGCGAACAGCGCCACGGTGCGCCCGGCGAACACGTCGTCGGTGCTTACCGGCGCCGGCCCGTCCGCAGTCATCGTCATGAAGGTCACGTCAGGCAGGGCGTCGCCTTCTTTGATGGTCATCGCTCTAGCGTCTCCGTTGAAGGGGTCTGGGATATCGGCCCTTGTTTATGGCCGCGTGGGCGCGCGGGCAAGCGCGCGCGGACGGGCGCGGGCGGGCCGGAGGGATCGACCGAGGCGATCGAACCGGGGCGCTCTTGCCAAGACCGGCCTTCGCGCGTGAAGCTTCACCCATGAGCCAGTCCGCGCACGGTGACACGCAGAACTATCTCGTCGGCAAGATCCTCGTGGCGAGCCCGACGATCGGCGATCCGCGCTTCGACCGCGCCGTCATCTTCATGTGCGCCCACGAGCCCGACCACGCCATGGGGCTCATCCTGAACAAGCCCATGGGCGCCTTGCGCCTGCCCGCCCTGTTCGAACAGCTGGAAGTGGCCTGCGACATCGAGGTCCCCGACCGCGCGGTCCTCGACGGCGGACCGGTCGATCGCGATCGCGGCTTCGTCTTGCACACCGCGGACGTGGATCTCGGCGAGGCGACGATCGAGGTGGCCGAGGATATCGGGCTGACCGCAACGCGTGAGATCCTGGAGACCATCGCCTCCCACGCCGCACCGCGGCGCTCGCTCATGGCGCTCGGCTACGCGGGCTGGGGCGCGGGCCAGCTTGAAGACGAGATCGGCGCCAACGCCTGGCTCGTCGCCGAGCCCGACGAGGGCCTGTTGTTCGACGACGACTACAAGGACAAGTGGGCGCGCGCGCTGAAGACGCTGGGCGTGACGCCGGAGTTTCTCGCCGCATCGAGCGGGCGGGCGTGAGGCGGGGCATCGCGCGTTCCCGTTTTTGGAATGGCAGGTGTGGATTTTCGGCCCGGTTGTTCTCGTGGCGATCGGTGGTCTGCCGGTGACCACTTCCAATTTCGCGCATGGCGGCGCGATACGAACGCAGCTTGTCGGTGACCACTTCTTCGGGCCGGCCATAGCGCTTCATCGCTTTCTTGAGGACTTCGCAGCCGGTCCGCGCAGCGGAGGTCTTGATCCGGGGGATCAAGATTAGGCGAAGACGGCCCCGGCATGGGCCGATGCTGAGGCCGTGTCCCGGGTCTTCGTGACACCGGGTTCAAGCACCTCGCCTTCTTGATCGACGGCCCGCCACAGATCGTGGGTTTCGCTGTTGATCTTTATGCGCCGACAGCGGGACGCCGCCGCAAGTCCGTCAGGACGGGGAGGACTGTTTCTCCCTCAACAGCCTAGAGCGAACAGGCGGCGCAAATTGGTTCACGGAAATTGTCGGCGTCCGCCGGCGGCGGCGACCTTGACGGACACGGCGTTCGGCTTACCTCTTATTTATTAACTAGTGGCGATGGCGGGTGAGGCATGAAACGTTTAAGCATAATGACCGCTCTTCTTTGGGTCTGGGCGGCTTGGCATCTGGGATTTGGGCTGCTTTCCACCTTCGCTCCTGAAATCGGCGCGCAGGCCGTCGGATGGACGGCCACCGGAGGGTGGGATCCCGAATTGATCACCATGAGCACCCAATACGGGATGGTGATGGTCTTGCTCGCGATCATGTTCATGATCATGGCTTTCGACCCATTGCGCTACCTCACTCTGGTCTGGGTGGCGGTCGCTGAACAAGTACTCGGCGTCGTCTATGCCGCGTACATCTACGTCAAATTTGGACAAATAACCATTGCGCAAATGCTGCTCCAAGCCGGCATAAATTCTGTCGTGGTGCTTCTCTTCGTCGTGCTGTGGCTCGGCCTGCGCGAGACGAGACCTTCGTCGACCCCTGCATGATCAGTTCGGCCGACCTGCAGGGTGACGGTCGCGATCTTCGCCGGCGCGGCGGGTGTGCATAAACGTTGCAGCCCGGCGGCTCGTCGATGGCCGTGATCACTGCCCGCACAAGCCTGTGCGCCTCCACCCTCAAATGGCGAGCGAGGACGATCCATGCAGAGAGAGACCGACTGGATTGAAAGGCATTTGGCGAAAATCCTCGTGGTCGTGGGCGTGCTTTGCGTCTTGGGTTTGGCGGGCAGGGCGATGACAGGATAGGCCTTCGACGTGATGGTTTCGAGAAACGCATCGCCTCCCAAAAACCCCGCTGAAACGCCGGTACAGCGGGTAAAAGAAAAGCGTCTTGCCGCGCCTCTCTGGCTGCTTGTCGTCCTGTATCTGAGCTTGGTCTTGGCGCCGCTCGGACTGGCTGCGCTGCACTATCCGATCAAATCGCATGCGGTTGTGGACACATTCGCCTCAGCGCTGGGCATCGTGGCGTTTGCGGCGCTGCTGGTCGACTTTCTGTTCTCCGGACGCACCCGATGGATCTCCGATCGCATCGGGGTGCGGCGGACCATGCGCATCCATCGCTGGGTCGTTTATGCGATCATCCCCTGTATCGTGATCCATCCGTTTCTCTACGCCGCCCCTGACGGGGGATCGTGGCCGTGGTTCAACGCCGCTGATCCTGTGCTGCCGCTGGGTCACTGGTCGCTTTTTACCGGGCTCGCCGCTTGGATCCTAACAGCCAGCATCATTTTTATCGCCGTAGATCACAAGAAAATGCCCGGCTCCTACAGGTCCTGGCGATTATTGCATGCGAGCAGCGCGCTTCTCCTTGGCGTTCTCATCGGCGTCCACGCCATCAGCGCTGGCGGATACAGCGGCCGGACAGTTCTGGCGGGGTACTGGATATTGCTCCTCTGTGCAGGGCTGTTTCTCCTGCTGGAGATGTTCTTCTTTCAGCCCTGGAGACGGCGACGGACGCTTCGCCGTGCTCGCGATTCAACGAAGCAAGGCGAGGGTCCGGACTCATTCACAACCCGTATTCGACGAGTGCTTCGAGGGTGACGGCGGAGAGGAAGTTCGCTGCGAGCTTGTCGTATCGCGTGGCGACGCGGCGATAGTCCGTCAGGCGGCGGAAGGTGTTCTCGACGAGATGGCGGTCTCGGTAGCGGCGCCTGTCGAGCGGCATTTTGCGCTTCCGGTTGGACTTGCCGGGGATGATCGGTACGCAGCCTTCGCGCCGCGCAGCTTGCCTCAGGGCGTCGGCGTCATAGCCCTTGTCGGCGATGAGATGGCGCGGCAGGCCGGCCTTGGCGATGAGCGCAGGTGCGGCCCGGATGTCGGCGACATTGCCGGCTGTGAGCACGAGCGCATAAGGTCGTCCGATCGTGTCAGTGAGGGCGTGGATCTTGGTGGTCTGACCGCCCCGCGACAGCCTGATGGCCTGATTTTTCACCCCCCTTTCCGCCGTGTGCGGCCCGCTGAGCCTTCACATAGCTGGAGTCGATCAAGGCGCTCTTCGTCACCGCCCCGCTGGAGGCCAACGCCTCCAGGAGCCCGGTCCAGAACCGCTTTCGGGACCACCGGTTGAAGCGGTTATAGATCGTTGTCGGCGGGCCGTATTCAGGCGGACAATCGCACCAGCGGCACCCAGACTTAAGGACATGGATGATGCCCGATATCACCCGCCGGTCATCGACCCGCCGAGCGCCGGGCTGGTTCTTGGGACGGTGAGGCTCCACCGCCGCCCACTGGTCGTCATCAAGCCAGAACAAGCGCGCCAAGACCGTCTCCGTTCGCTGATTGAACGGCTTGGAATCATGATTTCCGCCTGTGCTTCAACCCACTGATTAGGTTTTGAGCCTAACCCGGCGCCGAGCTGCGACCCGGCAGGCCGTCGCGCGCGGCTTCGGCCGCAGCCTGAGGCGCCAGAGCGCCTGCGAACATGAACCCTTGCGCGTAGTCGCACCCCAGCTCGGCCACGAGGTCGGCCGCGGCTTCGTCCTCCACCCCTTCGGCCACGACGAGGTTGGAGTAGTTCCGCGCCAGGCTGACCACAGACTCGATCACGCGGCGGGCCTGCTCGTCGCTGCGCGCGGCGCGCACGAAATACTGATCCACCTTGATGACGTCGAACGGGAAGCGATCGAGCCGGGCGAGCGAGGACCAGCCGGTGCCGAAATCGTCCAGCACCAGGGCGATCCCGGCCTCGCGCAGGCGGGTGAGCGCGGCGAGGCAGGTCTCGGGATCGCGCATCACCTCGGTCTCGGCGATCTCAAGCTTGTAGGCGCCGCGCGGCAGGCCCGCCGCCTCCACCGCCGCGATCAGCGTGTCCGCGAAGCCCGGCGCGGCGATCTCGCGCGCGTCGGCGTTGGCCGAGACGAACAGCTCGCGCACCTTGCCGCGCGCCGCACGCCAGGCGGAGAGGTCCTGCGCGGCCGCGGCGCGCACGCCCTCCCCGATCGCGCCGAGCAAGTCCATGTCGCCGGCGAGCGGAAGAAAGTCGTCAGGCCCCATCACCCCCTCGCCCGGCCGGTCCCAGCGCGCGAGCGCCTCGAACCCGGCGAGGCGGCGATCGGCGAGCGCGACGATCGGCTGGTAATGGGCGATCACCGCCCCGCTCTCCACCGCATGGGTGAGCGCAGCCTCCGCGTCGGCGCGTTCGCGTGCATCCGCGCCGGCGTGGCCCGCCGGCAGGACGAGCCCGGTCCACGTCCCGCCCTCACCCCGGCCGCGAAGCCGCACATACCGCACCCGACCGTCCTCTGAGATCAGGCGCACGCGGACATCCCCGACCCCGTCACGCTCAAAAAGCGCGAGCGCGCGCCGGTCGGCCGGCGCGACGCGCTCGGTGAAGTCGGACAAGAGGCCTGAACGCGCCGCGCCCGCCAGACCGAACGCCTCGACCGCGCCCTCCAGCGACACCCGGCCAGCGCCGGCCTCGACGCTCAGCGCCAGCGCGCCGGCCGCTTCGGCCGCCTTGGCGAGCGCGCTCAAAGCAGCCGGTCTCCGCTAAGGATCGCGTATTTGAGATGGTCGCACCATTGTCCGCGGATCTTCAGGTATTGCCGCGCCAGACCCTCAGGGGTGAAGCCGACCGAGGACAAGAGCGCGCGCGAGGCCTCGTTGTCGGGCCGGATCGCGGCCTCCACGCGGTGCAGGCGCAGAGGTCCGAACGCATAGGCGAGCACCCGGCGCACCGCAGCGCGGGCGTGACCCTTGCGGACATAGGGCGCGCCGATCCAGTAGCCGATATCGGCCGCCTGCAGCACGCCGCGGCGCACATTGTTCAGATTGCACGCCCCGACCAGCACGTCGTCGGCGCTGCGGAACACGAAGAAGGGGTAGCCCTGCCCGCTCTCGATGTCCTGGGTGTAGCGGCGCAGCCGGCGCTTGAACGCGGCGCGGGACAGCTCGTCCTCGGCCCAGGCCGGCTCCCACGGCTCGGTGTGCGCGCGCGAGTGGTAGCGCAGCTTCGCCCAGGCCTCGTAATCGTCCAGCGAAGGGTGGCGCAGGCGCACGCCCTCGCCGGTGAGGACCGTCTCATGGGTCTCGTCGCGCCAGAGCGCCATGGCCGCCCCCTCGTGGTCTCAGGGCCTTGAACGGATGCGCGCCAGTACACGCTGACACGGCCCGGCGGGCAAGGCGTCAGGCGCCGTCGCGACGCTGCAGGCGTCCTTGAGCGGCATGCACGGCGAAATAGACCGCCACCAGAACGATCGCCAGACCGAACCAGGTGGCGGCGTAGCCGAAATGACGCTCAGGCGGGGTCTGGCTGAGATGGGCGGGCAAAGCCCCGTCGTCGGCGGCGATCACCCAGTCGCGCGACAGCCCGGCTGCGGCGAGCCCGAGCGAGGCGGCCATCGCCGCGGGCTCGAACGCGTAGAACTCCGCCCTGGACGGGTCGGCCCCGGGGGTGAACACGCCGCCTTGAGGCGGGCGCTCGATCCGCCAGGCGCCGATCTCGCTGCGCGCACCGTCGGTGATGGGCTCAAACGCGGTCTCGATCAGGATTGCATCGGCGTCCATGCACAGCGGCGCTCCGGCGGGTCTGAAGACGCGCCAGCCCGGACGCCCGTCGGGGGCGCGTCCGTAGAGGCGTACGAAGCCTTCGCCAGACGGCGCCGGCGGCTCTGCTACGGGGCGGCCTGGAACAGCGCCGGGTCCGCAGATCGCGCCGGCCAGATCCTCGGCCGGGTTCGCGCGCGCGGCCTCATAGGCCGCGATGAGATCGCTCTTCCAGCCCATGCGCTGGACCTGCCAGCTCCCCAGCCCGATCAGGAGGGCGAGCGCTGGAAGGGCGAGCAGCGTCAGAAGCGGATAGGGGCGAAACGCCATGCCGGCCTCCTCAGGCGCGCGGATCCTCGCCTTCGTCGAGGCGCGCCTCGCGGGCGGCGTGCTTGTACTGAAGTGCGAACAGCGTCGCCTTGAACGGGCGCAGGAGCGCCAGGCAGACCCCGATCGTGACCGGTCCCCACACCAGCGCATGCACCCAGATCGGCGGTGTCGCGGCGAGCTCGAGGAACAGCGCCAACGGCACCACGATCAATCCTGCGATGAAGATGATGAACACGGCCGGACCGTCGCCGGCGTCCTCGCTGGAGAAGTCCAGACCACAGACTTCGCAGGTTTCTGCGACCTTCAGATAGCCGGCGAACAGGGCCCCTTCCCCGCAGCGCGGACATCGCGCGCGCAGACCTGCGGAGAAGGGGTTGGGGTCGTTCACCCGTCAGCGCCGCCTATTGAAAGGCGACGTAGACGAAGGCGAACAGGAACAGCCAGACCACGTCCACGAAGTGCCAGTACCAGGCCGCCGCCTCGAAGCCGAAATGCTTCTGCGCGGTGAAGTGGCCCGCCAGGAGGCGCATCAGGATCACCGCCAGGAAGATCGTCCCGATGATGACGTGCGCGCCGTGGAAGCCCGTGGCCATGAAGAAGGTCGCGCCGTAGAGATTACCAGAGAAGTCGAAGTGGGCGTGGGTGTACTCATAGGCTTGCAGGACGCTAAAGAAGACGCCCAGCAGCACGGTCAGCAAAAGGCCCGCCTTGGCGCCTTGGCGGTCGCCGTGCTCCATCGCGTGGTGCGCCCAGGTCACCGTCGTGCCCGACAGAAGCAGCACCAGCGTGTTGATCAGCGGCAGGTGGAAGGGATCGAACGTCTCCACGCCGGGCGGGGGCCAGTTCTCCCAGCCGGAGAAGTCCATGCCGACGGCCGGGCCATACCAGCTCGCTCCGGCGCGCGCGTCGTGAAACAGCGCGGCTTCGAAGAACATCCAGAACCAGGCGACGAAAAACATCACCTCCGACACGATGAACAAGATCATGCCGTAGCGCAGGCCGAGATCGACCACCGGCGTGTGGTCGCCGGCGCGCGATTCCTTAATCACGTCGCCGAACCAGCCCACCATGGTGTAGCCGACGCCGAGGAAGCCGAGCAGCATCAGCCACGGCGCACCCTCGTGCAGGAAGAAATAGGCCCAGTGCGCCTCGTCGTTGACGAGCCCCTTCATGAACACGATCGCGCCGACCGCCAGGACGAAGGCGGAGGCCGAGCCGACGAACGGCCACGGGCTCGGTTCGACGAGGTGGTAATCGTGTTTAACGGCTCCGCCGGCCATCATGCTCTCCCGCCTGAATACGATCCTCCGCGCACGGAGGCGTCGCAGCTATAGCCGCGCCCTTGATGAGGTTCAATGCGCCCGCCTCACATCAACGTGCGGCGCGCGGTCTCACGCCGTCACGAGCCCGAGCCGGCCTGTCCATAAGACGCGGTCCGCAGCTCTTCTGCGTCCGTGGACGCATCCCAGAAGGTGTAAGACAGGGTGATGGTGCGCACATCGTCGAGGCGGCGCTCTTCGTCGATCAGAGGATCGACGAAGAAGATCACCGGCATGTCCATCGATTCGCCAGGCTGCAGCGTCTGCTCCTGGAAGCAGAAGCACTCCAGCTTGGAGAAATAAGGAGCGGCCTTGAACGGCGTGACGTTATAGCTCGCCATGCCTGTGACCGGGCGGTCGGTGGTGTTGGTCGCGCGATAGAAGGCGAGCGCGGTCTCGCCCACCTTCAGCGTCATCTCGCGCTCCACCGGAGCGAACTCCCAAGGAAAGCCGCGCGCATTGGAGGCGTCGAAGCGCACGGTCACCTCGCGGTCGAGGACCGCGCCGGGCTCGTACTGAGCGATCTGGGTGGTGCCGCCATAGCCGGTCACGCGACAGAACAGGTCGTAAAGCGGCACCGCCGCGTAGGCCATCGCGCCCATGGACATCACCGCCGCAGCGCACACCGCCACGGTGCGGGTCTTGGGATCCATCTTGGAGACGAAGGCCTTCAGCCTGGACATTGCGTTTCCTCTGTTCAACCGCCCGAGCCGGCGGCGATGTTCTGACCCAGCCGGACAACGGTGGTCAGGAAGATGAGCCCGATGAAGCTGATCAGCCCGAGCGCAATCATGCGGTTGCGGCGCTTGCGCGCGGCCTCCTCCTCCGCCGTCAGCTTGACGGTTTCAGGATAGGTCTCGCGGGGTTCCGGACGGGAGTCGGCGGTCATCAAAAATCCGTTCGCAGCAGGGTCGGCGCTAGAACAACGCCTGCACCGACACGTAGGCGCCGAGCCCGTGCTCGGCCAGGAGTGCGGCGAAAAGCAGCGCAAGGTGCGCAATGGAGTAGGCGAACAGGTCGCGCGCGGCCTTGTCGCCGGCGCGCACCGCGTAAAGCGCGTCTTCGGCCGCGTTCGCCTCGCCGGCCCGGGAGGTGAACACGCGCACCGCCAGAAGCGCGAACAGCGCGCCCCCGGCGAAGGCGGCGACCGCATAGGCCACGCCGCCCAGCCCGATGAACACCGGCGCGGCTGACGCGGCGAGATAAAGCCCGGTGTAGATCAGGATCTGCGCCCGGGTGGACTTCGCGCCCTTGGCCACCGGCATCATCGGCACCCCGGCCGCGGCGTAATCGCCCGACTTGTAAAGCGCCAGCGCCCAGGAATGCGGCGGCGTCCACAGGAAGATGATCGCAAACAGGATGAGCGCTTCAAGCCCGACCGATCCGGTTACGGCGGCCCAGCCGATCATCGGGGGAAACGCGCCGGCCGCGCCGCCGATCACGATGTTCTGCGGTGTCGAGCGCTTCAGCCACATCGTGTAGATCGCGACGTAGAAAAAGATCGAGAACGCCAGAAGCCCGGCTGCGACATAGTTGGTGGCCAGGGCCATCAACAGCACCGAACCAAGGCTCATCACCGCGGCGAAGCCGTAAGCTTCAGAGGCCGGCACGCGCCCGGCCGGCACGGGCCGTTTGCGCGTGCGCTTCATCACCGCGTCAATGTCGGCGTCATAGGCCATGTTGAAGGCGCCCGCCGCGCCGGCCCCGGCCGCAAGGCACAAAATCGCGATCGCCGCGGCGAGCGGGTTCATCGCCCCCGGCGCGGCGACCAGACCGGCCAGGCCTGTAAACACCACGAGCGTCATCACCCGCGGCTTCATCAGGTCGATATAGTCGCGCGGCGTGGCGAGGGCGCTCTTCACGCCTCCGGCCGGATAAGGCGCGGGCGGCGCCGGATCGGCGCCGCCCCGCCCGCGATCGACGGTGACGTCGGTCACATCACTCTCTTCGGTTTCAGCTCTTCAAGACGCCTACTTGATCTTCGGCAGCTCGTTGAACTGGTGGAAGGGCGGCGGGGAGGACAGCGTCCACTCAAGCGTGGTCGCTCCGTCGCCCCACGGATTGGCTTCGGCCTTGCGACGGCGCACCGCGGCGTCGATCAGCAGGGCGAAGAACACCACCATCCCGGCGGCCATGATCAGATAGCCGTACGAGGACACCAGGTTCCAGAACGCAAACCCGTCGGGATAGTCCACGTAGCGGCGCGGCATGCCGGCCAGGCCCAGGAAGTGCTGCGGGAAGAAGATCACGTTGGCGCCGACGAAGAACAGCCAGAACTGAGTGCGCGCCAGGAAGGAGTTGTACTTCACCCCGAAGATCTTCTCGAACCAGAAATAGAACCCGGCGAAGATCGAGAACACCGCACCCAGGCTCAATACGTAGTGGAAGTGGGCCACCACGTAGTAGGTGTCGTGCAGGGACTGGTCGACGCCCGCATTGGCGAGCACGACGCCGGTGACCCCGCCCACGGTGAACAGGAAGATGAAGCCGATCGCGTAGAGCATCGGCGTGCGGAACGAGATCGAGCCGCCCCACATCGTAGCGATCCACGAGAAAATCTTGATGCCCGTGGGCACCGCGATGATCATCGTCGCGGCCACGAAATAGGCCTTCAGGTTCACGTTCAGGCCGACCGTGTACATGTGGTGGGCCCACACGATGAAGCCGATGAAGCCGATC
>CAZKBB010000049.1:0-21515 GCA_964550935.1 uncultured Caulobacterales bacterium
TCGCCGGCGTCATGGAGCATATCGAGGAGGCCGGCGTGCACTCCGGCGACAGCGCCTGCGCCCTGCCGCCCCACTCCCTGTCCGCGGAGATGATCGCTGAGCTGAAGGCTGAGAGCGAGAGCCTGGCCAAGGCGATCGGCGTGCGCGGTCTGATGAACGTGCAATACGCCATCAAGGGCGACGAGATTTTCGTGCTCGAGGTCAATCCGCGCGCCAGCCGCACCGTGCCGTTCGTGGCCAAGGCGATCGGCGCGCCGGTGGCCGCGATCGCGGCGAAGGTGATGGCCGGCGCGAAACTGTCGCAGTTCGACCTGCCCGCCTCTGATCCCGGCCATGTGGCGGTGAAGGAGGCGGTGATGCCGTTCGCGCGCTTCCCGGGCGTGGATCCGCTCTTGGGCCCGGAGATGCGCTCGACCGGCGAGGTGATGGGCATCGACGCGCGGTTCGAGGCCGCCTTCGCCAAGGCCGAGCTCGGCGCCGGCACCAACCTGCCGCGTACAGGCTGCGTCTTCGTATCGCTGAAAGACACCGACAAGCCGCAACTGTTCGAAAGCTGCATGATGCTGGCCAAGCTCGGCTTTTCGATCATGGCCACAGGCGGCACCGCAAGCGCGCTGGCCGAGGCGGGCGTGCCGGTCACTCGGGTGAACAAGGTCTATGAGGGCCGGCCCCACATTGTGGACGCCATCAAGAACGGCGAGGTGCAGCTGGTCTTCAACACCACCGAAGGGCGCCAGTCTCAGATCGACAGCTACTCGATCAGGCGCACCGCACTGGAGCAAAAGGTGCCCTGTTACACCACGGCGTCGGCGAGCCGCGCCGCGGTCCAGTCCCTCGCCGAGATTGATGCGGGCGCGCTTGAACCGCGATCGCTGCAATCCTATCGTGACGGAAGTGCTTGAAGACGGGCTGGTCTGACGCCTAGGCTCAGTGTTTCACAGCTCCCGGGCTCACAGCTCCCGAAACGGACCCCGATGCAGAAGATCCCGATGACCGCCGAGGGCCACAAGGCGCTCGACGAAGAACTGAAGCGTTTGAAGACGCAGGAACGCCCCGCCGTGATCCAGGCGATCTCGGAGGCGCGCGAGCATGGCGACCTGTCCGAGAACGCGGAATATCACGCCGCCAAGGAACGCCAGGGCTGGATCGAGGGCCGCGTGGCCGAGCTCGAGGACAAGCTGGCGCGCGCCCAGGTGATCGACACCTCGAAGATGTCCGGCGACTCGGTGAAGTTCGGGGCCACGGTCACGGTCCTCGACGAGGACACCGAGGGCAAGGCCACCTACAAGATCGTCGGCGATGACGAGGCCGACGTGAAGCAGGGCAAGATCTCGCTCTCCTCGCCGATCGCGCGCGCGCTGATCAACAAGGAGGTCGGCGACGTGGTCGAGGTCAACACCCCTGGCGGCACGCGCTCCTACGAACTCATGAAGGTGGAGTGGAAGTAGGCCGTCCGGCCTCCCCCTCCGGCTCCGGCGCTGGCCCGGAGCGCGCCTGCATGGTCGTCTCCGACGGCCGTCGCGGCATCGAGAACCAGGCGCTGGGGCTGGCCGAGGCGGTCGCGCGCCTGACCGCGATGCGGCTTTTGACCGTGCACGTTCCGCGGACAGGACGCCTCCCCGATCCCGGCGCAATCGCGCCGGATCTGTGGATCGGGTGCGGCCAGGCCGCTCTGCGCGCTGCGAGCGCCCATCGGCGCGCCTTCCCCCGCACCCGCTTCGTCTATGTCCAGGATCCCAAGGGCGGCGAGGACGGGTTCGACCTGATCGTCGCGCCCGAGCACGACCGTGCGCGCGGACGCGCCCTGTTCGAGACCCTGGGCTCGCCCAACCGCATCACGCCCGACCGCCTGGCCGCAGCCGGGGACGATCCGGCCTTCAAGGCCGGGATCGACGCCCTGCCCGGCCCGCGCGCGGCGGTGCTGATCGGGGGAAGCTCCAAGCGCCACCGCTTCACCGAGGCGGTCGGCGCGTATCTTCTCGAGCGCCTCGCCGATCTGCTCGATCAGGACGTCAGCCTGTTGATCACGGTTTCGCGGCGAACCCCTGAGAATTTCACCGCGCGGCTCAAGGCCGGCTTCGCAGGCGAGCACCGCGTCGTCATCCATGACGGGGAGGGTCCCAACCCCTATTTCGCCTGGCTGGCGCGCGCGGACTGGATTTTCGTCACCGAAGACTCCACCAACATGCTCACCGAGGCCGGCGCGACCGGCAAGCCGGTTTATCGCCTGGCGCTCGAAGGCGGGGCGGCGAAGTTCGACCGGCTCTATGAAGGCCTGGAAGCGCGCGGCGCGGTGCGGCCCTGGCTCGGCCGTCTGGAGCGGTGGCGCTACGTCCCGCTTCACGAAACCGACAGGGCCGCGCGCGCCGTGCTTGAAATGCTCGACGCGCGAACAGACATCTGAGCGACACACACGTCGCATCGATCACAGGAGCCTGCTTGATGACACGCCGTGCGAAAGCCGCCGCGAAGGCTGAAACCGTCAGCGCCGAAACCCGCGCGCTGCGCTTGCTCGCCGGCGCCGCCGGGCTCGCCGCCACGCTCGCCGCCGCCGCGCTTGTGTCCGGCGCGGCCGGCGCCCAGACGCTTGATGATCCGGATGTGCGCATCGCTGGAACCCCCGACGCGGCGCAGGTCGAGGCCTGGGCCGAGGACGGCGTGACGCGCGTGGTCACGCTTCTGCGCCCTGAAGAGACCGCCGCGATGAGCTATGACCTCGCCGATGCGGTCGCCGGCCAAGGCATGATCCACACCTGGATCCCCACCGGGCGCGACAGCGGCGAGGCGGTCTCGGCCTATCTCGCCGACGTGCTCGCGCGCGCCGAAGGCCCGGTCGCGATCCACTGCCGCACCGGCGTGCGCGCCAGCCACGCCTACGCCGCCGCGCTGATCCGCGCAGGCGTCATCGAACCGGATGAGCTGGACCGGGTCGACCCCGAGCGCGAGTGGCGCGAAGATCTGGTGAACCAGCTCGCCCCTTGAACGGCGAATCCCGACACTGTAACCGCAAGGACGACACGAAGGAGCCGGCCATGAGCGAGACCAAACACGCCAAGGTGCTGATCGTGGGATCGGGCGCGGCCGGCTACACCGCCGCGGTCTACGCCGCGCGCGCCATGATGGAGCCCATGCTCGTCTCCGGCCTGCAGCCGGGCGGACAGCTGACAATCACCACCGACGTGGAGAACTACCCAGGCTTCGCCGATCCGATCCAGGGCCCCTGGCTGATGGAGCAGATGAAGGCCCAGGCGGAAAATGTCGGCACGACGATGGTCAACGACGTCATCATCGAGGCCGATCTGAAGGCCCAGCCGATCACGCTGAAGGGTGATTCCGGCACGACCTACACCGCCGACAGCTTGATCATCGCCACCGGCGCCAGCGCGAAGTGGCTGGGGCTTGAGACCGAGCAGGCCTATATGGGCCACGGGGTGTCCGCGTGCGCTACGTGCGACGGCTTTTTCTACCGCGACAAAGAAGTCTTCGTGATCGGCGGGGGCAACACCGCCGTGGAGGAGGCGCTGTTCCTGACCAACTTCGCCAGGAAGGTCACCCTGGTGCACCGCCGCGACGAGCTGCGCGCTGAAAAGATCATGCAGCAGCGCCTGTTCGCCAGCGACAAGATCGAGGTGATCTGGGACAGCGAACTTGTCGAGGTTCTGGGCGAGAAGAACCCCATGCCCGGCGTGACCGGGGTGAAGCTGAAGAACACCAAGACCGGCGAAACCACCGCCCACGAGGCCGACGGCGTGTTCATCGCGATCGGCCACAAGCCCGCGACCGACCTCTTCATCGATCAGCTGGAGACCAAGGACGGCGGCTATCTGATCACCGAGCCGGACTCCACGCGCACGTCCATTCCCGGCGTGTTCGCCGCCGGCGACGTCACCGACGACATCTACCGCCAGGCCGTCACCGCCGCCGGCATGGGCTGCATGGCCGCCCTCGAAGCCGAACGCTATCTCGCCGAAAAAGAGGCGGGCGTGGAGAAGGCCGACGCGGCTTAAGGGGGCCCTTCCGTTCTGAGGTCCCGGCTCTCGCCTTCGGCTCGGCCGGGAGTTCAGCTCCCATGTCCTGAATTCCCGGAGGATGCGAAGCACCGATCCGGGACCTCGGCGAGATAGCGCGCCCTCGCCCCCTCACACCCCCGCCTTGAACCAGTCGCTCAAGAAGTCGACGAACAGGCGCACGCGGTGGGCGAGGTAGCGGTTCGAGGGGAAGACCGCCCAGAGATCGCGGTGGTCCGGCTCCCAATCGGGCAGAAGGCGTTCAAGCCGGCCGGCCTCGATCGCGTCGCAGGCCGCCCAGGCGGGCGTGCAGGCGACGCCCGCTCCGGCGCAGGCGCCGGCGACCGCGGCCTTCGCACCGTTCAGCGTCAGACGGCCGTCGATCTTGACGTCCTCGGCCTCGGCCCCGCGCGTGAAGCGCCACTGGTGCGGGGTCGGCTTGTTGCGATCCACGATGCAGGCGTGCGCGACGAGATCGCGCGGGTGGGTCGGCCGGCCATGGCGCTCCAGATAGGCCGGGCTCGCCGCGAGCGCGAGGGGAGCGGGCGCCAGGCGCTTGGCGATCAGCGAGGAATCGTCGAGATGGCCCATGCGCACGGCGAGGTCGTAGCCCTCGTCGACGAGGTCCACCATGCGGTCGGCCAGGTCCAGGCGCACGTTCACGTCCGGCCAGCGCTCCATGAAGGCCGTGACCGGCTCAACAAGGCGCGCCGCGCCGAAATCGACCGAGCTGGCGATGCGCAGGCTGCCTGCGGCCGCGGCCGTCTCGTCGGCCAGCCCGTTCTCGATCGCCTCATATTCGGTCAGCCACGGACGCACCCGGTCCAAGAGCGCCCGGCCGGCGTCGGTCAGGCGCACCGAGCGCGTGGTGCGTTCCAGAAGCCGCGCCTGCATGCGCGTCTCCAGCGCGGCGATCTGCTTGGACGCCGCGCCCGGAGTAAGCCCCAGACGGTCCGCCGCGCGCGTAAAGCTCTCAAGCTCGGCCACGGCTGTGAACAGGCGCAGGGCGTCGATGCGGTCCATCGTTTCCGTCCGGGCGACAATAAGACAAGGCGCGAGGCTTTACGCCGTCGCGCCTTGTCTGTCGACCGATATCAGAGCCGTGCGATCACGCCTTACCAGGGCTGAAGCTGGGCGGATCGGAGGCGGGGAAGGTCTCTTCCAAGGCCTCGTCGATCTTGTCGAGATCGGGTTCGGCCTCGGGATCGTCCTTGGACGGCGTCTTTTCCGCCTCGGTGAGTTCGCGATCGGCGCCTTCCGGGCTCGCCGCGTCGGCCAGGGCTTCGTCGGCCATGCGTTCGCCGATCGGTTCGACGCTCGGGCCGCCTGTCTGCGCGGGACCAGAGTCGGCTTCGGCCGCTGCGATGGCGCGGCGGCGCTCGTCGTTCTCGACCTCGTCAGCCTCGGCCGGGATGTCGCGCGCGGCCTCGGTGGCCTCTGGGGAGGGCTCGACGGTTTCGCCGAAGATTTCGCCAGTACCGTCGTCGAGCGCCTCGTCCACGGGCGCAAGCTCGGGCGCCTCGCCCTCGGCCTCGCCGCGCTCAAACGGCAGGCGCTGCTCTCTCCGGCTTTCGGACTTGTCCTCGTCGAACAGTTCCGAGTGCGCCTGATCGTCCGGGTTCGCCTCGGCGTCGGCGAAGAGATCGTTCTGATCGGCGTTGCGCTGGACCATGATCGGCCTCCTTGGCTTGCGGGCTAAAAGCGCGCCGCCGGCCGATCCGCCGCGCGCGCTTCGGCCCTCTCGCTCACTCAACGCACAGGGTCGCGCCCCGGTTCAGAACAAAGGGCGGCGGTGCGATCGGGCGAGAACGAAAAAGGCCGGGCGTCGCCGCCCGGCCTTCTCGCGTTAACGCCAGAACCCGCAAGCCTTACGCCGCGGCCGGCTCCTGGCTGAAGCGGGCGTAGAAGGTGTCGTTCGTCTTGGCCATGTCGCGCAGAAGCTCAGGCACCTCGAAGGGTTTGCCGTACTTCACCTTCAGCGCGTCGGCGCGTTCGACGAACTTCGCCGCGCCCACCGTGTCGATGAAGGACAGAACCCCGCCGGTGAAGGGCGCGAAGCCCCAGCCGAGGATGGAGCCCACATCGGCCTCGCGCGGGTCGGAGACGATGGTCTCCTCCATGGTGCGGGCCGCCTCGATCGCCTGGGCGTAGAGGATGCGGTCCTTGATCTCGTCGACCGACGGCTGCTCGTCGAGCAGCTTTCCGTTCGGGGCGAACTGGTCGAGTTCATCCCAAAGCCGCTTGCCCTCGTCGGAGTAGACGTAGAAGCCCTTGCCGTTCTTCCGCCCGTAGCGGCCGAGCTCATACATCTTCTCGATGACCTCAGCGTTCGGGGTGTCCTCGAATGCGTCGCCGAGATCCTTCTTGGTCTGCTGCAGCACCTTGTAGCCGAGGTCGATCGCGACCTCGTCCTGCAGAGAAAGCGGGCCGACGGGCATGCCGGCGATCTTCGCCGCGTTCTCGATCAGGGCCGGCTTCACGCCCTCGGTGAGCATGTACATGCCCTGCTCGATATAGCGCATGACGCAGCGGTTGGCGTAGAAGCCGCGCGTGTCGGCGACCACGATCGGGGTCTTCTTGATCTTGGTGACGAAGTCGATCGCGCGGCTGACCGCGTGGTCGTTCGTCTTCTCGCCCACGATCAGCTCGACGAGGTTCATCTTCTCCACCGGGGAGAAGAAGTGGATGCCGATATATTGCTCGGGCCGCTTGGAGGCCTCTGCCAGCGAGGTGATCGGGATCGTCGAGGTGTTCGAGCCGAAGATCGCGCCTTCGGGCATCTCGGCCTCGGCCATCTCGGTGACCTTGTGCTTTAGCTCGGAGTTCTCGAACACCGCCTCGACGACGAGATCGACGTCCTTCAGGAGCCCGTAATCGGTCGTTGCGGTGATGAGCCCGCCGAGCTTGTCGGCCTTGTCCTGGGTGAGCTTGCCGCGCTTGACGCCCTTGGCGAAGTGGTCGAGCGCGTGCTGCTTGCCCTTGTCGGCGCCGTCCTGATCCTTGTCGATCACGACGACTTCGATGCCGGCCTGGGCCGCCACGGTGGTGATGCCCGCGCCCATGAAGCCGCCGCCGCCGATCACGCCGATCTTCTTGATCTCGCCCTTCTCCTCGCCCTTGGGTCGGCGACCGCCCTTGTCGAGCGACTGTTTCGACAGGAAGAGCGAACGGATCATGTTCCGGCTCTCAGGGCGCATCAGGAGCTTGGTGAAGTAGCGGCTCTCGATGCGAAGCCCTGCGTCGATGGGGACCTGCAGCCCCTCATAGACGCACGACAGGATGTAGCGCTGGGCCGGATAGTTGCCGTAGGTCTCCTTCAGGAGCATCGGCGAGGCGCCGCCGAACACCTGCATGCCGGCCGGGTGATAGGGCCCGCCGCCGGGGATCTTGAACTTGTCCTGATCCCAGGGCTGCTTCGCGCCCATGGGATCGGCCTTCACCATGTCCTTGGCCTTCTGGACGATCTGGTCGAGCGGGGCGATCTCGTGGACGACGCCCTGCTCCTTGGCCTTGGCCGCATCCAGCTGCTTGCCCTGCAGCATGATCGGCGCGGCGTTCATCACCCCGATCAGGCGCGGCAGGCGCTGGGTGCCCCCGCCGCCGGGCAGGACCCCCACCATCGCTTCGGGCAGGCCCAGCTTGGCGCCGGCGTCCTCGGCCATGACGCGGTAGTGGCAGGCCAGCGTGATCTCGAACCCGCCGCCGAGCGCCAGGCCGTTGATGGCCGCCGCGATCGGCTTGCCGCAGGTCTCCAGCTCGCGCAGCGTGGAGTTCAGCGTGTAGGCGGTCTCGAACAGGGCCGACTTGGCCTCGTCTTCGGACTTGTCTTCGAGCGCGCCCATGCCGCCGCCGAGCTCTGAGAGATCGGCCCCGGCGCAGAACGCCTTCTTGCCAGAGGTGATGACCGCGCCCTTGATCTGGTCGTCGGAGGCGATCTTTTCGGCCAGCTCGCTCATCTCCGTCATGACCGCGTTGGAAAGCACGTTCATGGAGACGTTCGGCGAGTCGAAGGTGATCAGCGCGACGCCGTCGCCGTCGACATCGAATTTGAAGTGCGTGTAGCTCATTGGTTCTGTCCCTTTTCGCGTCATCCGCCCGGAGCGCTCGCGCATCGCGCGTGTGCGCCCGGGATGACGGCTGCCGTCGTTCCTAGAGGCGCTCGATGATCGTGGCGGTGCCCATGCCGCCGCCGACGCACAGCGTGGCGAGGCCGACGCCCTTGCCGGTGCGCTCCAGCTCGTCGAGCAGCGTGCCCAGGATCATCGCGCCGGTCGCGCCGAGCGGGTGGCCCATGGCGATCGCGCCGCCGTTCACGTTGGTCTGATCGTGATCCACGCCCAGATCCTCCATGAAGCGCAGCACCACCGCGGCGAAGGCCTCGTTCATCTCGAACAGGTCGACGTCGCCAGGCTCCATGCCGGCCTTCTTCAGCGCCTTGCGCGCGCTCGGCGCAGGGCCGGTCAGCATGATGGTCGGTTCGGACCCGATGGACGCCATGGAGCGGATGCGCGCGCGGGGTTTGAGGCCCAGCTTCTCGCCCATCTCTTTGGAGCCGACGAGAATGGCGGCCGCCCCGTCCACGATGCCCGACGAGTTGCCGGCGTGGTGGACGAAGTCGATGCGCTCCACCTCGGGATATTTCTGGATCGCGACCTGGTCGAGGCCGACGAACGCGGCGAGGTCCTTGAAGGAGGGCTTCAGGCCGGCGAGCGACTGCATGTCGGTCTCCGGGCGCATGTGCTCGTCGCGATCAAGCTGGGTCAGGCCCAGCTGGTTCTTTACCGGCACCACCGACTTGGAGAAATAGCCCTCGTCCCAGGCCTTCTTCGCGCGGCGCTGGGACTCCATCGCATAAGCGTCCACGTCGTCGCGGGAATAGCCGTATTTCGACGCGATGAGATCGGCCGAGATGCCCTGGGGCACGAAGTAATGGTCGAAGGCCATCTCCGGGTCGACGACCATGGCGCCGCCGTCAGAGCCCATGGGCACGCGGCTCATGGCCTCAACACCGCCGCCGATCGCCATGTCGGCTTCCCCGCTCATCACCTTCGCCGCGGCGAGGTTGGTGGCTTCCAGGCCGGACGCGCAGAAGCGGTTCACCTGAAAGCCCGAGGCGGTCTCGGCGTAGCCCGCGTTGAGCGCCGCGGCGCGGGCGATGTTCGCGCCCTGCTCGCCGACCGGCGAGACGCAGCCCAGCACAACGTCGTCGACGTATTGCGTGTCGAGAGTGTTGCGCTCGGCGATCGCTTCAAGCTGCTGGGTGGCCAGCTGCAGCGCGGTCACCTCATGCAGCGATCCGTTCTTCTTGCCCTTGCCGCGAGGCGTGCGGCAGGCGTCGTAGATATAGGCGTCGGTCATTGCGGGATCCTCCCGTTGGCGGGGTGAGTGTTCATTACGCCCCCTCCGTCGGCTTCGCCGACACCTCCCCCGTGAACGGGGGAGGACATCTCGAAGGTCTCAGCCGATGTCTCCCCCCGCGTGCGGGGGGCTTGAGCCGCAGAGCGGATCGAGGCCGAAGGGCGAAGGGGGGCGAGCGACGCGGCGATCAAGCGCACCACGCCGTCTAGATTCTCGTAAACATCCAAGTTGCCGACCCGCAGGACCCTGAAGCCCTGCCGGGCCAGAAAGGCCGACCGTTCGCGGTCATGCTCGATCTCGTGGCGTTCGCCGTGCGTCGCGCCGTCCACTTCGACGACGAGCTTCGCCTCCACGCAGGCGAAGTCGGCGACGTAGGGTCCGACCGGATGCTGACGGCGGAAGCGCCAGCCGTCCAGCGCCCGGCCCTTCAACGCGGTCCAAAGCACCGTTTCGGCCTTGGTCATCGAGCGACGAAGGCGCTTGGCGTGCGCTTGGGCCCGACGGTCACGCATGCCCGCCCCCTCCGTCGGCTTCGCCGACACCTCCCCCGTGAACGGGGGAGGACATCTCGAAGGTCTCAGCCGATGTCTCCCCCCGCGTGCGGGGGGCTTGAGCCGCAAAGCGGATCGAGGCCGAAGGGCGAAGGGGGGCGAGCGGAGCGGTCATCAGAGCGTGCGGGCGATCAAGAGTTTCATGATCTCGTTCGTGCCGCCGTAGATGCGTTGGACGCGGGCGTCACGGAACATGCGCGCGATGGGATACTCGTTCATGTAGCCGTAGCCGCCGTGCAGCTGGACGCACTCGTCGATCAACGCGCACTGCTCGTCGGTGACCCAGTATTTCGCCATGGATGCGGTGGCCGCGTCGAGCTTGTTCTCGAGCAGAAGCTCGGAGCAGTGCTGGCAGAACACTTCGGCGATCGTGGCCTTGGTCTTCAGCTCGGCGAGCTTGAACTGGGTGTTCTGGAAGCCGATCACCGGCTTGCCGAAGGCGGTGCGCTCCTTGACGTAGGCGATCGTGTCGGCGAGGGCGCGCTTCATCATGCCCACGCCCTGCACCGCGATCTGAAGGCGCTCCTGGGGCAGCTGCTCCATCAGCTGGATGAAGCCCTGGCCCTCGTCCTGACCCAGAAGGGCCTCGGCGGGCACCCACATGTCCTCGAAGAACAGCTCAGCGGTGTCCTGGGCCTTCATCCCGACCTTGTCGAGATTGCGCCCGCGCCGGAAGCCTTCGACGCCGTCGGTCTCGACCAGGAAGAGCGAGGTGCCCTTCGCGCCGCCCTTGGGGTCGGTCTTGGCCACCACCACGATCAGGTTCGCGGTACCGCCATTGGTGATGAAGGTCTTCGAGCCGTTGATCCGATAGCCGTTGCCGTCCTTGACTGCGGTGGTCTTGATGCCCTGAAGGTCGGAGCCGGCGGCCGGTTCGGACATGGCGATGGCGCCGACATACTCGCCCGAGACCATCTTGGGCAGGATGCGCTGCTTTTGCTCCTCGGAGCCGTAATGCCACAGATACGGCGCGACGATGGAGTTGTGCAGGCTCGCGCCCCAGCCCTCCACGCCCATTTCGGAGGCGGCCATGTGGAACACATAGTCGTGGCGCCAGTCGCCGCCCGCGCCGCCGTATTCCTCCGGACAGGCCGGGCACAAAAGCCCCGCCTCGCCGGCCTTGGTCCAGACGTCGCGGTCCACGACGCCTTCCTTCTCCCAGCGGTCATTGTGGGGCAGGCATTGCTTCTCGATGAAGCCGCGCACGGCGTCTTCGAAGATGTTCACGTCTTCCTGGTCAAGCCAGGCCGGGCGCGGCGTGCCCAAAATCTGCGCGGTCATGGCGCGTCTCCTCCCATGGTCGTCTTTTATACCGACAGCCCCCGCCGGCGCGGGACCGGCGGGGGCGTCGTCTGTTTAGAACGCTTCGGCGTCGAGGCTCATCAGCGTCTCCGCCCCGCTCTCCACGCGCGCCAGGTGCGCGTCGGCCTGGGGCAGCCAGCGCTCGACGAAGTATTTCGCGGTGGTCAGCTTGGAGGCGTAGACCGGATCGTCGGCGCCGTCCGCGATGTGGGTCTGCGCGGTCTTGGCCATGCGCGCCCACATGTAGGCGAAACAGGTCAGGCCGAAGAGGTGCATGTAGTCGGTCGAGGCCGCGCCGGCGTTGTCGAAGTTCTCAAGCCCCTTCTCCACGAGCCAGTTGGTGGCGCGCTGGAGCTTGGCCTTAACCTCGGCGAGCCCGTCCACGTAGGGCTTCAGCTCGGCGTCGCCGCTGTTTTCCTCCACGAAGGAGTCCAGTTCGGCGAAGAAGGTGTTGATCGGGCGCATGCCGTTCATGGCGAGCTTTCGGCCGACCAGGTCGAGCGCCTGGATGCCGTTCGTGCCCTCGTAGATCAGCGTGATGCGCGCATCGCGCAGCAGCTGCTCCACGCCCCACTCGCGGGTGAAGCCTGAGCCGCCGTGGACCTGGAGCGCGTTGGAGACGCTCTCATAGCCCTTGTCGGTTAGATAGCCTTTGATCACCGGGGTGAGCAGCGCCATGTAATCGCCCGCCCTGGTCCGGGTCTCATCGTCCTCGGCCTTGTGCTCCAGATCGCCCTGCAGCGCGGTCCAGAAGGTCAGCGCGCGCGCGCCCTCCACAAACACCTTCTGGTCCATCAGCATGCGGCGCACGTCCGGGTGGACGATAATCGGGTCGGCGGGGCCGTCGGCGTTCTTCGGCCCGGTCAGGGCGCGGCCCTGGAGCCGGTCTTTGGCGAATGCGAGCGAGTACTGGTAGGCGGTCTCGGCCAGTCCCAGGCCCTGCAGGCCGACGCCGAGGCGGGCCTCGTTCATCATGATGAACATCGTCTTGAGGCCCTTGTTCTCCTCGCCGACGAGCCAGCCCTTCGCGCCGTCATAGTTCATGACGCAGGTCGCGTTGCCGTGGATGCCCATCTTCTCTTCCAGCCCGCCGCACTGCAGCGCGTTGCGCTCGCCCGGCTCGCCGTTCTCGTCGAGAATGAATTTCGGCACCACGAACAGAGAAATCCCCCTCACCCCGGCCGGCGCGCCTTCGATCCGCGCGAGCACGAGGTGGATGATGTTGCCGGACATGTCGTGCTCGCCGGCCGAGATCCAGATCTTCTGGCCGGTGATATGGTAGCCGCCGTCTCCGTTCGGGACGGCCTTGGTGCGCAGCATGCCGAGATCGGTGCCGCAGTGCGGCTCGGTCAGGTTCATGGTGCCCGACCATTCCCCCGAAATCATCTTGGGCAGGTAGAGCTGCTTCTGCTCTTCAGAGCCGCCGATCAACAGCGCGTGCACAGCGCCCCCGGTCAGGCCCGGATACATGCCGAAAGCCATGTTCGCGGAGGTGACCATCTCGTTGAAGGCCAGGTTCAGATAGGCCGGAAGGCCCTGGCCGCCGTACTGGGGATCGGCCGAGAGCGCGGTCCAGCCGCCTTCGGTCATCTGCTTGTAGGCGTCCTTGAACCCGGTCGGGGTCGCGACCTCGCCGTCCTTCAGCGTGCAGCCCTCCCGGTCGCCCACGTGATTGAGCGGGTGGAGGACGTTCTCACAGAACTTGCCGCCTTCCTCGAGCACCGCGTCGACGATGTCTTCGGAGGCGTCGGCGAAGCCGGGCAGATTGCCGTACTGATAGACGTTGAGGAGATCCTTCAGGACGAAGGTCTGATCACGGCGGGGGGCGGCGTAAGCGGGCATGTCGGTCTCCGTTCAGGAACGGTTGGCGTGGGATGGGTTCAAAGGCGGTTCGGTCAGGGCTCGTCGCTGGTCGCCCCGGACCATTGGGTCAGGCGCGCCGCCGCGAGCGCCTCGAAGGCGCGCGCGCGACGCTTGATGTCTTCAGGAGGATCGCGATCGGCCAGGCGCTCCTCGATCCAGCGGCAGCCGGCCTCCAGCTCGCCGATCGAGGCGTCGATATCGTCGCGCTGGCGCTCCAGCTGGGCCACGCGGTCGCGAAACCGCTCCAGCGCACGCTCCAGATGAACCCGGCCGCTCTTGTCGAGCGCCTCCAGGTCCAGCATCTCCTTGATCTCGTCGAGGGAGAAGCCGACGCGCTTGCCGCGCAGGATCAGCGCGAGACGCGCCCGGTCGGCGGCGGAGTAGAGCCGTGTGGCCCCGCGACGGTGCGGCGTGATCAGGCCCTTCTGTTCGTAAAAGCGCAGCGTGCGCGCGGTCAGGCCGAAGGTTTCGGCGAGATCGCGGATCGTGAACTCCGCATCGTGGGGCGCTGGCTCGACCATGACGCGCCAGAAGCCATAAGTTGACGTTCACGTCAACGTCAATTCGGGTTAACGGCGCCGGCCGCGCATGCGGCGTCTTGACCCGGCGCGCGGGCCGGGCTCGCATCGCGCATCACGCCTTAAGGAGGTCCGCCATGGCGACCGCCCGCACCTCGTCTGCTCTTGCTCTCGCGCTCGCCGCCGTCGCCTGTGTCGCGTGCGCCGCCGCAGCCGGCGCTCAGGACGCAACGCCTTCGCTCGGCCCTCATCTGGACGGCGCCGCCTATACGCAGGCGCGCGGCGGGTTCGAGGGCGCCGCGCAGGTCAAATGGACACGCGAGACGGGAGAGATCGACGCTGAGCCGGAGGCGAGCGAGGCGCGCGCGCTCACCGTCGGGCCGGGCTACGCCTTCGAGGCCGAGGCCGCCACCCTCTACGACTTCGCCCAGGCGCGTCTGGTCTCGCTGCAGGACGGGGGCGCGATGGCGAACACCGCCCTGCACGCGGAAGTCCGCCGCCGGCTCGACATCTACACCGCGCTCTCCGACGGGGGCCGGCGGGACCTGATCGCCTTTGGGGCGGCCGGCGAGTTTGATCGCTTCTGGCTCGAGGCCGCGATGGGCCTTCGCAGCGAGCCGGCCGAGCTCGTCGTCGAGGCGAGCGAGGGCGCCGTCAGGGTGCGCCGGTCGCGGGCCACACGCGTGATCGCGCAGAGCGAAGCCGGGGACTGCTTTGCGGCTTTGGCTCCAGCGGCGCGCGCGGCCGTGGCGGGCTGGATGCGTTTTGCCTGGCCGCTCCACCCGGACGTGTTCGACACGCTGGTGGACCCGGATGATCCGCCCTGCTCGGCCGGCTTCATCGTCTACAGTCCCGAAAGCCCCGAGGGCCGTCAGGAGCGCTGGTCGGCGTCGCCGGCCGCGCCGGCGGACGGCTTCGACCCGTTAAGCGGCGCCGCGCCGGCGCCGCCGGGGCCGCAGGCGCTTACCGGTCAGGCCGCCGCAGCCGGCTTCGCCGCCGCGCGCGGAGAGATCGCCGCGCCCTCGCCCGGCGATTTCGCGCTCGAGGCGCGCGCTTTCGACCAGTCCGGCGATGCAGCCGGCGCGCTTTTGACGATCCTGCGAGAGAGCGCCCATTTCGGCCCCTGCCCCGATCAAGCGCTCGGCTCGGCGCGCCTGGCCTGCACGCTTTTGACCCCGCTGACCCAACGCACCGGCGCAGCGCCGGACCTGTCGCGCGTGCGCACCGGCGTCGCTGCGGCCGGCGCCGACAGGCCCGAAGCGGCGGTGGAGGCGCTGAAGCCGGAGCTGTCGCGCGAGGGCCCGGCCGGGGCGGCCGCGCGCACGCTCGTGGCCGGCGCGCTCGTCGCCTGGGGGCGCGAGGGTCTGGAGGCCCATCGCGATCTCGACCCGGCCCGGCTCCTGGCCGAAGCGATCGCGCTCGATCCTTTCGCGCCGGAGGCTTACTGGCGCCTCGGCGAGCGGTTTCTCGCCGCCGGCGACGCGCTGACGGCTTGGGGCTTTTTCGATCTCGGCCGCGCGCTTCCGGGCCGCGACGCGACGCCGTCTCTGGCCCGCCTGGCCGAGCAGGAGGCGCGGCTGGAAGCGCTCGCGCCGGCCTTCTTCGCGCCGGCTCCCGAGCCGGCTGAGTCTGAGCCCCCGACGCCGGTGGAAGCGGCGCGCGAGTCAGTTGAAGAACCGCCACAGGAGGCTCCGCTGAACGAAGCGCCCGCCCTGATCGAGACTGGCCCGGGCGAGCCTGGCCCGGGCGCCCTGCTTGACGGGCTCTGGCCGCGCCTGCCGTGAGCGCGCCTGTCCGTAAACGAATCCTGAGCGCTCTCGACGCGCGTTTAGGAAAGTTTACGCGGTCTTAACCGCGCCGCCCGCCTTACTGGCGCAGCGTGCGGACTGAGCGGCGGGACACCCCCGTGGATAAGTGTGGAAACACTACATCTGGGGGCTGCGCTGTTGGTTTACACAAGATTAACCGCTCCGCTACCGTCGCTCAAAGTGCGGGAGTCGTGTGAGTCGGATGCCGGTCGGGTCGCCATGGAGTGTGAAGGGGATTGATCCCCGCGCCCGAGCCGTGGCCAAGAGCGCGGCCCGGCGCGACGGGCTGACTCTCGGCGAGTGGCTGAACCGCGTCATTCTCGACGATAACGAGGACGAGCCCGACTGGGCGCGCCGCGCCGCGACCTTCCCCGGCTTCGCCCAGGCCGGCGGCGGCGGGGGTGGGGATGACGGCGAAGAGGATGTGCTGGGCGCGATGGTGGAGCGGCTTGGCGAGCGCCTCGACGCGACCGAGCAGCGCTCCTCCATGGCGCTCAACGGGGTTGATCACGCGATCCTCTCGCTCGCGCGCCGGCTGGAGGCGCTTGAAGACGCGCGCGAGGACGCCGGCGAGGACGGCGAGGAGCGCTTCACCCGCCTGCGCGAGGCTCAGGACGAGGCGCTGGAGCGCATCCGCCGGCTTGAAAAGGACGGGCCTGGCGGCGGCGAGGCGCTCAAAGCCGTCGAGACCGCGCTCGGCAAGGTGGCGCGCCGGCTCTACGAGACCGAGCAGGGCGTGCGCGCGGAGATGGACGAGTTCTCCTCGCGCGAGCTGCGACAGGCGAAGAACACCGAACGCGCCCTGAGAACGCTCGACGGGCGGGTGAAGGACGGGCTGCAGCGCGAACGCGCCGAGCGGTCCGCGCTTCAGGACCGCATCGATGCGGCCCGCGGCGAGGCAGGCGAGGCCAAGCGGCGCGCCGAGGAGACCAAGCGCTCGAGCGCGCGGGCCCTCTCCGCCCTCGCCTCCACCCAGGAGCGCGTCTCCGACCGGCTTCAGGCGCTGGAACGCGAGACCGAGGGCAAGCTGTCGCGCGAGGTGTTCGAGAGCCGGTTCCAGGCGCTGTCGAACGAGTTGGCGAGCACCGTGCGCGAGACCCGGCTTCAGCTCTCCAGCGAGGTGGAGCGCGCCAGCGGCTCGCCGCGCGAGATCGAGCGCGCGCTCGCCTCCGCCGAGACGCGAATGCAGGCCGCCGAGCAGCGCCACGCCGACGCCATCGCGCGCATCGGCCAGGAAATCGAGCGTCTGGCCCACGCCGTCGACCGGCGACTGTCCGAAACCGAGCGCAAGGCGGAACTGCGCGAGAGCGCTGCTGACGGACGGCGCGCACGCGCCGATCTCGATCAGCGCCTTGACCATGTGCGCCGCGAGAACGCGGATGCGGTCAAGCGCATCGGCGAGCAGGTCGCCAAGCTTGGCGCGAATCTCGCCGAGCGGGTAAACCGGTCCGAACAGCGCTCGGCCGCGGCCGTGGAGGCGGCGGGCGAGCGTATGGCCGATATGGTGGAGAAGCTGGACAGCCGCCGCTCTGCGCCCGGCGAGGCCGATCTGGACGCGCGCATCCGCGCCTCCGAAGCCCGCACGGCGGAGCGCATCGAAGCCGCGCTCGCCAAGGTGGGCGAACGGCTCGAAGGCGCGCGCGAGGAGACCGCCGAGGCGCTCTCCCCGGTCCAGCGCGCCATGACTGCGCTCGCCGACCGGCTGGAGGCGATCGAACGCGCCGCCCCGCGCGGCGCCGGGGAGGCCGAAGCCCCCGACGCCTCGCAAGCGCCCGCCATCGCCGCGCCGGATTTCTCGACCCCGCTGCCGCCCGCGCCAGGGCTGGAGCGCGATGGTTTCGACGACGACGCCTTCGAGGCCGGCGCCGACTTCGAATACGTCGCCGAGGACGCTCCCGCCGCGCAAGCTTCGCCCGACGCCTTCGTCGTCACCGCGCCTGACCCGGATTTCACGCCTGACCCGGACCCGGCGCCTGAACCGGAAAAGCGTCCCGCCAAGCGGCCCGTGCGCCTTGGCGCGACGGCGGACGCCGACTTCATCGCCTCGGCGCGGGCGAGCGCGCGCAAGTCCGGCGGCCGGTCCGATTACGCGCGCTTTGAGCCCGACCGGGAGGCGAGCGCCGGCTCGGGCCGGGCGCGCGCGGTCCTGATCGCGGCGAGCGTGGCCGGCTTCCTCGCGATCGGGGCGGCCGCCGGGCTCTTGGTCATCGATGCGCAGTCAACGCCAGAGCGCGCCGACGCGGCCTCCCTGTCCAGCGTCTTCGCCGATCCGGCCCCCGCCTCCGCCGTGCCCGCCAACCCGTCCTCCGAGCTTGATCCTGCAGCGGCGCCCTCGCCCCCCTCGAGCGCGCCCGAGCCCGCCGGCGCCGAAGCGGCTGAGGCCGATCCGGCCGCCGGCGGCGTCGACCCGGCGGCGGTGGAGGCCGGCGCGGTCGAACCGGTTCAGGTCTCCAACCCCGCGCCTGAAGCGGCGGTGCAGCCCGCGATAGCGGCCGGCCCGGTCACGCTGCAGGACGCCGCGCGCGCTGGCGATCCTGTCGCGCGCTATCAACTGGCGCTGAACCGCGCCGACGCGGGCGACGCCGAGGGCGCGGCGGCCTTGATGCGCCGCGCCGCCGAACAGGGCGTGCCCGACGCGCAATACCGCTACGCGAAGATGCTGGAGGCCGGGACCGGGGCGCGGCGCGATCTGGATGCGGCTCTGGACTGGACCCTGCGCGCGGCCGAAGATGGTCATGGGCGCGCCATGCACAACGCCGGCGTGATGTACGCCACGGGCCTCGCCGGCGCTGAAAACTATGATGAAGCCGCGCGCTGGTTTCAGGAGGCCGCCTTGCACGGCGTGCGCGACAGCCAGTTCAACCTCGCCCTGTTCTTCGAGCAGGGGCTCGGCGTGCCTGAGAGCCTGCCCGACGCCTACGCCTGGTTCCTGATCGCCGGGGCGGGCGGAGACGGTGCGGCGAGCGAGCGCGCCGAAGCGCTGCGCCGCGACGTCCCCGCGCAAGCCCGCGCCCAGGCCGACGCGGCCGCGCAGAATTTCTCCCCCCGCCCGCTTGATCCGGAAGCACAGGGCCGCTACCCGCCCCAGCCCTGGGAGACCGGCGTGGCCGCGCCCGCCGTGGCGCGCGCCCAGGGCCTGCTCGCCGCGCTGGGGTATGAGGCGGGCGCGCCGGACGGGGCCTACGGCCCGCGCACGCGGCGCGCCGTGGCGCGCTATCAAAGCGATGAGGGCCTTGAAGAGACCGGCGTGATCGACGATGCGTTGATCGCCCGGCTCGAACGCGCCGCGCCGCAATAGGCGGCCGCGCGCGATGCAGCTCTACCTGCCCATCGCCGAAATCTCCGTGAACCTGTTCCTGATCCTGGGCCTCGGCCTGGCGGTCGGCTTTCTCTCAGGCATGTTCGGCGTGGGCGGGGGGTTCCTCTTAACGCCCATCCTGATCTTCATCGGCGTGCCGCCCGCCGTGGCGGTGTCCACCCAGGCCAACCAGATCGTCGCCTCTTCGGCTTCAGGCGCGCTGGCGCACTTCAGGCGACGATCGCTGGACGTGAAGATGGGGCTCGTCCTGCTCTCCGGGGGCGTGTTCGGCTCTGTGGCGGGCGTACAGCTCTTCTCCATTCTGCAGGCGATGGGTCAGATCGATCTGGTGATTTCGCTCGCCTATGTGGGCTTTCTGGGCGTCATCGGCGGGCTGATGTTCATCGAGAGCCTCGCGGCGATCCGGCGGCGCATGAAGGGGCCGCAAGGCGCCGGGACGGGCGTGCGCCGGCGCAAGCGGCGCTGGATCGACCGGCTGCCGCTGAAGACGCGCTTTCCCGTCTCCGGGATGTATCTCAGCGTCATCCCGGTGGTGGCGATCGGCTTCCTCGTGGGCGCGCTCGCCGCGATCATGGGCGTCGGGGGCGGCTTCGTCATGGTCCCGGCGATGATCTACATCCTGCGCATGCCCACGAACGTCGTCGTGGGCACCTCGCTGTTCCAGATCCTGTTCGTGACCGCGCTCACCGCCTTCCTGCACGCGGCCCAGAACCAGACCGTGGACGTGATGCTCGCGGCGCTGCTCATCCTGGGCTCGGTCGTCGGCGCGCAGGCCGGGGCGCGCTACGGGGCGCGCATCCGGGCTGAAGAGCTGCGCGTCGGGCTCGCCGCGATGGTGCTCGCGGTCGCGGTCAAGCTCGCCTTCGACCTCGCCGCGACGCCGCCGGATCTCTACGAGCTGATCGAGACCGCCGCCCTCATGTCGGGAGCGCGCGCATGAAGACGCTCGCGCTTCTTGCCCTCACCGCTTCCCTGGCCTCAGCCGACGCCGGCGCGGCGCCGCCCGAAGGCGCCCCGCCGGAGGCCGACATCGTCGCCGCGCTGACCGAGGACGTGGTGGAGATCCGCTCCAACTTCGCCGGCGCGGAGCTGGTGCTGTACGGCGCTGCGCGCGGCCTGCAAGAGGGCGACGACATCGCGGTCGTGGTGCGCGGGCCGGAGCGCGAGCTGCGCGTCATGCGCAAGGACCGCGTGGCTGGCATCTGGATCAACCGCGCGCCGGTGCGCTTTGAGGGCGTGCCGGGCTATTACGCCGTCGCATCGACCCGGCCCGTGGAGGCGTTCGCCACCTTCTCCGCGATGCGCCGCAATGAGATCGGCGCCGAGCACGTGCGCCTCAGCGCGCCGGAGACCGAGCGCACCGAAACCCGCTTCGGGGTGACCGACGTGCGCGTGTCCGATCTGGGCGCTGAGATCGTGGATTATCGCGCCGCCATTGTGCGGTCGAAGGCGCGCGACGGACTGTTCCTGGAGGCCCCTGAAGGCGTGGAGCTGCTCGAAGGCGGTCTGTTCCGCGCCGAGGTCCGCCTGCCGCCTGAAACGCCCGTCGGGCGCTATGACGCCGACGTTTATCTGTTCCGCGACGGCGCGCCAGCGGCGACCCGGCGCGCCACGCTGGAGGTGCGCAAGGCCGGGGTGGAGCGCGCGCTCTATGAGCTCGCCCATCAGCAGCCGGTGCTCTACGGGCTCCTTGCGGTGATCTTCGCGGCCTTGTCAGGATGGGGCGCGGCGGAGATGTTCAGACGGCGCTGATCGGCCCTTTCGCCGCGACAGACCTGAAGGAGACCCGCCCATGGCCCGCTTGAGCGACGCCCCCGCCACCGCCCTGATCCTGGGGTTCGGCGGCCTTATTCCCTTCGTCGGCGGCGCGATCATGCTCGCGCTCGGCGGTCCGGCCGCGATCCAGGCCGCGGTGGGCCTGCCGGTCTACGCCGCGGTGATCCTGTCCTTCATGGCCGGCGGGCGATGGGCGGGCGAGCTGGTCCTGAAGGGCGACGCGCCGCGCCCTGGCGTGCTGCTCCTCGCCATCGTCCTGGCGCTGGCCGGCTGGATCGCGGTGTTGTTGCAGGTGTGGAACGGTCCCGCCCTGCCCTTCGACGGCGAGCTGGCCGGCTGGGGCGTGCTGATCGCCGGCCTCGTCATCAGCTATCTCTGGGACCGCGCGGCGGTGCGCGACGGCGCGTTTCCCGGCTGGTACCTGCCCTTGCGCGGGCTTTTGACCGCCGGCGCGGTGATCAGCCTGGCGTTGGCGGCCTGGATTCGCTCCTCGCCGACCTTCAGCCTGTAAAGCGCTTGGGCGAGATCATCGTCGAGCACGATGCGGTGGCGCGGTGCGCCCGAGCGCAGCCGCGCGAACACCGCGTCAATCCGGCTGATGGGGAGGGGCTCGACCATCGCCTTCGGCTTCAATCGGCGGCGCCTTGCAGATCGGCTCAACGCCGGGCAGCTGGCGATGATCGTTGATGACGGCGATCATGGCTCGAACCGGCGGTCGAGCGCCGCCTCAGGCAAAATAAGCGCTGGCCTTGCGCAGGATCTCGTTTGCCTGCCGAAGCTCACGCACCTCGCGCTCCAACCGCTTGATCCGTTCTGCCTCTTCCGTCGTCGGGCCCGGTCGCTTTCCCGAGTCGCGCTCAGCCTGTCGAACCCAGCGTCGCAGCGTCTCCGATGTACAGCCGATCTTGCCTGAAACCGATTCGATCGCAGCCCATTGGGAGTCGTACTCGTTCTGGTGTTCCAGCACCAGCCGAACTGCCCGCTCTCGGGTCTCAGGGGAGTAATGTTCTGAC
>CAZKBB010000050.1:0-20962 GCA_964550935.1 uncultured Caulobacterales bacterium
TCGCCGACACGCCCGGCCACGAGCAGTACACGCGCAACATGGCCACCGGGGCCTCGACCGCCGATCTCGCGGTGATCCTGGTGGATGCGCGCAAGGGCGTGCTGACCCAGACCCTGCGCCACACTTACATCGCGAAGATGATGGGCATCGCCCATGTGGTGCTCGCGGTGAACAAGATGGATCTGGCCGGCTTCTCCCGCGCACGCTTCCAAGAGATCGTCTCGGACTATCTGGGCTCGGCCGAGGGCCTGGGCTTCGAGACCATCACCCCCATCCCCATGTCGGCGCGCTTCGGCGACAACGTCACCCGGCGCTCGGGCGAGACCGGTTGGTATGACGGCCCGACGCTGCTTGAGCATATCGAAGAGGTGGAGACCGGCGAAGAGGGTCACTCCGGCGCGTTCCGCTTCCCCGTGCAATGGGTGAACCGGCCCAATCTGGACTTCCGCGGCTATGCCGGCACGGTGGCCTCGGGCGTCGTGCGCGCGGGCGACGCGGTGCTGGTCGCAGGCTCTGGCAAGCGCGCCCATGTCGGCCGCATCGTCACCGCCGACGGCGATCTGCCCGAAGCCGTCGCAGGCGACGCCGTGACGCTGGCGCTCGACGCCGAGCTCGACATCGCGCGCGGCGACATGCTGGTCGATCCGGGCGAGCGGCCGGAGGTCTCAAACCAGTTCGCCGCGGAGATCCTGTGGATGGCCGAGGAGGAGCTGCATCCGGGCCGCTCCTATCTTTTGAAGGCGGGCGCTCAAGTCACGCCGGCTTCGATCACCGCGATCAAGCACCGCGTGGACATCAACACGTATGAGAAGTCGCCCGCGCGCAAGCTCGGCCTGAACGAGATCGGGTTCTGCAACGTGAACGCGTCGCGCCCGATCGCCTTCGATGCGTATAAGGCCGTCCGCGAGACCGGCGCCTTCATCCTGATCGACCGCTACACGAACCAGACCGTGGGCGCGGGGATGATCGCCTACTCCCTTCGCCGGGCCGGCAACATCCATCTCCACGCGATGGACGTCACCAAAGAGCGCCGCGCGGAGATGAAGGCGCAAACGCCCGTCATCTTGTGGTTCACCGGGCTGTCGAGCGCGGGCAAGTCGACCATCGCCAACCTCGTGGAGCGCAAGCTCGCCGAGGCCGGCGCGCACACCTACTCGCTCGACGGCGACAATGTGCGCCACGGGCTGAACAAGGATCTCGGCTTCACCGAGAGCGACCGGGTGGAGAATATCCGGCGCATCGGCGAGGTGGCGAAGCTGTTCGTGGACGCCGGGCTGATCGTGACCTGCTCGTTCATCTCACCGTTCCGGGCCGAGCGCCGCATGGTGCGCGAGCTGGTCGGCGAAGGCGAATTCGTGGAGGTGTTCGTCGACGCGCCCATCGAGGTGTGCATCGAGCGAGATCCCAAGGGGCTCTACAAGAAGGCCAAGGCCGGCGAGATCAAGAACTTCACCGGCCTCGACAGCCCCTATGAGCGCCCCGAGGCGCCGGAGCTGCGCGTCGAGACCGCCGACATCAACCCGGAAGCGGCCGCCGAACGCGTCATCGCCTTCCTGCGCGAGACCGGCCGGATCGTCTAGGCGCTGAGCGCGTCGAACGGCACGCGGAAGGTCGAGCCGTCATAGCTCTCTCGCAGGCGCGCTTGCTCGTCGGCCGCGATGCGCCGGATCTCGCACACGCACCAGATCTCCCCGTCCGCGGTGAAGTGGGGCGTATCCATCGTCTTCACGTGAACCGGCGCGCCGTCGGCCGCCGTCAACGTGTTCAGCGAGATCGTCATGGCGATCTCGCCGCGGAACACGCCGCTTGATTCCCAGCGCTCGGTCACCGCGTCCACCGCCGGGCCGAACAGCCCGTAGATCGGGCGCCCGCGCAGATCCGCCGGCGCCAGGCCCGCCTCGGCAAGCGCGGGCGGGTTGATCTCGAGAAACACCGCCCCTGGACCGACCAGCGAGGTCGGCCAGAAGCCGTTGCGGACCCGCGCGCGCACGATCTGGTCCTGGCGGTGCGCGGTGGCCGCGCGATGGAGGTCGAGAAGCTTGCGGCGCGCGCGCATGCGCGGCTCGTCCAGCCCGCGTTCCCAGCGCGACACGCTGGTCTGGTCCACATTCAGCGCTTCGGCGAGCGCCGCCTGGCTCAAACCACGCTTTGCGCGCACCGCGCGGACCAGATCCGGCCAGTATGGGCTCGTCGCATCCATGGCTCCCGCCTCCCGTGCGGACCCGCAACCGCGCCTAGGCGTTTTCAGGCGCGAGGTTTATGCGAATTTAGCGCGGCCGTCCGAAAAGCATAACAAGCGCATGAGACTATAGCCTTCGGGACTTTTTGACCGGAGGGACGTCATGTCCAACGCCACGATAAGCCGCGCCGCGCTCGCCGCGGCCGCCATCGCCGCCGCGCCCGCAGCCGTCGCGCAGGATGAACAGACCGCGCCGGCCACAGCGCCGGTCGCGACCACAGACGTCATCACCGTGTTCAGCCGCGTGCCGCAATCGCTCGACCAGGTGGGCTCGGCGACGAGCATCCTGACCGGCGAGGCGATCGAGCTGCAGCAGATCCAGACGCTCGACCAGGCGCTGGAGCGCGTGCCGGGCGTCACAGTGACCCGCTCGGGCGGGTTCGGCCAGAACACCCAGGTGCGCATGCGCGGCTTCACCACCAAGCACGTGCTGACCATCATCGACGGGGTGAAGATCACCAACCCGGCCGAGTTCGACAATCAGTTCGGCGTCGAACACGTCATGCTGGATAATATCGAGCGCATCGAGGTGCTGCGCGGGCCGCAGTCGGGCATCTACGGCGCGGATGCGGTGGCGGGCGTGATCAACATCGTCACCAAGCGCGGCTCGGGCGAACCGGACCTGCGGCTGTCGGCCATGGCGGGCTCGAACGACACCTACGAGATCTCCGCAGGCTCCCAGGGCGCGGTGATGGACGGGCGTCTCGGCTACTCCGCATCGCTCTCCTATTTCGACACCGAGGGCATCTCGCTCGCCTCACGCGCGCCGGGCAACATCGAAGACGACGGCTACGACAACCTCTCCTTCATCGCGAACGTGGATTACGACTTCACCAACCGGCTCAGCGGGCGGGCGGGCGTGCGCTGGTCGGACTCCAAGAACGAGACCGACACGAACTTCACCCAGACCTTCGATCCCTCCGCCCCGTTCTACCGCCCGGACCTGCCGCCCTTCCTGTTCCAGGACAGCGAGGGCTTCGTGGAGAGCACGCAGGGCGTCTACTACGCCGGTCTCGCCTATGAGGGCGATCTGGTCTCCCACGACGCGCAGATCTCCCTCACCGATCTCGACACCGAGAGCGACCAGCCCGGCGGCGCCTTCGTGAGCGAAGGCCGGGGCCTGGAAGCCCAGTACTTCGCCACGATCGATATCGGACAGGCGGGCCTGTTCGGCGAGGAGAGCTTCCTCTTGCTCGGTGCCGACGCGCGCGAGGACAGCGCCTTCTACGACCAGGTGCGCGGCTTCGAGTTCGCCGCGATCGACGAGACGCTCGGCAACACCGGCGTGTTCGCGACTGCGAACCTTCAGCTCGCCGAGAGGCTCTTCCTTTCGGTTTCGGGGCGCTATGACGACAATGAGCGGTTCGGCGGCGTCGAAACCGGGCGCGCCGCGATCGCCTACACCCTGCCCGAAGGGACCACCGGCGACGCGCTGAGCGTCAAGCTGCGCGCCTCCTACGGCACCGGGCGCGAAGCGCCGGGCCTGCGCCAGCTCTTAGGCCGGTCGGCGACCTTCCGCGGCAATCCGGATCTCGAGCCGGAAGAGACCTTCATGTACGACGCCGGCGTCGATCTCGACTTCAATCAGGGCCGCTTCGTGCTCAGCCTGACCGGCTATACCGGCGAGGCCGACAATGGCATCTTCAACGTGTTCGATCCGACCATGGGCCTTTCCAGTCCGCAGAATATCTCTTCGGTGGTCGAGATGGCCGGCATCGAGCTGGAGGCGCTGATGCGCTTCAGCCCGGCCGCGGAGCTGTCGATCGCCTACACCAACGCGAAGTCCGAGATCGAGGCGACGGGCCAGCAGCTGTTCGGCCGGCCGGAGAACGAGGTCAGTTTCGCCCTGACCACTCGCCCGACCGATCGCTTCACCTTCGTGATCGACGGCTACGCGCGCAGCGACTTCTTCTCCGACTACCCCCAGGACTTCGAGCTGGACGGCTACGCGCTCTTGAACGCCTCGGGGCGCTACGAGCTGACCGACCAGGTCGAACTGCGCGCCGGGGTGAAGAACATCTTCGACGAGGAGTATGAGGAGAAGCTCGGCGACGCGACCTTCGGCCGGACGTTCGAAGCCCGCGTCACCTGGCGCTTCTGATCCAGAGGAGACCTCCCGTCCCATGTCCATCCTGATCGCCGCCGCCGCGCTCGCCCAAGGCGCGGCGGCGCTTCCCGCCCCGCTCGACGCCTCGACCCGGGTGACGGACTATCTGCGCTGTCTGGAGGCCGCCGACGTCACGCTCGTGAGCGGCCATCGCGGCGGGCCGGTCCCGGGCTTTCCCGAGAACGCCATCGAGACCATGGAGAACACGCTCTCGCGCGGGCCCTTCATGTTGGAGGTGGACGTGCGCCAGACCGCCGACGGCGTCTATGTCCTCATGCACGACGAGACGCTGGAGCGCACCACCACCGGCGAGGGCCGGCTCGACGAGACGAGCTGGCTTGAGTTGAAAGCGCTCAACCTCGTCGACAATGGGGGCGAGGCGACCGCGTTCCGCGCGCCGAGCCTGGCTGAAGCGCTCGACTGGGCCGAGGGCCGCGCGCTCCTGCAGCTCGACGTGAAGGCGGGCGTCGACATCGCCGATCTGACGCGCTTCGTGGCCGCCGCCGGCGCGCGCGACCGAGCCGCCATCATCGCCTACACGGTCGAGGACGCGCTCGCCGCGGCGGCGGCCGATCCCACCGTCTCGGTCTCGGTGGAGGTCACAGACCGCGAGCGCCTGAACGCGCTGGTCGAAGGCGGGCTTGAGAAGGATCGGCTCATGGCCTGGACCGGCGTCACCCCGGAGCCGCGCCCTGAGCTGTGGGCGATGCTGCACGAGGAGGACGTGCCGGTCGCCTTCGGATCGCTCTGGTATATGGACGGCGAGGTGGAAGAGAGCGGCGACGCCTCGATCTACGCCGAGCTCGCCCGGCTCGGCGTCGACGTGCTCTCCAGCGATCTCCACCTGCTCGCCTTCGACACCATCGAGGCGATCCAGGACGGCCCCGCCGCGGTGAACGTCTGCACCGCCCGGCTCGGCGGCTGAACGGAAAACGGCGCGCCGGGAAGTCCGGCGCGCCGCTTCACTCAGGTTTCAGGTCGGACTACTCGGCCGGCTGGGCGGCGTAGTCGGCGCGCACATAGCTCGCCATCTTCGCCGCGCGCACCGCGATGATGCAGAAGCCGACCTTATTGACGATGTCGGCCACGTTGTAGATCAGCTCGCGCGTCAGCGCCGCGCCGACCCCGTCGCCGATCAGCGTGATGAAGAAGCCGAGCGGGTAGATCAGCCAGCCCACCGCGACGAAGATCTTCAGCGTGCGCACCGCCGCGGCGCGCTCTTCAGGCAGCTGGGCCTCGGCCGCGCTCATCGAGGCGTAGAGCGTAAACACGATGTAGACGAAGGCCAGGCACCCGACCGCGTAGAAGATCCAGCCGACCGTCGTGGGGAACAGACCCGCATTGATCGAGGTCTCGCCCACATAGCCGGTCACGATCATGATCACGTCGGCGACGATCAGCTTGGCCATGAGGGCGCCGGCTCCGCGCTCCATCTGCAACAGGATCGGGATGATCGCCAGCAGCAACGGCGTGGTCAGCACCCAGTCGACATAGCGGAAGTGGGTGGGGAAAACGACCTCGCCGTCGACCGGGGTCAGGGCGAAGTCCTTCATGGTCCAGTAGTTGATCGCCGCGATCACCACCAGCGCGGCGGCGAGCGTGGCCACAGGGCGATACTCCACCGCGAGGCACTGGCGTTCCAGGGCGAAGTAGACCGCGCCGGCGGTCATGGCGGAAAAGGCGATCCAGAAGCTGTACTGGACCAGCAAGGGCAGGAAGGTGGCGTCCATGGCGGTCTCCATCGAGGGGCGTGTGATTCAGGCTCAGGCGGTTCGGGACTGTTGCAGGAAGCCGGAGAATTCTCCGTCCAGCGTCTCGACGCGCTCGCGCACGGCCTCTGCGCCGGCGTCGACCCGGCGCGCGGCTTCGCTGGTGGTTTCGGCGTCTTCGCGCAGCGCCTGGATCGCGCCGCCCACGCGCTCGTGGCGTTCGCGCGACGTCGCGGCGTCTTCGGCGATGCGCCGCGCTTCGGTAAGCTGTTCGGCGACCGCGCCTGAGATCTCGCGCACTGCTCCGTCGATCGCGCCGACACTGTCGATGATCGCGCGCACCTTGCCGGCGGTCCGGCCGGTGCGATCGCGGATCTGGTCCACCTGACGGGAGACCTCCGCGACCGCGTCGCTGGTGCGCGAGGAGAGGGTCTTCACCTCTTCGGCCACGACGATGAAGGAGGCGCCGGCCTGACCGGCGCGCATCGCCTCGACCTGCGCGTTGAGCGCGAGGATCTTGGTCTGTCCGGCGATCTCGCTGATCAGGTCGGTGACCCGGCTGATGTCGTCGGCCGCGGCCACCAGGGCGGCGATGTCGGCGTCAGTCTCGCCGGCGCGCTCGGCCGCCTCGGCGGAGAGCTGGGCGCCTTCCTCCACACGCTGCTGGATGGAGGAGGTGGCCGCTGAGAGCCGCTCCACCGCATCGGCGAAGCCCATGGCGAGCTTCAGCCCGTCTTCGGCCGCCTCGCTCATCTCGCCGGAGCGTTCGATGGCCGCGCTCTGGCTGTCGACCATGCGCGTGGAGAGATCGCGCATGGCGGCGACCTCGTGCTTGACCTGCTCGACCTGTTCGCCGACGGCGGCCTGCAGGCGCTCGGCGAGCTGGCCGCGCAGGGCCTCGCGCTTGGCCTCCTCTTCGAGGCGCTCGCGCTCGCGCTCGGCGGTCAGGGCCTGAACCTTCAGGGCCTGATCGCGGAACACCGCGATCGCGCGCGTCATGCGCCCGATCTCGTCGCCGCCGAGGCGCTTGGGCAGCGCGGCGGAGGTGTCTCCGGAGGAGAGCCGGTCCATCGCCTCGGTGATCTCGGTGACCGGGCCCGCGATCGAGCGCGTGATCAGCACCCCGAGCACGACGGCCAGAAGCGCGGTCGCGCCGGCCATGGCGAAGGTGATCAGCTGGGCCCGGCCCGCCGTGGCCTCGGCCGCATCGCCGGCGCCGACGATCTGACCGATCTGGAGATTGGCCACGAACGCCCCGGAAATCGCCAGGAAGCCGATCGTCAGGAAGGCCAGCATGAGCCGAACCCCGAGGGGAATTTCGCCCATGCTGTCGGAGACCTCGACGCCGCCGAACGCCGGCGCGCGCGCCGAGGCGGCTCCGGCCAAGTCGGCGCCGGCCGATACGGGCTCGCCGTTGTCGAACACGGTGCGCGCGCGCTCGCCCGGGGGCGGCGTGACGCCAGGCGCGGGCACGAAGGCCGAGACGCGCCTAAGGCGCGATACAGGCCTCAACCCGCTTGAAAGGCGCAGACCGGAGACGCTGTGAGGCACGAGCCAACTCCCGACGACATGTCGCTAACCCTGTTCGGTGAGCGAATGTGGCGAGTGTTGATTAATCGCGCTTTACGCGTATCGCCCCACTTCAGCAGGGGGCTTTTCAGAGCTCTTGGTCGAAGCCGCCGATCTCGTCGTGCTTGGCAAGCTCGCCCTTGATCGCGTCGAAGATCGCGGAGACGTCGTCCTTGGAGCTCAGGCTTTCGATCACAACCACGAGGTTGGGCGTGTTCGACGAGGCGCGCACCAGGCCCCAGGCGCCGCCCTCCAGCGTGAAGCGCACGCCGTTGACGGTGTTGATGTCGGTGATCTTGCGCCCTGCGAACAGGGCGCCGTCGTTTTTGAGCGTCTTGAAGTCGGCCACGATGCGCTCGACCACGTCGTACTTCACCTCGTCCGCGCAGGTTGGGCTCATGGTCGGCGAGCCGTAGCTGACCGGCAGGGCGGCCTTCAGCTCGCTCATGGACTTCGACGCATTGTTGTCGAGCATCTCCAGGATGCGGCGTGCGGCGACGAGCCCGTCGTCATAGCCGCGCCCCACCGGGGGCTGCAGGAAGAAGTGGCCGGACTTCTCAAAGCCCGCCAGCGCGCCGAGCTGGTTCGCATGGCGCTTGATGTAGGAATGGCCGGTCTTCCAGTACTTGGTCTTCGCGCCGTTCGCCTGGAGCACCGGATCGGTGGCGAACAGGCCGGTGGACTTCACGTCGACCACGAAGGTCGCGCCCTCATGCTCGGCGGAAAGATCGCGCGCGAGCATGAGCCCGACCTTGTCGGCGAAGATCTCCTGGCCGGTGTCGTCGACCACGCCGCACCGGTCGCCGTCCCCGTCGAAGGCCAGGCCCACGTCCGCGCCGTGCGCCCTGACCTGCTCTGCGAGCGCGTGGAGCATCGCCATGTCTTCCGGGTTCGGATTGTAGCGCGGGAAGGTGTGGTCGAGATCGCAGTCCATCGCGATCACCTCCACGCCCATAGCCTCGAGCGCCTGGGGCGCGAAGGCGCCGGCCGTGCCGTTGCCGCAGGCTGCGACGACCTTCAGCTTGCGCGTGATTGAGACGCCCTCGGCGAGATCGGCGATGTAGCGCTCGCGCACGCCGTTGTGGAACTGATAGGCGCCGCCGGGGCGCGTCACGCCCTCCTCGCCGAGCACGATGGCCTTTAACCGGCTCATCTCGTCCGGGCCGAAGGTGAGCGGGCGCTCCACGCCCATCTTCACGCCGGTCCAGCCGTTGGCGTTGTGGCTGGCGGTGACCATCGCCACGCACGGGATATCGAGGTCGTACTGGGCGAAATAGGCCGTCGGCGAGAGGGCGAGCCCGATATCGTTGACCTCGATGCCTGCGCTCATCAGACCGAGGGTCAGAGCCTGCTTCACGCCCAGCGAGTAGCCGCGGAAGTCGTGACCTACGACGATGCGCGGCGGCTTGCCGAGCTCATGGATCAGCGTGCCGAGCCCGAGGCCCAGCGCCTGAACGCCGTAAAGATTGATCTCAGGGGCGCGGTCGGAGCCCGGGTGTCCGAACCACCAGCGCGCGTCGTACTCGCGAAAGCCGGTGGGCTTGACCAGCGCCTGGGTCTCGAATTCCCACGTGTTCGGCCGGATGTCGCTGTGCATGGCGCTCTCCTGGAGATGTCCTTCGCGTCGGGGCGCGTTTTCTGCGCGCCCGGGCGCCCGGTCAAGGCGCCGCCCCGCCTCAGCGCGTGCGCATGTGAGGTTCGACGAAGGCGACGAAGCGGTCGAGCGTCTCCTGGGTCTCGGTCTCGATGACGCGCGCGAGAGGGCCGGCGTCCAGATCGCGCGTATAGAAGACGCACTCATCCGACACGTTGGCGAGCTGCGCGGTGAAGCGCGCGACGAGCTCGTCCAGACGGCGGGCGTCGCCGCCTTCAGCCAGCGTCAGGATCTTGCGTTTCACCACCCACCCTCATGCGCCGCGGCGCGTCTTGTTTCATCTCGCGCCCCGCAAGGCGCCTGTCCGCGATCGTCAGGCCGGACAGCGTGGCGCGCGCAGGCGTGCGACGCAAGACCCGGGCCGGACGAGGCCGAGCGGACCTCGACGCAGCGCCGGACCGGCGCTAAACCCGGCGCGGTTCCCGACAACCACGCCTACGGAGGCCCTTCGCGCCCATGTCCCGCCTGATCCTGCTGCGCCACGGCCAGAGCGCCTGGAATCTCGAGAACCGCTTCACCGGCTGGGTCGATGTGGACCTGACCGAGGAGGGCGAGGCGCAGGCCCGGCGCGCCGGCGCGCTGATGCGCGAAGCCGGGCTTGAGCCGGCGCGCGCCTACGCCAGCGTCCTGACCCGCGCGGTGCGCACGCTGTGGATCGCGCTTCACGCCATGGACCGGGTGTGGATCCCGGTCACGAAGGACTACCGCCTGAACGAGCGCCATTACGGCGCGCTCGCCGGGCTAGACAAGGCCGAGACCGCCGAGAAGCACGGCGAGGAGCAGGTTAAGATCTGGCGGCGCTCCTACGATACGCCCCCGCCCCCGGTGGGCCTGGACGATGAGCGCCATCCCCGCTTTGATCCGCGCTATGCCGGGCTCGATCCCGCCATCCTGCCGACCAGTGAAAGCCTGAAGACCACGCTTGAGCGGGTCTCGCCTTATTTCGACGCCGAGATCGCCCCGAAGCTGAAGGCCGGCGAGGACGTGATCGTCACCGCCCATGGCAATTCTCTGCGCGCCCTGGTCAAACAGCTGTTCAAGGTCTCCGACGAGGCGATCATGGGCTACGAGGTGCCGACCGGTAACCCGCTCGCGATCGAGCTCGACGGCGTCACGCCGCGCGCCGCGGCCTATCTTGATTTCGACCGCGCCAAGCCCCTGCCCCCGGCGCCGTGAGCCGGCTCGCCGACATCCGCTTCATGGATGCGGCGCTCTCGCTCGCGTTTCAGGCGCTGGGCTCGACCGCGCCCAATCCCGCAGTCGGCTGTGTGATCGTAAAGGACGCGCGCATCGTCGGCGCCGGCGCGACCGCCCCCGGGGGCCGACCGCACGCCGAGCGCATCGCGCTTGATCAGGCCGGCGCGGCCGCGCGCGGCGCGGACGTCTACGTCACGCTGGAGCCGTGCGCCCATCACGGCGCGACGCCGCCCTGCGCGGACGCCTTGATCGCAGCCGAGCCCGCTCGCGTGGTCATCGCCTGCCTTGATCCGTTCGCTTTGGTGGACGGTCGCGGCCGGGCCCGGCTTGAAGCGGCCGGGATCGACGTCGAGACGGGCCTTCGCGAAGCCCAGGCGCAGGCGCTCAACGCCGGCTTCTTCCACAGGATCGCCACCGGCGAGGCGCTGCTTGCCGTCGATCCAAGACCGGCTCTGTTCGATGCGGATTTCGCGCCGGAGCCCGGAGAGAGCGAGGCGGCCGCGCTGAAACGGCTCGGCGCGGCGGGGCTGACGCGCGTGCGCGCGCCGCGGCGAACACCCGAAACCGGCTGTTAATCGCACTCGGTTTAGCCTGACGGCTTCTATGTGCGGACAACCCAGCCGAAGGCGCTGAACCCAAGATGATCGGCCGCCCCGTAGTCTTCCAACGCCTGACCCAGGCCGAGGTGGACAATGTGTGTCAGCGCCACGAGCGCTTTCTCTCGGCCCGTCCCAATGGCGCGCGCGCGAACTTCTCGTTCAAGCTGCTCGAGGGCCTCGACTTCTCAGGCTACGACCTGTCGGGCGCGGACTTTTCAGGCGCAATGCTTGGCGGAGCGCACTTTTGCGGCTCGATCCTGGTCGGCGCGGTATTGTTCGCCAGCGACCTTCGACGCGCCAACCTCTCCGGCTCCGATCTTAAGCGCGCCGACATGCGCGGCGCCATCCTGCGCGGGGCGAACCTGATCGGCGCCGATCTCGCCGAAGCCGACATGCGCGAGGGCATGATCGCCCAGGTCGACAATGATCGCGGCCTCGCAGTGATCAAGCACAAGCAAAAGGCCGGCGAGCTCGGCGAGGCGAACTTCACCGGCGCCAACCTGAAAAACTCCAAGATGGCAGGCGCGGTCGCCCAGCAGGCCGACTTCACCGACGCCGTGCTGATCGGCGCCAACCTCGCCAAGGCGAACTTGCGCGGCTCGCGCTTCCCGGGCGCGAACCTGGAAGGCGCCGATCTCGGCGGCGCGGATCTGTGCGAGGCGGACCTCTCCGACACGGTGCTTGTGGGCGTGAACCTCACCCGCGCCAAGCTGGAGGGCGCCAAGACCGACGGCGCGCTCACCGACGAACCGCGAGGCGACCAGGTCGCCGCGGACGCGCAGGAGACGATCGACGCGCTTCAGGCCCATGCGCGCTGGTGCGAGACTGACGGGGCGGAAGGCAAGCCCTCCACCTTCGACGGCAAGGACCTGCGCCCGTTGAAGTCCCTTAAAGGCCGCAAGCTCACCGCCTTTCACGCGCGCGGCGCGACGCTCTACGGGCTCGATCTTGAAGGCGCGCAGCTGCAGGGCGCCCGGCTCGAGCGCGCCGATCTGCGCATGGCCAAGCTGGCCGGCGCGGATTTGCGCGGGGCCGATCTCTCCGGCGCCCGGCTCAACAACGCCGATCTCTCAGGCGCCAAGTTGGGGCCGTTGCTTCTTCCAGGCGACCGGATGCTGCCAGCCTCGGTCGCTGCGGCTCAGCTTCGCTACGCCGATCTTTCCCGCGCCGATCTTCGCAGCCTGAACGCCGCCGGGTCGGACCTCTCCTACGCTACGTTCGACCGGGCGAACGCCAAGGGCGCGCGCTTTCCGGGGGCTTGCTTCACCGGCGTCATGCTGCCGCCTGGCTTCGCCGGAGCGGTCACCGACATCGCCGGGGCGGTGGATGTGGACGATGACGCCGCCTGAGCGCGGTTGCCGTCGGGCCGCGCGCCCCGTAAATACTCAAACTGAGCAAAAGGGGTCGGCGAGACCCGCCTGATCCGCCGCGCCGAACCCGCCGTTCCGAGCCGCCGCGAGGCCCCATGGCCGCTTTCGACAATCTCTACCGCCACGCCATGGCGCGCATCGCCGTGTTCGCGCCTCCTGTCGCGGTCGCCGATCCAGCGGTCAACGCGCAGCGCCTGATCGAGCGCGCCAGGGCCGCCGACGAGCGTCACGCCGCGGTCGCGCTGTTTCCCGAGCTGTCGCTGACCGGCTATGCGATCGATGACTTGCATCACCAGACGGCGCTGCTGGATGCGGCCGAGGCCGGTGCGCAGGCGCTGATCGAGGCCTCGCGCAAGCTTCTGCCCGTGATCGTCGCCGGCGCGCCTGTGCGCGCAGGCGAGCAGGTCTTCAATTGCGCGCTCGTCATCCATCGCGGCGAGCTTCTGGGCGTCGCCCCCAAAAGCTATCTGCCGAACTATCGCGAGTTCTACGAAAAACGCTGGTTCGCCGACGCGACCGGCGCCCTGAGCGACGAGATCGCCTTCGCCGGCCGGACCGCCCCGTTCGGAGCCGATCTCCTGTTCGACGCCGAAGACCTTCCCGGCCTCTCGCTGCATATCGAGATCTGCGAGGATCTGTGGAGCCCGCTGCCGCCGTCCGTGTTCGGCGCGCTCGCCGGCGCGCGCGTGCTTTTGAACATGTCCGCGTCCAACGCCACGGTCGGCAAGTCGCGCGACCGGGCCGCGTTGTGCGAGGCGCAATCGCGCCGGCTGCAGGCGGCCTATGTCTTCGCCGCGGCCGGGCCCGGCGAGAGCACGACCGATCTGGCCTGGGACGGCCAACTCACCGCCTACGAGCTCGGCGAGTGCGTCGCGGCGAGCGAGCGCTTCGTGCAGGACGGCTCTGAAATTTACGCCGACATCGATCTGGAGCGCATCGGGCAGGACCGCATCCGCCAGTCCACCTATCGCGACGCGGTGGCGCGCGAGGCGCGCAACATGCGCAAGATCGCCTTCCGGCTGGAGCCCCCGCTCAAGCGCGACGTTCCTCTGGTGCGCGAGATCGAACGCTATCCCTTTGTGCCCGACGACAAGGCGCGCCTCGATGAGGACTGCTTCGAGGCCTACAACATCCAGGTCTCAGGCCTCGCCCAGCGCCTGCGTGCGACCGGCATCAAGACCGGCGTCATCGGGGTGTCCGGCGGGCTCGATTCCACCCAGGCCCTGATCGTAGCAGCCAAGGCCTTCGACCGGTTGGGCCTGGCGCGCGCGAACATCCGCGCGTTCACCCTGCCCGGCTTCGCCACGAGCGAGGCCACGCGCGAGAACGCGCTCGCGCTCATCAAGGGCCTCGGCGTCAGCCATCAGGAGATTGACATCCGTCCCGCCGCCGAGCGCATGCTGGAGGATATCGGCCACCCCTACTCCAAGGGCGAAAAGACCTACGACGTCACCTTCGAGAACGTGCAGGCGGGGCTGCGCACCGACTATCTCTTCCGCCTGGCGAACCACCATGGCGGGCTGGTGATCGGAACCGGGGACCTATCCGAGCTGGCGCTGGGCTGGTGCACCTACGGCGTCGGCGACCAGATGGCCCACTACAACGTCAATTCCGGCGTCGCCAAGACGCTGATCCAGCACCTGATCCACTGGGTGGCCGAGCGCGAGACCTTCGGGCGCGCGGTCTCAGGCGTGCTGGAGCGCATTCTGTCCACCGAGATCTCGCCCGAGCTCGTGCCAGCCGGCGAGGCAGGCGCGATCCAGTCGACCGAGGACGCGATCGGGCCCTACCCGCTGCAGGACTTCAACCTGCACTACGCCGCGCGCTTCGGCTTCGGCCCGGCCAAGATCGCCTTTCTGTCCCACGCCGCCTGGGGCGACAAGGATCGGGGCCGCTGGCCCGACCACGCCGCCTCTGCCGACCGGCGCGCCTATGACGCCGGCGAGATCGTGAAATGGCTTGAGGTCTTCGCAAAGCGCTTCTACGCCTCCAGCCAGTTCAAGCGCTCGGCCATGCCCAACGGCCCGAAAGTCACCTCGGCCGGATCGCTCAGCCCGCGCGGGGACTGGCGCGCCCCGTCCGACGCCAGCGCGAACGCCTGGCTGTCGGAGATTGAGGCGCTGAAACGCGAGCTTTCCCTCGACTAAGGCGGTTGTGAGACCGGGACGTCCCCGGACTACACACCGCCGTGAGCTCACAGTAGCGTGCGTAAAATCGGGAGCTGCAAAGGACGAAGGCGTCGATGGAAACCGGAACCAGTGAAAAAGCCGGGTCACGAGCGCTGGTCGAGCGCCGGTGTCCTAACTGCGGCTCCAGCGAGACGAGACCGGTCGGACTCGAGCGTGATGGCTGGGCGGTCGCCAAGTGCGCCGTGTGCGCGTTCGTCTATCTGCCGACCGTGCCTGCGCTCGAAGCGTTCACCGACGAGTTCGCCTGGGATAAGACCGTCGAACTCGAAAAACGTCGGCGTAAGCAAAAGCAGCCGATCGTTCAATGGCTTGATGAGAAGACCCGTTGGCGTCTGCATCTCTTCGCCCGGCCGGAGACCCGCGCCTTCGTGGAAAAATTCGCCAAGCCCGGCCCGGTGCTGGATCTAGGATGCGGCGATGGCGGGCACGCCCTGCCGCTGAGCGAACGTTTTACCCCTTACGGGGTTGAGATCGCGCCTAACCTGGCCCGGTGCGCCGACCAGGCGTTCGCCGCGCGGGGCGGGCGTTGCGCGAGCCGGGATTCGCTGTCGGGTCTGACCGAGTTCGAAGACGGGTTCTTCGCCGCGGCGATGCTCAACTCTTATCTTGAGCACGAGCCGTCGCCCCGCGAGGTCCTGGCCCGCCTCATGCCGAAAATGCGCCCGGACGGGCTCGTTGTCGTGAAGGTGCCCAATTACGGGTCCTGGAATGCGGCCGTGATGGGAGAGAACTGGTGCGGCGTGCGCCTGCCCGATCACGTCAATTATTTTACATGGAGCAGCCTGTCCCGACTCGCCGAAACTGCCGGTTATTCCGTTCAGGAGCCCCCGTTCGGCGTCAACCTGCCCACCAACGATAACATGTGGGCGCTCCTGAGACCGTCTCACTAGCGAACCCCAAGGGCCGGTCCGGACGCGCCGCCGGCGAAACAAAGGCGCACGCCGTGCGGCGCGCAGCCATGATGTTGGAAAAAGTGACAAGCGGGCGGCGCGGGAGCGATCCCGCGCCGCCCTTGCCGGTCAGCGATCAGGCGGCGGACTTCTCGCCGGAGATCAGCTTGGCGCTGGCCTCGCCGTTAATGGCGATCGTGCGCGGCTTTTCAGTCTCGGGCACTTCGCGCTCGAGCCGGATTGAGAGCAGGCCGTGCTTCAGCTCCGCGTCGCGCACCTGCACATGGTCGGCCAGATGGAAGCGGCGCTCGAAAGAGCGCTCCGCGATGCCGCGGTGCAGATAGTTGCGCTCGTCGCCGGGTTCGGCGTGCGCGTCTCGGCCGCCGGTGACGCTGAGCACGTTCTCCTGGACGCTCACGTCGAGATCGTCCTCGGAGAAGCCGGCGACGGCGAGTTCGATGCGGTACTCGTTCTCGCCGAGCTGTTCGATGTTGTACGGGGGATAGCCCGCCACAGTCTCCTGCTTGGAGGCGGAGTCCATCATGTCGGCCAGACGGTCGAAGCCGACGATGGTGCGGTACAGGGGCGAAAAGTCGATCGTGCGCATGAGGTATCCTCCATCAAGCGATACATGCGGTTTCAAAGTCTCGACCCGGCCCGTCAGCGGCGCCGGATCACCTGTGTTCAGCGGCGACCCGTATCGGCCTCGCCGCTGAAATCGAGGTAGGAATGTCCTCTCACCGGTGCAAGAGGTGGCGCTCATCGCCCCAAGCGCCGGTCGCGAGCGGATGCATGCAGGCGCTGGGCGCCCGGCGTTCGGCTGGTATTCTCCGCACCCAAGCCCTCAAGCGCCAAGACGGCTTTTGGAAGGACCTCGACCATGACGCTGCGCCGCGCCCTCTTCGCTTCAGCCGCCCTGCTTTCGCTCGCCGCCTGCGGCGCGCCTGAGGACGCCGAGCCGGAGGCGGCCGAGCAGAGCGAGAGCTTGCCGGAGGCTGAAGCGGGCCAGGACAGCGCATCTGAAACCGGGACCACCGAGATGCGCATCGGACCGGAGCCGGGCACGCTGGACTGGGCCACATCGGGCGAGTGGCGCGGCGACCGCGCCGCGCGCGATCCCTGGCGCAATCCGGCCGAGACGCTGGATTTTTTTCAGATCGACCCGTCAGGCGCGGTGGTGGAGATCTGGCCGGCCGGCGGCTGGTACGCCGACATCCTGGCGCCCTGGGTCGCGTCCAACGGCGGGACTTACGTGGCCGCCTGGTGGCCGGTCGAAACCGGGGACGAGCGCGGCGTCGCCTTCCGCGAGCGCTTCCTGGCGCGCATGGACCAGCCCACCCACGGCGAAATCGAACTCGCCGAGATGGGTCCTGAGACCGGGCCGATCGTGACGCCGGGGACCGCCGACGCGGTGATCACCTTCCGCAACGTGCATTCCTGGATGGCGCGCGGCTGGGCGGAGAAGGCCTTCGCCGACTTCCACGAGGCGCTCAAACCCGGCGGGGTGCTCGGCGTGGTGGAGCATCGCCTGCCCGCCACGCGGGTCCAGGACCCGCGCGCATCGAGCGGCTATGTGCAGGAGGACTACGTGATCGCGCTGGCCGAAGAGGCGGGCTTCGTCCTTGAGGCCTCAAGCGAGCTCAACGCGAATCCGGACGACGACGCCGACCATCCCTTCGGCGTGTGGACCCTGCCGCCGGTGGCGCGCACGGCCCCGCCCGGCGAGCCGGAGGACCCCGACTTCAACCGGGCGCCGTATGACCGGATTGGAGAGTCCGATCGCATGACGCTTCGCTTTAGAAAACCCGTCGAAGGTGGCGATGCAGCCGAGAGCGAGGCGGAGGACGGGACCTACGAGGAGGCGCGAGAGTGATGCTCGCTGCGCTGCTCGCCGCCGCCGCGCTGCAGGCTCAGCCTGCGCCGCAGACCCCGGACCCGGCCGACCTGGCGCAGATGCGCACCGTCGCGCTGGATCGGCTCTTCACCTACTGGCCGGAGTATCTGGGCCTGCCGGAAGACGAGCGCGACGGCTTCGTGATGGTCCATCGTGTCGACGGGCCCGAAGGCTGGCGGCTCTGGCTTGAAGGCCCTGACGGGTCGATCTCACCGCTCGGCGCCCATCCCGACACCGCGCTCGATCCGCCCCCGCTTGAGCTGTTTGAAGACGCTGAGGTGCGCGTCGCGGCGCCGCCGGGGTCCATGTCGGTGACGATGGAGCTGCGACCGGCTGAACCGTTGCAGACGCGCTACGACGCCGCGGCGCTGCGGGCCGGGGCCGGACAGGCCAACCGAGCCATGCGCGAGGTCGCCGGCGTCGCGGCGCTGTTCGCTCCGCGCATGCAGGCGGTGGTGTTCACCTTCGACGGCCCCGCCCCCGAGGCCTGGGCGGTGAACCCGGACGGAACGCGAAGGGCGCTGCCGGTGCGCGAAGACACCGTCACCTTGCCGCTTCGAAAGCGGGCCTTCCGCGAGGTTGAAGCGGTGGAGTTCGGCCGTGCGCCGGTCAGCGCGCGGTTCGACGGCTAGGCGCTGAGCCTGTCGCGCGCCGCCTCGTGCAGCTGCGGCGTCGCGGCGGCCACCACGCGCCCGCCCTCGCGCATGGCCCCGCCGTCCCAGGCGCTGATCACGCCGCCCGCCCCGCGCACCACCGGCGCGAGGGCGCACACGTCCCAGGGCTTCAGCCCCGCCTCCACCACGAGGTGAATCCCGCCGAGCGCCAGCGCGGCGTAGGCGTAGGCGTCCAGCCCGTAGCGCGTCAGCCGTGCGGCGGTTCGCACCCGATCGAACGCAGCGCGCTCATCGGCGTCGAACAAGTCCGGATCGGTCGTGCTGAGCACGGCTTCGTCGAGACGCCGGGTCTCGCCGGCGCGGATCGGCTCGCGCGAACCGCCGCGCTCAAGCCAGGCGCCACGCAAGCTCGCCCGGTCCGCGCCGTAGAAGCGCTCACCGGTGAAGGGCTGGTCGATGACCGACAGCGCCGGACCGTCCTCATCGCACAGCGCGATCAGAACACACCAGGTGGGAAGCCCGGCGACGAAGGCGCGCGTGCCGTCGATCGGATCGATCACCCAGGTCCGCCCGGAGCGCGAGGGCCGCTCAGCGCCCTCTTCGCCAAGCACGCCGTCATCGGGGCGCGCCGTGGCGAGCGCCGAGACGATGGCCGCTTCGATGCGCCGGTCGGCTTCGGTGACGGGGTCGTAGTCGCCGGGCCCGGCCCCGTCTCTTCGCGACTTGTCGTCGGCGGCGAGCCCGGAGCGGAACAGCGCCGATCCGGCCTCGCGGGCCGCATCGGCCAGCGCGCCGGCGAGGGTCAGATCAGCGTCGAGATGGGGCATGCGCCCTGTCCCTTACGCGACCTCGTCGTCGCGGCCTTTCTGATGGGGGTCAAGCGACTTGGCCAGCTCCAGAAGGCGCCGGCGCGGGCGCTCGGCCAGCCTGTAATAGGCGCGCACCAGGTCCACGGTCTCTTTCTGGGACAAGATGTCGGGGGCGAGCTCCTCGCCGTCAGGCGCGGCGGACTCCCCGCGCATGTCGAGGCCTTCGTAGAAATACTGGACGGGCACGTCGAGCGCCTCGGCGAGCTCGAACAGCCGGCTGGCGCTGACGCGGTTGGCGCCGCACTCATACTTTTGAACCTGCTGGAAGCGGATGCCCACGGACTCCGCGAGTTGCTGCTGGGTCAGCCCGAGAAGGCGGCGACGCCGGCGCAGGCGCTTGCCCACGTGGTGGTCGATCTCGTTGGTCATGCCCACTTTCCTCAACTTAACTGTCGCGCCCGATTCAACGTGCAAGATACACACCGTCACGATGCGTGAGCGAATCTAGAAATTTGTATGGACATTCCTAGCGTGTCCGAGCCGCCTTTTGAACTCAGTCTGTGATAAATTCAAGACGCGCCGCCGCAGGCGGGCTCAAAGGCGCACCGCTTACTCCGCGGCCTGCAGGTCCGCGCCGCCGCGCCCGACGGTCAGAGTGCGCATCCAGTCCGAGAGCGCCGACTTCAGGCGATCGAAGCCGCCATGGGGCTCGACGCGGCCTTCATTCATGTAGAGCCCGCGATTGATCTCCACCTGCAGCACGTGAACGCCGGCCTCAGGCCGGCCGTAATGCTCGGTTGTGAAACCGCCCGCATAGGGCCGGTTGCGCGCCACGGCGAAGCCGGCCTCACGGAAGGCCGCCTCCGCTGCGGCGACTAACCCGCGCGCGCACGAGGCGCCGAACCGGTCGCCGAGAACCACGTCCGCTCCGCGCGCGCTGGCCGAGGGCATGGAGTGGCAGTCGATCACGATCGCCGAGCCGAACGCCTCGCGCGCCCGCTCGATCTCGTGCGACAGCGCGGCGTGGTAGGGCGCGTAATACGCCTTCAGCCGGGCGCGCGCCTCGGCGTAGTCCAGCTTGCCGGCGTAAATCGCGCGCCCGTCCGCGGCCAGGCGCGGAATGACGCCGAGCCCGGCGGATGCGCGCGAGGACGGCGCCCAGGCCCCGGGAGGCGGGCCGCCGGTGAACATCGCCGGATCGAGCTCGGTCGCGGCCCTGTTGGGGTCCACGAAAGCCCTTGGAAACCTCGCACGCACCAGCGGCGCGCCATGCAGCGGCGCGTCGGCGTAAAGCGCGTCGACATAGGCGTCTTCGGAGCGGCGCAAGAGGCGCAACGGCAGAACCGAACGCGCCAGGAAGTCACCGGGATAGTCCTGGCCGGAGTGCGGCGAGGCGAACACGAACCCGGTCGGCGCGGCGCAGGGCCGCGCGACCTCGACCGGCGAGCGGTCCGGCTCAGGTGGAGTGGTGTCGTCCAATCCGGTCATGGGTCCATGATCACTGCGCTGCGCCGCGGGTCAATGCGAACGGGCGAACCATCGTTCAGCGGACCTTTACTTTGGGCTGCTACACACAAGGTCCAACGGGGATGTGACTGCGGAGAGGCTCTATGGCCCGGATTCTTCTCGCCGAAGACGACGATTCCATGCGCGATTTCCTGGCCAAGGCGCTCAAGCGCGCCGGTCACGAGGTCGACCAGGTGGCCGACGGCGAGGAAGGCGTGAGCGCGCTCGGCGAGGCGGCCGGCAAGTTCGACCTTCTGCTCACCGACATCGTCATGCCCGGCGTGGACGGCATCGAGCTGGCGCGTCGCGCGGCCGAAGTCGATCCCGGCCTGAAGATCATGTTCATCACCGGCTTTGCGGCGGTCGCGCTGAACGCCGGCGCGAACGCGCCCAAGGATGCGAAGGTGCTCTCCAAGCCCTTCCACCTGCGCGATCTGGTCGACGAGGTCGCCCGCGCCGTCGAGGCCGCCTGAAGCGCCTGACTTTCAGTGAAAACCGAACGCGCGGCGCGCTTGAAAGCGCGCGCCTGCGAGGCTATAGGTCCGCCTCCCTTCGAGGTGCGGGCGCGTAGCTCAGTTGGTCAGAGCACTACGTTGACATCGTAGGGGTCACAAGT
>CAZKBB010000051.1:0-20415 GCA_964550935.1 uncultured Caulobacterales bacterium
CCGGCCATGGAGCCCGCCCGCCTGCACGCCGCCAACGGGCTCTTCCCCCACGCCAACGTGGGCACGAACGGCACGATCAAGATCGATCGCGAGATCGACATGCGCATCTCCATCTCGGTCTGGTCCGGGGACGTGGAGGAGGATGCGCGTCTTCGCGGCGCGGGCGTGTTCGGCAAGGCGCTGAAGAATTACACCGGCGATCCGCGCGCGCTCGTGGTCTACACGCTCTCAAGCTGGAATCTCGCCGGGGCGCGCCGCGCCGCTCAGCTGTGCCGCGAGCACGGCCTGCCGATGACCTTCAACATGTACTCGCCCACGAGCGCCTATCTCTCCAAACTCGCCGCGCGCGAGGCGAACGACCGGCGCTATTTCCGCATCTCCTCGGCCGAGGACAACGCCTGCTTCGACGAGGAGACGCTGGCCGAGGCGCGCCGCCTGGTCGCCGATCTGATGACGGACTTCCCCGAGACCATCGTCTACAGCCACGCCTACAATGACTGGTCGACCGCGCCGGGCCCGCGCTACGCGCTCGACGAAGAGGGCGTGGCGACCGACTGCCATTCGCGCATCAAGGAGCCGCTGCGCTATCACACCGCGGACTTGAAGTCGGTCGAGGTGAAGTGCTGCACCTTCGACATCGATTGCTCCCAATGCCGGATCTATTCCGGCGGCTGGTCCTCGAAGTTCGAGCCGCGCCCCGAAAATCTCGCCGATATCACCGCGTTCGAGCGCTGGCTCGACATGGTCGACACCGCCGGGCGCATCTTCGTGCTGGAGCCGCGAGAACGCGCCGGCCTGCCGGTCGCGGCGGAATAGGCGCTTCGCCGCCCCGGCTCACTCGGCTGCGGCGACCGTCTCCAGCGCTGCGAGGCGCTCCGACGCGCGCGCCCTCCCGAAGGGCGGCGCAGCGGCCGTCGCCCACTCAGGATCGTAAAGGCCCCGCCGGCGAAAGCCCGCGACGGTCAGCACGTAGTGGCTGAGCGCGTCGCTCAGCCCGTCGCGCACGGCCGGATCGGCCCGGCGGATGATCGCCATGGCCTTGCCGATCGCGTCGGCGGCGTCAGGCTCGGCGCGCATCACCGCGCGCAGGGTGCTCATGTAGAGCCCGTGGGCGAGGCGCCGGCTCTCATGGCGATGGCGCGGCACGCCCTTGAGCGCGAACGGGTTCGGGCCGAGGACGCGGGCCAGGTGTTCAAAGCGCGACAGGAAAAAGTCCGGCGCCAGCACGCGGTTCACCAGCCAGCGTGCGCCGACATAAAGCTCGTCCACGCTCATCTGCGCGGGCTGAAAATTCGTCACGAGGTTGGGGCCGGGAAACTGGGCGCTGATCTCGTCGCCGATCAGACGGCCTTCGGCCTTGATGCGCTCATACAGCGGCGTGGCCACCGGGGCGACGAGGGTGGAGATGTTGAAGCCGGTGACCGGCACGGACTCGCAGAACTCCAGTTGGCGCTGGAAGATCGTTGTGTCGTCATGGTCGAAGCCGACCATGAGCGCGGTCTCGATGCGCATTCCGTAGCCGACGATCTTGGAGAGCTGCGCCACCAGATCGACATTCAGGTTCTGACGCTTTTGCGCCTCCTGCAGGCTGTCCGGATTGACCGATTCCACCCCGATGAAGGCGTCGTGGACCCCGGCCTCCGCGCACAGCTGCAAGATGTCGTCGTCGCGCGCGATATCGATCGACATCTGCGTGGCCATCGTGACATAGCCGCGCCCGTCCGCCCCGTTCCAGTCGCGGATCGCTTCAAGCAGCGCGCGGCAGCGCTTGCGGTAGACGGTGAAGTTGTCGTCGGCGAGCGCCACGTGGCCGTAGCCGAGATCGTAGACGGCCTGCAGCTCGCCCACGACCTGATCGGGCGTCTTGTGGCGCTGGACCCGGCCCAGATACTGGATCACGTCGCAGAAATTGCACTCGAACGGGCAGCCGCGACTGGTCTGAACCACGGCGTGAAGCGCGCGCTCGTTGGGATAAAGATCCCAGCGCGGCGCCGGGGAGGCGGCCAGGTCCGCCTTCGGCGCGTCGTAGCGCGGCTTCAGTCGACCTGCGCGCGCGTCTGCGAACACGTCTGCGGCGATGCTTTCAAGCTCGCCCGCGACGATCGAATCCGACTCGCCCTCGAACAGGTGCGGGGCGAGCGAGACATGGGGTCCGCCCATCAGGACGGTCTTGCCGCGCGCGCGAAAGCGCCGGGCGAACGCGATCGCGCGGCGGGCCTGTGACACGTTCGCGGTGATCGCGATGAGGTCTTCCGGGGCGTCGAAATCGACCGCGTCGATATTCTCGTCGCACAGTCGGACCTGGAAATCCTCCGGCGCGAGCGCGGCCACCGTGGTCAGCGAAATCGCCGCGGTCTGCGTGACGAGGCGCCCGTCCTGCGCCTCCATGCGCGGGTAGTTGGTCTGCGAATCCGTTTCCGGTGCGATGATGTAGATGGACGCCATGGCCCGCGCTCCCCCGTGACACGCATAATCTAAACTGAAGCGGGCATCGAGCAAACGGGTCGCGTTTCAGACGTCTTGGGATGGTAGGACGCCGGCGGCCCTCAGCCGTTCCCCGATCAGGCGCCCGTAGCGCTCTCCGCCCGGGCCGTTGAGGTGATAGCTGTCGCGAAACAGCGCGCGATCCTCGCTGAGGCCCGGCGTCGACCGGTCGTCGTAGACCATCGCGCCGGCGGCCCTCAGCCGGTCGAGCGCCGCCTGGAAGCGCGCCTCTTGTTCGGCGAACCGCGACTGCTCGACCGACAGCGCCTCCGGCGTGATCGGCGGGGCCAGGACGACCAGAACGGCGCCGCGCCCAGCCGCGGCCTCGGCCATGCGCAGCAGCGAAGCCTCGACCCGTCCGGCGGTATCGGGCGCGAAATAGGTCTGCATCTCGACGCGCTCGGCGACGAAGGCGGCGGTCGCCGACGCGTTCATCGCCACCGCGCCCGGCTCCCAGTCCGCGATCGCGCGCGCGTCGTATCGCCAGCGCCCGTCCTCTGGCACGGCGCGGGCGTAAGAGGCCTCGTCGTCCGGTGTCGGGCGGCCGCGCAGCCGGTTGGCGAGATGCAGGCGGTGCGACATCCAGCGGTCATGGCGCATCAGGGGAGCCAGGCTCGTCGCGAGCGCGCCGCGCAGGTCTGCGCCCACCATGGCCTGCGGATCCACCCTCCGGAGCGAATAGAACGCGGTGCGCCGGCGGTGCGCCTGTCCGGCCCGGCCCCCGTTCTCCAGCGACAAGGTTGAAGCCCCGGCGGTGACGATCACGGCGCGCAGCCGCTCCGTGCGGGGCAGGGCGCGCTCCAGCGCGGCCTCGGCCTCGAAGATGTCGCCTGCGGGGAAGTGCAGGTGTTCGCCCGTGGCGCCGAGGCCTTCAAACCGGATCCCGCCCGACAGCGACCCGCCCAGGATGATCACCTCCGCCTCGCCCAAGCGCGCGAAGGAGCGCTCGAACATGCGCGCCATGACCTCGCCTTCTGGAAAATAGGCGCGGCTGGCGTGGTTCGCCGCTGCGATCAGCGCGGCGCCGATCGCGGCGAACAGCGCGAAGGCTGCGAGATCGCGCCGCGGGGACACGCGGGGACGTTCAGATGATCGAGCCTTGGCCATGGGCGCATATGACGGCCCGCGCGAACCGCGCGCAAGTTCGCTGCGAACCTGCGAAGGGGCTATGACAGGGTCGCCGGCTTCGGCTATCAGCAGCAGGGCCGGCAAGGCGGCGACGACGGGGAAGATGCGCGGGAGCGCTTGCTTGAAAGTCTTACTCACCGGCGCGGCCGGCTTCATCGGATCCTACGTCTCCCACGCGCTGCTCGACCGCGGTGCCCGGGTGACCGGCGTCGACGATCTGAACCCGTATTACGACCCGGCCCTGAAGCGCGCGCGCCTGGCCTTCCTGGAAGAACGCAAGGGCTACGACTTCTTCCCGCTGGATCTCTCGGAGGACGGCGCGCTTGACGGTTTCGCGCGCGACTATGACGTGGTGGTCCATCTCGCCGCCCAGGCCGGGGTGCGCTATTCGCTGGAGGCGCCCTTCGCCTATGTGGACGCCAACCTGCGCGGCCAGCTGAGCGTTCTTGAATACCTGCGCGCCTGCGAGCGCGCGCCTTTCCTGGTCTACGCCTCGTCCAGCTCGGTCTATGGCGACGACACCACCGCGCCCTTTCCCGAGACCGCGCGCTGCGACACCCCGGTCTCGCTCTACGCCGCGACCAAGCGCGGCGCTGAGCTGATGAGCGAGAGCTACGCCCGGCTCTACGGGTTGTCACAGGTCGGGCTTCGCTTCTTCACGGTGTATGGACGCTGGGGCCGGCCGGACATGGCCTACTGGACGTTCGCCGAGGCCATGTTGGAGGGCCGCCCGATCGAGGTCTTCAACAACGGCGATCTGCAACGCGACTTCACCTTTGTCGACGACATCGTGGACGGCGTGATGCGCGTGATCGAGGCGGGGCCTGAAGGCGGCAACGCGGCCGGGCGCGGGCGGGCTCACCGCATCTACAATATCGGCAACAATCGCCCCGAGCGCCTCATGGACTTCATCGCCGCGCTCGAGGACGCGCTGGGGGTCAAGGCCGAGACGATCATGAAGCCGATGCAGCCCGGCGACGTGCACGCCACCGCCGCGGACATCACCGCCCTGTCGCGCGATTACGGCTTCGAGCCGAAGACCGCTATTGGAGAAGGCCTGCCGCGCTTCGCCGCCTGGCTGAAGGCCTGGCGCGCGGGCGAGGCGGATGTCTGGCGCTGACGTGCGGCTTGCGCCCCGTGCGCCTTTAAGGGCATGCAGGCGCGCAAAGGTAATTGAAGTGAAGCGAGGATCGCCATGCGCGTCGCGATGATCGGCACCGGCTATGTGGGATTGGTCTCGGGCGCATGCTTTGCGGACTTCGGCCACCACGTCACCTGCATCGACAAGAACCAGGAGAAGATCGACATGCTGCGCGAGGGCGGCGTGCCGATCTATGAGCCGGGGCTGGATCTGCTGATCGAGCGCAATGTGCGCGAGGGACGGCTGGACTTCGACACCGCGCTCGCCGCCTCGGTGGCTGAAGCCGACGTGGTCTTCATCGCGGTGGGCACGCCCTCGCGGCGCGGGGACGGCCACGCCGATCTTTCCTATGTGCACGCCGCAGCGAAAGAGGCCGCCGCGCACATCACCGACTTCACCGTGGTGGTGACCAAGTCCACGGTCCCGGTGGGTACAGGCGATGAGGTCGAGGCGATCATCAAGAAGGCCCGCCCCGACGCCGACTTCGCCGTCGTGTCGAACCCGGAGTTCTTGCGCGAGGGCGCGGCGATCGACGACTTCAAGCGGCCCGACCGCGTGGTCGTGGGCGCTGAGGACGAGCGCGCCGTGGCGGTGATGCGCGAGCTTTACCGCCCGCTTTTCCTGAACGAGACGCCGATCGTATTCACCAGCCGGCGCACCTCGGAGCTGACCAAGTACGCCGCCAACGGCTTCCTGGCGATGAAGATCACCTTCATCAACGAGATCGCCGATCTGTGCGAGGCGGTCGGCGCGAACGTGCAGGAGGTCGCGCGCGGCATCGGGCTGGATAACCGGATCGGCGGCAAATTCCTTCACGCCGGGCCGGGCTATGGCGGCTCGTGTTTTCCCAAGGACACCATTGCGCTGGCGCGCACCGCGCAGGAGGCCGACAGCCCGCTGCGCCTGATCGAGACGGTCGTGGACATCAACGACGCGCGAAAGCCGCGCATGGCGCGCAAGGTGATCGACGCATTCGGCGGCGATCTCACCGGCAAGACGATCGCGGTGCTGGGCCTGACCTTCAAGCCCAACACCGACGATATGCGCGAGGCCCCGAGCCTGGACATCATCCCTGCGCTTCAGGCCGCCGGCGCGCGCATCCGCGCTTACGATCCGGCAGGGCTGGCCGAAGCCGAGACCTGCTTTGAGAGCATCGAGTTCCTGTCCGGGCCGTATATTTGCCTGGAGGGCGCGGACGCGCTGGTGATCATCACCGAGTGGAACGAGTTCCGCGCGCTTGATCTGGACCGGGTCAAGAAAGGCCTGACCCAGCCGCTCGTAATCGATCTTAGGAACATCTACGACCCGGCCGAAATGGCCGCCCAGGGCTTCCGCTACATCTCCGTCGGCCGGCCCTGAGACGGTAGCGCCGCGACGTGATCGGCGAGGGCGAGGCTGGCGGTCAGGCCGGGGGAGTCGATCCCGAACAGGTTGATGATCGGGCCGCAGCCGTGCGCGCGGGGGCCCTCGATGCGGAAATCTGCGATCACGCCGGCTTCGGCGTCCAAGCCGATCTTCGCGCGCACCCCGGCATAGTCCGGGGCCAGAGCGCCGTCGGGCAGGCCCGGCCAGTAGCGGCGCACGGCGTCGTAAAAGGCGCCCGCCCTTGTGGGATCGACGGCGTAGTCGTCGGCGCACTCGACCCATTCCACGTCCGGTCCGAACCGGCAGCGCCCGCCCAGATCGAGCGTGGCGTGCACGCCGAGCCCGCCTGCGATCGGGGCGGGATAGACCAGGTGTGAAAACGGCGAGCGGCCGGTGAGTGCGAAATAGCTGCCCTTGGCGAGCGCGAGCGGCGGGACGGCCGACCGGCCGCCCATGAGCGCGCGCGCCAGCGCCTGAGCGCCCGCCCCGGCGGCGTTCACCACGAGGTTCGTCCCTAGGCTCATCGCCTCGGCGCCGGCGACTTCCAGGACCGCGCCGTCCTCGTGCAACGACCCGCCCGTAACGCGCGCCTGGCGCGCCAGAACCGCGCCGTGCGCTTCGGCCTCGCCCAGCAGCGCGAGCGCATAGGCGTGGCTGTCGATGATCCCGCTTGACGGCGAGAACAGCGCGCCGGCGCAGCGGACCTCCGGCTCCAGCGCGGCGGCCTCCTGGGCGGACAGCATCTGAAGATCGTCGAGCCCGCAGGCCTTCGCGTTCGCGTTCAGGCGCTGAAGCGTTTCAAGCTCGTCCTCTTTGGCGGCGACGATCAGCTTACCCAGGCGCTGATGGGCGACGCCGCGTTCGGCGCAGAAGCGGTAGAGCGCAGCCTTGCCGGCAAGACAGGCGCGGGCCTTGAGCGAGCCGGGCGCGTAGTAGATCCCTGCGTGGATGACCTCTGAATTGCGCGCGCTGGCGTGGCTGACGATCTCGCGCTCGGCCTCGAGGATCAGGACCTCGCGGCCCGCCAGGCTGAGCGCGCGCGCGATCGCGAGGCCGACCACGCCGGCCCCGACCACCACCGCATCGACCCGTTCCACAGCCATCGCCAGGTCCGCACCGCCGATCTAAAGGAAGCCTTGCTCCATCAGGTCCTTCACATGAATGAGGCCGATCGGCTTTCCTTCGGCGTCGGTGACGAAGGCGTTGGCGATGCGCTTCTCGGTGAAGATGTCGATCACCTCGCCCATGCGCATGCCGGGATCGATCGTGCGCGGATCGGCGGTCATGGCGGCGCGCGCGGTCCAGTCCATGGCGTGCGCGCCGAGCGCGCGGCGGATGTCGCCGTCTGTGATTATGCCGTTCAGGACGCCGGCCTCGTCCACGACGCCGGCGCAGCCTGACAGCCCGCCCGAGACCGCCTCGATCACGGCGTTCGGCGAGGCGTCGAGGCCGACGAGCGGCAGGGCGGACGCCCCGCGCGCTGCGGCGAGCCACTCGCCCACGGTCTGCAGGCGCAGGCCCAGAAGCCCGCCGGGATGGCGCAGGCCGAACTCTTCCGGCGTGAAGCGCTTGCGCTCGGCCGCGCAGGCCGCGAGCGCGTCCCCGATGGCGAGCGTGGCGGTGGTCGAAGCCATAGGCGCGGGCCCGTGCGGGCCGCCCTCGGCCACGTTCGGCAGGCGCACCACGATGTCCGCGCTCGACCCGAGCAGGCTGTCAGGCGCGCGCGTGATCGCGATCACCGTCACGCCGGTCCGCTTGCAGTAGACCAGAAGATCGCGCAGCTCCCGGCTCTCGCCCGAGTTGGAGACGGCGAGCACGACCGTCTCGGGCGTGATCATGCCGAGATCGCCGTGGCTGGCTTCGGTGGCGTGCACGAAGAAGGCCGGCGCGCCGAGCGAGGCGAGGGTGGCGGCGATCTTGCGCCCCACGATGCCGGATTTGCCCACGCCCGTGACCACGACATGGCCGCGCGCCGCGGCGACGGCCTCCACCGCGCGCTCAAAGCCTGTGTCGAGCGAGCCGGCCGCGACCGCCTCCAGCGCCTCGATCTGGGCCGCGATCGTGCGGCGGGCGGTGTCGAGCCGACCGGCGTCCGTCATCGTTTCTGCTCCGGCTCGGATCGCACCGCGTCGGGGCGGCTGAGGCGCCGTGTTGCGCGGGTGAGGCGTCTGAGGATCCGCGCGGTGATCGGCGCTGGGCGCATCGCCTCAACGGCGGCGTCGGCTTCGCGCTTGTCGCCGCCGGCCAGGATGACATCGGCCGCGGCGCGCTCCTCCGGCGTGATGGGATCGGGCGGCTCCCACTCGACCGGGATGGGGGGCGAGACGAGATGGGCCCGCAACGGCTCGTCATCGCCGCAGACCTCCATGTTGGCCTCATTAAACCGCTCCATGAACGCGAAGCGCTCATGCGGAGACAGAAGGAATCGCTGCCCGTCCGGCCGGATGATGTCCAGCGCCCTCAACCGCAGCACGTCCTCCCAGCGGTCGAACTTGCGCGCCTTAGGGACGGAGGCGAGATAGGCGATAAGTCGGCGGTCGAAGCTCTTGTTCACCGCGCCGGGCGTCAGCACGGGGTGATCCAGGGTGATGTCGGCGGCGTGCAGGAGGTCGAAAAACACGTCGCCGCGGCGCCACGTCCGCCGATCGTAGGGCCGCAGGACGACCGTGTCGGCGGCTTCGCGAAACGCCGCGACCGTCGGGCGGTAGTCGAACGGGTAGCCCTCGAACTCGTGGATCGACCCGCGGAAAGAGCGCCGCGCTTGCTGCTGGAAGGCGCTCTCGCGCAGCTCGTCCTGGCGGCGCAGATAGGCGACGATGCGCACCTCCACGCCGTGGCTCCGCGACAGGTCCTGAAGGAACTCCCGCGCGAGATGATGGTCGCGGATGGCGTGGGACAACTCTTCGGAGGACACCAGAACCGTGTCCTCGGGCGTTTCCAGGACCAGCGTGCGGAACGCATTTTGGAACTCCGGCTCGGGGAAGGAGAAGGCGAATTCCCGCAGCCCGCCCTGCCGATGGTTGAGCGAGTTCGGCAAGCGCACGCCGGAGCTGGCGAGCGCGTCGGCGTTGTTGAACAGGATGTCCTGGATGTAGGTCGAGCCGGTCTTGTGGACTCCGGCGTGGAGCACGAGTCGTTTCGCCATCGCGTCTGCCTCGTCTCAACCTGACCGGGCGGCCGGGCGGCTATTTGCGCCAGCGCCGGCCTTCGAACTGACCATGACGCAGGAAATGCTGCGCGGCGTCGACGCCGGCCTCTTTCACGTCGGGATTGTGCTTGAGATAAAAGCGCGCGTCGAACGCGGCTGGAACCTCGGTATAGCGCTGCGGCGTTCCGTCGGCGCGCGGCGCGCGCGCGGTCTCGGCGAGCGCCGTTTTCGACCGGTTCGGCCGCGGCTTCCCGTCGGCGATGTCGGTGATGGTGCGCAAATCCAGCTCGCCGACGGTCTCTTCAGAGTGCATCGGCGTGTAATAGCTGCAGCCCTCGAAGTAATAGTGCGTGACCTGCGACCAGCGGGTGCGGTTCGGGTCGGTCTGCTTGCGCCCGCCGTGGAACAGGTTCGAAGACCAGATCAGCGCCTGGCCCTTCTTGGCGTGGAACGCCTCGGATTGAAGCCCCTGGGCGCGCATCACCTCCGTCCAGGCCTCGTGATAGACCGTCTGGTCGGTGCTCGCGTCGGGATAGTGCCCGATATGTTCGTTCTTGAAGATCGGAAGCTTGTGGCTGCCGGGATAGTATTCCAGCGGACCGTTCTCCTCGTCGGTGTCCTCCAGCGCGAGCCAGACCCCGCACATGAAGCGCTCTGGCAGGGATGAGAAGTGCACCGAGTCGGTGTGGAAGTGCTGCTGCGTGCCGACCGGGAAGTTCAGCGTCTGGAACGCGAACGCCTCGCGCCCGTAAAGATACTCCAGAAGCCGCAGCACTTCCCGGTTGGTGGCCACGCGCTTGACCGCATCCACCTCGCGCCAGGCGTCCTGCACGCGCAGACCGCCGCCGCCGGCCCAGTCGCGCGCCTTCCAGCTTTCCCAGTCGAACCGCCCGTCCAGCGCGGCGATGATCTCGTCGGCGAGGGCGTCCACGTCGGGATCGGGAAAGTCGATGACGGCGTAGCCGCGATCGCGGATCTGTTCGGCCGCTTCACGCCAGCCGGGCTCGGCCGGCTTGCGGTTGAAGATGTCCTCGAACAGGGGCGACTCCACGTCCGGCACGCCCGGCAGCGGATTGATCCATTCATTCTGGGTGGAGGTCGCCATGGCGGTGTCCTGCGTGTTCGCGGGCGTCACATGTCCCCGGGGTGGGGAGGGATCGCGGCGCGGCCCGTCTCGGGACTGATGCGGAAGAACGCTTCGTCCATCGCGTCGCGCCGGGGCTCCGACCAGGTGCTCTGGGCGACGATGCGCTCACCGTTGAACACCTCGAAGGTCTCGATCAAGGTCGCCTCGTTGATCGTCCTGAGGCTGGTGAAGCGGCGCTCCAGCGTCACCTGACCGTCCGCGTTCAGTCGCCGATCGCCGAGCGGGGTCCCGTCCGGGGACAGGAAGACCTCGCCCAACCCCTGCTGTCGGTCGGCGAAGCGGATCCGGTGGGCGGTCTCGCCCGCGAAGGTTTCGGTGCGCAGATAGGCCGGGCTGCGATAGCAGCCGTTGAAGAAGGCGTAGCCGTAGGCCGGCGCGAGCAGCTCGCACAGCGGATGAAGCCCGCGCAGGCTCTCCAGCTCCTCGCGGTAGACGTCCTCGCCGGTGTCCACGTCGATGGCGCTGGCGAAGGAGCCGTCGTTATTGCTGATGAACAGGGTGTGGGCCTGCGGGGTGATCGCCTCGATCCGGTAGAACCCGTCTTTGGAGAACATCAGCACGTAGTTCGTATAGGACTGCCCGGCCGCCACGCGCGTTTGCGTCGCCATGGCCAGCGGGCGCACCCGGCGCACGTCGCGGGAATCGCCGTGGCGCAGGAGCATGCGTTCGATCATGAGCGCGCCGAGCCGATCGGCCTCGGCCTCGTCGGCGGGTTCTTCGGGGATGTCGGAAAGGGTTTCGTCAAGCTCGGCGAGACGCGCCTCGTCGCGCCCGTCGCTCGCCCCGGCCTCGCTCGCCGGGGTCTCCGCCGCGCCAGCGGCGTCGACTTCGGTTTCGGGATCGCCGCCGCAGGCGGACAGGCAAAGCGCGGCCAGCGCGGCCGTGGTCGCGAGGCCGAAACGATCAAACCGAATGCTCATGCGTCGTCCTCCAGAGCAAACCGGGCCGTGCCGCGCGCGTCTCACGCGCCCTTCAGCAGACCCTTCAAGTATGCGCCGTAATCGTTGGGCATGTCTGCGGCGATCGCGGCGAGATTGGCGTCGCTGATGAAGCCGGAGCGCCAGGCGACTTCCTCGGGGCAGGCGATCTTCAGGCCCTGGCGCTTTTCGATGGCGCGCACATACTCGGTCGCCTCCACGATGCCTTCCACCGTGCCGGTGTCCAGCCAGGCCACGCCGCGCGACATCAGCTGCACGTTCAGCCGGCCCCGATCGAGATAAGCCTGGTTGACCGCCGTGATCTCCAGCTCGCCGCGCTGCGACGGCGTGATGGACTTGGCGATCTCGGTGACGTCCTCGTCGTAGAAGTAGAGCCCCGTGACCGCCCAGTTGCTCTTCGGCTCGGCGGGCTTCTCCACCAGGCGCACCGGGCGTTCGTCGGTGTCGAACTCGACCACGCCGAAGGCGGACGGATCGGCCACGCGATAGGCGAACACCATGGCGCCGCCGTCGAACCGGCTCGCCGAGCGCAGCGCCTCGATCAACCCTGCGCCATGGAACAGGTTGTCGCCGAGGATCAGCGCGACGCGATCGCCGGCCACGAAGTCCTCGCCCACGATGAAGGCGTCGGCGAGCCCGCGCGGCTTGTCCTGCACGGCGTAGGAGATCTCCGCGCCGAAGCGCGAGCCGTCGCCCAGCAGGCGCTCATAATCGCGGCGCGCCTCCGGCGTGGTGATGATCAGGATCTCGCGGATGCCCGCCAGTAGGAGCGTGGAGAGCGGGTAATAGATCAGCGGCTTGTCATAGACCGGCAGGAGCTGTTTCGAGACCGCCAGCGTGATCGGGCGCAGCCGGCTGCCAAGCCCGCCCGCCAGTATGATGCCCTTGCGCGTGTTGCTCATCCCGCTCCGCCTGTCCCCCGGTATCAAGCGCCGTTCTGATAACGGCGCCGGAGAACCGCATGCAAGCCCGCGCGCCAGTCGCCGGGGCTTACGCCGAACCGCTCGGCGATCAAACCCCCTTGAAGGCGGGTGTCGAGCGGGCGGGGCGCTTTCTGGGGGAACGCGTCCGACCCGACCGGCGTGATGTCGGGCTTGGCTTGCAGATGGGGCTCGGCGGCGTCCGCCGCCGCGCGGCCGAAATCGTGCCAGCTGGCGTGAACGCCGCCGAGATAATGAACCAGGCCGCCTTCGCCTTGGCCCTCCACGCGCGCCTCGGCGATGCGGATCAGCGCCGCAGCGAGATCGTCGGCGAAGGTCGGCGCGCTCACCTGGTCGTCGACGAGCGTCAGGGGCTGACCAGCCTCAAGGCGCGGCAGGATGGCGTTGAGGAAGGTGCCGCCCCGCTCGTCGAACACCCAGGAGGCGCGCACCACGACCGCGCTCTGGTCGGCGTCCAGCACGGCGCGCTCGCCCTCCAGCTTGGTCAGGCCGTAGGCGTTGATCGGATTGACCGGGGCGTCCTCGGCGTAGGGCGCGCCGCCGGCGCCGTCGAACACATAGTCGGTGGAGACGTGAACCAAGGCCGCCCCGGCGTGCGCGCAGGCCGTCGCCAGACGGCCCGGCCCGTCGCGGTTGAGCGCGCGCGCGGCCTCGATCCGATCTTCAGCGCCGTTCACGTCTGTGAAGGCCGCCGCGTTGATCACGGCCTTGGGCTGGCGGGCGGCGATGAGGGCCGCCGCGTCGCCTGAGGCCAGGTCGAACGCCTCGCGCCCGAGCGCGGGCGCGTCCGGCGCGGCGCGTTTCAGCGCGCCGGCGAGCTGGCCCGACCGGCCGATGATCAATAAGTCTTCAGGCTTCACGCCGGCAGGCCCAGCCGCTCGCCGCGATAGCGCCCCTCGCGGATCGGGCGCCACCAGGCCTCGTTGTCGAGATACCAGTCGACGGTGCGCGCCAGGCCTTCTTCAAAGCCCACCGACGGCGCCCAGCCCAGCTCCTTGCAGACCCGGCCCGCATCGATCGCGTAGCGATGGTCGTGGCCTGGGCGGTCGGTGACGAACGCCACCAGCGACCGGTGCCCTCCGGCGCGCGGCCGGCGAAAATCCATGCGGTCGCAGATCGCCTCGACGACCTGGAGATTGGTGCGTTCGGCGTCGCCGCCGATGCAGTAGGTGCGCCCGGCCTCGCCTTGCTCCACGATCAGCTGCAGCGCGCGGGCGTGATCGTCCACGTGGAGCCAGTCGCGCACGTTTGTCCCGTCGCCGTAGACCGGCAGCGCCTCGCCCTCCAGCGCGTTCAGGATCATCAGCGGGATCAGCTTTTCGGGAAACTGGCGCGGGCCGTAATTGTTCGAGCAGTTCGACACCCGCACGTCGAGCCCGTAAGTGCGGCCCCAGGCGCGCACGAGATGATCCGAGGCGGCCTTGGAGGCGGAGTAGGGCGAGGAGGGGTCGTAGGGCGTCGCCTCATCGAACCGGCCCTCATGCCCTAGCGAGCCGAACACCTCGTCGGTGGACACGTGCAGGAAGCGCAGCTCCGGCTTCTTCGCGTCGCGGTGGGCGCGCGCGGCCTGGAGCATGTTGAACGTGCCGTTGACATTGGTGGTGACGAAGTCGCCGGGCCCTGTGACCGATCGGTCCACATGGCTTTCCGCGGCGAGGTGCATCACCGCGTCCGGATCGAATCGCTCGAACGCGTGCGAGACCGCCTCGGCGTCGCGGATGTCGGCCTGGACGAACTCGTAAGTCTGCGCCTCGACGATGTCGGCGAGGGAGGCCGGCGCGGCGGCGTAGGTCAGCGCGTCGAGGTTCAGAACCCGCCAGCCCTGGGCGACAAGCCGGCGCACGAGCGCGGAGCCGATGAAGCCGGTTCCGCCGGTGATCAGGGCGCGCATCTTGGTCTCACCCCTCGCTGAAGGCCGGCTCGGCCGGGAACAGCACGCCGGCGTCCTTCAGGCGCGGCGCGGCCTTGTCCTTGCCCGACAGGATCGGCGCGGCCACGCCCCAATCGACCGCGATGTCGGGATCGTCCCAGGCGACTGCGCCGTCATGCTCGCGCGAATAAAAGTCGGTAACCTTGTAGGCCACGCGCGTGTCAGGCTCCAGCGTGACGAAGCCGTGCAGGAAGCCCTCGGGCACCCAGAGCTGGGCCCCGGTCTCCGCGTCGAGCCGGGCGCTGACATATCGCCCGTAGGTGGGCGAGCCCTCGCGCACGTCCACCGCCACGTCGAGCACCGCGCCGGTCACCACGCTGACGAGCTTGCCTTGCGCGCGCGGCGGCGCCTGGTAGTGCAGGCCGCGCAACGTGCCGACCTCGCGCGAGAGCGAGAGATTGTCCTGCACGAAGTCCACGTCGAGACCGGCTTCCGCGAGCGCGCGCTTGTTGTAGCTTTCGCTGAACCAGCCGCGATCGTCGCCGAAGCGTCTCGGCGTGATCAGCAGCGGGCCCTCGATGGGAAAGGCGCCGACGTTCACGATGCACCTCGAATTCCGGAAAAACTGGATTGACCGGCGGTTTAACAGGGCTCGCTCCGGCCCGCCACCCGTCAGGCGCCGCGCGTGACCGCCTCGAACGCGCTCCTCCTTGCTCTGGCCGCCGGCGCGGCTTTGGCGCTCGCGATCGCCGTCCAGGCGAGCCGGGCGTATCTCGGCGGCGGGCTCTGGCGCGTCCTTGTCTACGCGCTCGCGGCCGGGGCGGGCGCGGCGGCGGGCTGGCGAATCGGCGGGGCCGAGACCGCGGCGGCGCTGGCGGCGGGCGGCGCGTTCGCGGCCGGGCTGATCGAGACCGATCTGCGCCGGCTGTCGCTTCTGGATCTGCACACAGCCGGCTTCGCGCTCGCCGGGCTCGGGGTCGGCCTCGCCGCGCCGGCCGGTCCGGATTTCGCCGCGATGCTGGCCGGCGCGGCGGCCGGACTGGCGGTGTTCGCCGGCGTGCGGGTCTTCTTCGAGCGTGCGCGCGGCGTCGCGGCGCTCGGCGCCGGCGATATTCTCCTGGCGGGCGCGTGCGGGATCTGGACCGGCTGGAGCGCGTTCGGCATCTGGCTGCTCGCCGCCTGCGCTTTGGCGGCGCTTCTGGCGATCGTGCGCGCGCGCGGCTATGAAGGCCTCGCCAAGGCGCGCATCCCGCTCGGCGCGGCGATGGCCGCAAGCGCGCTCGCCGCGGCGATGTTCAGCGCCTGAGTCCGCCCCTCGCGCGATGGGTCCCGGCGCTGGCGGATTGCCCCGCCGCGCCAGACTGATAAGACTGCGCAGGCTTGAGGGGGAGCGTCGGCCGGAACGAGCCGGCCTGAAAGGATGGGCCCGGCCATGGCCGAAGCCGAACACATGCGCGAAACCGACACGATCGGCGAGCCGGCGCCGACGGGCGCGCCGCCGCGGCTCGGCGAGATGCTCGTCGCGCGCGGCGCGTGCCGGACCGAGGACGTGCAGGAGGCGCTGCGCCTGCAGGGCGAGCAGGGCGGACGGCTCGGCGAAATCCTCATGCGCATGGGCGCTGTGGATGAAGACGATCTGCTCTCCGCGCTCGCCGAGCAGCTTGATCTGCCCGTAGCGGAGGAAGACCACCTGCCCGGTGCTGACGCGGTCCACGCGACCGCGGGCGAGCTGGGCCTGGCCTCCACCTGGCTCGCGGTGAAGCGCGCTGCGGTGTGGATCGGGTCCGATGATGCGCTGTGGTGCGCCGCGCGCGATCCGCTCGACTCCGCGCTCCAGGAGACGCTTCAGATGCGCGCCGGCGCCCGTCCGGTGCGGTTTTGCCTGACGCGCGGGCGGCTGATCGAAGCGCTCTCGGCTGAAGCCGCCGATCTGGGCGCGAGCGACAAGGCGGAATCGCGCCTCTACGAACTGGCCGAAGACGCGCCCACGGTCTCCTATGTGGACTCCATCCTGTCTGAAGCGGCCAAGCGCGACGCTTCGGACATCCATTTCGAACCGGGCGAGGGGCGCTTTCAGGTGCGCCTGCGCGTGGACGGGGTCCTGCGCACCCATGCGGTGGAGAGCCGGCCGGCCTTCGAGGCGGTCTCCAGCCGCATCAAGCTGATCTCCGGCATGGACATCGCCGAGCGCCGCCTGCCCCAGGACGGGCGCATGAGCAAGCGCATCGGGGGCGAGCGGATCGACTTTCGCGTCTCCAGCCTGCCCGGCGCGCTGGGCGAATCGATCGTGATGCGCCTTTTGCGGCCCGATCGCGGGGCGCTCACCCTGGACCAGCTCGGCATGGAGGGCGATCACGAGGCGCTGTTCTCGGGCCTCGTCACCCAGCCCAACGGGGTGATCCTGGTGACCGGCCCGACAGGCTCCGGCAAGACCACCACGCTCTACGCCGCGCTTCAGCAAATCAATGACGGCCGCAAAAAGATCGTCACCGTCGAAGACCCGGTGGAGTATGAGCTTCCCGGCATCACCCAGGTCCAGGTCCGCTCCGATATCGGCTACGACTTCGCGCGGGCCTTGAGGGCGATCCTGCGCCAGGACCCCGACGTGATCATGGTCGGCGAGATTCGCGACGTGGAGACCGCGCGCATCGCGATCCAAGCCGCGCTGACCGGTCACCTGGTGCTCTCCACCGTGCACACCAACGACGCGCTCTCCGCGGTAACACGCATGATGGACATGGGCGTGGAGCCCTTCCTGATCGCGGCGGCCGTGCGCGGCGTCGTCGCCCAGCGCCTGGTGCGCCGGCTCGATCCGGCCAAGGCCGAGCGCGACGATCCGCCGAGCGCGGTGCGCGCCGCCGCCCCGGACGGGGCCGGATCGACCTGGATGCGCGCGCGCGTCGACGCCCATGACGCGGCGTTCTCCGGGCGCATGGCCGTCTATGAGATGAGCGCGCTGAGCCCGGCGCTCGCCGAAGCGGTGGGCGCGGGCCGCGGTCTGTCGGCGCTGCGCGACATCGCGCGGCGCGAGGGCATGCGGTCCCTGCGTGAGGACGCGCTCTTGAAGGCCTCGCGCGGGCTGACAAGCGCGGAGGAGGCCTTGCGTGTCGGCGAGACCGACGAGGGCTGAGCGCATGGGCCGGGCGCGAACGCCGCGCGCGCGAGCGGGCTTCAGCCTCATGGAGGTGCTGGCTGTGCTCGCCATGACGGCGATGATCTCGGTCTTGCTGTTCGACGGGGTCGGCGGGCTGTATCGCCTGCGCGCCGCGGTGGAGCGCGAGGCCGACGCGGCCGAGACCGATCTTCTGGTTTATTCCTGGTGGCGGGAGAGCGTGCGCGGGCTGGTGCAGGACTATCGCGACGGCGAGCACCGGTTCCAGGGAACGCCTCAGCGGTTTTCCGGCCTGACCCTGTCGCCGCTTCATGACGCGCCCGGCGCGCCGCGCCCGTTCGGCTGGGTGATCGGCGGCGGGGCTTCGGGGGGCGGAGCCGCAGACGGCGGAGGCTCGGAGGCGGCCCCGGATCGGGACCCGGGCGGCGAGGGGGCGTGGCTTGGCTACATCGCGCCGGGTTCGGGCTCGGCCGCGCGCTTGTCAGCGCTTCCTGATGGGACTGAATTCCGTTACTTGGACGAAGACGGCGCGTGGGCGCCGAGCTGGGCGGGCGAGGATGCGCCGCTGATGATCGCGCTGGTGCGCCCGGACGCTGCGCCGATCGCGGCGCGGCGCGCCCGCGCGCCGGGGCCGCCGATAAGGGACACCGACGTGCTCAGGACGGTCGGGGAGTGATGATGAGGGGTGCAGCCGCCAAGGCGCGCGAGGGCTACGTGCTCGTCGCCGCGCTCGTCGTGCTCGCGATCGCAGGCCTTGCGACCGCGACCGCGGCCGAGCGCACCGGCGACCTGGTCGAGCGCGTGCGCCTTCTCACGCTGGAGGCGCAGGCCGAGCGCGCCGGCGCGGACGCGATCGAGCGTGCGGCCTGGGCCTTCACCAGCAGCGCCGTGGCGCCGTGCGGCCTGGTGCCCGACGCCCCGCTCAACGCCAACCGGCTCGCCGGAGGCGGCGTTTCGGGCGGCGCGTGCGCGCCGTTGGACGGACGCTGGCGGCTGAGCGCGGCGCGCGACGGGCTCGACGTGCAGCTGCTCGACGGCGCGGCGCTTCTCAGCGTGAACGGTCCATCGGCGCGCCAGACCCGTCGCCTGGCCGAGCGGTTCGATCAAGGCTCGCGGGCGCAGGCGCTGCACGACGCACTCCTCGACCACACTGACGGGGACAGCATCGCCAAGACGTTCGGGACCGAAGCCGCGCGCTACGCCGACGGGCGTCGCGGCGCGCGCAACGCGCCGATGATCACGCCCTACGAAATCATCGACGTGGCCGGCTGGGCGCCGCTGGTCTCGCCCTTCCTGCTCTCGGTGACGAGCGCGAGGGCCTCGGCCGGGCTCAACCCCTCGACCGCGCCGCCGGTCGCGCTGGCCTACGGGCTCGGCCTGAACAGCGCGGAGGCCGAGGCGATCGTGACCGCGCGCGCCGGATCGCTCGGCTGGGGCACGCGCGCCGCGTTCGAGCAGGCGCTCGACCGACCACTGGACGAGGTTGGCACGCTGGAGCTGGTCTTTCGGCTCGAGCCGAGCGTGCGCGTGCGCGTCGCCCGCCCCGGCGGCGGCGTGGAGGAGCGCGTCATCGAGTATCGCCCGGCGCCCGACGTGCCGGCCGTTCACACCTTGTACCGTCTGCGCCTGCCTGACGCGGCCGGCCCCGTCAGCGCGCCGGTCGGGGTCCTGCCCGGCCCGGGCGAGGCGGTCGCGGCCGAAGACGCGGGGCAGGCCTCATGAACCGTCTTCCCGCCGACGCGGTCATCGTCACGCGCGACGCGGTCGAGGTGCGCGGACGCAATCCGCGCCTGTGCGTGATCGGACGCGATCTGTGCGCCTTCCACCCGGCGCCGGGCCTGTCGGTGCGAGAGGGCGCGATCGGCAAGGTGGCGCGCCTGGAGGCGCTGCGCGTTTCCCCGTTCGAGACCCCGGGCGTCTACGCCCATGTCGAGGCGGGCGACGGCGCGGTGTGGACCTGGGACGAAGACGCGCTGCGCAAGCGGCTGGACGCGTCCGACGCGCCTGATCCCGACGCGTTGCGCTTCGTCCCGGAGCCGGCGCTGACGCCGCGCCCGGACCTGTCCCTGGCTTCGGACGCCGATCCCTTCACCAGCGCGGCCGACGGCGCGGCGCGGCTGCGCCTCATCCAGTGCCTGAACGGCTATGAAGGCCAGGCCTGGCGCGGCGGCGTCTTGGGCGCGAGCCGCTGGTGGCCCGAGGCGCCGGCGCGGCGCGACTGGGCGCTGTTCGCGCGCGCCGCGGGCGCGCCGGCCGACGCGGACCCGCCCGCCGCGGAGACCCCTGAATTTCTCCGCCGGCCCTGGGCGCGTAATATCGCGACCGACCAGGGCGGCGACATGGCCCCGGCGCGCCGCATCGCGCAGTTCGCCGCAATCGCCTCGGCCGCGCTCATCGCCTTTGCTGTCGGAGACTTCGCCCGCGCAAGCGCGGCCAAGGCCGGCGCTGAAAGCCGCGCCGCGGAGGCGGCCGAGGCCGCCGCGCCCGTTGCGGACGCCATTGCGGCCATGCGCCAGGCCGGCGCTGCGGAGCGACGCGAGCGTGCGCGCTTTGCACAGGCCGACGCGGTGGATGCGTTCGGCGCGGTCGCCGCCGCGCTCGCCGGGCGCAATGAACGCGTCGTGGCGATGGCCTTCAACGAAGACCGCCTGGAGCTCACCCTGGAGAACGCGACGATGCTGCGCTCGGCCCAGCTGGTGCGCGCCTTCGAGCAGCAGCCGATGTTCGCCGAGGTCTCCGCCTCGACCGCGCGCAACCCGCGCGAGCTGCGCCTTGAAATGCTGATCCGGGAGGCCGGATCATGACGGCCCAGGCGCGCATCGACGCGCTGAGACAGCGCGCCCAGAGCGCCTTCGTCTCGGCGCGCTCCGAGCTGCGCACCAATCCGCGCGCGCTGCTCGGCGCGGCCGCGCTCGGCCTCATCGTGGCGGCGGCGCTGACTTTGCAGATCCTGTCCGCCGCCGCCGCCGCGCGCGCCGAAACGGCTCAGCTGGAGCGCGATGCGCGGCTCTCCCAGCGCCTGGCCCGGCTCGACGCCGCGCCGTATCGCGAAGCCGCCGAAGCCGCGCTGGAGCGCCGCGCCGCGTTGCAATCGCGCTACTGGCCGGGAGAGAGCGCCGCGGTGGCCGAGGCCGCGCTGCA
>CAZKBB010000052.1:0-20002 GCA_964550935.1 uncultured Caulobacterales bacterium
CCGCCGCGCGGGACTATGTGCGCGCCGGCGACGTCTTCCAGGTCAATCTCAGCCACCCCTTGCGGGGCCGCTTTTCCGGCGCGGACGCGCCCTATGCTGTGTTTCGCGCCTTGAGCCTTTCAAGCCCGGCGAGCTTTGCGGCCTATTATCGCATCAATGCGGATTCGTGCGTGGTCACCAACTCGCCCGAGCGCTTCGTCCAGGCGAGCGCCGACGGGCGGGTGGAGACCCGCCCCATCAAGGGCACGCGCCGGCGCGGGCGCGACGCCGAGGAGGACGCCGCGCTCGTCGCGGAGCTTTCCGCTTCGGAAAAGGACCGGGCGGAGAACCTGATGATCGTCGATCTGATGCGCAACGACCTGTCGCGCGTTTGCGCGCCGGGCAGCGTGGCGGTCCCCGACCTGTTCCGGGTGGAGAGCTTCGCGAACGTGCATCATCTGGTCTCCACCGTGCGCGGGCGCCTGGAGGCGGGCCGGGACGTGTTCGACCTGATCGCGGGCGCCTTTCCGCCGGGCTCGATCACCGGCGCGCCGAAGCGCCGCGCGATGGAGATCATCGCCGAGCTGGAAGGCGAGGCGCGCGGGCCCTATTGCGGCGCGCTCGGCTGGATCGGCGCGGACGGGTCGTGCGACCTGAACGTGATGATCCGCACGCTCTCCTTCGCGCGCGATGGGAGAGGCTGGCGCGGCGAGGCGCGCTCGGGCGGGGCGATCGTGTCCGGCTCCGACCCGCGCGAGGAGCTCGCCGAGACCTTCGCCAAGGCCGCCGCGCTGCGCGCCGCCGCCGAAGGCCTGTCATGAGCCGGGTCTGGCTGGACGGGCGCGTCCTGGAGGCCGGTGAGGCGCACATTGATCCGGCCGATCGCGGCTTTTTGCTGGGCGACGGCGCATTCGAGACCATGCGCCTTGAAGTCGGCGCGATCCGGCGCTGGGACCGTCACTGCGCGCGCCTGGCCTCAGCGCTCAAGCTCCTGGAGATCGCCCCGCCCGACTGGGCCGAGATCGAACGCGCCGCGCGCCGGCTCGCGCAGGATGACGGGCTCGAGGAGGCGGTCGTGCGCCTGACCGTCTCGCGGGGTCCGCGCGGGCGCGGCTTTGCGATGAGCGCGGGCGAGCCGGGCACGGTCCTGGTCAGCGTGTCGGCGCATCCAGGCCCGCTTACGCCGCCCTCGCTGGTCACCATCGATGCGCCCCGGCGCGAGCCCACCAGTCTGTCGGCGCGGTTCAAGAGCCTTGGCTACGCCGATGCGCTGCACGCCCGGCGACGGGCGCTGGCGCGCGGCGGCGACATGGCGGTGATGCTCTCCAGCGCGGGCGCCCCGGCGTGCGCGGACTGCGCCAACCTGATCTGGATTACGGGTCGGGAGGCCTTCACGCCGGCCCTTTCCACGGGAGCGATGCCGGGAACGACGCGCGCGGCGCTGCTCGAGGCGGCCGCTGATGAAGGCCTGCGCCTGAGGGAAGGCGTGTTCGACCGCGCCGCCCTGAACCAGGCCGAGGCCGTCGCGGTGACGAACGCGGTCATCGGCGCCGCGCCCTGCGCCGCGCTGGACGGTCGCGCGCTGAACACCGATCATCCCCTGCTGGAGGCCCTTGCGCGCTTGGAGCGCCACGCGCGCTGAGCGGGGGCTCTGGTTCTCCATGGGGCGCTTTTCCGGGCTGAGGTCCCGGATCGCGGCTTCGCCGCGTCCGGGAGTTCAGGATAAAACACATGAATTCCCGGGCGGAGCGCAGCGAAGACCCGGGATATCGGCGCGAGCGGCTCCCTGTCATCCCGGGCGCGTCAGCGACCCGGGACCAGCCGGGAACGCTTGGAGAGGCCCCGCGAGCGCCTTCAGCAGCTCCCGGCGCTCCACTTCGTTTCGGCCGGGATGACACGGTTGGCGCTCAACGTCGCGAGCACATGGACCTGAGGCCAGGCAGCGCTCAGCTTTCCCGGCGCACCCAGAGTGAGCGGCGCGGGCGCAGATAGACCGTGTCGGAGAGGGTGAACTCCTCCAGCCCCTGGATCTTGTAGGGCGTGCGGAAGACATAGCCGGCCTCGACCACCACGATGGACTCGCCCTCCACGAGGATGCCGTCGGGGATGGTGGGCACGTTGTCGCCGCCGCGCGCGGGCAGGCCCTCGCCCTCGCTCCAGTCGATCCATACGTCGCCGTCGTCGTCCATGCGCACCGAGGAGACCCGCATCGCGAGCGGGTCGGTCGTGTAGGGCGTCATGATCGCGTCCGCCGCGGCGAAGATGTCGTCCATCTCCCCGTCGGTGACGAAGTCGTCCTGTGCGACGAGGTCGCCGACCGCGTTGGCCGCGCTGGTCAGCTTGCGGTCCGCGGTGAGCGCGAGGCTGAGTTGAACCCCGCCGAGATAGAGCGTCACCATGAACGGCGCGATGAGGGCGAACTCCACCGCGGAGACGCCGCTGCGGTCGCCGCCGAAGGCGCGGATGATGCGGGCCAGGCGCGCGATCATGACCCGCCCCCGGGCGCTTCGGTCGAATAGGGCTCGTTGCGGAAGGCCGTCGCGGCGCTGAGCAGCACCTTGTTGCCGTCCATGTTCGCCAGACCGAGCGTCAGGGACGGGGTGTAGAGCTGCTTGGGATAGAAGGCGCGCACCACCACCACCTCGCCCGGATCGCCGGGCTCGAAAGTGAAGCCGCTGTCGTCGAAAGTCCCGTCGGAGACCGGATCGGGCAGGGCGACGGAGCTGAAGTCTTCAAACACGCGCACGTCCACCGACAGCTCGCCGCAATCAGCCACCGCGCCGAGGCGCGCGCAGATCGCGGAGCGGAAGTCGGCTTCGGTGGCGTTGGCGTTCTGAATCCGGCCGGTGCGGATGTCGCGCGCGGCCTGAAGCACCGCATCCTCGACCACCGCGGAGGTGAAGAACACCATGGAGACTTCCAGGATCGCCAGGATCAACGCGAAGAACGGCCCGGCGATGAGCGCGAACTCCACCGCCGTCGCGCCGTCGCGGTCGCGCCTGAAGCGCCTGGCGAGCGCCAGAAAGAAAAGCGTGCGGGTCACCGCCGGCGAGCCTCCACCGATCAAACTCGGCGCGCAGCATCGCCCGGCGCGCTTAAGGGCGCGTTCATGGAAAGGGTTAGGTGCGGGTTAACGCGCTAGTTCCCGCCATTGTCCGACGTCTCGGCGCCCGTCACCGAGGTGGCCAGGCGTGCGTTCTGCTGGGCGTTTCCGGCGTCGAACCAGTCGGGTTGATCGCCGACCTGGGGTTCGGCCTCGCACGCGTCCGCGCAGGCGTAGGAGTATTTCTCCACCCCGCGATGGACGGTGAGCGCGCCGCGCTCGGGCCGGCCCACCGCCACGTCGGCGGCGTGGATCACCCGGCCTTGGGCGTCGAGCGCGATCAGATTGGTCCGCCCGAACAGCTTGCCGGTCACGAACACGGTGCGCGCATCATAAAGCGTCACGTCCGCGATGGATGGGTTGCCCACGATTACGGCTTCAGCATTGGCGGGCAGGCGCACCAGCGTCGTCTGGTCGGCCGGCACGGCGTGGTCGCGCGCAAGCGCGGGCGCTGAAACCGTGACGCAGGCGGCGATGAGGGCGGCGAGGCGGAGCATGGCGGCCTCCTGAAGACCTTGTAAGCGGACGCGCATTACGCCCGCACGCATGGCCCCTTTCTCGCGCGCGCGAATGAAGGAAGTCTAAATACGCGGCGGATCGGCGGCTTGGTTAACCGCCGTTGAGATTTACGAAGTATACACCATGCGCAGGATTATCCGGATTTACCGAAAATAAAGCATGGAATTTTACGCGATCGAAAGCAGACCGGGTTTTACTTGCGTCATGTTCAGGACGGGTCGGGACGGACCACGCTTCTGAGCAACGGCCACGTGCAAAGGAGAAGTGGGATGAAAAATCTGGTTTCGCGTTTCATCAAGGACGAGTCCGGCGCCACCGCGATCGAGTACGGCCTGATCGCCGCCCTCGTCGCGACCGCCATCATCGGCGCGTTCAGCATTCTGGACGTCGGGGGCTGGTTCACGAGCCTCAACACCACGGTGTCCGGTAAGATGCCGTCCTAAGTCTCGCGCAAGACGAGACTGAAAAGACGCCGATCGCCGCTCTGTAAGACGCGATCGCGCTTCAAGGGCCGCTCCGAAAGGGGCGGCCCTTTTGCTTCGCCGCCTTCATCCTGAGGAGGCGGCGCACGCCGCCGTCTCGACGGACGCACACCCTCCATTAAGCCTGTTCCGCCAAGACTGGCGGTCGTGTGACGATGAGGGAGGTCGCGCCATGCTGGCCAACACCGCCATTTTGTTTCTCGCCGCGATGATGTTGGCTGCGGCCTATACCGATCTTCGCGGATACACGATCCCGAACTGGATTCCCGGCGTCATCGCTCTGGCCTGGCCCGCGGCTGCGGTGGCGTTCGGGTTGAGCTGGACCGAAGCCGGGCTGGCCTTGGCCGCGGGCGTCGCGGTGCTGGCGGGCATGATGACGGTGTGGGCGCTCGGCGGGATCGGGGGCGGGGACGCCAAGCTGATCGCGGCCGGCGCGCTTTGGTTCGGTTGGCCTGACGCGTTGTCTTTCCTGCTCGCAAGCGCTGTGGCCGGCGGGGTGCTGGCGCTGGCGCTCATCTTGATGCGCCGGTTCGGGCCGGTTTTCGCGCCGGGCGCGACGGGCCTGTTCTCGGCCGGACCGCTGCGCGCGGGCGCGCCGGCGCCCTACGCGGTGGCGATTGCGGCCGGCGCGCTGTGGACCCTGCCCTCAAGCGGGCTCGCAGCGGCCCTGCCATGACCGTGGTGAACGCGGCTTAACTCGGTCGGCGCGGCAAGGTTTGCTTCATCCAAAGCATTAACGCGGCTTTGATGATTTGCCGTTGAGATCGGGACCCTGTCGGCGCCCGTGCGCCGCGCGACCCGGGGACCGGTCATGAACCTTACGCGGATCATCATTCTCGCCGTCGCCGCGCTCGCTGCGGTGATCGCCGCGATCTTCGTGCGCCAGGCGATGCAGCCCGGCGCCGAGGTCCCGGCCGTCGCGCCGCAGCCCGAAGCCGCCACGGTGCGCGTCCTGGCCTTCCGCGAGGCGTTTCAGCCCGGAACGCGCGTCTCGGGCGCGGATCTTTACTGGCGCGCCTGGCCTGAAGAGGCGCTCGTCTCCGGCTACTTCACCGAAGCGGCCGATCCCGGCGCCGATGAGCGCTTCGCCGGCGCAGTCGTGCGCGCCAGCGTCGGTGAGGGCGAGCCGGTCACGGCGAACAAGCTCGTCGTCTCGGGCGAGGCCGGCTTCATGGCCGCGGTGCTGACGCCCGGCATGCGTGCGGTCGCGGTGCCGATCTCGGCGGAAAGCGGGGCGGGCGGTTTCATCCTGCCCAACGACCGCGTCGACGTGATCTCCACCGTGCCCACCGATGACGGCTTCCGCTCCGATGTCGTGGTCGAGAACGTGCGCGTGCTCGCCATCGACCAGACCTATTCAGAGGACGGGGACGGGGCGAAGGTCGGCTCCACCGCCACGCTCGAAGTTCGGCCTGATCAGGCCCGCCTGGTCGCGCACGCCGTGGCCGAGGGGGATGTCTCGCTGGCGCTGCGCTCGGTCGCGGACGGACAGGGCGGTCCGCTGAGCGCGGACTACGGCGCAACCGAGCCTGCGCCCCAGACCCCCGGCCAGGGCCAGTCGCGCGTTCGAGTCTTCCGCTACGGCGCCGAAACGCAGGTGGCCGTGGGAGGGCGTCAATGATCCGCACGGTCTTAAGTCTCGCGCTTGCGCTGGGCGTCACGGCTCCGGCGGCCGCCCAGTTCGACCGCGCCGGCGAGCGCGGCAACACGCTGCTCGTCGATATCAGAGAGCCCGGCGCCGGGCCGACGTCTGAACGCATCGACCTGCCGCTCGGCCAGGCTGCTGTGGTGCAGCTGCCCGTGGACGCGGTGGACGTCATGGTCGCCAACCCGGAGGTCGCCGACGCGGTGGTGCGCACGCCCACGCGCGCCTTCGTTCTGGGGCGCAATGTGGGGCGCACCAACATCTTCTTCTTCGACCGCGACGGCGCGATGATCCTGGATCTCGACGTGCGCGTGGAGCGCGACATCGACGCGCTGCAGGATGCGCTGGAACGCTTCGTGCCGTCAGGACGCGTCTCGGCTGAGAGCATGAACGCCAACATCGTGCTCTCCGGCACGGTGCCCTCGGCGGCGGCTGCGGACACCGCGCTTCAGGTCGCGCGCCGCTGGGCCGACGAGCCGGAACAGGTGATCAGCTTCCTCACCGTGGAGGGCCGCGAGCAGGTGCTCTTGAAGGTCCGCGTGGTCGAGATGGAGCGCACGATCGTGCGCCAGCTCGGCGTCAATCTCTCCGGCGAACAGCGCTTCGGCGATTTCGGCGCGCCCACGCGCGTGCGCGCCACCGACGATCTCGGCAATCCGCTGAGCGATCAGAACGGCAATCCGGTTTTCGATCTCTACGCGCCGGGCCGGTATCAGTCGGGCACGTCCTTCTCGACCCAGAACGCCTTCAACGTCGCCGGCGCGGCGCTCGGCGGCTTTGCGGGCACGATCGGCACGCAGAATCTCGTCAACGGCGTCCTGCAAAGCTCGCTCTCGGCCACGCTGAACGCGCTGGAGCGCGTCGGGCTCGTGCGCACGCTGGCCGAACCGAACATCACCGCGATCTCAGGGGAGTCGGGTAACTTCCTCGCCGGCGGCGAATTCCCGGTCCCGGTCTCGCGCGACCGCGACGGCAACGTTCTGGTGGAGTACCGCCAGTTCGGCGTCGGGCTCGGCTTCACCCCGATGGTGCTGTCTGAGGGGCGGATCTCGCTGAGCATCTCGACCGAGGTCTCCGAGCTGACCAGCGAAGGCGCCTTCTCGCTCGACGCCACGCCGATCTTCAACGACGCCGGCGACGTGATCGGCACGACCGGCGGGTTGTCCCTGCCGGCGCTCAGCGTCAACCGCGCTGAGACGACCGTGGAGCTGCCCTCCGGGGGAAGCCTCGTGATCGCGGGTCTGATCAAGGAGGAGACGCGCCAGTCTCTGGACAGCGTGCCCGGCGTCAAGGAGCTGCCCGTGCTCGGCTCCTTGTTCCGCTCGCGCGACTTCGCCAACAACGAGACCGAACTCGTGATCGTGGTGACGCCTTACCTGGTCGATCCGACCAACCCGGACGCGCTCGCCTCGCCGGACGAGGGCTTCGCGCCGGCCAGCGCGCTCGCCGCGGCCTTCTTCGGCAAGCTCAACCAGACCTACGCCGCGCCCGGCGCGGACGTGGCCGATCGCGGTTGGGCCGGCCCCGTCGGCTTCAGCCTGGAGTGACCGACATGATCCGCTTCAGCCTTATTGCATCCGTTCTCGCCGCCGCGCTCGCCGCCGCGCTCGCCGCCTGCGCCACGCCCCCGCGCGAACTCGCCAAGGCGACCGCAGTCGAGGACACGGTGCGCGCTGAGATGACGATCACGTCGGCTCAGAACGGGCTGACCTGGGACCAGGAGGCGCTGATCGCGCGCGTGGCGCAGGCCTACAAGGCGCGCGGTCACGGCCCGCTCGTGATCTCACACCCCGATCCGGCGCGTGACGGTCAGGCCGTGATTGCGGCGATCGCGCAGACCCGCAGCGCGCTCTACGCCCACGGGCTCGACTGGCGGTCCATCACCGGCGGCGCCTATGGCGGGCGCGGGGATGCAGACACGGTGGTGTTCGCTTTCAACGTCTACCGAGCGGTGGCGCCGGACTGCCCGCCGGTGAACACCGACCTGTCGCGCGCCGACGTCAACGCGCACTGGCCGCGATTCGGCTGCGCGACGGCTCAGAACCTGGCGGCCATGGTCGCGGAACCGCGCGACCTGGTGACCCCGCGCGGCCTTGATCCGCGCGACAACGCCCGGCGCGACACCGTGCTCGAGGCCTGGCGCGCCGGCCGGCCGACGGGCTCTGAACGCCCTGAATCTGCAGACGGCGCGGTCAGCGACGTGGACGAATAGGAGACGGACGTGGCCGCGATGAACAAGCCCCAGAGCGATGACTTCGCCGACCCGTTCGACAGCGAGGACGAGTTCGTCGACGAGAATGATCCCTTCCTCGATGCGGACTCCGTCGAGCGCGCCATTCTGGGCGACGGGGCCGAGCCGGAGCCGGCCGAGCCCGAGCCGGAGACGGGACAGCGGCCCTTCGGCGCCAGGCTCGCCGAGGCCAACGCCATCGAGGGCGATGTCGCCGACGATCCTTTCGGCGACGCCGGACCGCTTGACGCCGGCCCGGTGCTGGCGAGCGTTGAGACCGGCTACGGCGAGATCGACGAGGATGACGAGCGCCTGCTCACCCAGCCGGTGCCGCGCATCACGATCCAGGCTTTCTGCGAGAGCCCCGAGACCGGAAAGCTGATCCATATCGCAGGCGAGGACCGGCGCCTGTCGCGTACCCACGTCCACGTGGAGATGGGCGGTCTGTCCAAGGCCATCGAGCGCTTTCACGACGATGACACGCCCAACCTCCTGATCGTTGAGACCGGCATGCGCGGCAAGGCGCTGTTCGAGCAGCTCGAGGAGCTCGCCGCGGTCTGCGGCGCCGAGACCAAGGTCGTCATCATCGGCGCGGCCAACGATATCGGACTTTATCGCGAGCTGATGCGCCGCGGGGTGAGCGAGTATCTCGTGCCCCCGATGACGCCGCTGCATCTGATCAAGACGGTCTCGGGCCTGTTCCTCGACCCGGAAGCGCCGTTCGCGGGCAAGTCTCTCGTCTTCGTGGGCGCCAAGGGCGGGGCCGGCTCCTCGACCGTGGCGCACAACACCGCCTGGTGCCTGACGGAAAATCTGCGCAACGACGCGGTGCTGGTCGATCTCGATCTCTCCTTCGGCACCGCCGGGCTCGACTTCAATCAGGACCCCGCCCAGACGATCGCCGAGGCGCTCACCGCGCCGGACCGGCTCGACGATGCGCTGCTGGAGCGTCTCCTGGTGCGCTGCACCGACCGGCTGAGCCTGTTCTCCGCGCCGGCCACGCTCGACCAGGACTGGGACTTCGACGCCGAGATCGTGTCGGAAGTTCTCGATCAGGTGCGCCGCCAGAGCCCTTACGTGGTGCTCGACCTGCCTCACGCCTGGAGCCCCTGGGTGCGCCAGACCATCCTTTCCGCCGATCAGGTCGTGGTCACGGTCACGCCCGACCTGGCCAGCCTTCGCAATGCGAAAAATCTGTTCGACCTGGTGCGCACCGCGCGCCCGAACGACGAGCCGCCCAAGATCGTGGTCAACATGGCCGGCTGCCCGAAGAAGCCGGATATCCCGTTAAAGGACTTCTCCGACGCGCTCGGCGCGTCGCCGGTCCTGGTGTTGCCCTTCGAGCCGCAGCTCTTCGGCAAGGCGGCCAATAACGGCCAGATGATCTCCGAGATCGCGCCGAAATCGAAGGCGGCCGAAGGCTTCGCTCACCTCGCCTCGGTCCTGGCCGGCCGCCAGACGGGCGGTGCGCCGAAGCCCTCCAAATCGCTTTTCAAATCCCTGTTCAGCGGCAAGGCCTAAGGAGCGGCTCCGCGCGCGATGTTCGGCAAAAGACCCTCAGGCTCCGGCTCCAGCGCCGCAGGCGTCGCCAAGAGCGCCCAAAGCGGCCAGGACGCGAAAGCGCCCGCGCGCGCGGGCGCTGCAAAGCCGTCCGGCGGGGAAACGCGCTTCGGCGCCGGCGTCGCCACGCGCGAGCGCCCCGATGCGCGCCCGGCGCCTGACGCCGGGCCGGAAGCGAAGCGATCCCACGCTGCAAAGCCGCAACCCGGCGCGAAGCCCGCCGGCGAGGCGGGCCCCGCCGCAGCCGCCGCGCCGGTCTCGAAGCCGCGCGCCAAGCAGTCGGTCGAGAATGTCGGGGCCGAACGGTCCGCGGAATATTACGCGGTCAAGACGCAGATTTTCAACGCGCTGATCGACACGATCGATCTGTCTCAGCTGTCCCGGCTGGACAACGAGACCGCGGCCGAAGAAATCCGCGACATCGTCACCGAGATCATCTCGATCAAGAACGTGGCGATGTCGATCGCCGAGCAGGAGCAGCTGCTTCAGGACATCTGCAACGATGTGCTCGGCTACGGCCCGCTCGAGCCCTTGCTCGCGCGCGACGACATCGCCGACATCATGGTCAACGGCGCGGGCGACGTGTTCATCGAGGTCGCCGGCCGGGTGCGCAAGACGAACATCAAGTTCCGCGACAACGGCCAGCTGATGAATATCTGCCAGCGCATCGTGTCCCAGGTGGGCCGTCGCGTGGATGAGAGCTCGCCGATCTGCGACGCGCGACTGGAGGACGGCAGCCGCGTGAACGTGATTGCGCCGCCGCTCTCGCTGGACGGTCCGACGCTGACGATCCGCAAGTTCAAGAAGGACAAGCTGCGCCTGAACGATCTGGTGAAGTTCGGCTCCATCACGCCGGAGGGCGCCAAGGTGCTTGAGGTTATCGGCGCGTGCCGGGCGAACGTCTTGATCTCCGGGGGCACCGGCTCGGGCAAGACGACGCTTTTGAACTGCCTGACCGGCTTCATCGGCGAGGACGAACGCATCATCACCTGCGAGGACGCGGCCGAACTTCAGCTGCAACAGCCTCACGTGGTGCGTCTGGAGACCCGCCCGCCGAACCTGGAGGGCTCCGGCCAGGTCACCATGCGCGACCTGGTCAAGAACTGCCTGCGCATGCGCCCTGAACGGATCATCGTGGGCGAGGTGCGCGGGCCGGAGGCCTTCGACCTGCTCCAGGCGATGAACACCGGCCATGACGGCTCCATGGGCACGCTGCACGCCAACTCGCCGCGCGAGGGGCTGTCGCGGGTGGAGTCGATGATCACCATGGGCGGCTACAACCTGCCCTCTCGCACTATCCGCGAGATGATCTCCGGCTCGATCGACGTGGTGATTCAGGCCGCGCGCATGCGCGACGGCTCACGCAAGATCACCCACATCACCGAAGTGCTCGGGATGGAGGGCGACGTCATCGTCACCCAGGACCTCTTCGTCTACGAGATCCAGGGCGAGGACGCGGACGGCAATATCGAGGGCCGGCACGTCTCCACCGGCATCGCCCGGCCGAAATTCTGGGACCGCGCGCGCTATTTCGGGCTGGAGCGCGAGCTCGCGGACGCGCTCGACGCGTCGGAGCCTTAAGCGATGCCCGGCGGCGATCTCGCCTTCATCATCGCCGCGATCGCAGCCTTCGTCGCGGTCGCCGGCGCCGGGCTGGCTCTGACTGCGGGCGGGGACCAGCGCGCGGCCCAGCGGGCTGCCGCAGTCGCCGGCGGGGCGCGCGCAACGCGAAAGACCCCGGCCAAGACCGATCAGGCGGCGCAGAAGAAGCGCCAGATCGCGGAGAGCCTGAAGGAGATGGAGGAGCGCCAGAAGCGCGCGCGCCAGAAGACGCTGACGCTGCGCGCCCGGCTGGAGCAAGCCGGTCTGGCCTGGACGCCGAAACACTTCTGGATTCTCTCCGGCGTCATGGGCCTGGTCGGCTTCATGGCGGGGTTGGTCGCGACGCGCAATCCCTTGATCGCCGTCGCGTTCGCGATCGCGGCCGGGCTCGGCCTGCCACGCTGGTTCCTCGGCATGCGCCGCAACGCGCGCCAGAAGGCCTTCACCGAGCACTTCGCCGACGCGCTCGACATCATCGTGCGCGGGGTGAAGTCCGGCCTGCCGTTGAATGAATGCCTCAAGATCATCGCGCGCGAGACTCCCGACCCTGTGGGCTCGGAGTTCTCCAAGCTTGTCGAGGGCATCGCCGTGGGCGTCGATCTGCAGGAGGGCATGCGCCGCATGGCTACGCGCATGCCGCTGCCGGAGCTGAACTTCTTCGCGATCGTTCTGACGATCCAGTCGCGCTCGGGCGGCAATCTCGCCGAGGCGCTGGGCAATCTCTCCGGAGTCCTGCGCGCGCGAAAGATGATGCGCGAGAAGATTCAGGCGCTCGCCTCCGAAGCCAAGGCCTCGGCCTTCATCATCGGCTCGCTGCCGCCGGGCGTCTTGATCATAATCTCGCTCATCTCGCCTGAGTATATGGGCCCGATGTTCTCCGAACCGCTGGGCCGCATGATGCTCGGCGGGGGCGCGATGTGGATGGGCATCGGCATCCTGGTCATGCGCGGCATGATCAACTTCAAGCACTAGGGACGAGGCGATGGACGCGATCAACGCCTTCGCCGCCTGGCTGGTCCAGCCCGACACGCTGTTCGCGCTGATCGCGGCCGGGCTCGTATTCGCCACCGTGATCACCCTGTCCGGCCCGGCCCTGAACCCGGACCGCACCGACAAACGCTTGAAGCAGGTCGCAAACCGCCGCGAGGAGCTCCGGCGCAAATCCCGCGAGGCGATGGACCAGGAGAAGGACCGCTCCGGGCTTCGCGGCAAGGACACCCGCAGCCTCTACCGCAGGACCGTGGAGGGGCTGAATCTTCAAAAGCTCCTGGAAGATCCAAACCTGAAGATGAAGCTCGCCCAGGCCGGCATGCGCGGCCAGGGGCCGGTCTTCGGCTTCTATTTCGCGCGCTTCGTCTCGCCCTTCCTACTGTTTGCGCTGGGGATCTTCTATCTTTTCGTGATCAACGATTTCGGCATCGAGGCGCCGCAGCGTTTCGCGATCATCATGGGGCTGGCGGTGCTCGGCTATTACGCGCCGGGCATCTATCTGACCAACCTCGCCCAGAAGCGCCGCGAATCCATCATGAAGGCGTTTCCCGACGCGCTCGACCTTCTGCTCATCTGCGTGGAGTCGGGCATGTCGATCGAGGCGGCCTTCCAAAAGGTCTCCCAGGAAGTCGCCTCCTCCTCGATCGAGCTCGCCGAGGAGCTTTCGCTGACCACCGCAGAGCTTTCCTATCTGCAAGATCGCCGGCAGGCCTATGAGAACCTCGCCTACCGCACCGCCCATCCCGGGGTGAAGGCGGTCGCGACCTCGCTCATCCAGGCTGAACGCTACGGCACCCCGCTCGGCCAGGCGCTGCGCGTCATGGCCAAGGAAAATCGCGACATGCGCATGGCCGGGGCGGAAAAGAAGGCCGCGGCCCTTCCCGCCAAGCTCACCGTGCCGATGATCGTGTTCTTCCTGCCGGTGCTGTTCGTGGTCATTCTCGGCCCCGCCATTCTAAGCTACCAAAACCTGTGACGCGGCGGGCGCGGGCGGCTAAGGTCCGCGCGCCCGGCGCCGGGGGACGAGGCGCGGCTGAGCGAGGGACGCTCCGTTCATGTTCGGAGGCAACAAGTCGATCGAGCGCCGTCGCGAGGACATCCGCCTCGCCGACCAGGCCGCCGACCACGCCGTCGCCGCCCTCGCCGAGGGCGACGTGGCCAAGGCCAAGGTCGAGCTCTCCGCCGCGCCGAAGAAGCTGGACTTCGCCGATATCGGCTGGAAAGTCGCGATCGCCCAGGCGCTGATCGACCTGGCGCAGAAGAAGCGCCGGGCGGGCGTCGCCAAGCTCGTGGAGGTCTGCGCGCGCCTCGACGACACCTCGCTGTCGCGTGACGACAAGGGCTATCTGCGTCTGTTCGCGCTCTATCGCGCGATCGAGGCCTCGCGCAACGGCAAGGCGCCGCGCGAGCTGCGCCAGCAGGTCGAGAGCTTCCGCTTCGACCACACGCTGGTCTCGGCCAAGCTGCGCGAGCGCTTCCCGCTCAAAGCCGCAGAGGCCGGCGCCAAAGCGCCTCCGCCGCCGCCCAAAACCGCCCCGCCGTCAGCCGGCGAGGATGATCCGTTCTAGGGCGCGGCTCACCGTGGGGAGGTCCCGGATCTTCGTTCCGCTCCGCCCGGGAATTCATCTCCTCCACCCGTCTTCCTGACGAAAGTCAGGACCCAGAGATCACGGGGCTCAGCCCTTCGATCTCCTTAGGCCCCAGCTTTCGCTGGGAAGACTTGGATTGGAGATATCGCTGAACGTGTCATCCCGGCCGCAACGCAGTGGAGCGCCGGGACCCGCCGCAGGCGCGAGCGGGGCCTCCCCAAGCGTTCCCGGCGGGTCCCCGGTCGCTGACGCGCCCGGGATGACATGTGGGGCGTTAACCGGAAAAGCGCCTACCGCGAGCCGAGATCGGCTTCGGCCAGGGCGTCCCAGCGGCGCGGATTGGTCATGAGGCTGCGGACATAGTCCATGTTCGCCTCGGCCATTTCGGGCGTTGAATCGATCAGCGCGATCTCTTCGGCTTCTGCGAAGCGGCCCTGTAGCGCCACCACGAGGGCGAGGTTCTGGCGCGTTTGAGGCCCGGCGCGGCCGGTCTCGACGATCCGGCGCAACATCGCCTCGGCGCGTTCGGGTTCACCGCCCAGCGCATGCGAGAGCGCCAGATTGTTCACCGGCGCGTCGCGGTCAGGCGCCAGGGCGCGGGCGCGTTCGAACCGGGCGCGGGCCGGACCGGTGCGCCCGGCCTGCTCCAGCGCAACGCCGAGCGCGTTCTGCAGGCGCCAGTCGGTCTCCTCATGGCCGACTGCGCGCGAGAGCGATTCCACCGCCGCCGGCCCGCGGCCGAGCGCGACGAGCGCCATGCCGTAATTGCCAAGTAGCGCCGCATTGTCGGGGTAGAGCGCCAGCGCGGAGCGCGCCACTTCCGCCGAGCGCTGCGCCGCGCCGAGCGTGCGCAGCACCGAGGACAGCTCCACCGCCGCCTCCAGATCGCCGGGATTAAGCTCATGAGCTTCGGCCCAGAAGGCGGCCTGGGTCAGAAGGTCCTGGGTCTTGATCGCCTCGCGCTCCTGAGCGGTGGCGGGGGCGAGATCGCGGCCCTGCAGCGCTTCAGCGAGGGCGGCCTCCTGCTCGGTGGGCTGGAGCTCCTCGTGCGTGGCGCACGCCGAAACGGCGGCCGCGCACGTGAGGGCGATTGCGGACAAGCGCGCGCGCATGGTCTACCTCTTGGAATAATCCAGACGTGACTGTGCGCCGATCCCGGTCAAGAAGCCGTTAACGCTTAGCGCCCGGTCGCCACAGCGCAAGACGCCCAAGCCCGCCGCCATCCGGACCTCGACCATGACCGACTTCTTCGCCGACGCCGCCGGGGCCCGCACCGCCCGCATCGTGTTCTCCGACCAGCTTGACGCCGCGCTTTCAGCGCTCGACGGGCCTGCGCGCGCGCTCGCTGAGGCGGCCGGATTTCGGGCCGAGCCGGGGGAGGCGCTGATCCTGCCGGGCGAGGCCCCGGCCGCGCTGATCGGCGCCGGGCCGGAGGCGCGCGCCGCGCCCTTCACCGTGGCCGGGGCCGCGTCCGCGCTTCCCGAAGGCGACTGGATACTGGACGGCGCGCCGGACAGCTGGGACTCGACACAGACCGCGATCGCTCTGGCGCTCGGCGGCTATCAGTTCACGCGCTACCGCAAGGCGCAGCGCACGCCGGCGCGCTTCGCCGCGCCTGCGAAGGCCGATACGGCCGAAGCCGAACGCGTCGTGCGCGGCGCCTTTCTAACGCGCGACCTGGTCAACACGCCCGCCGGCGACATGCTGCCCTCGAACCTGGAGGCCGCCGCGCGCGCGCTCGCCGAGCGCTGCGGAGCGGACGTCTCGGTGGTGACCGGCGAGGATCTGTTGGAGCAGAACTATCCGATGATCCACGCGGTCGGGCGCGCCTCGGCCGATGCGCCGCGCCTGATCGAGCTGGAGTGGGGCGACCCCGCCCATCCGCGCCTGGCGCTGGTGGGCAAGGGGGTCTGTTTTGATTCCGGAGGGCTCAACATCAAGCCGGGCGGCGGGATGCGCCTGATGAAGAAGGATATGGGCGGAGCCGCGAACGTGCTCGGGCTCGCCTCGATGATCATGGAGGCCGGGCTGAAGGTCCGCCTGCACGTGCTGATCCCGGCGGTTGAGAATGCGATCTCCGACAACGCCTTCCGCCCCGGCGACATCCTGTCCTCGCGCAAGGGGCTGACGGTGGAGATCGGCAACACCGACGCGGAAGGCCGGCTCGTACTCGCCGACGCCCTGACCAAGGCCTGCGAGGCCGGCCCGGAGCTCGTCATCGACATGGCCACCCTCACCGGCGCGGCGCGCATTGCGCTTGGACCCGATCTCGCCCCGGTCTACGCCACCGATGACGCGATGGCCGAGGGCGTGATCCGCGCCGGCGAGGCGGTCGACGATCCGGTCTGGCGCATGCCGCTATGGGACGGCTATGACGCGCAGATGGACGGGGATATCTCCGATCTGTCGAACACCGGAGACGGGCCCTACGCCGGCTCGATCACCGCGGCGCTATTCCTGCGCCGTTTCGCCGACGCGCCGGCCTGGATGCATTTCGACGTCTTCGCCTGGAACCCGAAAGCGCGGCCAGGCCGGCCGGCCGGGGGCGAGATGACGGGCGCGCGCGCCATCTACGCCTGGCTGAAGACGCGTTACGGAGCCTGACCGGATGAGCGAGCTTTTCCAATGCACCGCCGGCGTGGCCGCGCTGCGCCGCACCCCTGAGGACGACGGCGCGCTCGACACCCAGGTGCTCGCCGGCGAGACCTTTCAGGTGGAGAAAGAACAAGGCGGCTGGGGCTATGGCGAGGCGCAGCTGGACGGCTATCGCGGTTGGGTGGATCTGTCCGCCTTCGCCGCGCCCGCGCTCATCCCGACCCACCGGGTCAGCGCCTTGCGCACCTATGTGTTTTCAGAGCCGGACCTGAAGAGCGCGCCGCGCTTCTTGATGTCGCTCAACGCAAAGGTTTCGGCGGGCGACCGCAAGGGCCGCTTCGTGCAGGCCCAACGCCAGGGCTGGGTGTTCGAAGGGCATCTGGCCCCGCTCGGCGCGGTGGAGCTCGACTACGTCGCCGTGGCCGAGCGCTTCTTGAACGCGCCCTATCTGTGGGGCGGCAAGGAGAGCCTGGGGCTGGATTGCTCAGGCCTGATCCAGACCGCGATGGAGGCCGCCGGCGGGCGCTGCCCGCGCGATTCCGGCGACCAGGAGGCTTGGGCGCGAGAGCGCTGGCTGCCGGTGCCCGTGACGGACGATTTCTCAGGGTTGGCGCGCGGCGATCTGGTCTTTTGGCCGGGCCATGTCGGGATCATGACCGACGCGGTGAACCTTCTGCACGCCAACGCCCATCACATGGCGGCCGCCATCGAGCCGCTCTACACCGCCGCGCGGCGCATCGAACACAAGCATGCTCCGGTTAGCGGCATCTTCCGGCCCGCCGCTGAAGCGGAATGGACCGGCCTGGCCTGAGCCGGCGCGATCACCGCGCATGAAAAAGCCCGCCGGTGTGACCGGCGGGCTTTGGTGTTCAAGGTTTGGGCGGCCCGATCCGGCCCGGCGGACCTAGCTTTCGCTGGCGGCCTCCGCGCTTGCGGTGTCCTCGCCCTGGCTGAGCGGCTCGGGCAGGGGCGGGGGGTTGTCGTCCTGCGCGCGCATATAGGCGATGATGTTGATCCGGTCCTCTTCCTGGCGCAGGCCGGCGAAGCTCATCGCCGTGCCTGGGACATAGCCGCGCGGGTTTTCCAGATAGTCGTACATGTTCTGGTACATCCACTCGGTCCCGCCCTCGGCGTATTCCTGCATGGCGGAGGAGTAGTTGAAGCCGTCCAGTTCAGCGACGTCGCGGCCCATCACGCCGTAGAGCGCCGGGCCGGTGCCGTTGGCGCCGCCGGCGTCAAAGCTGTGGCAGGAAACGCAGCGGCGCGCGACGCGTTCGCCCGCGGACGGGTCCGCGCCGGCCAGCAGCACGCCGAAATCGGGCGGGCCTTCTTCTTCCTCTTCCGGCTCGGCGCTGGTCTCCAGCGCGGAGAGATCGATCGGATAGGCCGGCGTCTCCGGACCCTCATTGTGGAACAGCTCTTCGGACAGCGTGCGAAGGCCCATCACAACCAGGAGAATGGCGAGCACGGCGCCCGCGACTTTGTTCCAGAACAGTTCGCCCATCGACGTCCTCTCAAGCACTTGTGTCGGCGCATGTGACGCGCGGGTGTTTGGCATGGGCCCGCGCGGGTGGCAACCGCGCAGCACGGCTGCGCCGACTTCGTCGAACAGGCAGATAGACCGCCCGGGCGCGCCAGGCTGCGCGGCGCCTTGTCGCGCCTTACACCGCGCCGTCGAGCCAGCGATCGATCAGCAGGCGCGAGATGGAGAAGTCCGCCGGCGCGAAGGTCGCCGCCGGACCGTCGTAGAGCGCGCGCACCTCGTCGCGGGTGAACCAGCGCGCGTCCTCCAGATCGTCGTCCGGCTTCAACTCGCCCGGCTCGATCTCGGCCATCAGCCCGATCATCAGGGAGGATGGGAACGGCCAGGGCTGGCTTCCCACATACACCGCAGAGCGCACCGTCAGGCCGATCTCCTCGGCCGTCTCGCGCGCGCAAGCCTCCTCGATCGTTTCGCCGGGCTCGATGAAGCCGGCGAGCGTGGCGTAAAGCCCTTCAGGCCAGCTCGCCTGGCGGCCCATGACGCAGCGATCGCCGGCATAGGGCAGCATGATCACGCTGGGATCCACGCGCGGGAAATGCTCCATGCCGCAAGAGGCGCATACCAGCTTCAGCCCGCCCTCGCGTGTTTCGTTCTCGCCTGCGCAGTTGGAGCAGTACCGCCGCCGGGCGTGCCATTGCAGTATGGCGCGCGCGCGCCCGGCGATGCAGGCGAAGTCGTGCCCGGCCTGGATCGCGCTGACGCGGAAGTTCGGACCCTTCTCCGCCTGGCCGCGCTCCAGCGCGGCGGCGAACCAGGCCCGCCCGTTCTGGACCCCGATGAAAACCAGGCCCGGACGCTTCAGCTCGAACGCGCGCGCCTTCGACGGATGCACGGTGAGCGCCGGCCCGCCGGGCTCGTCCGCGGCGAGATCGCCGCCGGCGAAGAGAATCGCGCAGGCGTCGCGGTCGGCCGCGCGCGCGGCGATCCAGTCCGGATCAGTGCGCTGCAGGCTGGCGTGGTCGATGCCGGATCGGGTGAAGGCGAGAGGCATGTCGCAAAGCCCTAGCGCGCTCGCGGCGGCCTGGCCAGCGCCGGGCTGGGCGAAACGCCGCAGGCGGAGCGCTGACGCTGCTCTTGCATTTGAGAATGAGTTGCATAAAACTTCGGTCATGGCTGAGCTTCACGCATTTCCGACCCCCGCCCGTTCGCACTTCTCCCCCGCCGAGGAGTGCGCCGACCTGCCCGCGATCGACTGGCTCAGCGGCCAGGCGCGCGTGGTGGCGTGTCTGCGCGACCGCCTTCTGGAAGCCAACGCCGAGCCGCGGCTCGTCGCGGTGCTCGACCAGCACGCTTCCTTCCTCGCCGAGGCGCTCGACGCGCTGCGATAGCGGTCGCGATGAGGGCGCGCCTTGCGTGAGGGCGTCCAAGACGCGATATTACCTTCTGGAAGGCCGGCGGCGGACGAGCCCCTCGCCAACCCGGTCAGGTCCGGAAGGAAGCAGCCGTAACGAGTTTCGGCTCGGGTCGCCGTCCGGTCTTCCGCCGCTTTCCTGTAGACGCGCCGCTCACTCCCGCGAAAGGGCCGCCGCCGCGATGGACGAGTCCGCGACCGGATCCGAGCCCGGAGCGCCGGAAGGGCCCGGCCCCGACGATGTCGCGCTTCCCGGCATGGAGGGGCCCGCCGCGCCGCCGCCGTCGGACGCAGGCTATCAGGTGCTCGCGCGCAAGTACCGCCCCCAGACGTTCGAAGATCTGATCGGTCAGGAAGCCATGGTGAGAACGCTCACCAACGCCTTCGCCGCCGGGCGCATTGCGCACGCCTACATGCTTACCGGGGTGAGGGGCGTGGGCAAGACGACCACGGCGCGCCTCATCGCGCGCGCGCTGAACTACGAGACCGAGGCGCTCGACCAGCCCTCCATCCGGCTCGATCCGCCCGGAACTCAGTGCGCGGCCATCGCAAAGTCGGCCCATGTGGACGTGATGGAGATGGACGCGGCCTCGCGAACCGGGGTCGGCGACATCCGCGAGATCCTGGAGGGCGTGCGCTATTCGCCGGTTCAGGCGCGCTACAAGGTCTACATCATCGACGAGGTCCACATGCTGTCGACCTCGGCGTTCAATGCGCTGTTGAAAACGCTCGAAGAGCCGCCCGCGCACGTGAAGTTCATCTTCGCCACCACCGAGATCCGCAAGGTGCCGGTGACCGTGCTCTCCCGCTGCCA
>CAZKBB010000053.1:0-19680 GCA_964550935.1 uncultured Caulobacterales bacterium
GAACCGGGGTACAAGGATTTGCAGTCCTCTGCGTCACCACTCCGCCATGGCGCCGCCGGATGTGGGATCGCCTCGTATAACGAAGGCGCGCACGCCCTGCAACGCGCGCTTCACAGCCGCCGCGGGCGCATTGCGCGGCACACGCCGCGCGGGATATAAGCCCGCGCGTCAGCCGGTCGGGACGAGACCTCCATGTACGATTTCGAAGACGCGCGCCGCCGCATGGTGTCGGGACAGATTCGCGTCCACGACGTGACCGACAAGCGCATCCAGGACGCCATGGTCCGCCTGCCGCGCGAACGCTTCGCGCCGCGCTCCCAGCACGCCCACGCCTACGCTGACATGGAGATCGCCGGCGGCGAGGGGCGCACGCTGATGCGCCCGCGCGACTTCGCCAAGCTGATCCAGGCCGCCGACCTGCGCGGGCGGGACATCGTGCTCGATATCGCCTGTGCGCGCGGTTACTCCACCGCCGTGATCGCCGACATCGCCGAAACCGTGGTCGGCCTTGAGGACAATGACGAAGCGGTCGAGCGCGCAACCGCGCGCCTGGCCGAGGTGGGCGCCGACAACGCCGTCGTCGTGCGCGGCGAGCTCAAGGACGGGGTTCCCGATCAGGGCCCGTTCGACGTGATCGTGGTCAACGGCGCGGTCGAGGTCGTGCCGGACGCCTGGTTCGATCAACTCGCCGAGGGCGGGCGCCTCGCCGTCGTGGTGCGCAAGGGGCCGGTGGGCCGCGCGACGATCTTTCGCCGCGCCGGCGGCAAGATCGGCGAGCGCGAGGTGTTCGACGCCACCCCGCCGGTCCTGCCCGGTTTCCAACGCGACGCCGGCTTCGTCTTTTGATCCCCTAAGCGCCGCCGCCGAAACAGCCGCGCCTTGTCAAAAGCGTTCACCAAGTGAACGGTGTTCACTTTCAACAGCGGCCGCGTTATATAAGCCGCCAGCGTTCGGCTTGGGTTGACCTGAGCGCGGTGCGTGCGACTTAAAGGCGGAGTTTGGGAGGCTTCTTCATGACAGCTCGTTTCCGCCGGCGCGTGTTCGCCGCCCTGTCCGCCGCGGCCGCCTGGATGGTTCTGGCCACTGCGCCGAGCGCTGCTCAAAGTCTGTCGGACAGCCTCTCCGACGCCTACTCCACAAACCCCGATCTTGCAGCCGAGCGCGCGCGTCTGCGCGGCGCGCAAGAGGGTCTGGTGCAGGCGCGCTCCCAGCGTCTGCCGACTTTGAACGCAGGCGCCGGCGTGACCGAGTCTGAGCGCTGGGGCTCTCAATTCTTTAACTCACCGCCCAGCTCGATCGATTACCAGGTCACCGCCAGTCAGGCGCTTTACGCCGGCGGGCGGATTTCCGGCGGGATCGACCAGGCTCGGGCCGCTCTGGAGGCGAGCCGTTCCCAACTGCGCTCGACCGGTCAACAAGTCCTGATCGACGCCGTCGCCGCCCACATGAACGTCATCCGCGACCAGCAGGTCGTGGCGATCCGGCGCAATAACGTGGAGGTGCTCGCCGAACAGCTGCGCGCGGCCGAGGATCGCTTCGAGGTCGGAGAGATCACCCGCACCGACGTGGCCCAGGCCGAGGCGCGCCTGTCCGGCGCGCGCGCCCAGCTCGCCGCAGCTCAAGCCGCGCTCGCCTCCTCGCGGGCGAATTATGAGCGCGTGGTAGGCGTCGCGCCGGGAGAGCTGGGCGAGCCGGGCGCCTTGCCGCGCCTGCCGGAGTCGATCGGCGAGGCGGCCGAGACGGCGGTCGATCTCAACCCGAATCTCGCTGCGGCGCGGTTTAACGAGATCGCTGCGGAAAAGCAGGTTCAGATCGCGCGCGGCGCGCTTCGCCCCGAGGTCGCGCTGCAGGCGCGCGCCGGGGAAAATCGCGACGCCGACCTGACCGGGCGCGGCCAAGGCCAGGCGTCCATCTCGGCCCAGGTGTCGGTGCCGATCTTCACCGGCGGGCTGAACGGCTCGCGCGTGCGCGAGGCGCTCGCCCAGGCCGACGCGGCGCGTCTTCAGGTGACGTCGGCGCGCCGTCAGGTGCTCGAGGGTGTTCGAAGCGCGTGGAACAACCTGCTCGCCGCCCAGGCCGTCATCGAATCAAGCCGCCAGGCCGTGCGCGCCAACGAGATCGCGTTCGACGGCGTGGAGCAGGAAGCCTTTGTCGGACTTCGCACCACGCTGGACGTGCTCAACGCCGAACAGGAGCTGCTCAATTCGCGCCTGGAGCTGGTGCGCGCGGAGCGTGATCTGTTCGTGGCGAGCTACGCGCTTCTTCAAGCCATGGGCCGCCTTGACCCGCGCTGGCTGGGCTTGAGCGTCGACGAACAGGCGCTGCTTGCGGCCGAACGCGCGGCGGAGCGTTCTAACTTCGACTTAACGCCCTGGAACTAGCTTTTGTGATCTGACGGACGCGCCGACTGGACAGGCGTCGGGGCCCCGCCATAACGTGCGGGTCGGCGTCCCCCTCCATGCCGCAGAGGATTCCCCCTTCCATGGCCGAGAGCAATTCCGAACAAGAACCCACGATGGAGGAGATCCTCGCCTCCATCCGCCGGATCATCAACGAAGACGAGGACGAGGGCGGTCAGGCGCAAGCCGAGGCGCAGCCCGAGCCGGAAGCCGCCGCCGAGCCTGAGCCGGAACCCGAACTGGAACCGGAGCCCGAACCCGAGCCTGAAGCGGCCTCGGACGACGAGGTCCTTGAGCTGACCGATCGGGTCGAGGATGAAAGCGCCGGCACCGATCCGCTCTCGGTCGCCGACGATCTCATGATCGTCGATCGTGAGGACGACGAATCGGGCGCCGACCCCGAGCCGGAGCCGGATTTCGAACCCGAGCCGGAGCCGATGATGGCCGAACCCGACCCTGAGACCTCGAACCCGAGCGAAGACGAGGACTCGCTGCTGGGCGAAGCCTCCGCCGGCGCGGCCGCCGGCATGTTCGCGGCTCTGTCTGAAAACCTGCGTGTCTCGTCCGACCAGGGTCAAACGCTGGAAGGCATCGTGCGCGAGCTTCTGCGTCCCATGCTCAAGCAGTGGCTGGACGACAATCTGCCCGCCATCGTGGAGGAGAAAGTCCAGGCCGAGATCGAGCGCGTCGCGCGCCGTCGCCGCTAGGCCGGTTCCGCCCATGGGCGTATGGATGACGGGCGCCGGGGTCTCTCCGGCGCCCGTTTTCATGTGAGGTGAGGCGATGCGCGATCTCGACGCGGTCTGGACCGACGTGGAGCCGTGGCTCGCCGAACGCGAGACGCGCCGCAAGGCCGCCGTGCGCCGCATGCTTGGAAGCGTGGTGCTGGCCGTCATCGGCGCGCTGGCGGTCGGCGGGGCGACCTATCTCGTCGGACTGGCCGAGCCCTTTCCCTTCATCACAGGGGGCGCGTTCGCCTTCGGCGCGGTGACCTGGGGCGGCTATCCGCTCAGCAAGCTGCGCAAGGAGATCAAGCTCGGCCTCAACGCGCGCCTCGCCGACGCGTGCGGGCTGCGCTACGCGGCCAAGCCCATCGCGCCGGCGCGCTTTGACGCCTTCACCGGCCACGGCCTGGTCCCGCGCGGCGACCGGCGATCGTTCGAAGACCATTTCGCCGGCGAAGCCCACGGCGCCGAATTCGAGCTCTACGAAGCCCATGTGAAGGAGCGCCGGCGCTCCAAGCGGCGCACCTACTACGTCACGGTGTTTCGCGGCGTTCTGATCCGCATCCGCTTTCCGCGCACCGTGGAGGGCGTGACGCTGATCACGCGCGACAGGGGGATATTCAACGTCTTCGAGGGCTGGGCGAAGAAGACCTTCTCAGGCCGCAAACTGGAACGCATCGGCCTGGTCGATCCCGACTTCGAAAAGCTGTTCGAGGTCTACGGCACCGATCAGGTGATGGCGCGCTATCTGCTGACCCCGAGCTTCATGGAGCGGCTGTTGAAGCTGGAGGACGCGCTGAAGGGCAAGAACGTGCGCGCGGTGTTCGATGAAAGCCTGGCCGAGGGCGCGGGCGAGGGCGAGCTGCTCATCGCGGCGGAGACCGGAAACCAGTTCGAACCGGGCACGCTGTTCAAACCGCTCACCGAGCGCGCCCGCGTGGAGCGGCTGCACGCGGAAGTCTCCCTCGTGGAGGACGTGGTGGAGACGGTCGTCGAACCGGCCCGCTTCGCGCGCTGAGCGGGCGCGTCATCACCCCGAGGTCCCGGATCGCGGCTTCGCCGCGTCCGGGAGTTCAGTTTTGCTCAGATGAATTCCCGGGCGGAGCGCAAGCGAAGATCCGGGACCTCGCCGCGATGAGGCGCCCTAAAGCGAAAACACGCCCGTCACCGGCACGTGGTCGGACGCCTTCGCCGCGGCGCGTACGTCCTTGGCGATCTCGACGAATTTCAGCCGGTCGGCGGCCTGGGGGCTGAGGAGGAGGTGGTCGATGCGGATGCCGGCGTTCTTGTTCCAGGCGCCGCCCTGATAGTCCCAGAAGGTGTACTGGTGGGCGCGCCCGTCGACCTGCTCGAAGGCGTCCGCCCAGCCCATGTTGCGGATCGCGTAGAAGGCGTCGCGGCTGTCGGCGCGGAACAGCGCATCCTCGGCCCAGGCGTCAGGGTCGTGCACGTCGGCCTCGCGCGGGATGATGTTGTAGTCGCCCGCCAGGACCGTGATTTCTTCAAGCTTCAACAGCTCGGCGGCGTGATCGCGCAGGCGCTTCATCCAGGCGAGCTTGTAGTCGAACTTCTCCCCCGGCGCCGGGTTGCCGTTGGGCAGATAGATCGAGGCCACGCGCACCGGCGCGGCGCCGGTCGACACCACCGCCTCGATGTAGCGTGCCTGCTCGTCCTCATCACCGCCCGGCAGGGCGCGATGGGCGACCTCCTCGATGGGGCGCTTTGAGAGGATCGCGACGCCGTTATAGCTCTTCTGCCCCACCGTCTCGACATTATAGCCGAGCCCCTCGATCTCATCGCGGGGGAGGGCCTCGTCCTGGCATTTCAGCTCCTGAAGGCACGCCACGTCCGGGCCCGCCTCCTTCAGCCAGTCGGCGACGTTGGCGAGGCGGGCCTTGATCGAATTGACGTTCCACGTCGCGATCGTGAAGCTTTGATCCTGGCTCATGGGCGGGAGGGCTCCGATATGGCCGAGGGTAAGGCGCGCGAAGGCGCGGGCGGGTCGATCTTTCTAGCAAGCCTGATGATGATTCTCGCGAGCGCCGCGGCGATTTTCATCGGCCTGGTGGGCTTCGGCCTTTATCTGCCGAACATGATGACCTTCGCGGGCGCCTTCAACGCGGAGGAACCGCGCCCGCTTCTGATCGCGATCTTCCTGTTTCTCTCCGCCGGGCCGGTCGCGGCCGGGGCCGGGCTGATCCTCGGCTGGATCTTGTTCTTCATCGGCCAGCGCGGGGCGGCCTGGCGCGCGGCGCTGTATCCCGGCGTCGTCTGGGCCGTCTTGGTGATCGTCTATATCTGGATCGTTCAGCGGTTCTGCGACGATCAGTTCACCTGCGGGCTCTAGAAGCCTTCAAACCGCGCGAATTCGTCGATCCCGGCGCGTTTGGAGCGCAGCTGATTCACCGTCGCGTCCGGTTCGGCGTAGCCCACCGCCATGCCGCAATAGACGACGTAGGGCGCCTCGATCCCGATCGCTTCGGCGACCGTCTTGCAGTGCGGCGTCCAGGCCTCCTGAAAGCAGGTGGCGAGCCCCTTGGCTTCGGCCGAAAGCGCGATCGACATCATGAACATGCCCAGATGCGCCCACTGGTTCTGGTTCATGCGCTCGTCGATGGCGAAGAACAGGCCGACAGGCGCGCCGAAGAACTCGTAATTCTGCATCAGCCAGGCCAGGCGCGCGCCCTTGTCCTCGCGCGGCACGCCCATCAGCGCGTACATGTCCTCGCCCACCTCGAAGCGGCGCGAGCGATAGGGCTCCCACAGCTTTTCCGGATAGACAGGGAAGTCCGCCTCGTTCTCCAGCGGGTTTTCGGCGAGCTTTTTCTGCACCGCCTGTATGACCTTGTCGCGCGCCTCGCCGGCCACCGCGACGACGCGCCAGGGCTGAACGTTGCCGCCCGACGCCGCATAGCGGGCCTCGTCGAAAATCTCGCGCAGCTGGTCTTCGGTGACAGGCGTATCGAGGAAGGCGCGCGTGGAGATGCGGCGCTTGAGCGCGTCTGAGACGTCCATCAGATCGAGAAGCTGGTGCCGCAGCCGCACGCCGCTGTGGCGTTCGGGTTTCGGATCTGGAACGCGGCGCCGATCAGCTCGTCGACATAGTCGATCTGGGAATCTTTCAGGAAGTCGACGCTCATCGGGTCGATCAGCACCGTGGCGCCGTCGCGCTCAATGCGCAGATCGTCCTCGGCCGCGTCGCTTTCCAGATCGAACTTGTAGGAAAAGCCCGAGCAGCCCCCACCCACGACGGAGACGCGCAGGAAGCGGCTGTCCTGGGCCTTCATGATCTGGTTGATCTGTTCGGCCGCGGAGGCCGAGACGGTGATGTTAACGTCGCTCATGGACCGGATCTCTTAAGGGTTTCAGCGTCGGTTCGAACACGAATATATGAGTTCAACGCCTAAGCGAAAGCCCCCGCGGCGACCCCCGCGCCCTGTCAGGACCCGCCATGACCGCTTCACGCGCGCCCTACGCCTGCGATCCGGCAAAGACCCGCGGCCGGGCCTTCGCCCAGGCCGAGAAGCCGCTGCGCACCGCGTTTCAGCGCGATCGCGACCGGATCATCCACTCCAGCGCCTTTCGCCGCTTGAAGGAGAAGACGCAAGTTTTCGTCGCCCACGAGGGCGATTACTACCGCACCCGGCTGACGCACTCGCTGGAGGTCGCCCAGATCGCGCGCACCCTGGCGCGCGCGCTTCATGTCGATGAAGACCTCGCCGAGGCCACCGCGCTCGCCCATGATCTGGGCCACCCGCCCTTCGGCCACTCCGGCGAGGATGCGCTGTCGGACGCCATGGAGGGCTTCGGCGGGTTCGACCACAACGCCCAGACTCTGCGCGTGGTGACCAAGCTGGAGACGCGCTATCCCGAGTTCGAGGGGTTGAACCTGACCTGGGAGACGCTCGAAGGCGTGGTCAAGCACAACGGCCCGCTGATGGGCGCTGGCGATGACGGCTCAGGCCTGGCCTGGGGCTTTCGCGACTATCCCCGCTGGCGCGAGCTGGAGCTGGACACCTACGCCTCGGTGGAGGCCCAGATCGCGGCCCTGTCCGACGACATCGCCTACAACAATCACGATATCGACGACGGGCTGCGCTCGGGCATTCTGCATCTCGATCAGCTGATGGAGCTGCCGCTGGTGGGCGAGGTGTTCCGCGCCTGCCGCGCGCGCCATCCGAACATCAGCCGGGACATCCTGATCCACGAGGCCGTGCGCGAGATGATCGGTCTCATGGTCGCCGACGTGCTGGACGAGACCGGCCGGCGTCTGGCCGAGAGCCGCGCCGACACGCCCGAGGCGGTCCGCGCGCTGGACCGGCCCGTGGTGGCGTTCTCCGACGAGATGACCGAGCGCCTGAGCGCGGTGCGCCGCTTCCTGTATGCGAACATGTATCTGCAGTACAAGGTCAAGCGCATGAAGGAGAAAGGAAAACGCGTCGTGCGCGATCTCTTCGCGGCCTTCATCGAGGATCCCGGCCTGTTGCCCACCGAGTTCCAGACCCTCACCGACGGGGCCGGCGGCGAAGCGACCGCGCGCGTGGCCTGCGACTACATCGCGGGCATGACCGACCGCTACGCCATCGAGGAGCACCGCAAGCTGTTCCACGTGGAGAGCTGGCGCTGAAGCGCGGGGGAGGCGCCGCGGCGCGGCTCGGGTTATGGTCGCGTTAACCCTCGCGCGGCGAATCGCGCCAGCGGTCCGACGACGCACCCTCAACCGCCCCTTTTGAAGCGACGCCCATGCCTGACGACACCAAGCTCGGCGCCTACGCCCCGCCGCCCGACGACTACGACACGTTCGACGCGCGCGGCGACGAGCCGGAGCGGCGCGGCCCGCTTCTGCTGCTGGTCGCGGCGGCGGTCTTCGTGCTGTTCGCCGCGGTGGTGTTCAGCGCGTATAATCAGGGCGTGCGCGATCGCGACGCCCCGCCTGTGGTCGCCGCCGACGCCGAGCCGTTCCGGCGCGCCCCAGCCGATCCGGGCGGATACGAGACGCCCGGTCAGGACACCGAAGCCTATGAACTGCGCACCGGCGAGGCGGAGACCCCGGCCGAACCGGTCTCGGTGACGCCCGAGCCTGAAGAGCCGATCGACGCGCCGGCCCTGCGCGTGGAGACCGCCGACGCCGATCAGGTGGAGACCGCCGCGCCGGCGCCCGAACTGCGCGACGACGCCGCGCCCGAGATCGAGCAGCCGGCCGGCGAGATCGCCGCGCGCGAGCCCGCCCCGGGCGCAAGCGCGCAGGAGCAAGGTCCCGATCCCACGCCTGAACCGGTCGACCCCACGCCTGACCCCGTCGACCCCACGCCTCGGCCGATCGACCCGACGCCCCAGGCCCGGCAGACCGCGCCCGCCGGCGTGGAGATCGCCGCGCCCGAGGGCGACTGGGTCGTGCAGATCGCCGCATTCCGCGCTAACGCCGAAGCGCGCGAGGCCTGGCGGGCCTTCACCGAGGCGTTCCCCGAGCTGTCCGCCGGGTATGCGCCGGACATCTTCGAGATCGATCTGGGCGCGCGCGGCGTCTACCACCGACTGCGCGTGGCCGCGTTCGAGACGCGCGGCGCGGCGGATCAGTTCTGCCGCCGTCTGCAACAGGCCGGGCAGGACTGCTTGGTGGCCTCGCGATGACCAGCGCGGCGATCTACGGGCCCGAAGGCCTGACCCTGACCGCCGACGAGAAGGCCTTCTTCCGCGACGCCGACCCGTGGGGCTTCATCGTCTTCGCGCGCAATATCGAGAGCCAGAAGCAGGTCGCCCGGCTGACCGGCTCCCTGCGCGACCTTGTGGGGCGCGACGCGCCGGTCTTCATCGACGAAGAAGGCGGGCGGGTGCAGCGCTTCCGGCCGCCGCACTGGCGCGACACGCCGCCGGCCCGGCGCTTCGGCGCGCTGTGGGATGTTGATCCGCAGACCGCGATGACGGCGGTGCGGCTGAACCATCAACTCATGGCGCGCGAGCTTAAAGACGCCGGCGTCGACGCGGACTGCGCGCCGGTCGTCGATCTGGAGATCGCCGGCGCCGACAAGGTGATCGGCGACCGCGCCTTCCATGGCGAACCCTTCGCGGTCGGCGCCATGGCCGCGGCCGCGCTCGACGGGCTGTCCGATCAGGGCGTGGCCGGCGTGATCAAGCACATCCCCGGCCACGGCCGCGCCGGCGTGGACAGCCATTTCGATCTGCCGCGCGTGGACGTGGACCGCGACACGCTGATCGCCAGCGACTTCGCGGCGTTCCGCGCGGTCTCGAAGGCCCCGATGGCGATGAGCGCCCACATCGTCTACGCCGCCTATGACGAGGAGCTGTGCGCCACGCTGTCGAAGCGCGTGATCGAGGACGTGATCCGCAGCGATATCGGCTTCGACGGTCTGTTGATGACCGACGATCTCTCCATGAAGGCGCTCGGCGGGACGATGCGCGCGCGCTCGGACGCCGCCATCGCGGCGGGCTGCGACATGCTCCTGCACTGCAACGCCGACATGGCCGAGATGATTGAGGTCGCCCACGCCGCGCCGCGCCTGGACGGAAAGGCGCTGAAGCGCGCCGAGGCCGCCGAAGCCGCCCGGCGCGCGCCGTCCGAACTTGACATGCGCGCGGGTGAGGCCGAGCTGGCGCGCCTGTTCCGAGAAGCGGGCGTGGCGATGCGCGAGGAGGCGGGCGCATGAGCGAGGTGTTCGAGGAAGACGCCGCCGGGGCGCTGCCCTTCGAGGCCGCCGACGAGGCCGAGGCGGTCGGCCAGGCGCTGATCCTGGACATCGACGGCTTCGAGGGCCCGCTTCACCTGCTCCTGGCGCTGGCGCGCAAGAACAAGGTCGATCTGGGCGAGATCTCCATCCTCGAACTCGCCGACCAGTATCTCGCCTTCATCCAGGACGCGCGCGAGAAGCGTCTGGACATCGCGGCGGAATATCTCGTGATGGCCTCATGGCTGGCCTATCTGAAGTCGCGCCTGCTTCTGCCCAAGCCCCGGCCGAAAGAGAACGAGCCCGAGCCGGAGACCCTCGCCGCCGCGCTCGCCTTCCGCCTCGCCCGGCTCGAGGCCATGCGTGCGGCCTCGGGCGCGCTCTACGCCGGCTCGCTTTTCGGCCGCGACGTATTCACGCGCGGCGCGCCGGAAGGCGTGCGCATGATCCGCACGGCGAAGTACGAGGCCAGCCTCTACGACCTGATGAAGGCCTACGCCCAGCGCCGCGAGCGCGAGGCGCTGACCGACTACAAGCCCGCGACGCCGAAGGTCTACTCGCTGGAGGCCGCGCGCGCGCGCCTGGCCGACATCACGCGCCGACTCGACCAGTGGAGCCGGCTCGACACGCTTCTGCCCGAGGATCTCGGCGAGGATGCGCCGCCGCAGAGCTCGGTTCTGGCCTCGTCTCTCCTCGCGGCGCTGGAGATCACCAAGGACGGCGAAGCGCTGATGCGCCAGGACGGCGTTTACGCTCCGATCTGGATGCGCGCGGGTCCGGGCCGGGAGGCGAATACATGACCGAGGAGACCCCGCGCGAGGATCCGATCACGAGCGCGATCGAGCGCCTGCGTGAGCGCGCGCGCCGGGCCGAGCCCGATCCGAACGCCGAGCCCGGCGATTGCGGGGTGCGCCTTGCGGTCGACAATAACCGCGCCCACTTGCGCATGCTGGAGGCGCTTTTGTTCGCCGCGTCAGAGCCTCTGGACGCGGCCACGCTCGCCGCGCGGCTTCCAGACGGCGCGGACGTGCCCGCGCTTCTGACCGCGCTGCAGGCGCGCTACGCCGAGGCCGGAGTTCAGCTCGTCCAGATCGCAGGGCGGTGGCGCTTCCAGACCGCGCCGGACCTCGCCCACCTCCTGGCCGAAGAGCGCGAGGAGCCGCGCAAGCTCTCCCAGGCCGCGCTGGAGACGCTGGCGATCATCGCCTACCACCAGCCGATCACGCGCGCCGAGATTGAGGAGGTGAGGGGGGTCGCGGTCTCCAAGGGCACGATCGATCTGTTGTTCGAACAGGACTGGGTGCGCCTTCGCGCGCGCCGGCGCAGCCCCGGCCGGCCGGTCACCTACGGCACGACGGACGCGTTTTTGGAGTATTTCGGCCTCGCCTCAATCTCGGACCTGCCGGGGCTCGGCGATCTGAAGGCCGCCGGGCTGCTCTCCGCGCGCCTGCCCGCCGACTTCGCCATCCCCGATCCGGGCCGCATCCTGTCTGACGACGAAGATGCGCTCGACGAGGACGAGGCGGTCGACTTCCACGTCGACTTTCTGGAGGACGGCGACGCGGAGACGTGAGCGCGCTCTGCGCGACAAGGTCCAGGGGCTTCGCTTGCGCTCCGCCCGGGAATTCATCTGAGCAAAACTGAACGCCCGGACGCGGCGAAGCCGCGATCGGCGACCTCGGACATGATACGCATCAACGCTGTCATCCCGGCCGGAACACAGTGGAGCGCCGGGACCCGCCGCATGCGCGAGCGGGGCCTCCCCAAGCGGTCCCGACAGGTCCCAGGTCGCTGACGCGCCCGGGATGACAGGGTGGGCGGCTCATTCCGACGAGGTCCCGGATCGGCGCTGGGCGCTGTCCGGTCATTCGTCAATCACTCCGCGCCCCATCGCCGTCGCGCATTCGCGACATCCGACGGGTCGGCGGCGCCGCGCGCGTTGGACCTTGGGCGGGATTTCCTCTAGTCATGACGGTGGCGCCGGCCCGGCCGGCGGTGTGGTCAAGGAGCGCGTCATGGGTCCGCACTGGACTGGCATTCTGATCGTCGCGGTGCTGCTGCTTCTCTTGTTCGGCGGCCGCGGCAAGATCTCTTCGCTGATGGGCGATTTCGCCAAGGGCATCACGGCCTTCCGCAAGGGTCTGAAGGACGACGACTCCAAGGATCAGTCCAAGGACGCCGAAGACGGCCCGCGCGCTTCGATCGGCGAGAGCGCCGAAGAGACCGCCAAGGAAACGCGCCGCGAGGACCAGCGCGCGGGGAGCTGACCCCAGATGAATCCCGGGATCGGCGCGCCCGAGCTCATCATTCTCGTCATCCTAGCCCTCGTGGTGGTGGGGCCCAAGGACTTGCCGCTGATGATGCGCAAGGCCGGTCGCGCCATGGGTCAGGTTCGCGCCATGGCGCGCGAATTCCAGCGCAATTTCGACGAGCTCGGCCGCGAGGCCGAACTCGCCGAGCTTCGAAAGGAAGTCGACGCGCTGAAGAAAGCCAACCCGCTCAGCGAGATGGAGGCCGAGGTGCGCGCCGCGGAGGCCGATCTGCGCGCCGCCGACCGACCCCATCCGCGCACGGCCTCCGCGACACGGTCCGACACGGCGCAATCCGCCGGCGGAACGAGCCCCGAGACCAGCGCCGAGACAGGGGGCGAGATCAATGCGCCGGACGCCCCGGACGCCGACCCCGGTAAGGGCGAGCCGGCGCGTTCACCGGACTCGCGCGAGCGCGATCCCGGCCGCGCGGCCTCTGGGTGATTATCCATGTCCGCGAGCGATGTTGACGACGACGAGGTGGAATCCTCCCGCGCGCCTCTCATGGCGCATCTGGAGGAGCTGCGCTCGCGCCTGATCTGGAGCCTGGTTGCGATCGCGATCGGGTTCGCGATCTGCTTCGTCTACGCAGAGTTCATCTACAACATTCTCCTGGGACCGTTTCAGGACGCTGCGCGCCAAGTGCGCGGCGACGAACTGGAGCTGCAGCTGATCTTCACAGCCCCGCTCGAGTTCTTCTTCGTCAAGCTGAAGCTCGCCCTGTTCGGCGCGATCATCCTGGCCTTCCCGGTGCTGGCCTATCAGGTGTGGGCCTTCGTGCGGCCGGGGCTCTACAAGAATGAGCGCATGGCGTTCGCGCCGTTCCTGGTGGCTTCGCCGATCCTGTTCGCGGCCGGGGTGGCGTTCGTCTACTACGTCATCCTGCCCTTCGTGATGAGCTTTGCTCTGGGCCAGGAACAGCCTGGCGGCGAGGGTCGTGCGGCGATCCAGCTGCTGACTCGGGTGAGCGAGTATCTGAACCTTGTCACCACGCTGCTTCTGGCGTTCGGGATCAGCTTCCAGCTGCCGGTCCTGCTTTCGCTTCTGGGCAAGGCGGGGCTGCTGACCTCCGGCCAGCTCGTGCGCTTCTGGAAGTTCGCCCTGGTGGGCATTGCGGCCTTCGCCGCCTTCGTCACTCCGCCCGACCCGATCAGCCAGATGTTCCTCGGCGCGGCCCTGTTCGGGCTCTATGGCCTGTCCATCGTGGCGGTGAAGCTGGTCGAGCCGAAACCGGTCGAGGACGAGGACTGAGGCGCGCGCGGCGTGTGGACGCTGCCGCGCCGGGGGGCTATCAGGGCGGCGCGTTCTTCTCCGATCTCCTGAAGCGATCTTCTCCATGCACGACATCCGCCTGATCCGCGACGACCCGGCCGCGTTCGACGCCGCCATGGCCAAGCGCGGGCTCGAACCCCAGGCCGAGCGCCTGATCGATCTCGACGCCAGGCGCCGCGCCGCGACGACGCGCCTGCAGGAGATCGAGACCGAGCGCAACGCCAAGTCCAAGGAGATCGGCAAGGCCAAGGCCGCCGGCGACGAGGACCGCTTCCAGGCCTTGCGCGCCGAGGTGGAGAGCCTGAAGGCCGAGATGGAGCGCGCAGGCGACGAAACGCGCACCGCAGAGGAAATCCTGAACCAGCACCTTGCGGCTCTGCCCAACACGCCGCACGAGGACGTGCCCGAGGGCGAGGACGAGAGCGCCAACGAGGCGGTGCGCGGCTGGGGCGAACCGCGCGAGATGGACTTCGCTCCGCGCGACCACGTGGCGCTGGGCGAGGGGCTCGGCGGGCTCGATTTCGAGCGGGCCGCGGCGATGTCCGGCTCGCGCTTCGCGGTGCTGACCGGCCCTCTGGCCCGGCTTGAGCGCGCGCTCGCCCACTTCATGCTCGACATCCACACCACCGAGCACGGCTATCTTGAAACCAGCCCACCCCTTCTGGTGCGCGACGCGGCGCTGTTCGGCACCGGACAGCTGCCGAAGTTCGCCGAGGACCAGTTCCGCACCACCGACGAGCGCTGGCTGATCCCCACCGCCGAGGTGCCCCTGACCAATCTGGCGCGCGAGGCGATCCATCCCGAAGCCGATCTGCCCATGCGCTTCACCGCGCACACGCCGTGCTTTCGCTCAGAGGCCGGGGCGGCCGGGCGCGACACGCGCGGGCTGATCCGGATGCACCAGTTCGCCAAGGTGGAGCTGGTCTCCATCGTGAAGCCGGAGGACGCCGAGGCGGAGCTGGAGCGCATGACGCTCGCCGCCGAGACCGTGCTGCAGCGTCTGGAACTGCCCTACCGGGTGATGCGCCTGTGCACCGGCGACATGGGCTTCTCCGCAAAGACGACCTACGACCTGGAGGTCTGGCTGCCGAGCCAGGGGGCCTATCGCGAGATTTCGTCGTGCTCGAACTGCGGGGACTTCCAGGCCCGACGCATGAATGCGCGCTTCCGCCGCGAGGGCGAGAAGCGGCCTGAATTCGTGCACACGCTGAACGGATCCGGCGTCGCGGTGGGCCGCGCGCTTCTCGCTGTCCTGGAGACCCACCAGAGCGCCGACGGCTCGATCACGCTGCCCGAGGCGCTGCGCCCCTATATGGGCGGCGTGGAAGCGCTCACGCCATGACCCGCATCCTCGTCACCAACGATGACGGCGTGCACGCCGAGGGCATCGAGGTGCTCGAAGCGATCGCGCGCACCATCTCCGACGATGTCTGGATCGTCGCGCCCGCCGAGGAGCAGTCCGGCGCCAGCCGCAAGCTGACGCTCAACGCGCCGCTGCGCGTGCGAAAGCTCGGCGAGAAGCGCTTCTCGGTCTCAGGCACGCCGACCGACTGCGTGCTCATGGGCGTTCAGGACATCATCGAGGGGGCTGAGCCCGATCTGGTGCTCTCCGGGGTCAATCACGGCCAGAACATCGCCGAGGACGTGACCTTCTCCGGCACGGTCGCCGGCGCCATGCAGGGCACGCAGATGGGCATACCGTCGGTGGCGTTTTCGCTCGCCTACGGATTTCACGAGGACGCCAAGCTGCGCTGGGACACCGTGCGCGCGCTTGGCCCTTCGGTGATGCAGCGGCTGATGGCGCTGACCTGGAGCGAGAACACGCTCATGAACGTCAACTTCCCCGACCGGGACGCCAAAGACGTCCACGAGATCGAGGTGACGGTGCAGGGCAAGCGCGACCAGTCCATCCTGCACGCCGACAAGCGCACAGATCTGCGCGGCAAGGACTATTACTGGCTCGGCTTTCGCGGCCGGCTGTCCGAGCCTGCGGTGGGGACCGACCTGCGCGCGGTCTATGAGGGGCGCATCTCCATCACCCCGCTTCAGCTCGACCTGACCAATCATGACGCGCGCAAGCGCCTGGAAGACGGCTTCGAGGGCGCGCTCGACGACGGAGGCGCGGCGTCCGCGCCATGAGCGAGGGCTTCGATACGCGCGTCATTCGCCTGGTCATGGGGCTGCGCTCGGCCGGGATCACCGACAAGGCCGTGCTCGCCGCGATCGAGCGCACCCCGCGCGGGCTCTTTGTGCCCGACAGCTTTCAGGACCAGGCCTTCGACGACCGCGCCCTGCCGATCGATTGCGGTCAGACCATCTCCCAGCCCTTCGTCGTGGCGAAAATGACCGAGGCCTTGCGCGTGACCGACCGATGCAAGGTGCTCGAGGTCGGTACGGGCTCTGGCTATCAGGCCGCAGTGCTGGCGCGCCTGGCGCGGCGCGTCTACACGATCGAGCGCTACCGCACGCTGCTCAAGACCGCCGAATCGCGCTTCGAGACGCTGCGCCTGACCAATATCGTCACGCGCCTTGGCGATGGCGGGCTCGGCTGGCCTGAACAGGCGCCCTTCGATCGCATCATGGTCACCGCCGCCGCGCCCGAGCGCCCCGAGCGCCTGCTCTCCCAGCTCAAGCCCGAGGGCGGCGTGCTGGTCGCCCCGGTCGAGGCGGGCGGCAAGCAGACCCTGATGCGCTTCACCCGCAAAGGCGATGAGATCGACGAGGAGACGCTGTTCGACGTGCGCTTCGTGCCGCTGGTTTCCGGCCAGGCGAAGTCGCTTTAGCCCGGACATGACGCTTAAGGGGCTGAAACGGAACCGTCTTGGGTATAGGTTACGCCTTGGGCTGGGCCGATCGTGAACCGTTTCAAGGAGTATTCCATGAAGACCCCCTGGTTCGCCGCCGCCGCATCCGCCGTGTTCGCGCTTGGCCCCTCGGCCTGCGCCGCCTCCATGCAGGGCGATGAGGGCCCGAGCGAAGCGGCGGCTGAACGCCTCGCCGAGTTCGAACGCACCGGCGAGACGCGCAACTGCCTTCAGCTGAGGCGCATCGACTCCATCAAGCCGCTCGATGAGAAATACTTCCTCATCGAGACCTACGGCGACGGCTACTATCTCAACGTCGTCAACGGGCGCTGCTCGCAGGCCGACAGCGCGTTCACCTTCCTCGAATACAACACCTCGACCTCGAGCCTGTGCGCCAACGAGATCGTGCGGGTTCGCAGCCAAAATGACGGCGGCGTGATCGGCTCGTGCTCCTTGTCTCAGTACGAGCGGCTTGAACCCAAAGACTAGCGCCGAATCGATCAGGCTAACGCGCGATTAACCGTCGCCGGGCACCATCCCCGCCTGTGTTTCGCCCAAAGCTCGAGGATGCGCCCGTCATGGTCGAGCGCCGCGTTGAAAAGCTGATCATCCTGCTCGGCGCCCTTGCGGCGGCGGCTTGCGCCGCCCCGCGGGGCCCCGCCGACGTCGAGGTGCGCTACGGGCCGCAGCGCCCTGCGCCGATTTCGTACGCCGGCGTGGACGCGCCGGCGCAATGCCGACCAAGCTACCGCGTGCGCCGCGGGGACACGCTCTCGGCGGTGGCCGAAATCTGCTCGGTGTCACAGCGCGAGCTCGCCGCGCAGAACGGCCTGCGCCCGCCCTATCCCTTGCAGGCCGGCCAGACGCTGGTGATGCCGCGGCCCTCCACCCATGTGGTGCGCCGCGGTGAAAACCTTTACCGCATCGCGCTCGGATACGGGATGACCACCGGCGAGCTCGCCGGCATGAACGGGCTGAACGCGCCCTACACGATTTATCCAGGTCAGGAGCTGACCGTGGACGGCTCGTACCGCGTCGCCTCGGCCTCGGCGACCCCGCCGCCGCCGCGACCGGCGTCGCCGACCCCGTCGACCTCGCCATCAACCGGCCCGGCGCCCGCCGTGCAGATCGAGACCGCGCCGCCCTCGCGTCCCGCGCCGCAGCCTGTTTCCAACACGCAGACGCCGCCGGCCGCCTCGGCGCAAGGGTTCTCCTGGCCGGTGGACGGCGAGGTGCTTGAGCCGTTCGGTCCGCGCGCGGACGGGGGCCGCAATGACGGCATGAAGCTCGCTGCGTCGATCGGCGATCCGGTGCGGGCGGCCGCGTCCGGCACGGTCATGTACGCCGGCGACGGGCTCGAGAGCTTCGGCAATCTGGTGCTGATCCGCCATGACGGCGGGTATGTGACCGCTTACGGCCACAACTCAGTGCTGCGCGTGGCGGAGAACGCAGAGGTGACCGCCGGCGACATCATCGCGGAGGCGGGCCGCACCGGCAGCGCCGAGCGTCCCATGGTGCACTTCGAGATGCGCCATGAGATGAGCCCGATCGACCCGGCCGGGGTGCTGCCGCCGCGCTGAATTCTGCGAGGGGCGCGCGCTTTTCGCGCGGCGGGGTGATGTTGCAACGCCGCGCCGCCCCTATATAGTCGCGCAACTTCAGAAAAAGCCGTCTTCAAGGGGCGCCCCGCATGCTGACTTCCGCTCACTTCGCAACCCTCGCCGCCGCCGCTCCCGCCGGGGGCGGTTTCGGCGCGCTGCTTCTCAACCTGGCGCCGCTGATCCTGATCTTCGTCGTCTTCTACTTCCTGCTGATCCGTCCGCAGCAGCAGCGCATGAAGAAGCACCGCGAGATGGTGGAGAACCTGCGCCGCGGCGACGAGGTCGTCACCGCCGGCGGGCTGATCGGCAAGGTGACCCGCCTGGCCGACGCCGAGGTCACGATCGAACTCACCCAGGGCGTTCGCGTGAAGGCGATCAAGCACACCCTGTCGGAAGTGCGCGCGCGCACCGAGCCGGCCAAGCGCAAGGACGCCGAAGACGAGGCGGACTCCGACGACGCCGAGCGCGGCTGAGACAGCCCCGGCGCGTGCGCCGCGCCGGGATGAAGGGACGCCATGCTGTACTTCGCGAAGTGGAAGGTCGCGCTCATCCTGGGGGCGATCCTTGTGGGGCTGTTGTTCAGCCTGCCGAATTTCCTGGCTGACTCCACGCGGCTCGACGCCCAGGGACAGCCCAAGGGCGTGTTCAGCGTCCTCCCCCACAAGACCGTCAATCTCGGTCTGGACCTGCGCGGCGGCTCGCACCTGGTGTTCCAGGTGGACATGGAGCAGGTGCGCACCGATCAGCTGGAGAACCTGGCCGACGAGGCGCGCGCGGCGCTGCGCAACGATCCTCCGATCCTGACCGCGCCCCCGGCCGTGGCCGGCGACGAGGTGGTCGTGCGCGTATCCCGGCCTGACGACATCGACCGGGCGTTCGAGCGGCTTGAAGACTTGAACGAGCCGATCACCTCGGCCATGGGTCAGCAGTCGCTGCAACAGCGCCTCCGGATCGAGCGCGGCGATGACGGCCGCTCCGTGCGCCTGTCGGTCACCGATGCGGCGCTCCAGTCGATCCAGCAGCGCACCGTGCAGCAATCGATCGAGGTGATCCGCCGGCGCGTGGACGCCACCGGCACCACCGAGCCGACGATCGCGCGCCAGGGCGAAGACCGCGTCCTCGTGCAGGTGCCCGGCGAAAGCGATCCCCAGCGCATCATCGATCTGGTCGGAACGACCGCGCGCATGACCTTCCACCTGGTGGAGTCCGGGGTCGATGTCGGACTCGACGGCGAGGCCCGCACGCCCCCCGGCGTCATCGTGATGCCCACCGAGGAGTCGGCCGAGCCCTTCCTGGCGGTCCAGCGCCGGGCCATGGTGACCGGCGAGCAGCTCACCAGCGCCGGCCAGACCTTCGACGAAAGAGGGCTGCCTGCGGTGAGCTTCCGCTTCGACACCTCCGGCGCGCGCGCCTTCGGCGAAGTGACGAGCGAGAATGTCGGGCGGCGCTTTGCGATCGTGCTCGACGATACGATCATCTCCGCGCCGCGCATCCGCTCGCCCATTCTGGGCGGCTCCGGCATCATCGAGGGCGGCTTCACGGTTCAGTCCGCCAACGACCTGGCCAACATGCTCAACGCGGGCGCGCTACCCGCGCGCCTCACCCCGATCGAGCAGCGCACGGTCGGTCCGGGACTTGGAGCGGACTCCATCGCGCGCGGTGAGACGGCCGTGGTGATCGGTTTCATCCTCGTCATCGTGTTCATGCTGCTGGCCTATGGCTTTTTCGGCCTGGTCTCGACGATCTCGCTTCTGGTCAACGTGCTGTTGATCCTGGGCGCGCTCTCGGCGCTGCGCGCAACGCTGACCCTGCCGGGGATCGCCGGCATCATCCTGACGATCGGCATGGCGGTCGACGCCAACGTTCTGATCTTCGAGCGCATCCGCG
>CAZKBB010000054.1:0-19624 GCA_964550935.1 uncultured Caulobacterales bacterium
CCGCGCGGATAGCGGAAGGCGCTGGGGCGATCGTCGATCTCGACCGCGGTACGCACCATGCGCGCCAGCTCGGCCTCGTCGGACGCAGCCATGATCACGAAGCCCGGCAGCATGCCCAGATAGCCCAGATCGAACGAGCCCGCGTGGGTCTGCCCGTCCGCGCCCACCAGCCCGGCCCGGTCGATGGCGAAGCGTACGGGCAGCTTCTGGATCGCCACGTCGTGGACGACGCTGTCATAGGCGCGCTGCAGGAAGGTGGAGTAAATCGCGGCGAAGGGCTTCATGCCGTCGGCCGCCAGCCCGGCGGCGAAGGTCACCGCGTGCTGTTCGGCGATGCCGACATCCCAGGCGCGATCGGGAAACGCTTCGGCGAACTTGTCCACGCCCGTGCCGCCGGGCATCGCCGCGGTGACGGCGCAGATGCGTTCGTCGCGCTTGGCCTCGCCGATCAGGCTCTTGGCGAACACGCTGGTGTAGCTCGGCGCGGAGGCGCTTTTCTTCTGCTGCTCGCCGGTCACGACGTTGAACTTCGCCACGCCGTGATACTTGTCCGCAGCGCTCTCGGCGGGCTCGTAGCCCTTGCCCTTCTGCGTGACGCAATGGATCAGGACCGGGCCGTCATCGGCGTCGCGTACATTCCGCAGGACAGGCTCGAGCTGATCGAGATCGTGCCCGTCGATCGGGCCGATATAGCGAAAGCCCATCTCCTCGAACATCGTGCCGCCCACGGCCATGCCGCGCATATACTCCTCAGCGCGGCGCGCGGCGCCTTCCACGCCCATGGTCTTGGCCAGGCCCTTGGCGAACTTGCGGAAGCTGCGATAGCCCTTCGAGGAGACTAGGCGGGCGAGGTAATGGCTCATCGCGCCGACCGGCGGAGCGATCGACATGTCGTTGTCGTTCAAGATGACGATGAGGTTTTTGCCGAGCGCGCCAGCGTTGTTCATCGCCTCATAGGCCATGCCGGCCGACATGGAGCCGTCGCCGATCACCGCGACGACCTTGTTCGAGCGGCCTTGAAGATCGCGCGAGGCCGCAAAGCCCAGCGCGGCCGAGATCGAGGTCGCGGCGTGGGCCGCGCCGAACGGGTCGTACTCGCTCTCAGAGCGCTTGGTGAAGCCGGACAGGCCGCCGCCCTGGCGCAGGGTGCGGATGCGGTCGCGCCGGCCGGTGAGGATCTTGTGGGGATAGCACTGGTGACCGACATCCCAGACGAGCACGTCGTCGGGCGTATCGAACACGTGGTGCAGAGCGACCGTCAGCTCCACCACGCCGAGTCCGGCGCCGAGATGCCCGCCGGTGACCGAAACCGCGTCGATCGTCTCAGCGCGCACGTCGTCGGCGAGCTGCTTCAACTCGTCGAGCGTCAGCGCCTTCATGTCGGCGGGCCGGCTCACGCGGTCGAGGATCGGAGTGTCGGGCATTCAGGCTCCTTCAGGCGCTTGCAGCCCAAGCCTACAGCGCTCAGTTACGGCGGTCCAAGACGAAATCCACCGTCCTGGCCAGCATGTCCGCGCTCTCGCCGAACCCCTCCAGGTGGGCCTTGGCCTGTTCGCCGAGACGGCGCGCGCGATCGCGCGCTTCTGGCTCGCCGAGGATGGAGACGAAGGTGGCCTTGCCTTGGCCGGCGTCCTTGCGCACCGCCTTGCCGGCGATCTCTTCGTCACCGGAGACGTCCAGAAGGTCGTCTGCGATCTGATAGATCAGACCGAGGTCATGGGCGTAGCCCTCAAGCGACTTGATCACCGCGTGCGAAGCGCCGGCGAGCAGGCCGGGCGCCTCGACCGCGTAGGCGATGAGCGCGCCGGTCTTCATGCGCTGAAGCCGCGTAATCACGCCGATATCGGCGTCGCAGCGCGCCTCCTCGCTCATGTCGATCATCTGACCGCCCGCCATGCCGCGCGCGCCTCCGGCCGCGGCGAGCCCGGAGACCAGGCGCGCGCGGACATCGCCGGACGGGTGCGTATCGGGATCGGCGAGGATCTCGAAGGCGAGCGCCTGCAGCGCGTCGCCGGCCAGGATCGCGGTCGCCTCGTCATAGGCGACGTGCACCGTGGGACGGCCGCGGCGCAGGTCGTCGTCGTCCATACACGGCAGATCGTCGTGGATGAGGGAGTAGGCGTGCACGCATTCCACCGCGCATCCCACGCGCAAGGCGGCGCGCTCGCCAGCGCCCAGCATGCGCGCGGCGTTCAGGGTCAGGAAGGGCCGCAGCCGTTTGCCCGGGCCAAGCGCTGCGTAGCGCATCGCGGAGATGAGCCGGGCCTCCGGCCCGTCGGCGCGCGGCAACAGCGCGTCGAGCGCGACGGTGACGCGGTCGGCGCTTTCGGCCAGCTCGGTGTCGAAATCGATCAGCTCGGTCACGGGGCGCGGATCTCCTCGCGGATCGCCGGGCTCAACTGACGCGCGCACCGTCGGGCGCGTCGGCGTCAGCGCTCAACAAACACACCGCGCCCTCGCCGTCGTGCACGCCCAGCACCAGAACCTCCGAACGCACCGGCCCGATCTGGCGCGCGGGGAAGTTCACCACCGCGAGCACCCGTCGACCGATCAGCGCGTCAGGCGTGTAGCGCTCGGTGATCCGCGCGGAGCTGCGCCGCTCCCCCACGCCGGCGCCGAAATCGATGCGCAGCTTGTAGGCGGGCGTGCGCGCTTCGGGAAACGGCTCGGCCGCGCGGATCGTACCCAGGCGGATGTCGGCGGCGAAAAACTGCTCCGGGCTGATCTCCGGCGCCGCTTGATCGTCGGGCGCAGACCTCATCGCGCGCCGTCCACGTCAGCCGACTCCACGCGCGGGGTCCCGTCCGGGCCGAGAACGATCTTCTCCACCTTCAGCTCGGCGTCCTTGAGCTTGGATTCGCAATGGGCGCGCAGCGCGGCGCCGCGCTCATAGATCTCGATCGCCTTTTCAAGCTCCACCTCGCCGGTCTCCAGCTGCTTGACGATGCCTTCAAGCTCGGCGAGCGCGGCTTCAAAGCTCATTGATGTGACGTCTGGGGCTGCGGCGTCGCCGCGCTCGGTCTGGCTCATGGTCGGCCTCTCGGATCGAAACGCGTTCAGATGCGGCATGCAGTCAAGCCCGGCGCGGTCCGGCGATCAACCGCGAGGCGCCGGACGATCTACCGCTTCGCCTCATAGCGCCGCCAGGACCAATAACGATCCCCGCCGTCACGCTTGCAGGCGTAGCCTCGGCGCTTCAACGCCGGTCGCAGCATGCGGTTGAACCAGCCGTGGGCGAACAGGACCACCGGTCCGGTCTCGGCGGCCTCCAGAATGATCGCCGCGGCGCGCTCGGCGCGCGCTTCGGCCTCGGCGCGGGTCTCGCTCCCGCGCGCAAGGCCGAACCACCAGCAACACCGCGCATACACCCCCCAGGTGCGCGGGGTGAAGCGGCCGGGTATGCGCGGGGGCGGCAGGGCGGCCTCCACGAACACCGCGTCGACTGTCAGTTCGCGCTGCGGCGCGGCGGCCTTGGCCGTCTCGTGGGCGCGCGGCAGGGGCGAGGAGAATAGATGGGCCGCGTCGGCCGCCTGCCGGACCAGCGCCTCCGGCGGGGTCTGACCGGGGCGCAGCCCGGCCGCGTCATACGCCGCCCACCACGCCTCATAGCCGCGCCAGTCGATGCGGACCGTGCGGTCGGCGTCGGGCTCGCCGTGTCGTGCGATCGTGATGGAGCCGGGCCGGGACGGCCCCGCGGCGGCGTCGGTCATAGAGGCGATTCGGCTGGCGTCGCTTGAGGGAGGAGGGTCGGATCAGCGCGACCGCGCGCCGCTCCCCCGGGCGTCATGCGGCGCTAAGCGCGCGAAGAAAAACCTCGGCGGAGGCCTCCAGCGCCGGGCAGTCGTAGCCGCCCTCCAGCACGCACACAAGCCGGGAGTGAGCGTGCTGGCGCGCGAAAGCGGCGAGCCGTTCGCCCGCCCAGGCATAGTCGGCCGTGTTCAGCTCCAGCCCCGCCAAAGGATCGGCCCCGTGACCATCGAAGCCAGCCGAGACCAGAAGAATGTCAGGGGCTTGCGCCTCGATCACAGGGAGGAGCCGCGTCTCGACGGCCTCGCGCCAGGCCGGGCCCTGTGTTCCCGCCTCCATCGGCGCGTTCACGACATGGCCGTGCGCGCCGGTCTCGTGCGCCGCGCCGGTGCCGGGATAGATCCAGCCCTGGATCGAGGCGAAGCCGAGGCGCGGCTCCCGGTCGGCGGCGGCCTGGGTGCCGTTGCCGTGATGCACGTCGATGTCGACCACCGCCGCCCGGCCGAGCCCGTGCGCCTCAAGCGCGTGCAGCGCCGCGATCGCGACCGTATTGAACAGGCAAAACCCCATGGCGCGGTCCGGCTCGGCATGGTGACCAGGGGGTCGGCACGCCACGAAGGCCGCCTCTGCCTCTCCCGCCATCACCGCATCGACGGCCGCCACGCCGGCGCCCGCGGCGCGCAGCGCGGCCTCAAGACTGCCCGGGCTCATCCACGTGTCGGGATCGAGCGGCGTCTCGCCCGCGTCAGGCGACGATGCGAACACGTGATCCACATGCGCCGGCGTATGCACCCGCTCCAGCTGAGCCCGCTCGGCGCGCGGCGCGTCGCGCGCCTCGATCTTGAGCGCGGCGAGCGCGGCGTGGACCGCGCGCAGGCGCTCGACCCGCTCAGGATGGCCTTCAGGCGGACGGTGATCGAAGCCGGCCTTGGACGAGTAAGCGATGAGATCCATGGCCGCAGAGCTAACGCGCCGGCGCGTCACGCGCCAGATGATTGCGCCTTCAAGGCGCGGTCGTGCGCGCCTCGCCACCCGCGCCGGCGAACTCCACGCGCTCTTTCAGATTTTGCAGCGTCGTCTCGAGCTCGCGCGCGTTGTAGCGCTCCAGAAACGGCTTCGCGAGGCGCTCCAGAAGCGCGTTCGGGATAGCGTAATCCGACCCGTAGGTGACGGTCGTTCCGCCCTCGGCGTCCTCGAAGACGAACCAGATCCGCCCGTCGAGCGGCCCGCGCATGTCGAACTCGATGCGCTCTGGCGGGGTGTAGCGCGTCGCCTCCACCTCGCCTTTGATGGGCATGCCGGCCATCTTGTAAGTGAAGCTGGCCTTCACCCCGCCGCTGTCGGCGCGCGTCACGCCATGAACCTCGCTCAGCGACGGGCTGATCTCGGCCTGATGATGGGCGTCGTCCATGAAGGCGAACACGGTTTCGCGCGGCGCGGCGACGTGGATCGAGCGTTCCACATGAACCATGGCGGTCTCCTCAATGATGCGTGGGGAGATAACGCCGTCGCCGCGCGAAGGGTTCGCGCGCTCAGTCCGCCGGGGCGCCGCCGAGCTGGATGTCCATGATGTCCACGCCCGCCGGCGCCGGGATGTCGTCAGGCACGAAGAAGTCCGGCAGAAGCGCCTCGCCGGGCTGAACCGAGAACTGGTCGAGATCATCCACGCCTTCAGCGGCCAGGAAGGTGTCGTCGATCAGGAAGTTGCCGGTGAACTCCGCGGCCGGCTTGGTGATCACACGGTAGGCGGTTTCGGCCAGAATCTCCGGCTTGCGGCAGTTCTTGAAGGCGTCTTCGCCGGCCAGCACGTTCGCGATGGCGGCCGTGGCGATCGCGGTGCGCGGCCAGATCGCGTTCGCGCCGATCTTGCCCGCGAACTCGCCCGACCAGCCGAGAATGCACAGGCTCATGCCGTACTTCGCGCTGGTGTAGGCGACGTGCGGGGCGAACCACTTGGTGCGCATGTCCAGCGGCGGGGACAGCGCCAGGATGTGCGGGTTCTCCGACTTCTCCAGATAGGGCAGGCACTTCTGGGTCACCAGATAGGTGCCGCGCGCATTGACCTGGTGCATCAGGTCCCAGCGTTTGACCGGGGTATCCTTGGTGGGCATCGGAAAGATCGCCGAGGCGTTGTTGACGACGACGTCGATCCCGCCGAAGCGCTCCACCGCCTGCTCGACGGCCTTCTCCACATTGGCCTCGTCGCGGATGTCGCACACCAGCGGCAGGGCCTGACCGCCGGCGGCCTCCACCGCTTCGGCGGCGGTGTGGATCGTGCCGGGGAGCTTGGGGTGGGGCTGATCGGTCTTCGCCGCGATGACGATGTTCGCGCCGTCCTTCGCGCAGCGCAGCGCGATCGCCTCGCCGATGCCGCGGCTCGCCCCGGTGATGAAGATCGTCTTGTTCTTAAGGCTCATAAGCCCCTCCCGTCTGTGATTGCGGGGGAGCCTAGAGCGCCGGGCTGGGCTTCGCTAGAGCCCGCGCCAGACCCGCCAGCCCGGACAGGTCAGCCCCGGCTCGTCGCGGCAGCGCGCGAAGGTGAACAGCACCGTCTCGGCCCGCCCGACGACTTCGTCGCGGTGGACATAGCCGAGCCCGGCCGCGACGCGGCTGTCGGCCGAGGCGTCACGGTTGTCGCCCATCAGGAAGACATGATCCTCCGGCACCCGGTACGGGCCGGCGTTGTCGAGCGGGCCCTGGTCGGAGCGTTCGTAGATCGGGAAGCTGCGCCCGTTGGGCAGGGTCTCCAGATACTCCGTCACCTGGACGATCTGTCCTGCGCGGTCGCGATAGCGCTTCACGTCGATCGGCTCGCGCCGGGTCGGGCGGCCATTGATGTGCAGTCGTCCGCCGCGCACCTCGATCGTGTCGCCGGGCTGTCCGATCACGCGCTTGATCAGGTTCAGACTCTGATCCGGATCGCGCACCACCACCACATCGCCGGGCGCGGGCTCGTAAAAGTCGAGCACGCGCCCGCTCAAGCTGTCAGGCAGGAGATAACCGATCCCCAGCGGCAGGGAGTGGCGCGAGTAGCCGTAGGTGAACTTCGTCACCAGAACGCGATCGCCCACCTGCAGGTTCGGCTGCATGCTTTCGGACGGGATGTGGAAGGCGGCGAAGGCGAAGGTCACAAGGCCGAGCCACACCGCCGCGACGCCGGCGAGAAACCGCACCGTCTCGCCAAGCTCCTTCACCGCATAGCGCACCAGCGCCTTGGCCTGATCGATCATTTCAGCTTCACCGCCGTGCCGTAGGCCAGGATCTCCGCCGACCCTTCCATCACCGCGGAGGTGGAGAAGCGGAACGTCACCACCGCGTCCGCGCCCATGTCCTCCGCGTTCGCGACCAGACGCGCGAGCGCCTGCTCGCGCGCCTCGGACAGGAGCCGGGTGTACTCCACCACCTCGCCGCCGACGAGATTGCGCAACCCCGCGATGAAGTCGCGCCCGAAGAAGCGCGCGCGCACGACGCTGCCGCGCGCGATGCCGATCACCTTCACGATCTCACGATCGGGCACCTCGTCGGCCATGGTCACCACGACGTGCGACCGGCTCGACGCGTCGGACCGGGGCTCTTTCATCAATTACCGCCCTCTCGCGGCGCACGCGTGGCGCACGCCCTGCCTTCAATCACTTGGAACTCTGCCCCGCTCCGCAGACGAATTCCAGTGTCCGGCGCCGCCGCTGGTGCGCTTAGCCGGAGGCGCGTTTTGCCGGAGCGCGCCGATTGCGGCAGTATCGCACCGCGACTCGCTAGACCGTCCCGAAGGAGCCTCGACATGGCCGAACCCCAGCCCGCCCCGTCCGGACCGACCTCGGACGGCGACCGCGTGCTCGCCATCGTGAACTACGTCCTGTTCCTGGTGGGCCCGGCGAACGGGCTGACCATGATCATCGCCGCGGTGCTGGCCTATATCCGCAAGCCCGAGGCCGAGCCCTGGCTGCAGACCCACTTCATCTTCCAGATCAATACGCTCTGGATCGGCTTTCTGATCTTCCTCGCAGGCCTTCTGACCGTATGGATCCTGGGCCTAGGGCTGCTGGTCTGGCTGTTCGGCACGATCTGGGTCGTGGTGCGCGCCGCGGTCGGGCTTGTACGCCTGATCGACGGGCGCCCGCACCCGGACCCGCGCGCCTTCTTGTTCTAGGCGCCTATCCGCAAACTCGCGCCTTCGCGGCCTCGTACTCGCGCACGAGCTGGTCGACATACTCGCCGGCGGGCTGGACGCGCTTGATCGCGCCGATGCCCTGGCCGGAGCCCCAGATGTCCTTCCAGGCCTTGGCCTCGGTATTCCCGCCGGAGCCGAAATTCATCGCGGACGGGTCGCTTACGGGCAGGTTGTCAGGGTCGAGCCCGGCGTTCTCGATCGAGCGCTTGAGATAGTTGCCGTGCACGCCGGTGAAGAGGTTCGTGTAGACGATGTCTTCGGCCGAGCCCTCCACGACGCCGGTCTTGTAGTCCTCGCCGCAGCGGGCCTCCTCGGTGGCGATGAAGGCCGAGCCCACATAGGCGTAGTCCGCGCCCATGGCCTCGGCTGCGAGCACGCCCGCCCCGGTCGAGATCGAGCCTGACACCAGAAGCGGCCCGTCGAAGAACTCGCGGATCTCCGAGATCAGGGCGAAGGGCGAGAGCACGCCGGCGTGCCCGCCCGCGCCCGCGCACACCGCGATCAGCCCGTCCGCGCCTTTCTCCAGGGCCTTCTTGGCGAACTTGATGTTGATGATGTCGTGCAGCGTCTCCCCGCCCCAGGCGTGGACGGCCTGGTTCAGCTCCTCGCGCGCGCCGAGCGAGGTGATGACCAGCGGGACCTTGTACTTCGCGCACGTCTCCATGTCGGCCTCGAGCCGGTCGTTGGAGCGGTGCACGATCTGATTGACCGCGAACGGCGCGGCCGGGCGGTTCGGGTTGGCGCGGTTATGGCTGTCGAGCGCGGACGTGATCTCGTCGAGCCATTCATCGAGCTGGCTCTGCGGCCTGGCGTTCAGCGCCGGGAACGAGCCCACCACGCCGGCCTTGCACTGGGCGATGACGAGCTTCGGATTGGACAGGATGAACATCGGCGCGGCCACGACCGGCGCGCGCAACTGAGATTTGAGTGTCTTAAGAACGCCCACGAGCGCCTCCCCGCTGTTCTGACGCGGGTGTCGGCCCCGCTTCGCGGCGACAAGCTAGCGAGCTGAGCGTTGGTGTCGAGACGCCATGTGAACGCCGTTCACTTGGCCGCCGGGCCCGTCTCGATCGGCAGGTCGCCGCGGCCGGCCCATTCGGTCCAGGAGCCGTCGTATAGGCGGACCTCGCCATAGCCCGCCTGCGTGAACACCGCGTGCAGGATCGCGGCGGTCACGCCCGACCCGCAGGTGCAGATCAGCCGGGTCTGGTGCGGTGAGCCGAGGCGCTCGGCGACGGCGTCCGGCGCAGCGATGCGGCCGTCCTCGCCGATCAGCTCGGTGAAGGGCAGGCTCATTGAGCCGGGAATGTGACCCGAGGCCAGACCCGGGCGCGGCTCCGGCGCTTCGCCGGTGAAACGCTCAGCCGAACGCGCATCGACGATCAGCGCGTCGCCGGCTTCTACGTGGTGCAGCACGTCGGCCCAGGTCACCGCGTCGTCGTGGATCGGGAGCCGCGCCGGCGTCGTGGCTTGAGCTTCGCCCCGTGCTGCGGGACCGGCCTCGATCTCGCCGCCCGCCGCGCGCCACGCGGCGAGCCCGCCGTCGAGGATCGCCGCCTGAAGCCCGAAGCGGCGCAGCGTCCACCATACGCGCGCAGAAGCTGCGAAGCGGTTGTCGTCGTACACCAGGAAGCGATCCGACGCGCTCACGCCCGCCTCGCTCATCCAGCGCTGAAAGCGCGCAAGCCCCGGCGCCATGTGCGGCAGATCGCTGGTGGGGTCGCTCACCGCATCGATGTCGAAGCGCCGCGCGCCCGCGATGCGCGCCTCGGCGAACGCCGCCTCGCCCGTGCGCTCTGCGCCCGGCATGAACCAGCTCGCATCCACCGCGACCCAGCCCGCGGCGATGCGCCGGCGCGCCTCTTCTGCGCTGATGAAGACCTCGACCATGGCGGTACCTCGCGTGACCCGGGCGGACGCTACTGTAGCGCCGCGTGCGAGCAAAGCGTCGCGGTCGACGCCGCGCGCGCACGCGGTCTAAGCTTGCGCCCATGAAAGACGCATCCCCATCAGCGCGCGTGTCCGAGGGCGCCGAGCTGGCCGCGGCGCTTGAGCATGTCTGGGCGCAGCACGAGGCCGGGCTCGACGGCGTGCTCGACACGCCCTTCTTGCGCGCCGACAAGATCGGCGAGCAGCTGGGCTGCGAGTTCTGGGTAAAACTTGAAAACCTCCAGCACACCGGCTCGTTCAAGGAGCGCGGCGCGCTGGCGAAGCTCTTGTCCCTCTCCGACGCCGAGCGCGCGGCCGGGGTCGCCGCGGCGAGCGCGGGCAATCACGCGCAAGGGCTCGCGCGCCACGCCGGACGGCTCGGCGTGCGCGCCGTCATCGTGATGCCGCGCGGCACGCCCATCGTGAAGGTGCGCCAGACCGAAGCGCTCGGCGCGGAAGCCGTGATCGAGGGCGACACGTTCGACGAGGCCCAGGCCCATTGCGAGGCGCTGTGCGCGCGCGAGGGCCTGACCGCGGTCCATCCCTTCGACGACCCTTACGTGATCGCCGGACAGAGCACGATCGCGCGCGAGATGCTGCGCGACGTGCCCGATCTGGACGTCATCGTCGCCCCGATCGGGGGCGGCGGGCTTTTGTCGGGCACCGCGCTGGCCGCGCGCGCGATGAAGCCGGACATCGAACTGGTGGGCGTCCAGGCCGAGCTGTTCCCGGCGCTTCTCAACGCGATCGACGGCGAGGACCGGCCCGTCGGCGGCTACACGCTGGCCGAAGGCATCGCGGTGAAAAGCCCGGGCGCGCTGACCGCGGCCCTGATCCGCGAGCTGGTCGATGATGTGATTCTGGCCGGCGAGCCGGCGCTGGAGCACGCGCTGAACGTCTATTTGAGCGATCTGAAAACGCTAGCCGAGGGCGCCGGCGCGGCGGGGCTCGCAGGCATGCTGCAATCGCCCGAACGCTTCGCCGGGCGCAAGTGCGCGACGATCCTGTGCGGGGGCAATATCGACTCCCGTCTGCTCTCCTCGATCCTTTTGCGCGGTCTGGCGCGTTCGGGACGCATGGCGCGTTTGAGGATCGAGCTGATCGACATTCCCGGTCAGCTCGTGAAGGTCTCCGAGGTGATCGCGCAAAGCGGAGGCAACGTCATCGACGTGTCCTATCACCGCGTGTTCTCCGACCTGCCGGCGAAGGTCACCTATATCGACATCTCGGTGGAGGCCCATGACCGCGCCCACATGGAGCGCGTGCTCGCCGCCCTCAGAAGCGCCGGCTTCAAGGTCGAAACCGCGGGCTATTAGCGTTCGTCAGGTCTCCGGCGGCGCATCCACATGGCGCCACATGTAGAGCGCCAGGTAGGAGCGATGGGGCGCGAAGCGCTCGGCGGTGCGCACGGTCTTGCGCCGGGGGCTCGTCAGGCGGGCGAGCGTCTTGCGCGCGGCGACGTCGCCGTCCGGCCACACGTCGGGGTCGGCGAACCAGAAGATCGACATCATGTCCGCCGTCCAGCGCCCCACGCCCCAGATGCGGGTCAGGGCCGCGGCGCGCGCCTCGGCGTCCAGAGCGCCGAGCGCGTCGGCGTCGAGCGCGCCCTCGCGCGCAGCCTCGGCGATGGCGCACACGGTCCTCGCCTTCGCCCCGGACAGCCCGCAGGCGCGCAGCCGCTCCACATTGCCCGGGTGAAAGTGCGCCAGCAGGTCCGCGCCGGAGCGGTCGGCGTCGGCCTCCACACGCGACCAGATCGTCTTCGCGGCGGTCACGCTGAGCTGTTGACCGGCGACCGCGCGCGCCAGACGCTCGGCGAATACGCCCTCGCGCCGGGGCTCCAGCCGCACCGGGCCGCCCCGCGCGATCGCCGACGCGAGCTCCTCGCTCAAGCCACGCGCCGTCTCGACGAACCGGGCATGGATGTCTTCGGACATGGCGTCAGCTCCTCACCCGCCGCGCTCGCTCGCCCCGCCCGGTTTACCCGCCATGGCCGCGCGGTCCATATCCATCACCATGAGAGAAGAACAAAGCCCGCCTGACCGCCGCCGCGTCATCGTCGCGCTCGGCGGCAATGTCGGCGACGTGGCGGCGAGCTTCGATGCGGCGCTCGCCGCGATCGACGCGCTGGCGGACACGCGCGTGCGCAAGGTCTCGCGCTATACCGAGAGCGCGCCCTGGGGCGACACCGATCAGCCGGGCTTCCTGAACGCGGCCGCCGAGATCGCCACCGCGCTGGAGCCCCATGCGCTCCTCGACGCGCTCAAGCGCATCGAAGCCGAGCTCGGCCGGGTGAAGACGCGCAGGTGGGGCCCGCGCGTGATCGATCTCGACATCATCATCTACGCCGACCGGCGCATCGCCGACGAACGCCTGACCATCCCCCACCCCCGCGCCCTGGAGCGCGACTTCGTCATGACGCCCATGCGCGAGATCGCGCCGGACCTGGCGGCGTGGCTGGAGGGGGGCTGATCAGGCCTGTTCGAGGCCCGTGTTCGAGCCCACCGGGCTCGCAAGGCCGACCGGCCGCCCGCAGCGTCAGCGAGGAGCGAAAGCCCGGACGGGCTTGAGCATCGGCCCCTTCGCCCCTACCGGGGCATTCTCGCCTGAAATCAGTCCCCCGGACTGATTTCTCCGCCTTCGGCGGACCGGCTCGAATGGTGCGGGCGGCCGGACTTGAACCGGCACGGGCCTTGCGGCCCAACGGATTTTAAGTCCGGTGCGTCTACCAATTCCGCCACGCCCGCTTCGCCGCCGCCGAGCGAGCCTCGCGGCGGGCGAACTTGATAGAGCCTTAGCGGGCGCGCGGTCCAGAGGGGGCGCGCCCGGTTGGCCGCTGAGGCCGGGGCTTAGAGCTTGATCTCGTCCTGCTTGGAGACGATGCGGTCGCACAGGCCGTAGTCGATCGCCTCCTTGGCCGAGAGCCAGAAGTCGCGGTCGGTGTCCTTAGAGACCTGTTCAAGCGACTTGCCCGTGGCGTCGGCGAAAATCTGGTTCAGACGATCGCGCATGGCGCGCATCTCGCGCACCTGGATCTCGATGTCCGAGGCCATGCCGCCCGCCCCGCCGGAGGGCTGGTGCAGGAGGAAGCGGGTGTTGGGCAGCGCGTAGCGGTCGCCCTTCGCCGCGCCGACATAAATCAGCGCCCCGGCGCTTGCGACCCAGCCCGAGCCCAGCGTGACCACGCGCGGTTTGATGAACTTCATCACGTCGTGGATCATGTCGCCGGATTCCACATGGCCGCCGGGCGAGGAAATGATCATCAAGATCGGATCGTCGGACTTGGCCGCCAGGGCGAACAGCTGAGCGCAGATCTCGCGCGCCATCTTGTCGTTGACCCCGCCGGTGACCAGCACGGTGCGGCTGTCGAACAGCGCCTTGTGCAGGAAGTCCGGACCGGGCTTGCCCTCGGCCTTCTCGTCGTCTTCGTCGTCATTGCGGATGAGGCGGTCGTCGAACGCGTGGGGCATGGGGGTGTAGGTCTCTTTGATGACGGGGCTTGTCTTGAGCGGGAGGTTAGGGGCGCGGACGGGCATGAACAAGCATCGCGCCTGCGCGTGACGCAGCACGAGGTTAGCGGTCGGCGGTTTCGATGTCGTCTGCGAGGCGCTTTAGGGCGGACTTGGCCGTCTCCAGCGCGTCCTCGTCGCTGGATCGCGCAACCAGCGCCACGCCGCGGCGAAGCCCCTCGGACGTATCCTCGAACCAGGGATAGGAGCCGATGGAGACGCCCTTACAGGCCTGCTCGATCTCGCTTAGCGCCTCAGCGATGTCGCCCTCGCGCGCGTTCTCCACGCGCACGGTTTCAGACTTGACCACCGTTCCGCCCTCGATGCGCGCCGAGACGTCCTGCAGCATGCCCGCGACGATCTTCGGCACGCCGGCGAGCACGAACACGTTCTCCAGCTGAAAGCCCGGCGCGCCGGTGACGGGATTGTCGATCAGCGCCGCGCCGTCGGGGATGCGCGCCATGCGAAGGCGCGCCTCGGTCAACTCGGTCTCGGACTTGTCATACCAGCGCTCCAGGATCGCGCGCGCATCCTCGCGGATATCGATCGAGCGCCCGAAGGCGGCCGCGACCGCGTCGGCGGTGATGTCGTCATGGGTCGGCCCGATCCCGCCGGTGGTGAAGGCATAGTCGCAGCGCGCCGAAAGCGCTTTCACCGCCTCCACGATGGCGTCGTGGTCGTCGCAGACGGCGCGGGCCTCGATCACGCTGACGCCCTGTGGCGCGAGAAACTCTGCGATCTGCTGGATGTTGATGTCCTGGGTGCGCCCGGACAGGATCTCGTCGCCGACGACGACGATCCCGGCGGTGACGGCGCGCTGGTTCGCACTCATGGCGGCGATCTCCCGAACTGCGGTCCCGGCTGCGCGAGGCGTTGCGGCCCCGGCGGCGCGATGCATTACTTGGCGCCCTTCCCGACGCAAGACCAGACCCGCCGCTTAAAGACGCCGCCCGCATGCGCTTTCCCTCCCCCCTGATCGAGGCCCGCCTGGAGCGGCGCTACAAGCGGTTTCTCGCCGACGTGACGATTGCGGGCGAGACCGTGACGGCGCACTGCGCGAACCCGGGATCCATGATGGGGCTGAACACGCCGGGCGCGCGCTGCTTCGTCGCGGCGAACGACGATCCAAAGCGCAAGCTGCGCTACTCCCTTGAGATCGTGGAGGCCGACGGCGGGCTCGTCGCGATCAACACGTCCAACCCGAACCGCATCGCGGAGGAGGCGATCGCGGCCGGCGCCATCCCTGAGCTCGCCGGCTACGCCGGGCGCCGCCGCGAGGTGCGCTACGGGCGGAACTCGCGCATCGACCTCCTGCTCACCGACCCGCAGCGCGCGGACGCCTATGTGGAGGTGAAGAACTGCCACCTGATGCGCACGCCGGGCCTGGCGGAGTTTCCAGACAGCGTCACCAAGCGCGGCGCGAAGCACTTGGGCGAGCTCGCCGACATGGCCGCCGGCGGGGCGCGCGCGGTCCAGCTGTTCATCGTTCAGCGCGGCGATTGCGACGTGCTGCGCCCGGCGCGCGATCTTGATCCGGCCTACGCCGACGCGCTTATCGCCGCTGAAGCGGCGGGCGTGGAGCTTCTGGCCTACGCCTGCTCGGTGACGCCCGCGGCGGTCAGGCTTGAGCGGCCCATCCCCGTGGAGGCGGCGTGAACGGCGTCGTCGATCCGGCCGATCCGGGCTGGGATCTGCCGCGCGCCTTCCTGCGCGAGATCACGGCGAGGGACAGCGACATCGATGATTTCGGCCACGCCAACAACGCGGCCTATCTGCGCTGGGCCGACGAGACCGCCTGGGCGCACTGGGAGGCCGACGGGCTGACGCGGACCGACTGCCAGGATCACGACCGCGGCATGGCGATCGTGCGTACCGAAGCGGACTATTCAGGCCATGTGCGCGCGGGCGAGCGTCTGGTCTGTGCCGTCTGGATCCCGGTTTCCGACGGGCGCCTGCGCGCTGAGCGCTGGTATCAGTTCCGCCGGGCGCTCAACGGCGAGACGGTCTTTCGCGCGCGCACGAAACTCGTATGTTTCCAGCTTTCCACGGGTCGGTCTGCGCGCATGACCAGTCCGTTCGCCGATCATTACGCCAAGCCCGACGCGGCGCTGGCGCGCGCGGCCGCCGACCTGGCGGCGCCTGAGCGAGGATGACCATGACCCGACCGATCTTCGCCCCGCTCGCCGCCGCGGCCGCCTTCGCACTCCTCACCGCCGGCTGCGCGAGCGCCCAGCCCGAGCCTGGGACGCCACGCGAAGACGCCCTGCCCATCAGCGCCGCGGCGATCGAATCGCACATGCGCTTCCTCGCCGACGATCTCTTAGAGGGGCGCGAGTCCGGCACGCGGGGATACGACCTCGCCGCGCTTTACGTGGAGACCCGCTTCATCGAGGCGGGCCTGGCGCCCGGCGGCGATGACGGCTACCGCCAGGCGGTGCCGCTGGCCGAAGTGACCGCACGGCCCGAGGCGGCGCGCCTCCTGATCGACGGCGAGGCGCTGGAGGCCGGGGTCGACTACACGCTTTCGGCCCATCCGGTGCTGGAGGAGAGCGCGGCCGAGGGCGAAGCGGTCTTCGTCGGCTACGGCATCGCCGACGCCGGGGTCGGTCTTGACGACTACGCCGGGCTCGACATGGAGGGCTGCATCGCCGTGGCGGTCCAGGGCGCGCCGTCCGGCTTCCCGGCCGACGTCACCGCGCACCTGTCCAGCCGCTCGAACAAGACCCGCGCCGCCGCCGAGGCCGGCGCGGCGGGGCTTCTCCTGATCACCGCCGACGGGCTTGGGCGCACCAGCTATGAGCGCCTGCAGGGCCGCGCGGCGCGCCCGGGCATGACCACGCCCGCCTCGGCGGGCATGGGCGATCTCGTTGCGCGCGGCTATCTCTCCGAAGCGGGCGCGTCGAAGCTGATGGCCGTCGCCGGGCGCGATCTCGAAGCGTTGCTGGAGGCCGCGCGCGCCGGCGAGGCGCTTGAGACCGCACCGCTGGGCGTGATGGTCGCGCTGGCCCAGGCCACCACGATCGAACCGATCGAAAGCGACAACGTGATCGCGGTGATCCCCGGGTCGGATCCAGAGGTCGCCGACGAGACGATCATCGTCACAGCGCACCTTGATCACTTGGGCGTGTGCCGCCTGCCCGAAGCCGATGACGCGATCTGCAACGGCGTGATGGATAACGCCGCCGGCTCGGCCGCCTTGATCGAGGTCGCCGTGGAAATGGCCAAGGGCCCCGCCCCGCGCCGCACCGTGGCGTTCGCAGCGCTGGCGGCCGAAGAGCGCGGGCTTTTGGGGGCGGCGCATCTGGCCGAGATCCCGACCGAACCGGTCGGAACGGTCGCGGCCAACGTCAATCTGGACATGCCGGTGCTGACCTATCCGTTCGAGGATGTGATCGCCTTCGGCGCGGAGCACTCCAACCTGCAGGGCCACGCTGCGGCGGCCGCTGAGACCGTCGGCGCGACGCTGAGCCCCGATCCGATGCCGGAACAGGGCCTGTTCACCCGCTCGGACCATTACGAGTTCGTGCGCCGCGGCGCGCCGTCGGTCTTCATCATGACCGGCTTCGCCTCGTCCGACCCCGAGGCCGACGAAGGCGCGGCCTGGAACGTGTTCCTGTCAACGCGCTATCACCAGCCGAACGACGACTTCACCCAGCCGGTCCTGTTCGACCAGGGCGCGCGCTTCGCGACGATCAACCTTGATCTGATCCGGCGCATCGCGAACGCCGAGGAAAGCCCGGCCTGGAACGCGGACAGCCCGTTCCGGCCGGGTGGAGCGCGGTAATCGGGATCGGTTAGCGGCCGAACGGCGTTTCCCTGCGGACGCGGCGTTCGTTATAAGGGCGGCGAGCAGAGGAAAGCGATTAAGCGTGACGCAGATCGACGAGGACGTGCGCGACGCCATGGAGCGTGACGGGCGCATCAAGATTCACAAGCGGGAAGACTTTGAGGGCATGCGCAAGGCCGGCCAGTTGTCGGCGCGCTGCCTCGACATGCTGACCGAGCACGTCAAGCCCGGCGTCACCACGCAGGAGATCGACGATCTCGTGCGCGCCTTCTACCTCGATCACGGCGCGGTGCCCGCGACCTTGTTTTATCGCGGCTACACCAAGTCGAGTTGCACCTCGATCAACCACGTGGTCTGCCACGGCATCCCGAACGACAAGCCGCTGAAAGACGGCGACATCGTCAATATCGACGTCACCTGCATCCTCGACGGCTGGCACGGCGACACCAGCCGGATGTTCCCCGTCGGCGAGGTGCGCCGGAAGGCCGAGCGTCTGGTCGATGTGACCTTCGAGGCGATGATGCGCGGCATCGAGCGGATCAAGCCGGGCAATACGTTCGGCGATATCGGCGCGGCCATCCAGGCCTACGCCGAGGAGCAGCGCTGCGCGATCGTGCGCGACTTCTGCGGTCACGGGCTCGGGCGATTATTCCATGACGCGCCGAACGTTTTGCACTTCCACGATCCGGGCATGACCACGGCGACGCTGGAGGAAGGCATGTTCTTCACCGTCGAGCCGATGCTCAACTCGGGCAAGGCCGGGGTGAAGATTCTGTCGGACGGCTGGACCGCGGTGACGCGCGACAAGTCGCTTTCGGCACAGTTCGAGCACTCCGTCGGCGTGACCGCCGACGGAGTGGACATCTTCACAAAGTCGCCCGCCGGTCTCGACAAGCCCCCCTACGTCTAGGCGTTGCGAGCCCCCCCTTTCGGCTGACACGCGAAGCTTGGCGCGCTATCTCTCGCCATAAGAGAAGCTGCGCGAAGAGCAGGTGAGCGTGTCCAGCGACGCCGCGTCCGACAAGCAAACGCCCCACTATGTGGGCCATCGCGACCGGCTGCGTGCACGTTTCGCCGAGGCCGGCGGCGAGGCGCTGGCCGATTACGAGCTGCTGGAGCTTTTCCTTTTCCGCTCTATCCCCCGGCGTGACGTGAAGCCGCTGGCCAAGGCGCTGATCCAGCGCTTCGGCGATCTGGGCCGCGTCGTCGCGGCCGATCTCGATCAGCTCGAAGCCGTCGAGGGCGTCTCCGAGAAGACCGCGCTGGACTTGAAGCTGATGCATGCGGCCTCGGTGCGCATCGCGAAGGAGCAGGTTACCGGTCGGGCGGTGATCTCGTCCTGGTCGGCGCTTCTTGATTATGTCCGCACCGCCATGCAGCACGCCTCGACCGAGGAGTTCCGCGTGCTGTTCCTGGACAAGAAGAACCGCCTCATCGCAGACGAGTTTCAGGCCCGCGGCACGGTCGATCACGCCCCGGTCTATCCCCGAGAGATCGTCAAGCGCGCACTCTCCCTGGACGCCTCGGCTCTGATCCTGGTGCACAACCACCCCAGCGGCGATCCCACGCCCAGCCAGGCCGACATCGAGATGACAAGGCGTATCATCGACGCGGCCAAGCCGTTCGATATCGTGCTGCACGACCACCTGGTGGTGGGCCGCGACCGGACCGCGAGCTTCAAGGCGCTGGGGCTGACTTGACGCCCGGCTCTTGAGAAAGCGCGCCGCAGGGCTCAAAACCGGGAGATCGCCCCACACCGCTCCCGGACACGCCCCATGACCGAACGCCCATGGCACGCCTTCACCCATCTTGAGTGCTCGATGACGGGCGAGCAGGTCTCCAACGATCAGGCGCGCAACCTCTCGCCGGAGGGTTGGCCGCTGCTGGCGCGCTACGATCTGGAGGCGCTTACGAAGACCGCGGACCGCGACGCGATCGCCGCGCGCAGCCCCGTCGAGTTTCCCGGGTTCTGGAAGTGGCGCGAGCTTTTGCCGGTCAAGCGCGACGAGGACGTGGTGAGCCTCGGCGAGGTGGACACGCCCCTGATGCCGGTCCCGGGCTCGGCGGCCGGCATCGGCGCCTCGGGCCGCGTGATCGTGAAGGACGAAGGCCGGCTTCCCACCGGAAGCTTCAAGGCGCGCGGGCTCGCCATGGCCGTCTCGATGGCCAAGTCCTTCGGCGTGACGCGCATGGCCATGCCCACCAACGGCAACGCCGGGGCGGCGCTGTCGGCCTATTGCGCCGCGGCCGGCATGGAGAGCTACGCCTTCTGTCCGGAGGACACGCCCGAAGTGAACGTGCGCGAGATCGCCGCCCAGGGCGGGCATGTCTTCCGCGTCAACGGCCTCATCCACCAGTGCGGGCGCATCGTGGGCGAGCTGAAGGAGGCGGCCGGCTGGTTCGACGTCTCCACCTTGAAGGAGCCCTATCGGATCGAGGGCAAGAAGACGATGGGGATCGAGCTCGCCTTCCAGCTCGGCTGGC
>CAZKBB010000055.1:0-19023 GCA_964550935.1 uncultured Caulobacterales bacterium
TTCGACGAGAACGCCGCCGCCGGGCTCTGCTACACCTCCGGCACCACGGGCGATCCCAAGGGCGCGCTGTATTCGCACCGCTCCACGGTGCTGCACGCCATGGCGTGCTGCGCCTCGGACGTGATCGGAGTGGGCGCGCACGGCTCGATGATGCCGGTCGTTCCGATGTTCCACGTCAACGCCTGGGGCATCCCTTACGCCGCCGCGATCGCGGGCGCAAAGCTCGTCATGCCGGGCGCGGCGCTCGACGGGGCCAGCCTTCACGAGCTGATCGAGCAGGAGAAGGTGAGCTATGTCGCGGGCGTGCCCACGGTCTGGCTCGGCCTTCTTCAGTATCTGCGCGAAGCGGGCAAGGACCTCGCCACGGTGGAGCGCGTGCTCATGGGCGGCTCGGCCATGCCCGAGGCGCTGATGCGCGCGTATGAGTCCGAGTTCGGCGTCACCATGCAGCAGGGCTGGGGCATGACCGAGATGAGCCCGCTCGGCACCGTCGGCGCGCTGCTGCCCAAGCACGAGGACCTTACCTACGACGAGCAGGTCAAGATCAAGCTGAAGCAGGGCCGGCTCGTGTTCGGCGTGGAGATGCGCGCGGTCGACGACGACGGGCATGTCCTGCCGCGCGACGGTCAGTCGGCCGGGCACATCCAGGTGCGCGGACCCTGGATCATCGAGAGCTATTACCGCGGCGCCGGCGCTGAGGCCTTCACCGACGACGGCTGGTTCCGCACCGGCGATGTCGGCCATATCGACCCGGACGGCTACATGACGATCACCGACCGGTCCAAGGACGTCATCAAGTCCGGCGGGGAGTGGATCAGCTCGATCGATCTGGAGAACGCCGCCATGGGCCACCCGGACGTGGCGATGGCCGCCGCGATCGGCCTGCCCCACCCCAAGTGGCAGGAGCGCCCGCTGCTGATCGTGCAGGCCAAGCCCAACACCAGCCCGACCGCGCAGGACATCATCGACTACCTCGCCGGCGTGGTGCCGAAATGGTGGCTGCCCGACGCGGTGGAGTTCATCGAGGAGATGCCGATCGGCGCGACCGGCAAGATCCTCAAGACTAAACTACGCGAGCTCTACGGCGACTATAAGTTCCCGAACGCCGACTACGCGGACGCGTAGCCCGCCCCTCTCGGCCCTTCGGGCCACTCCCCCCGCCGGCGGAGGGAGACATCGCGGCGACGCCGGTGTCCTCCCCCGTTCACGGGGGAGGTGTCCGCGAAGCGGACGGAGGGGGCGGCGCAAGGGCTGAGGGGGGCCGGCGCTGATCGCCCACATTACCGTCTCGTCACTTGCGGGGGCCCGGACGGGCCTCTATCTTTTTATCGAAAGTCGATAAGGAGACGGTCTTGGAAATCCTGGTTCTCTTGGTGCTGTTGCACTTCCTGCCGACGGTGATCGCGCTCGCGCGCGGCCATCACAACACGTTCGCGATCTTCCTGACCAATCTGCTCCTGGGCTGGACGCTGATCGGCTGGCTCGTCGCCTTCATCTGGTCGTGCACGGCGCGGTTGCGCGGGGTCAGCGCCTGATCAGCGAAAATCGCTGATCTCGCCGAGCGTTTTCTTGTGGAGCGCATGGGCGGGCACGGTCGCATCCTTGGCGGGATAGCCCGCCACGATCAGCATCGTCGGCTTTTCGCTTGAGGGCCGCTCGCAGATCTCGGTGAGGAAGCTCATCGGATTGGGCGTGTGGGTGAGCGTGGCGAGGCCGGCCTGGTGCAGGCTCGCGATCAGGAGCCCGCAGGCGATCCCGACGCTCTCGGAGACGTAATAGTTCTTCTTGTCGTCGCCCGGGTTCGGCCCACCGCGGCGCTGCGCGAAGACGGCGATGATCCAGGGCGCGGTCTCCAGAAACGGCTTGGCGGCGTCGGTGCCGAGCGGACTGAGCGCATCGAGCCATTCCTCGCCGGCCTTGCCGTCATAGAAGGCGCGCTCTTCAGCCTCGGCCGCCTCGCGCAGGCGGGTGCGCAAGGGCCCCTTGCCCAGCACGCAGAAATACCAGGGCTGATGGTTCGCCCCGTTGGGCGCGGTTCCGGCGGTCAGGATGGCGGTCTCAATGATCTCGCGCGGTACGTCGCGGCTTGAGAAGTCGCGCACCGTGCGCCGGCGCTTCATCGCCTCGTAGAAGGCGAGCGCGCGAGCGCGCATCTCGGCCTCGGGCAGCGCGGTGAAGTCGAGGGGGACGGCGTCATGGCTCATGGCGGGCTTCTCACGTCCAGTCCAGGATCACCTTGCCGGCGCGACCTGAACGCATCGCCTCGAACCCGGTCCGATACTCCTTGGCGGGCAGGCGGTGGGTGATCAGCTTGGAGACGTCGAGGCCGGACTGCAGCATCGCCAGCATCTTGTGCCAGGTCTCGAACATCTCCCGGCCGTAGATGCCCTTGAAGGTGATCGCGCGCATGATCAGCGCGCCCATGTCCAGGTTGAAGGGCTTGGCCGGCAGGCCGAGCATGGCGATCTTGCCGCCCATGACCATGTGCTCGACCATCTGGTTGAAGGCCGGCTCCGCGCCGGACATCTCAAGACCGACATCGAAGCCCTCGGTCATGTTCAGCCGGTCCATCACGTCGCGCAGGCGCTCCTCGGCTGTGTTCACCGGCACCGCGGTCGGAGCGACCTGGACGAGCAGCTTCAATCGCTGCGGATTGATGTCGGTGACGACCACGTGGCGCGCCCCGCAATGGCGCGCCACCGCAGCGGCCATGATGCCGATCGGCCCGGCGCCGGTGATCAGCACGTCCTCGCCGACGAGATCGTAGGCCGTCGCGGTGTGCACCGCATTGCCCAGCGGGTCGAGGAAGGCGGCGATCTCCATGGGCACCTCGTCGGGCAGCGGCACGACGTTGAACGCGGGGATCTTCAGATATTCAGCGAAGGCGCCGGGCATGTTCACGCCCACGCCCTTGGTGTCCGGGTCGAGGTGAAAGCGCCCTGCGCGCACCGCGCGGGACTTCTCACCCACCACATGGCCCTCGCCAGAGACGCGCTGGCCCGGTTTGACCCGCGTGACCTCTTCGCCGACCTTCTCGATCACGCCGCCGAACTCATGGCCCACGATCATGGGCACGGGCACGTTCGCCTGGGCCCAGGAGTCCCAGTTGTAGATGTGCACGTCGGTGCCGCAGATCGCGGTCTTCTCCACCCGGATCAGGACGTCGTCCGGGCCGATCTCCGGCTCGGGCATGTCCTGCATCCACAGGCCTTCGGCGGGTTCGGCTTTGACCAGGGCTTTCATGGGCGTTGATCCTCAACCGCATCGAACGACGACGAAGCGCGGTTTGACCATGAAGCGCGCCCGCGCGGAAGGGGCGCGCGGCGCCCTACTCCGCCGGCGTGACCGGCGGGATGATGCGCGCCAAGGGTCCGGAGTTCGGGAAGGGCGCTGTGAAGATCCGCCGCGCCGGGTTCCACGCCGCGCCGAGCAGCACCACCACGCCGCCCAGCGTGAGAAGCGTCACCGCCGACACCCCGGCCGCTCCAAGACCGAGCTGGCTGACCAGCACCGCGATCGCCACACCCGCCGTGATCAGCGCCGACACGATCAGCGCGCGGCGATTGATCAGAAGCGAGACGAGCGCCATCGCCGCGATCACCAGGAGCGTTGCGGTCGCGCTTCGGATCGCGGCGGCTTCGTCGCCGGCGGCCATCGCCGCGAGCGGCCCCATGCCGGCTGAGGGCGTGAACGCCTCTTCGGTCAGGCGCCAGCCGATATTGGCGATGTTCACCACCGCCGAGATCAAAAGCGGCGCGGCGAAGAAGTGAAGCCAGAAGCCCGTGCCCGAGAGGCGCGTCTCACGGCCTGGATCGCGCGCGTCGAACGCAAGCCCGGCGAGGAACAGGATCAGGCCCGCCGCAAGCGAAACGGTCGGGTTCCAAATCATGAAGATAAAGGGCTCCAGCGACACCCCCGCCGAGACGAGGACGCCGGTGAGCGCGAGCCCGGCGAGCCCGCCCGCGAAGGGCAGGCGGAAGACGCGATAATAGATCAGGACCGGAAGCGCGAAAAAGGCCGACATCGCCACCGGCCAGAGGCGCACCGCAAGCGGCAGCTCGCCGGCGACCGCGTTCACATGTTCCCGGGTGACATCCTCGAACGCCAGACGGGTCACCTTCTCCATCGCGGACTCAAGCCCGGACACGCCGCCCTCGCCCACGACGAGGCGCGCGTAGAGATAGCTGAGTACGATGGCGATCCCGCCGGCGAAGACAAGGCTCAGAGCGATGCCCGGCAGGATGCGCCGCTGGCGACCGACGAGAAGCGCGGAGAGCAGCCAGGCCACGACCGCGATCAACACCACAAGCGTCACCCAGATCGCAGAGCCTGGCGCGGACTCGCCAGCGTAGCCGGAGATGTCGAGCAGGACGAAAACCCCAAGGCCGAGCCCTGAAAACAGGATCACCACCCCGATCGTGGTGAAAATGTCGTGGAAGTTGTTGAGGAAGGGCAAAAGCTCGTCGTCCGGCCGCGCGCTTGATATCGGCCGGGCGGCGGCGGCGTTGGCCAGTCGGGTTTCAGAACGGTCGCACCCACTCCACATGGCGTCCTCCCCTCAAACGTGTGCTGGAAGGTTAGCCGCGAGAACGCGTCCTGTCCTCTTTTTTGGACGAATTCGTCCGCTCCGGTTCGCCGCGCAGGCTCACACGACCCACAGCTCCTTGCCCACCTTGGTGAAGGCGTCCACGGCCCGGTCGATCATCTCAGGGGTGTGCGCGGCCGACATCTGGGTGCGGATGCGCGCCTTGCCCTTGGGCACGACCGGATAGAAGAAGCCGATCACGTAGACCCCCTCCTCCATCAGCCTGTCGGCCATCTTTTGGCTCAGCGCCGCATCGCCGAGCATGACCGGGATGATGGGATGCTCGCCCGGCAGAAGATCAAAGCCCGCCTCGCCCATGGCGGTGCGGAAATGGTTCGCGTTGGAGAACAGGCGCTTTCGAAGGTCGTCGCCTTCCTCGACCATGTCGAGCGCGGTCAGGCTCGCGCCCGCGATCGCCGGGGCGAGCGAGTTGGAGAACAGATACGGCCGCGAGCGCTGGCGCAGGATGTCGATCACCGGCTTTTTCGCCGCGGTGAACCCGCCCATGGCGCCGCCGAGCGCCTTGCCGAGCGTGCCGGTGACGATGTCGATGCGCTCCAGCACCCCGCAATGCTCAGGGGTGCCGCGGCCCTTCGGCCCCATGAAGCCGTGGGCGTGGCAGTCGTCGACCATGGTCAGCGCCTCGTACTTCTCGGCCAGATCGCAGATCGATTTCAGGTCCGCGATATAGCCGTCCATCGAGAACACGCCGTCGGTGGCGATGAGAATGTTGCGCGCGCCGGCCTCACGCGCCGCCTTCAGCTTCGCCTCAAGGTCGTTCATGTCGGAGTTGGCGTAGCGATAGCGCTTGGCCTTGCACAGGCGTACGCCATCAATGATCGAGGCGTGGTTCAGCGCATCGGAGACGATGGCGTCCTCCGGGCCCAGAAGCGGCTCGAACAGCCCCCCGTTGGCGTCGAAGGCGGCGGCGTAGAGGATGGCGTCCTCCTGACCGCAGAAGGTCGCCAGGCGCTCTTCAAGCTCGCGGTGCACCTCCTGGGCGCCGCAGATGAAGCGCACGCTCGCCACCCCGTAGCCGTAGCGGTCGAGCGCGGTCTTGGCCGCCTTGATCAATTCGGGCCGGTTGGCGAGGCCGAGATAGTTGTTGGCGCAGAAATTCAGCACATGGCGTTCGCCCTGGCCGGTCTTCACGTCGATCTCGGCGTATTGCTGCGAGGTGATGGTGCGTTCGCGCTTGTAGAGCCCGTCCGCGTCGATCTCTTCGAGCGTGTCTTTGAGCTGGTCGTAGAAGGACTGGGCCATGGCGGGTCTCCGGGCGGGGATGGGATGTCGGGCCGGGAGATAACCCGGCCCGCCCCTGACGGCCAAGGCAGGGGCTGCTAGCCTCTGACCTCGCTCAGCGTCTTGCCGGGGGCGATCGCCTCGACATCACCCTTGATCGCGATGAGGGCGGGGCCGTCATGGGCCTCGGCCTGCTTGAAGGCGGGCTCGAAGGCGGCCTCGTCCTCCACCGTCAGGCCGAGCACGCCGAAGCTCTCGGCCAGTGCGGCGAAGTCCGGGTTGCTGAGGTCGGTGCCGGAGACCCGGCCGGGATAGTCGCGCTCCTGGTGCATCCGGATGGTGCCGTACGCGCCGTTATCGACCACCAGGAAGATCACCTTCGCGCCGTAGCGCGTCGCGGTGGCGAGCTCCTGGCCGCACATCAGGAAGCATCCGTCGCCGTTGACCGAGACCACCGTGCGCTCAGGGCTGGCGAGCTTGGCCGCGATCCCGGCGGGGACCCCGTAGCCCATGGCGCCTGAGGTCGGGGCGAGCTGGGTGCGCCAGCAGCGATGACGGTGGAAGCGATGCAGCCAGGCGGCGTAGGCGCCCGCCCCGTTGGTGATGATCGCATCTTCAGGCAGATGATCGGATAACCAGGCGAACACCCTGGAAAGATTGACGCCATGGACGACGTCGATGGGGTCTGAAAAAGCGATATAGTCAGCGTGCGCGCGCTGCGCTTCGCCCGCCCACCCGCTCGCGTCGACCCTCATCCGCGACAGCGCGCGCGCGGCTTCGGGGATCGAGCTGTGGATCGCCAGATCGGGCTGATAGACCCGGCCCAGCTCCTCAGCGCCGGGGTGGATGTGAACCAGCGACTGGGCGGGTTTCGGCGGGGTCAGGAGCGTGTAGCCGCTGGTGGTCATTTCGCCGAGGCGCGGCCCAAGCGCAATGATGAGGTCGGCCTGGCGAATTCGCTCGGCGAGCTTGGGGTTCGGCGCGATGCCCACATCGCCGGCGTAATGCGGCGCGGTGTTGTCGTAATAGTCTTTCGCCCGAAAAGTGCAGCCGACCGGTAGGTCGTTGGCCTCGGCGAAGGCGCGCAAGTCCGCGACGGCCTCGCCCGTCCAGCCCCCGCCCCCGATCAGCACGAAGGGCCGCTCGGCTTCCGCGAGCCGGCTTTCAAGCTCGGCCGTCGCTTCGGCGGACGGGGCGGCTCGGGCCGGCTCGACGCGCGCGATCGCCGGCGCATCGGCGGCCTCGGTCAGCATATCTTCAGGCAGGGCCAGGACGACGGGACCCGGCCGGCCGTTGATCGCAGTCGCAAAGGCGCGCGCCATGTATTCGGGCACGCGCGCGGGATCGTCGATCTCAGCGACCCACTTGCACTGATCGGCGAAGACGCGGCGGTAGTCGACTTCCTGAAACGCCTCGCGATCGCGCATGCCCCGCGCGACCTGCCCGATCAGGAGGATCATCGGCGTTGAATCCTGAAACGCGGTGTGGACCCCGACCGCGGCGTGCATCGCGCCGGGCCCGCGCGTGACCATGCACACGCCGGGGCGCCCGGTCAGCTTGCCGTGCGCCTCGGCCATGTTCGCCGCGCCGGCTTCGTGGCGGCAGGTGATGAAGGTGATCTCCGGCGCGTCCACCAAAGCGTCGAGCACGGCGAGATAGCTCTCGCCTGGCACGCCGAAGACGAGGTTCTGATCGTTGACGCTCAACGCATCGACGAGATGCTGCGCGCCGGTGCGCTTGGGCATGGGGCTCTCCGCGGGCGGTGTCACGTCTCAGCTAGCCCGCGCCGCGCGGTTCAGGCAACACGCAGGCTTCAGCGGCTAAGGCGCACGCCCACAGAGGCCGCGCGCGGCTCGCCGGGGAAATAGCGATAGCTCCCGAAGGCGAAGTCGGCCCGCTCGGCGTAGCGCGTGTCGAACACGTTGCGCACCGCCGCGAAGACCTCCGCCCCTTCTGCGAACCGCCAGCGCGCGCGCAGGTTGGCGATGTCGTGGCCTTCATACTCGGCCGTGTTGGCCGCATCGGCGAAGTACTCGCCCACATGCATCAGCTCGGCCTCGGCGGTGAAGGCGGGCGACGGCGTCCAGAGAAGGCGCGCGTTGGCCAGGGTCTGCGGCGCGGTGTCGACCTGCGCGCCGGAGCGGATGACCTCCGAGCCGCGCGAGACGGCCCGGTCGAAGGCGTAGTCGTGATCGGCGAGCGTGCCGGAGACGAGCAGCGTCAGCGACGGCGACAGCGCCGCCTCCACCTCGGCCTCCAGCCCGTGGTGGCGAGTCTTCCCGTCTGTGACGTTGAACCCGTCGGCGTCGCGGAAGAAGACGTTGCGCTTCTCCATGGCGAAGGCGACCAGCTCGAACGAGGCGAAGCCGGCCGATCCGCGCCAGCCGAGCTCGACCGAATCAAGCTCCTCCGGCTCGATGCCTTCGATCACCTGACCGGGCTGGAGCCGGTACAGCTCAGCGGTCTGAGGCGCGCGAACGCCTCGCGCGACACGTCCGAAAACCGTTTGTGAATCCGTCGCCTCAAAGACGAAGCCGAGATGCGGCGCGAAGGTCGTGTAGTCGTCCTCGCGGTCGGCCGGACGCAGGAACCGGCCCTCAGACCCCGGCGCGATCCGGGTGTCGTAGTCGTACCGGGTGCGTTCAAGGCGCGCGCCGGCCTCAATCGTCAGCCGCTCGGTGAGGTCGTAGCGGCCCTGCACGAAGGCCGCCGGCGTCAGCGCGTCGATCGTGTAGTCGTAGTGCAGGCCCTGGGGGAAGCTGCCGAAAGTCGGACGGGTCTGGTCCTCCACCAGATAGCCGCGCGTGGCGTCGAGATCGAAGCCGAGCGTGATCGAACCCCGGTCGAACTCGCGCACGAACGCGCTCTGGGCGCCGAGGCTGTGATGACCGGTCTCCTCCAGCGCCAGCGAGGGCAGGAAGTGCAGGCGGAAAGCCATGTCGTTGTCGCGCGCATAGAGCACGCCGCGCGCCGTCCAGTCCCCGAAGCGCCGCTCCAGATGCACGCTCGCGCGCGCGGCCCTGGCGTTGCGGAAGGCCTCAGGGTCGGCGTTCTCGCGCGAGGCCGCTTCGTCCTCATAGGCCTTGAAGCCGCGCACGAAGGTGGCGGTTTCCTGGTCCACGTCCACGAGCGCGCCGCGCAGCGACCACTCCAGCGCCCCCGCCTCCCCGTCGAGGCGCGTTTGCAGGGCGTAGCGCCGCAGCGAGGCGTCATCGCGCCAACCGTCCTCGCGGCGCGTTGAAAGCCCGATGAAGCCGTCGCCGAGCCGCGTCTCGCCGGCCGTCCACGCCTTGGCGCGCGTGCGCCCGAACGAGCCGGCCTCCAGCTCGATCACGCCGCCGGCGTCTTCGGGATCACGGCTGATGACGTTGACGAGGCCGTGCAGCGCGTTCGAGCCGTAGACGGCCGAGCCGGGCCCGCGCACCACCTCGATGCGCGAGGCCAGCGAATCGACGGCTTCAAACAGGCCGTTGATGTTGGAGAAGCCGGCCGCGCGCAGCGGGATCCCGTCTTCCAGGTAGAGAAAGCTGCCCGCCCCGGCCCCGCCGGTGAGCACCGGCGAGCGGATCGCGGTGAGATGCTCGACCCCGTTGCCGCGATGGATGTTCACCCCCGGCAAGCGGTTGAGCGCCTCCGCGGCGTGATGGGCGCCCAGGCGCTCAAGCTCGGCCTCGCCCATCACCGCGACCGGCGAGGCGAGCGCGGCGCGGGCCTCCGGCGCGCGCGTGGCGGTGACCACGATCACATCGGGCTCTGCGCGCTGGGTCTGCGCCGCGGCGGGCGCGGCGACGACACTGGCGGCGAGAAGCACGGCGAGGCGCGGCATGGCGGTCTCCGGTCGATCGCGGTCGGCGCGATACATAGCGCAGCCTCGCCGCACGCGAAGCCCGCGCCCGTCACCGTCTGCAGCGCTTGACCCCGACCGGCGGGCGCCTACCGTCCGTGACCGACGAAGATAATCGGTCCCCGGGGAGCCTCCACATGATCCGTCTGATCTGCGCCGTCGCGAGCGCGTTCGCCGTCACTGCGGCCGCGCAGGCCTATGAGGCCAAGCCGATCGAGACGTTGCTCGATCAGAACCTGAGCTATGACGAGGCGATCCCGACGCCGGACGCAGTCACGAGCTATCGCCTCGGCGAGATCATCTACACCCCCGATCTGCACGTGGACTACATAGAGACCGTCGCCCCCTTGTCAGACCGGGTGAGCGTGGAGGTGATCGGTCGCAGCCATTTCGGCCGCCCGATCCACCGCGTGACCATCACCAGCCCTGAGAACCAGGCGCGCCTGGATGAGATCCGCGCGGCGCAAAACGCGCTCGTCGAAGCCGGATCGGATCCGGCGCCGGAGGATCACCCGGCGATCATCCAGATCACCTTCGGCGTGCACGGATCCGAGCCGTCCAGCTATGACAGCGCCGCGGCGCTGCTCTACTACCTAGCCGCAGGCCAGGGCGATCAGATCGACACCCTGCTGGACGAGGTCGTCATCCACCTGGTCGTCATGGTGAACCCGGACGGCGCGAACCGCTTCGCCCAGTGGACCAACCTGCACCACCCCCGCGCCGCGGTCGCCGATCCCCAGCATCGCGAGCATTTCTATGAGTGGCCGTGGGGGCGCACGAACCACTACTGGTTCGACTTGAACCGCCAATGGCTGCCGGTGACCCAGCCGGAGTCCGCCGTGGTGGTGCGCGCCACGCATCAGTGGCGTCCCAATATCGCCGCCGACATGCACGAGATGGGACGCAACGCGACCTACTTCTTCTCTCCGGGCCCGCCCGAGGGCTTGCATCCGCTGCTCAGCCAGGACGGGCTTGAGCTGAACCTTGAACTGAACGAGACGCTCGCCGAGCAGCTCAATCGCGAAGGCGCTCTCTATGTCAGCGAGGAGCTTTTCGACGACTTTTATCTTGGTTACGGGTCCAGCTATCCAGGGCTTGTCGGCGCGGTGCCTTACCTGTTCGAGCAAAGCTCGGTGCGCGGTCTGATTCAGGAGACCGACTTTGGAACCCTGCGCTATGACGACAAGATCGGCCAGCAGACCCGGGTCCTGCTCGCTCTGCTGCGCGCCGGGCAGGCCCGCCGCGCCGATCTGCACGCCCATCTGAGCGATTTCTACGACCAGTCGCGTCAGCGCGCCGCAAACGATCCCGTTTCGGCGTACGTCTTCAAGTCCGACGATCGCGGCCGGCTGACGATGTTTCTGGACCTTCTGGAAGTCCACGGGATCGACGTGTTCGAGCTCGGCGAGGCGGTCACCGCGGACGGCCAACGCTTCGCCCCCGGCCAGGCCTATGTCGTGCCCGTCGCGCAGGATGAGTACCGCATCGTTCAGGGCCTGTTCGAGACTCGCGTGATCGAAGACCGCACCGAGTTTTACGACGTCTCCGGCTGGACCCAGCCGCTGGCCTACGATCTCGACTACGCGCCGATCCGCGGCGGACTGTTCTCGCGCAACCTGACGGGCGAACCAGTCGGCGGGATGGAGCTTTCAACGCCCGCCCCGGCGCGGTCCGATTACGCCTACGTGATGGAGTGGGACGCCTTCCACGCTCCGCGCGCGCTCTACCGCCTGCTTGAAGCCGGCGCGCGCGCCCAGGTGATCCCCGACGAAATCGAGCTGCCGCTCGCCGGCGGTGGAACGGCCGAACCGGGCCGCGGCGCGATCGTCATCCCGGTGCGCGCCCAGGCCGATGTGGACGCCGAGACCGTTCACGATCTCGTCGCGCGCGCCGCCGAAGACGATGGCGTGACGATCCACGCGGTGTCGACCTCCTACACCGCGCGCGGGTCCGATCTTGGCGGATTCGCGCTGTCGCCGGTGGAGCGCCCTGAAGTGCTGCTCGTCACCGGGCGCGGGATCGACATGTATGATGCAGGCGAGCTCTGGCACCTGCTCGATCACGAGATGGCGATGCCGGTCTCCATGATCGATCTGAGCGAACTCGCCGACGCTGATCTGGACCGCTACACCCACATCCTGATGCCGAACGGGCGCTATGGCGCATTTGGCGGGGAGTTCGCAGGAAAGCTGAACGGCTGGATCAATGGCGGAGGCGTGCTGATCGCCTCCACGTCCGCCGCGCGCTGGGCCGTTGAGAACGATGTCGCCAGCGCCAAGATCGCCAACGAAGACGACGCGTCCGAGGGCGAGGAGGAGGCCGAGCCGGTCGAACCGCGCGCCTACGACACGATCGACGCGTGGGACGCGGAACAGTCGATCTCCGGGGCGATCTTCGCCGGCCGCCTCGACGTCACGCACCCGCTGGGCTTCGGCTATCGCGACGAGGATCTGCCGGTTCACCGGATCGGAACCCTCGCCTTCGAGTTCGGCGACAATCCGTTCGCGCTGCCGCTTCGCTACGCCGAAGACGACCCGCTTCTGTCCGGCTACGCCTCGCAGACCAATCGCGAGGAGCTGGCCGGCAAGGGCTCGGTCCACGCCGAACGCAAGGGCGCAGGCTCAGTGATCCTGTTTGCGGACCGAATGTATTACCGCGCCTATTTCCGCGGCTCGGCGAAGATGCTCATGAACGCAATTTTCTTCGGCGATGATTTCCGCAATTCGCGCCGCGGGCCTTACGGCGAAGCCGGCGAATAATCGCGGGCCAAGCCGCGCCCGCGCCGCGGCGAGGAGCCGGGACCTCGGCGCGTTTGGCGCCTATCCGCGGTGGCGCGCTTCGAGGACCTTCACCGCGTCGCTGAGCGACAGCCCGCGCGCGCGCAGCAGCACGGTGAGGTGGAAGATCAAGTCGGCGGCCTCGTTCAGAAGCGCGTCGTCGTCCTCGGCCGCGCCGGCCAGTGCGGTCTCCACCCCCTCCTCTCCCACCTTCTGGGCGGCCTTCAAAACGCCCTTGGCGAAGAGCTTCGCGACGTAACTCTCAGCCGGGTCGGCGTCGAGGCGGGAGTCCACCACCGCCTGCAGCTCGGCCAAAAACGCCAGATCCGGCCCCGGCCGTTCGCCGAAGCAGGACGTCGTCCCCAGGTGACAGGTCGGCCCGTGCGGGATCGCCTGGACCAGCAGCGCGTCTGAATCGCAGTCCTTGGCGATCGCGCGCAGCTCCAGAACGTCGCCGGAGCTTTCCCCCTTCATCCAGAGCCGGTTCTTCGAGCGGCTGAAGAAGGTGACCCGGCCTGAGCGCATCGTCTCGGCGTAGGACGCCTCGTTCATGTATCCGAGCATGAGCACCTCGCCGGAGGCCGCGTGCTGCACGATCGCAGGAACGAGCCCGCCGGCTTTGGCGAAGTCTATATCGCGGGCCTCGGGGGCTTTGATGTCGGTCACAGCCGAATCTCCACGCCGGCGCGATTGAGCGCCGTCTTCAGGTCAGGGATCGCGATGACGCCCTTGTGGAAGACGCTGGCGGCCAGCGCCGCATCCACGTTTGCGGTCTTGAACACCGCTTCGAAGTGCGCGATCGCGCCGGCGCCGCCGGAGGCGACAAGCGGGACCGGAGAGACCTCGCGCGCGGCGGCGAGCTGGTCCACGTCATAGCCCTCGCGCACCCCGTCCATGTCCATGCAGTTCAGCACCACCTCGCCGGCGCCCCGCGAGACGCCCTCCTTGATCCAGTCCAGCGTGCGGCGATGGCTGGTGGAGGTCTTCGACGGATCGCCCGTGTTCTGATGCACGCGCCAGTCGCCCTCGATGATGCGGCTGTCCACGCCCAGCACGATGCACTGCACGCCGAACTCGTGCGCGAGGGCGTCGATCAGGTCCGGGTTCTCGAGCGCGGGCGTGTTCACCGAGATCTTGTCCGCCCCGGCGAAGAGACGCGCGCGGGCATGGTCCACCGAGCGGATGCCGCCGGCGACGCAGAACGGGATGTCGATGGCGCGCGCCACGCGGCTGACCCATTCCGGCTCCACCGCGCGCGCATCCGGGCTTGCGGTGATGTCGTAGAAGACCAACTCGTCGGCGCCGGTTTCGGCGTAACGCCGGGCCAGCTCCTCGATTTCGCCGACCACGACGTGGTCTCGGAAGCGCACGCCCTTCACGACCTGGCCGTCGCGCACGTCGAGGCAGGGGATGATCCGCTTGGCGAGCATCAGCCGACGGCCTCCAGCGCGTCTTCGAGCGTGAAGCGCCCCTCGTAAAGCGCGCGGCCGACGATCACGCCGGACGCGCCTGCGGCCTTGAGCGCGTCAAGGTCTGACACCGAGGCGACGCCGCCTGAGGCTTGCCACTGGACCGTGGGGCGCGCACGCGCCAGATCGGCGTAAAGATCGGTCGCCGGGCCCTGCAGCACGCCGTCGCGACCCACATCGGTCACCAGAGCGTGGATGAGACCGCTGTCGCGATAATCATCGAGCAGCTCCGCCAGCGTGCGTTCGGAGCGCTTGGTCCAGCCTGCGCTCGTGGGCCAGGCGACGCCCTCGTCGAAGATCACGTCGAAGGCCGCGGCGATGTGCGCGCGTCCAAACCTCGCGATCCAGTCCGCCGCAGTGCGTGGTTCGTTCACCGCCAGGCTGCCCACGACCGCGCGCGCCGCGCCAGCCTCCAGGATTGCCTCGACATTCCGCTCGCGGCGGACGCCGCCGCCGGTCTGAACCTTCAGACCCGTCGCCGCGACCGCGCCGACCACGTCGCCTTGACGGCGCTCGCCGTCGCGCGCGCCGGAGAGATCGACCAGATGAATCCACTCCGCCCCGGCCGCCCGGAAGCGCTCGGCGACCGCGACCGGATCGTCGCCATAGCGCGTGACCGCGTCGAAATCGCCCTTGGACAGGCGCACGACATGGCCGTCCAGAACATCAATCGCTGGGTAAAGAATCACAGGCTTGCCCCTGTAAAGTTTGCTAGAATCCGTGCGCCAACCCGGCTCGACCGCTCCGGGTGGAACTGGCAGCCGGCCGCTTCGCCCTCGCGCGCGATCGCGGTGAGCGGCGCGCCGTAGTGCGCCGAGGCGCGGGTCCAGGCGCCCACCGGGGCGTGATAGCCGTGCACGAAGTAGACGCGCTCGCCAGGGCTCACGCCGTTGAGCAACGGCTCGTCGACGGCGAAGTCGTCAAGCGCGTTCCAGCCCATGTGCGGCCAGGGCCCGGCCTCGCCGGGCTCCAATCGTTGGATCTCCCCCGGGATCAGCCCCAGAAGCGCCGCGCCGTCCTCGGCCGAGCGCTGAAACAGAAGCTGCATGCCAAGGCACAGGCCCAGCACCGGACGTTCGCGACGGCGCAGCACCTCGCTCCATCCGCGCTCGGTGAGCGTGCGCATCGCCGGGCCGGCCGCGCCGACGCCCGGCAGGATCAGCCGCTCGGCTTCACAGGCCTCGTCCGGGTCGCGCGCGAGCGCCGGCGACACGCCGAGCCGCTCGAGCGCGAAGCGGACCGAGGCGATGTTGGCCGTGGAGGTGTCGATGATCGCGATCGCGCTCACAGCACGCCCTTGGTCGATGGAAGCGCGTCGCCCTCAATCGTCTTCGCCTGGCGCAGCGCCCGGCCGAACGCCTTGAAGCAGCTTTCGATCATGTGGTGGGCGTTCTCGCCATCGACCTCCACATGGACCGCGGCCTTCAGGCTCTCCGCGATGGAGCGGAAGCAGTGCGCGGTCATCTCCACGGGAAAATCATTCACGCGCTCGCCCGGGATCGCGCCGTCAAAGCGCGCATAGGGCCGGCCGGAAAGATCGATCCAGACCCCCGCGCGGGTCTCGTCCATGGGCAGGGCGAAGCCGAACCGCCCCACGCCGCGCTTGTCGCCGAGCGCGCCGCGCAGCGCTTCGCCGAGGCCGAGGCAGACGTCCTCGATGGTGTGGTGAGCGTCCACGTCCACATCGCCGGTGCAGGCCGCCTCAAGGCGAAGATCGCCGTGCTTGGCGACCTGTTCGAGCATGTGGTCGAAGAAGCGAACGCCCGTGTCGACCGCCGCGCCCTCCCCGTCGAGATCGACGCGGATGGCGAGATCGGTCTCCTTGGTGGTGCGCCGCACCGTCCCGATGCGCCCGCCCCTCGCGCCGATGCGCGCAGCCAACGCGCGGGCGTCCGCAGCGCTTGCAAGGTGCAGCATGACGGCCTCACCGCGCCAGTCCGCCGTAACGCCCCATCCGTCGAGCAGCCGCTTCAGCGCCTCGCGGTCGCGGCCTTCCACGCGCAGACCTTCAGCCCCGGCGAGGACCTCCACCACGCATGCCTCACCGCTCAGAGCGTCGACCACGGGTTGTAACGCCTCCGCGCGTGCCTCGATCTCGGCGCGCGCCGCCAGCCGGGCCGCTGGCGTAACCGCGTCCAGCGCCGCCTGCAGGAGGATCGGCGCGGGCGCGTAGACCGCGTCGGTGAAGAGGTTCGCCGTCTCAGCGTCCGGGGCGGCGTAAACGCACGCCGGCGCATCGTCAGGGCCGATGCGGTACAGCGCGCCCCCGTCGGGCTCAGACCCGGCGGCCTCCAGGGCGGCCGGACCGGCCTCGGTGCGATCCTCCCAGGCCGGCAGCGACAAGGACGCCAGCGCGAGCTTGGCCTCCACAGGTCCGCACGCGAGCGCCATGCGATCAGGCGCGCTGCCGAGCACGCCGGCGAGCCGGGTGCGCAAGGCTTCGCCGAGCGCCGCCGCGCGGTCCTGGCGCGAGCGGGAGAGGTCGAGCGTGGCCGCCCTCATCGCCGCTTGTCCGCCTCGGCGCGTTCGCGGCGCATCGCCATCGCGACCCGGTGCGCGTCTAGGCCCTCAAGCGTGGACAGGCGCTCCACCGCACTTGCGACATTGGCTGCGCTTTCAGCGTCAAACTCAATCATGGTCGTCGTTTTCTGGAACATCTCGACCGTCACGCCGCCATGGGCGCGCGCCGCGCCGGAGGTGGGAAGCGCATGGTTCGGACCGGCCGCATAGTCGCCGGCGGCCTCAGGCGTCCAGGGACCGAGGAAGATGGACCCGGCGTGGCGCACGAAGGCTGCGAACCCGCGCGGGTCGTTCGTCTGGATGATCAGGTGTTCGGCCGCGTAGGCGTTCGCCACCTCCACGCCCTCGCCGAGATCGTCCACCAGCACGGCGCGCGAGTTTGCGATCGCCGCGCGGGCGGTCTCGGCGCGGGGCAGATCGGCGAGCTGGCGCTCCAGCTCGGCCTCGACCGAGCGCACGAAGCCCTCAGAGGTCGCCACGAGCATCACCTGCGCGACCGGATCGTGCTCGGCCTGGCTCAACAGGTCCGCCGCCACGAAGCCGGGATCGGCGGTCTCATCAGCCACGACCATCACTTCGCTGGGTCCCGCCGGCAGATCGGCGGCGGGCCCGCCCGGCTCCAGCGACAACAGCGCCTTCGCCGCGGCGACATAGGCGTTGCCGGGGCCGTAAATCTTGTCCGCCCGCGGCAGGCCGGCCGCGCCGTAGGCGAGCGCTGCGACGCCGTGCGCGCCGCCGAGCGCGTAGACTTCATCCACGCCGATAAGCGAGGCCGCGGCCAGCACCGTCGGCTCAACCCCCTCGCCCTTGCGCGGCGGGCACAGAACCGCGATGCGCGGGACCCCAGCGATGCGCGCAGGCGCGGCCAGCATGATCAGGGTGGAGACCAGGGGCGCGGTGCCGGCGGGCACATAGAGACCGGCGACATCGATCGGCGTGACCCGCCGCTCAGCACGCGCGCCGCCCCAGGCCTTGATCGCGTAGCTGCTATAGCCCTGGCGGGCATGGAAGGCGTGCACGGCGGCGTAGGCGGACAGGATCGCCTCGCGATCCTCCGGCGCCAAGGTGGCCTCGGCGGCCCGCAAGTCGTCGGTCGGGACGCGGAAGCTCTCCGGCGCCCACTGATCAAGCGACTGGGCGTATTCGCGCACGGCCGCCTCGCCGCGCTCGCGCACGGCGTTGATGATTTCGCCCGCGACGCGCACCACGTCAGGCGAATCCGCCGGCCGGCGCATCGCTGCGCGGCGTTGCGGCTCGTCGAGCTCTTTCCAGATCAATCGGTTCAGCATCGTGTCCTACGCCATCATCTTTTCAATCGGCATCACAAGGATGGAGCGGGCCCCGACGGCCTTCAGCCGCTCCAGCGTCGACCAGAAGACCTCTTCGGTGCACACCGCATGGACCGCCACGGTGTCCTCGCGCCCCACGACCGGGGCGACGGTCGGCGCGTCGGTGCCCGGCAGGATGGCGCGCACCTCCTCCAGCCGGTCCTTCGGCGCGTTGAGGAGGATATATTTGGTCTGGCGCGAAGCGATCACGCCGCTGAAGCGCTGGATCAGCACCGCGCTGGTCTCGGCCAGCGCCTCGGGCGCGCCCTCGGCCCGGCGCACCAGGACCGCCTCGCTTTCAAGCACGGTCTCAAAGGCCTTCAGACCGTTGGCCTCCAGCGTCGCGCCGGAAGAGACCAGATCGCAGATCGCATCGGCGACCCCCATGCGCGGCGCCACTTCGACCGAGCCGCCCATCTCCACCACCTCGGCTTCGACGCCCTTATCCCTCAGATAGCGCTCCAGCAGGCCCGGATAGCTTGTCGCCACAGCGCGCCCCTTCAGGTCCGCGCTCGACCGGATGTCCCCGTCGGCCGGAGCGGCGAGCTTCAACTTGCACTTGGCGAAGCCGAGCTTCATTGCGATCTCGAGCCCGGCCAGGCGCGCCGATTTGCTCTGCGCCTCATAGAGCACGTTTTCGCCCACGATGCCGTAATCGCACGCGCCCGAGGCGACAAAGCTCGGGATGTCGTCATCGCGGATCAGCATCAGGTCGAGGGCGAGATTCTCAGCCCGGCGCATCAGCGCGTCGCGGCCATAGGCCAGCTTCACGCCGGCGCGCTTTAGCAGGTCCATGCCGCCTTCAGCGAGGCGGCCCTTCTTCTGAACGGCGAGGGTCAGGCGCGGCGCGCTCATCGGGGCGTCTCTCCAAATCGGTCAAGCACGAGGCGGTAGCCCTGGTGGGGCTCCTGGGACAGAAAGCGCGCCACGCGGGTCACGGTCGTCGTGCTCACCCCCGTCTCGGCGCTGATCTCGCGGTAGGACTTCTCCCCAGAGGCCAGAAGCCGAGCCACCCGCCAGCGCTCGGCGAGCGCAGCGATCTCGCCGGGCGTGGCCAGATCGAGCAGGAAGCGGCGCGCCTCCTCCTCGGTTTCAAGCAGCGTCAGGGCGCGTGCGAGATCGGCGATCTCGTGCGCGCGGTCGCGCTCTTGAATAGTGTCTGTGCTGTCGGCGGCCATCGCGCGCTCCTCTCGGAGACGCGATATAACGTATTAGCGTGCTAATACAAGTGCGGATGTGAGCGAAGACGCGTCATCGC
>CAZKBB010000056.1:0-18699 GCA_964550935.1 uncultured Caulobacterales bacterium
AAGCCGTCGATCTTGACCGGATTCCGCCGAGCCCTTGCCCACGTCGCCATAGCCGCACACGACCGCGGTCTTGCCCGCCATCATCACGTCCGTGCCGCGGCGGATCGCGTCCACAAGGCTTTCACGGCAGCCGTAGCGATTGTCGAACTTCGACTTCGTGACCGAGTCGTTGACGTTGATCGCCGGGAAGGCGAGCTCGCCGCGCTTGGCCATCTGATACAGGCGCATGACGCCGGTGGTGGTCTCTTCAGAGACGCCCTTGATCGCGCCCTTGGCCTTGGCGAACCAGCCCGGGCTCTCCTCGATGCGCTTGCGGATCGCCTGGAAGAGGTACTTTTCTTCTTCCGACGTCGGCTCGCCCAGCACGCTGGGATCCTTCTCGGCGCGCTCTCCGAGCTGGAGATACATCGTGGCGTCGCCGCCATCGTCCAGGATCATGTTGGCCGTCTCGCCGTTCGGCCAGTGGAAAATCGCGTCGCAATACTCCCAGTATTCCTGAAGCGTCTCGCCCTTGTAGGCGAAGACCGGGATCTTGCGCTCCGCGATGGCCGCGGCGGCGTGGTCCTGGGTGGAGAAGATGTTGCACGAGGCCCAGCGCACTTCCGCGCCGAGCTCGACCAGGGTCTCGATGAGGACCGCGGTCTGGATGGTCATGTGGAGCGAGCCTGCGATGCGCGCGCCTTCCAGGGGCTTCTGGCCCTTGTACTCTTCGCGCAGCGCCATCAGGCCCGGCATCTCGATCTCGGCCATCTCGATCTCGATCCGGCCCCACTTGGCCAGGGAAATATCTTTTACATAGAGGTCTTCGCGCGCGGCTGCGGCGTTAAGAAGCGTCATGTATCATGCCTTGTCTGCTGACGATCGGGGCGGAAGCTAGGGCTCCGCCGGCTAGGGACGAGCCGGTGTATAACGCCCGGCCCGTCTCGGGGCAAACCGAGGCCCTTCAAGATTTGACGCAGCGCAGCAACGCGGGGCCATGCGCGGCTGATCGGACCGCCGGACAGGCCCTTGAAAGCGCTTGCGAATACGAAGGTGCTTAAATCGGCCCCGATTTTGTATACACTGTCTTAACGGAGCCGCCGGGTGCCCCGTCGGGGGACGGTCGGGCGAGGCGGCGCTGAAACCGCGCGGGAACGGCGAAGGGGGCCGGCGCCGCGCGGCCTGAGGGGAACGCGAATGGCCAACCTGCCCACCGCTCACGCCAGCCAGAGCTTCGGCGCGCGCCAGATCGACTTCTACGCCGCGCCCGGTCTTGTCGTGGGATCGGACCCGCGGGCGCGTCCTGACGAGCGGCGCATCCAGGATAATGACGGGGCGCGCCACACCGTGCGGCTCGCCGACAAGCGCTTCCGTCTGGAGCCCGGGGATGCGGCCAGCGTGGTGCGCCTGCAGCCCGGTCCGTCGCGGCGGTCGCGCGCGGTCGCGGTGGTCAACTATGAGACAACGTCATGGGCGCGCACCCATTCGGCCTCGACCGGGCTTCTGGCCCAGGCCGGCGTGTCGCGCGCGGCGAACTGGCTCGCGGCGGTCGCGGCGCTGGTCATGGCGGCGCTGGTCGCGGCCTATCCGGCGCTGCGCGGCGTCTTCGCCGAGCTGGCTCCGGGCCTCGCCGGCGCGCTGCCCGCGTTCGACGTGTTCGCCGTGATCGGCGCCCAGCTCGGCGCCTGGCGTCTGGCCGACAGCCTTGGCGGACTGCCCGCCGCGATCGAGGCCGCCTCCCCGGCTCTTGAGGGTCTGGGCGCGCTCGTCGCGTTCGCCGGACTTGTCGCCGGCGGCGCGATACTGACCTTTGCGGCGCGCTCCTGGCGCCTGGTTTGGGTCCCGACGCTGATCGTCGGCGCCGCGATCGGCGCCTACGGGATCGCCGGCGCGGCGAGCGCGCTGACGCCCTTCCTCATCGCGATCGGGGGCGTGTTCACACTGTTCGCGCTCGGCGGGATCATCAACCGTTCCCGGGACGCGGCCCGGCTCGACCGCCGGATCGAGCAGCTCGCCGATCACGCCATGCGCCATCCCCCTGAGGAATACGTCTCCAGCGTGGCCGTGCGCGAGGCCCAAGCCGCCGCCGTGACGGCGCAGGAGGGGGACATCGTGCCGCCGCTGCCCGATGACGAGGCCCGAGACGAGGCCCGAGACGAGGCCTTGGGCGAAGCGCGGGGCCAACCGCGGGGCGAAGACGGCTCGCAACCGGCTGACGCGGCCGAAGCGCGCGCCGAAGACGCCCGCGACATCGCCCTTCCCCCGCCCCCGCCCATGCCGGCGGCCTCGGGCTTTCGCGATCCGAACGCGGCCGAGCGCGAGGAGGCCCCGTCGGGAGACAGCCAGGGCGGCGAGGCTGAGCACAGGGCCCAAGCAGACCAGCCCGACGAGGCGGGCGACGCCGGGCGCCATCAGGGCGCAGCCGAGGGCGAGGCGCGCGCGGACGAACCAAGCCAGAATGATCCGGGCGAGACCAAACCGGGCGATGCGGTCCGCTCAGACGCGCCGGCGCGCTCCGACAACGCCGGGTCCGGCCCGATCACCTCCGCCGCGCCGGCCGGGGCGAGCGCGGCGAAGCCGGGCGCTCCGGCGACCGGCTCGGCGGCCGCCGATCTCGACGGTCCGGCCTTCGGCGCGCCGCCGGCCTGGCCCGCGACGCCGCTTCCCGACAATGTCGTGCCGATCTTCGCCGCCCCGCCGCCAGCGCCCCCGGCGCCGAAATCCAGCGGCGAGGACGACGAGGACACGCCGCGCGGCTAGACCCGTTACGGGGCGCGGGACGCGGCGTCAGTCGGTTTCCTCGAAGCCGCACTCGATGAGCGCGCAGATCGCCTCGATGGCGGCCTCGGCCTCGGGCCCCTCAGCGGCGATCGTGACCTCGCTGCCCGGTCCGGCCGCCAGCATCAGCAAATCCATGATGGACGCCGCCGAGACGGTCTCGCCCTCGCGCGACACGCTGACGGAGGCGTCGAAGCCGCGTGCGGCGGCGGCGAGCTTGGCCGAGGCGCGCGCATGAAGCCCGCGCCGATTGCACACCGTGCACGTGCGCGAAGCGCTCACGCAGCGCCGTCCAGGATTTTCGAGGCCACCGCGATATAGCGCTTGCCCGCCTCGCAGGCGCGCTCGGCGAGCGCATCGAGCTCGGTGTCCTCGCGGCCTTCGGCGAGCTTGATCATCATCGGCAGATTGGCGCCGGCGATCACCTCCACCTTGCCCTTCTCCAAAAGCGAGATGGACAGGTTCGAAGGCGTGCCGCCGAACATGTCGGTGAGGATCACCACACCATCGCCGGCCTCCGCGCCCTCGACCGCCTCGCGGATGTCTTCGCGGCGCTTGTCCATGTCGTCATCCGGGCCGATCGAGATCGCCGCGCACGCCTCGAGCGGACCGACCACATGTTCTGCGGCCGCGACAAGCTCGTCAGCGAGGCGTCCATGGGTGACGACGACGATACCGATCATGTCAGGCGGCGAGACCTCTCAAGGGGTGCGTGAAACAACACCGTCATCTAATCGCGCCTCGCGCGCGGCGGGAAGCCCTCAGCCGCTGTTGCAGCCGCGATATCGCAGTGCGGCGTCGCGTGCGCGCATCAGGCGGTCACCGCTGCGCGTCCCCGCGCCCGGCCGCAGGCAGGCTGACGGTGAAGCGTGCGCCCTCGACCGCGCCGTCCTCGCCCGTGCGGTTCTCGGCGAAGACATGGCCGCCATGGGCGGCGACGATCTGGCGCGCGATGGCCAGGCCCAGGCCTGAATGGGCGCCGAAGGCCGCCCCGTCGGGCCGGCGCGTGTAGAAGCGATCGAAAATGGACTCCAGATTGTCCGCCGGCACGCCCGGGCCCTCGTCGTCCACGGTCACGATCAAGACGCTGCGCCCGCCGGCATGGCTGCGCCGCACGCGCACGCGCACCGCGCCGTCCGGCGGCGAGAAGGTCAGCGCGTTATCCAGAAGATTGGTGAAGACCCGGCCCAGAGGCCCCTCGCGCGCGGCCACGAACGGCTCTTTCGGTTCGACCTCGATCTCGATGGCGGCGGCGCCCTCGCGCCCGGCGTAGACGCTCGACACCTCGCGCAGGAGCCGGCCGAGATCAACCGGGGCGAGGGTCTCGCGCGCCAGCTCGGCGTCCAGCCTTGACGCGTTGGAGATGTCGGTCACGAGCCGGTCGAGCCGCTTCACGTCGTGCTGGATCACGCCGATCAGCTTGTCCCGGCGCTCGGCGTCCTTCGCCTTGGGCAGAACCTCCGCGGCCGAGCGGATCGAGGTCAGCGGGTTCTTGATTTCGTGGGCGACGTCGGCGGCGAAACTCTCGATCGCGTCGAGCCGGTCATAGAGCGCCTCGGTCATGGCCGCGAAGGCGTTTCCAAGCGCGCCGATCTCGTCGCGCCGCCCGCGCATGTCCGGCAGCGGGACGCGCCGGCCGCCGGCCAGACGCACCGCGCGCGCCGCATCGGCCAGCCGGCGCACCGGGGCGGCGATATAGGCGGTCAGCCCCGCCGCGCTCAACAGCGAGACCAGCGCGGCGAACACCACGTAAGGAATGATGGCGCGGCGCTCAGCCGCCACCAGCGCGTCGAGATCGTAGGACTCGAATGTAATCGCCCCGACCACGGCCTGCACCCGCTGCACCGGCAGGGTGGCGGAGACCACGCGCTGACCGTCCGGCCCGCGTCGCACGCCTGTGACGATGCGCGTTTCGTCGATCGCCGTGCGGACCTCTTCAAGCAGGGTGCGATCGAGCGCCTCGCGCTCGGTTTCAGACAGAGCGATGCGCCGCCACAGGCCCGCAACCCAGTCAGACGGATCAGCCTGCTCGGCCTCACGCGCCGCGTCTCCCGCCGGGGGCAGCTGGCTGACCCCGACGCGCCCGGCCTGAAGCCGGCTGTCGGCGACCAGCCGTCCCGCCTTGTCGTGGATCAGAGCGCGCGCCTCGGGCGGCACGAAGATGCTTGAGAGCGTGTCACGCGCCAGGGCGGGATCGAGCGAGGGCGCAGGGTCGCCCTCGGTGGCGACCTGGACCACCACGTTGCGCACGAGCCCGCCCTGGGCGGTGAGGCTGTCGATCTTGGCCTGCACCAGCCCGCGCTGGTTCTCGGTGATGGCGAACATGCCGAACACGAGCACCGCCAGCGCGACCAGATTCACGGTGATGATCACAAGCGCCAGGCGCGAGATCAAAAGCGGCCTCAGACGCGACACCGCGCCCGCCGTCAGCCGTCGCGCCGCAGAGACGCGATCAGCTTTCCTTGTACCGGTATCCGACGCCATACAGGGTCTCTATCCCGTCGAAGGCGTTGTCGACCTGGCGGAATTTCTTGCGAATGCGCTTGATGTGGCTGTCGATCGTGCGGTCGTCGACATAGACCTGATCGTCATAGGCCGCGTCCATCAGATTGTCGCGGCTCTTCACATAGCCCGGGCGCTGGGCCAGCGACTGCAGGATCAGGAACTCGGTCACGGTCAGGCGCACCGGATGGCCGTTCCAGCTGCACGCATGCCGGTTCGGATCGAGCGTGAGCTTGCCGCGCACGATCGGCTTTTGATCGCCCTCGCCGGTCTCGGCCGGGGCGAGGGCCTGGGCCCGGCGCAGCACCGCCTTGATTCGCTTGGCGAGCAGCTGATGGGAGAAGGGCTTCTTGATGTAGTCGTCCGCGCCGAGATCCAGCCCCAGCGCCTCGTCGAAATCGTCGTCCTTCGAGGTCAGAAAGATCACCGGCACGTTGGAGGTCTGGCGCACGCGGCGCAGAAGCTCGTGACCGTCCATGCGCGGCATCTTGATGTCGAACACGGCCAGATCGGGCGGGCTCTCGGTCAGGGCGGCCAGCGCCGCAGCCCCGTCGGTGAAGGTGCGCACGGCGTAGCCTTCGCCCTCCAGAAAGATGGAGACCGAGGTGAGGATGTTTTCGTCATCGTCGACGAGGGCGATGGTCGTCATGGTGTCGTCCAAACGGCGGTTTGCGCGACCTTATAAGCCCTGAGGCCTGTGGCAAGCGCCGCGCGTGCGCGCCGGCGCCCGAGCGGCGCAGGCGAAAGCTGAATTATGGTTACCGCCGGTTAAGCCTGTAAGGGGATGCTCAGCCCTTCAAACGAGGGGGTTCGCCATTATGGCGCGCTTGGACGTCCACTTCGAAGTCTTTCTGAAGAAGCATCAGAAAGCCGACTGGGCGCTGGTCGAGGCGATCGACGGGCGCCAGGACGCGATCAAGCGCGCCCAGACGCTGTTGTCCCAGAACCCGCGCGGCTCGGTGCGGGTCTCGCGCGAGGCGTTCGATCCGGAAAGCCGCACCTTCAACTCCGCGACGATCTTTGAGTCCGGTTCAGAGAAATATCGCCGCGAGGACGCCAAGGACGCCAAGGCCGAGCTGCCCTGCCTGACGCCGGACGATCTCTACAAGCCCGCCGCGCGCGAGACCGTGCGCCGGGCTCTGTCGGGCTGGCTGGAGCGCCGCGAGGTGATGCCGCTGGAGCTTCTGCACCGCGCTGACCTCGTCGAAGAGCTCGACAGCTCGGAGAACGACCTGCAGCACGCGGTGCAGAAGATCGCAGTGGCGCGCGCCTCCGGCTCCGACGCGCCGGTGCATGACTATGTGAAGCTGCTCAACGCCCTTGTTGAGAAGGGCATCGAGAAGGCCCGCAAGGAGGCGCGCGCGAAAAAGCGCGACACGTCCGCAGGCTTCGCCGAGCTGACCACCAGGATTCTGTCCGAAGGCGGGCCGGAGAAGCGCCTGCGCGCGGCCATCGCTGAACGGCTGTCACAGGCGTCCGGCATCGGCAAGAAGGCCGAGATGCTGCTCGATCTGCACGACGATCTGCCCGCCGACCCTGAAGCGGCCGCCTTCGCCGCCGCCCAGGCCGACGCCTTTCTGGCCGAGGCTCTGACCTATGACCGGGCGGTGCGCCACGTGTTCGGCGAGGCGCGCGATCTCGGCGACGAGGTCGAGCGCATGACGACGGTCTACGAGGCGCGCCCGAGCGCGGACGGCGCCCGCGCCCTGCCCGAAACCGGACAGCGTCTGGTGGAAAAGTTCTCCAAAAAGGCTTTGCCCGACAGCCGCTCGGCGGTCGCCCAGCGCATCCTGGCGGCCCTGTCCAAGCCGAAGCGCTTCCGTCCGAACAGCGTGGTCGAGGAGATCAAGCTCGCCCGACAATTGGCTCAGAGGCTGATCGCCCAGTCCGGGGCCAACTTCAATCCGGACGCGCTGGTGGAGGTGTTCACCCTGCGCTCGGCCCGGCTGTTATCGCCTGAGACCATGGAGGAGGCGATCGCGGACGCGGGCGATCCGGCCGAGCAGCTCGAGAGACTCTTGTCCATGGAGGACAATATCGTCGGCGAGGCCAACAAGACAAAGCTCGCCGGCTATGTGCGCTCGCGCCTGAAGGCCCAGACCAGCGAGCGCTGGTTCGTGTCCGGACCGGGCAAGCCCATGGAGCGGCTCGGCCGCCTCGCCGCGCTTCAGACGCGCGCCAATAAGGGCGGCTACGCCGAGGCCGACAAGGCCGAGATGTCCCACGATTTCGACGCGATGGGCCTGGCCGTGCTCGACGCCACCAAGATTTTCGACCGGGTGATGACGTCCGAGCGCCCCGCGCTCGACCGCGCGAGCGCGCTTTTAACCCTTGCCGCAAAGGGGCTCGTCCCGGCCGGGCGCTGCACCGAGGACGCCAAGGCGCGCGCGATGCGCCTCGTCGCCTCGGAAATGGGCCGGGCTGAAGCCCGCGCGGCGGACGGCAAGCCGAAGCTCGCCGAGATCCACAGGCTCATGAGCCGCCTCGCCCCGCCCGAGCCCGAAGCAGGCGATGCGCCCGGCGCAGCCGATCCGGACTCCGGTCCGCCTTCAGAAAAGGATGAAAGCGCGGCTTGAGGCCCGAGCGGCTTTAGGGCGTTCGGCGAAGGCCGGCCTGCTTCAACCGGTCTTCGTAGCGCGCCATCAGATCGTCGCGCGTCTCGCCGAGCTCGCGCAGATAACGCCAGGAATAGATGCCGCTCTCATGGCCGTCGTCGAAGACCAGGCGCACCGCATAGCGGCCCACCGGTTCGGCTTCGAGGATCTGGACGTCCTTCTTTCCGGGCACGAGCTTTTTCTGGTGCGCCGCGTGGCCCTGCACTTCGGCCGAAGGGCTCTCCACGCGCAACAGCTCGAACGGGATGTCGAAGGCCGCCCCGTCGTCATAGCGCACGTGAAGCGCGCGGTTTGAGCGCTTGAAGACCAGCTCTTCCGGCCAGGGGGCGGGCTGTGCGGCGGCCGGTTCGGCCATCTCGGCGCTCCGGATTTCCTAGTCCTCGAGGGACCGGGCCTCTTCCTCAAGCATGATCGGCACGCCGTCGCGGATCGGATAGGCGAGCTTGGCCTGACGCGAGATCAGCTCCTGGGCGTCCCTGTCATACTCCAGCGCCCCGCGCGTGACGGGACAGACCAGGATCTCAAGGAGCTTCGGGTCGACGTCCGCAGAGCGCGTCTTGGCGCCCTTGCCGGCCTCGCCGGAGGACGCGTCGGTGGAGGAGGAGGTTTCGGTCATGGCCGGTTACATACGCCTGCAAACCTCCGGCGCCAACCAGGCGCGCGAACGCGCCTCAGGCCGCGCCGCCGGGACGGGACGGGTCAAGCGCCTCGCTCATCATGGCGGTGAGGAGCTTTAGGCGCGTGCGCGAGTCCTCCGCCTCCAACAGCGCCTGCTTGGCCGCAGCGTCGAACGGCGCGGCCATGGCGACCTTATCCGCGATCAACGTGGCCGGGGCCTGTTCGATCGATTCCCAGTCCGCCTTCAGTCCGGCGTACTCGAAAAAGCGTTTCAACAGCGTGTGAAAACCGGCGTAGTCGTCCGCGCCGCCGAGCGGGCGCGCGTCGCCGTCGTGGGCGAAGGGGGCGTAATCGGCCTCGCCCACCCGATAGGGCGTCGGCGCCTCGCCTTCGCCGGCCAGGCGAAAACGCGATACGCCTTCAAGCACGATCAAATAGCGCCCGTCCTCGGTTTCCTTGAAACTCGCCACCCGGCCCGCGCAGCCCACCGGCTGCAGATCGGGGCGTTCGGACGGTCCGGTTTCGCGCGGCTGGATGATCCCGAGCCAGCCCCCGTTCGCCATGGCGTCGTCGAGCATGTTCAGATAGCGCGGCTCAAACACGTTCAGCGGCAGAGCTTCGCCGGGCAGAAGGATGCAGCCGCGGATCGGAAACAGCGGCAGTTGAGCGGGCGGTTGCGCGGAATCGGTCATGGGTGCGCCATGGACAGCTTCGATCGGTGTTAACGTAGGCCGCAGACCCCAGCGCGCCAGAGGCGCGGTGCGATCTGCGTCAACGCCTTAGGCGAACAAGATCGAAGACAGCCGCCGCCGGCCGGCCGTCGCCACCGCCGAGCCCGGCCCGGCCGCATCGAAGACCTGCAGGAGCAGCTTGCGCGCGGCGTCCTCGTTCCAGGCGCGATCGGCCGCGATGCTGTCGAGCAGTGCGTCCGCGCCGGCCTGAAGATCGCCGGACGCGATCAGCGCGCGGGCGACCTCATACTGCGCTTGCGGGTCGTTCGGCGCGGCTTCGGCCTTGGCCTTTAGGGCGACCGGGTCGCCTGCGCCCTGGATCTCGCCCGATAGGCTGAGCGCGGCGCGCACGCCGAGAATGGCCGGATCGGTCTTTTTCGGCTCGGGGACCTGATCGATCAGCTCGCGGGCCTTGTCCGGTTCGCCGCCGGCCATGTGCACCCGCGCCAGACCGGCCACCGCGGCCATGTCGTCTGGATCGGCCTGGAGGACTTGAGCGAAATCCTGGGCCGCGCCGCCGAGATCGCCGTTTGAAAGCGCGGTTTCGGCGCGCTCGCGCAGCGCCGCAGCCTCGTCCCCGGCGGCTCCGCCGGACAGTCGATTGATGAACTCGCGCACCTGACCTTCCGGCAGAGCGCCCATGAAGCCGTCGACGGGCTGGCCGTCCTGAAACGCGATCACGGCCGGGATGGACTGGATGCGCAGCTGGCCGGCGATGCCGGGGTGCTCGTCGATATTGATCTTCACAAGGCGCACCGCGCCGTTCGCCTTGGTCACCGCGCTCTCCAGCACGGGGCCGAGCTGCTTGCACGGACCGCACCAGGGCGCCCAGAAATCCACCAGCACCGGGACCTGACGGGACGGTTCGACCACGTCCTCCATGAAGGTCTGGTCGCTTCCGTCCTTAATCAGCTCGCCCGCCGGGGCGCCGGGCTGGGGCGCGCCGTCTTGCGGCTGAGCCTGACCGGGTCGGCCCTCGCCGGCGGGGGCGGGCGAGGAAACGGGCTGGCCGTCGGCGCCGAGGATCTGCATCGCGTCACTCCGTCTAGTGTCTTGCTGGCGCGTTAGGTGGCCCGTCGCGCCCGCGCGTGCAAGCCCGCCGCGTTCATCCAGCCGCGCGCGCGGCTGCGTCGAAGTCGACGATCTCAGGCTCGCGCCCCATCGCGCGCACGAAGTCCAGAAGCCCGTCCGGCGAGACCGCCGTGGTCGCGGTGTTCTCCAGCGGGTGGAAGTTGACCGGATCGTGCGCCATCAGCGCGGCGTCCAGGATGAAACGCACGCGCCGGTCCGGATCGTTGAGGATCGCAAACGCCGTCACCGAGCCCGGCCTCACCCCCAGCGCCTCGTAGAGCCGGTCCGCGTCCGCGAAAGACAGCCGCCCGCACCCCAGCGCCCGGTGCAGGCCCTTGAGCGGGATTTCGCTCGACTGCAGCGCAGAGATCAGGATCAGGGCGCCCTTCTTGTCCTTCAAGAACAGGTTCTTGGTGTGCCCGCCGGGCATCTCGGCCTTGATCGCCTCGCCCTCGGACACGGTGAAGACGGGAGGATGCTCGACCGTCTTATGGGCGACGCCCAGCCGGTCGAGGACCGCGAGGAGATCGGCGCGCGTCGCCGGCGTGCGGCCGGGCGCGGAGATGCCGACGGGCGGGCGGGCGTCATCGCTCATGACTGCAGGTGATGCCAGCACGGGCGCCGGCGGGCAAGGCGCGGCGGCGAGGCCAGGCGCCGGGGCGCGCCTCTGGGCGTGACGGCACATGAAAACCCGGGCTTGCAAAACCGGGATCGATGCGCGATATACCCGCCTCCCGGCGACGACCGGGCCCTGTCACGCAGGTTTGAGCGGGCGTAGCTCAGGGGTAGAGCATCACCTTGCCAAGGTGAGGGTCGTGAGTTCGAATCTCATCGCCCGCTCCATTTCCTTTCCAACATTTCGCAACGCCGCGCGAGCGCGCGGCGCGCTCTAGGCCCGCACCGCGTCGAAATATTGATTTTCGCCCTCGTCGGTATGACGCGCGGCGACGCTCAGGCCTTCGGCGGCGAGCAGCCGCGCGTATTCGGCCTCGCCGAGCGACGTCGAGCGCCGCCCCGTAAGGCGGTCGGTCCAGGTGCAGACCTGCCAGGGCGCGGTGAACAGGAGCCGCCCGCCGGGCTTGACCGCCCGCGCCAGCCGGGCCAGCAGGACGCGCTGGTCGGCCTCGGCCAGGAGAAACACCAGCCCCACCGCAAGCACGCCGTCGAAGGACCGCCCGAACAAGGCGCTGGTCTGCGCCGGCTCGCACGCGACACGATCCGCGGGCAGGCGCAATAGGAGCTTTCGCGCCATGCGCGGGGAGGCGTCGACGGCGAAGACCTCGAAGCCGCGCGCGATCAGCGCCTGGGTCAGCGGCGCGCCCGACCCGGCGCCGGCGTCGAGCACCGCCCCGCCCGGCGCAAGCCGCCCGGCCCAGGCCTCGACGACGCCGAGCCCCGTGTTCAATGCCCCGCGCAGGGCGTCGAAGTCGTCCGCGACGGCATCCCAGCCGTTCGATGCGTCCCCGCCCATCACCGTCCCCGCGCTCACCTCGATCGATCCGATGAAACACTATCAGACGGGCGCCGGCGCGCGACCTTTCTGCGCTCCGGCGCGTTACGCGGTCCGGATGCAGCGCGGGAGCGAGGCTTTGTCGGATGAGACCGGGTCGGACGGAAATGGCGACAATCGGGTGGATCTGGCCGAAGACCGGACGGACTACGCTGAGGACCGCACGCTGTTGGCGAACCAGCGCACCTTTGCGGCCTGGCTGCGCACGGGGCTGACTTCGGTGGGCGTGGCGCTCGGCGTGCAGGCGCTGTTGCGCGAAATCACGCCGGACTGGCCGGGCAAGGCGATCGCGACGGTGTTCGCGGTGACCGCCGCGGCGATCTTCGCCACCGCCGCGCGCGATCACATCCGCGTGGCGAAGCGGTTGAGCTCGCACACGGTGGCCCGCCCGCCCCGGCGCGACATGGCCGCCTCGGCGGTCGTGCTCGCCGCCGCCGCGCTCGCCACGGCCGGCGCCTTCTGGTTTCTCGGCTAGCGCGCGCCCGGCGCAGGCCGAGCGGCGCGCCGCCGGGTTGCCGATCATTCCGGCTGGGCGCACGTTTCTGTCATGAAACTTACGAACTTCACGAATTACGCCCTGCGCATTCTCCAGTTCGCCGCACTGCGCGCTCCCAGCCGTGTGCGCATGGAGGATGTCGCACGCGCCCACGGCATCTCGCGCCACCATCTGCTCAAGGCGGCCAACACCCTCGCGCAGCATGGCTATCTGGACGTCATCCGGGGCCGCGGCGGGGGCGTCAAGCTCGCGCGCGATCCCGCCGGCATCACCGTGGCGGAGGTGGTGCGCCTGACCGAGGGGCCGATCGAGCTGGTCGAGTGCTTCAACGCGGACACCAACACCTGCCCCCTGATCGGCGTATGCCGACTGTCCGCCGCGCTTCAAACGGCGACGCGCGCCTTCATGGCCGAGCTGGAGGCGGTGTCCATCGCCGATATCGCCCGGAACCGCGCGACCTTGCTGGCGCGACTCGCTGACGAGCCGGACGATTAGTGGGCTTCCCTATGAGACCAAATGTCGCGATCGGAAACGCCTATACATCTCATCAATAAAAGTCGTATGACATATACGACTTTTAGAGGCAGTCTTTGGGCCGTGCCGCCGGTCGGACCCCGGCGCCAACCCTAAGGAGACCTGAGATGACCGAAAACGTATCCGCCGCCCTGCCGCGTATCAACGAGCCGGCGCCGGACTTCACCGCGCAGACCACCCATGGCGAGCGCTCGCTTTCAGACTATCGCGGCAAGTGGCTGGTTCTGTTCTCGCACCCGGCGGACTTCACGCCCGTGTGCACGACCGAGTTCATAGGCTTCGCCAAGGCGCAGGACCGCTTCGCGGCGCTGAACACGGAGCTTCTGGGCCTGTCCATCGACAGCCATTTCGCCCACATCGCCTGGATGCGCTCGATCAAGGAGAATTTCGGCGTCGAGATCAGGTTCCCGATCATCGCCGACTTGTCCATGGACGTCGCGCGCGCTTACGGGATGATTCAGCCCGGCGCCTCCGACACCGCGGCGGTGCGCGCCACCTTCATCATCGACCCTGAAGGCGTGCTGCGCGCGATGGTCTACTACCCGATGAGCAACGGCCGAGTGATCGAGGAGTTTTTGCGTCTCGTTGAAGCCCTCCAGACCGCCGACGCGGAAAGCTGCGCGACGCCTGAAGGCTGGCGGCCTGGCGACAAGGTGATCGTGCCGCCGCCGGCCACGGCCGAGGCCGCTGAGAAGCGCGCGTCCGAAGGCTACGACACGGTGGACTGGTACTTCTCCACCCGCGCGCTGTGATCAGCGCCCACGCGCCGGCCCGCTTTCTCTCCCACCGGGCCGGCGCTTCTCACCCCCCCATGGACCAACGTTGAACGCTTAGAACCCCAAAATCCTGTGAGGCCCTAGCCATGCTTAAATCCCTGCTCATCGCGGCCGCCGCGGCCGCCGCCCCCATCGCCTGCGCCGGCGCGGAGGAGACGCACCCTCGCGGAGAGCCCGAAACGGCGTCGCCCGCGCGCATTCTGACGGTTCTGACCGCCGCAGAGCCCCAGACCCAGCTGATGGGTCTGATCCTTAGCCGCTTCAGCGCCGAGGCCGGAGCGGACGTGCGCGTGCTGCTGTGCGACGCGGCGGGCGATCTGGCGCTGGCGGAACCGCCGCAAAGCGCGACCGCCCCGCTTGCGCCGCGCGGCATGAGCCCACATGGGCTGCTCTCCATGCTGGTCGACGCCGGCGCGACGGTTCAGGTCTGCGCGATCTATCTGCCTAACAGCGCCTACTCCGAGGACGACCTGATGGCGGGCGTCAGCGTGGCCGCACCGCCGGAGATCGCTGCGGTCATGGTCGAGTCGGACACGAAGCTGTTCACCTTCTAGCACGGCGGCGAACGCGCCCGGCGCGCAGGCGCGCAATCGCCTGTTCACCCTGCGCGCAAAAATCCGGCGCTTGGGGCGATTTTCGCCTTGGCGGAAACTCACCCTTCACGCGGTCGTGACAGAACGTGCATGGCGCGGGCGACGTCCCGCAGCCATATAACCGATCAGACGCGGCCGCGCCGGGGCCGGCGGGAGCGCAAGGCTCCTCCCCCCTCGGGCCGAACCGCCGGCTCGCCCCCCCCGGGCGCCGGCGCCCGCCGATCCTTGCGGGCCGCGTCGAGCCATTTACGCGGGCGCTCAGGCGCTCGCCGAGCCGGAAGGAGGCCGACATGGCCCGTTACATCTCGCTCACCCTCGCCGCCGCTGCGCTCTGGGCCGTGGCCGTCATGGCCGCCTCTGGCGCCGGAGGCGGCGGGCTCTACATCTCCTAACGAAACGGCAAAGCAGGCCTCAGCGTGCGTCCCCCCAGCCTGCCCGAAGAGGCCTGCCAGGCGCCGCCGGACACCTGTCCCCGTCCGGCGGCGCCAACCAAGACCAAAACGCCCCGCGAGCCGTCCGGCCCCGGGGCGTTTTCATGTCCGGGCGCCTCGATCCAGGGCGCGCCTACCAGGGCAGATCCTCGCCGCTGACATGGAAGAAGCGCCCGCTCATCGCCGGGTTGGCGCGCGCGATCAGATCCAGCTCGCCCTCCACGCTTTCCTGCACGGTGATCAGCCCGTTCGGCCCGCCCATGTCGGTGCGCACCCATCCGGGATGCAAAATCAACACGATGATCCCCTTGTCCTTCAGATCGACGCTGAGCGACTTGCCGACCGCGTTCAGCGCGGCCTTGGAGGCGCGATAGACGTAGCGCCCGCCGGAATCGTTGTCCGCGATCGAGCCCATGCGGCTGGACTGCAGCGCGATCACCTTCATCTGGCTCTCAGCGACCTGATCGGCGAAGGCGCCGGCCAGAGCCAGAGGCGCGACGGCGTTGATCCGCACCGCGTCGAGGAAAGCCTCGCTCGCGGCGGTGCGCAAATCGTCCTGGCCCTTCGGACCCATCACGCCGGCGTTGGCGAACAGGATGTCGATCGGTTCTGAGACCTGCTTTTTCAGAGCCTCGGCCGCCCCGAGATCGGAGGCGTCGTACGCCTCGATGCGCAGCCTGCCGTCGCCGGGATCGAGCGCCTTGAGATCATCGGCCCCGCCGGGATCGCGCACGCCGGCGGTGATCGTCCAGCCGCGCTCAAGGAGCTGACGGCAGTGTTCAAGACCGATGCCGCGATTGGCGCCGGTGATCAGGGCGTGGGGCATGGCGCGCGCCTTTTCGTCTGGTTTGGGGGAGGTTGGTTCGTGGCCGCGAAGACAAGCACTGTATGGCTTCGCGGTCCAGACGCGCACCGCGCTTGAACGCAACGAACGCGGTAGTAGGCTCCCCGCGACGCGCCTCGCCGCGCGACCCGTCAGACCCCGCCCGCGCCGTCAGGCGCCGCAGCGCCAGCCCGAAGGTTTTCCCCATGAACGCCGTGGTCAGCGTCGCCCACGCCTACACGCTCGAAACCCTTCTGAAGGAGGCGCGCGGGGCCTGGGACGGCGATCTCAAGGCGACGCCGGGCGCGAACGCGCACGACTTCGTGACGCAGGTCCATGACGATGCGCTGGAGGAGGACCTTTCCGGCATTCCGGCCGGCGACGCCGCAGCGCTGTTGAAGGACTTCTGGGAGTTCGGCGCGACCCGGCCCGACGACCGCATCCTGGTGCGCGTGCGCGCCGCGACGGGGCGCGAGGGCGCCGCGCTGAAGCGCGACGTGCTGGAGGTGGTCAGCCGCGACCGCTCCTTCCTGGTCGATTCGGTGATGGGCGAGATCGCGACCCAGGGCATGGACGTGCTGGCCATGTTCCACCCGATCATGCAGGTGCGCCGCGACGAAGCCGGGGCGCGCTCCGACGCCGGGCGCCGCCACATGGCGGAGTCCATGATCCAGGTGCATCTCGATCCGCTGGACGACCCCGCCCGCCGGCGCCTTGAGGACGGCGTCATGGCGACGCTGGAGGACGTGCGCGCCGCGGTGGAGGACTTCAACGAGATGCGCGCCCAGATGGACGAGGCGATCGCCCATCTTGAAAACGCGCGCTGCGAGGCGCCGCGCGAGGAGGTCGAGGAGTCCCTCTCCTTCCTGCGCTGGCTGCGCGACGATCACTTCACCTTCCTGGGCTGCCGGGCCTATCGCTTCGAGGTGGACGAGGCCGGCGCGCTGGTCTCGCGCGAGCCGAACGTGCTCACCGAGACCGGGCGCGGCGTGCTGCGCGATCCCGGCCGGCTCATCCTGCGCCGCTCCCAGGAGCCGGCGGTGCTCTCGCCGGCGGTGGAGGCCTTCGTGCGCGCGCCGAGCCCGGTGATCGTGGCCAAGGCGAACATGAAGAGCCGCGTGCACCGGCGCGTCTACAAGGACTTCATCGGGGTCAAGCGCTATCGCGAGGACGGCGTGGTGATCGGCGAGACCCGCTTCGTGGGCCTGTTCACCGCGGAAGCCTACGACCAGATGGCGCGCGAGGTGCCGCTGATCCGGCGCAAGGTGCGCCGCGTGCTGGAGAAGGCCGGCAAGACGCCGGGCAGCCACTCGGCGAAGAAGCTGCAGAACATCGTGGAGAACTACCCCCGCGACGAGCTGTTCCAGACCGACGAAGAGGATCTTCTGCAGATCAGCCTCGGCGTGCTGCACCTCTACGACCGGCCGCGCACCAAGCTGTTCTTCCGCCATGACCAGTTCGACCGCTTCGTGTCGGTGCTGCTGTTCGTCCCGCGCGACCGCTATAACGCCAAGCTGCGCGAGCAGGCCGGTGATCTGATCCGGCGCGCCTTCGGCGGTCGGCTGTCGGCTTTCTATCCGATGTTCGGCGACGGACCGCTGGCGCGGGTCCACTTCATAGTCGGGCTCGATCCGTTCGATCATCCCGAGCCCGACCTCGAGGCGCTCGAGCGCAAGGTCGTGGAGCTGTCGCGCACCTGGGAGGACGAGCTTCAGGCCGCCGCGCGCACGCGCCAGGACGCCGGGCTGTCGGCCGCCGTGGCGCGCTATCTCGACGGCTATTCGGCCGGCTATCGCGAGCGCTACGGGCCGAGCGAGGCGCTGTGCGACGTGGAGCGCATGGAGGAGGTCGCGCTCGGCCGGCCGATCGCGGCGCGCGCCTATCGCAGCGACGGCGATCCAGCCGAGCGGCTCCGGGTGAAACTCTACAGCGTCGGCGATCCGCTCTCCCTGTCGAACGTGCTCCCCGTGCTTGAGAATTTGGGCCTGCACGTGGACGCGGAGGCCGGCTACGGCGTGCGGCGCAAGCGCGGCGATGACGAAACCCCGGAGACGGTCTGGGTGCATGAGTTCGAAGTGCGCCCGGAGATCGGCGAGGTGACCGATCTGGAAATGGTGGCGCGCGCGTTCGAGGACGCGCTCATCGCCGTGCTTGACGGGCGCGCGGAGAATGACGGCTTCAACCGGCTGATCCTGTCGCTCGGCGTGCACTGGCGCGAGGCGGCCTTCCTGCGCGCTTGCGCGCGCTTCCGCCAGCAGACCGGCCTTGATCCGTCACAGGCGCTGCAGGAGGAGGCCTTCGCGGCCCACCCGAACGTCGTGCGCGCGCTTCTGGAGCTGGCCCGGGTGCGCTTCGATCCCGCCCTGGCGCTGACGCGCGAGCAGCGCAAGGAGAAGTCCGACGAGGCCGCCAAGGCCGTGCGCGACGCGCTGGAGGCGGTCTCGAGCCTCGATCACGACCGGGCGCTGCGCCGCATCCTGCGCCTGATCGAGGCGGTGCTGCGCACGAATTTCCACCAGACCGGCGCCGACGGCGCGCCCAAGCCGTGGATCTCGCTGAAGATCGACTCGCGCACGCTGCGCGATCTGCCCGAGCCCAAGCCCTATCGCGAGATCTTCGTGTGGAGCCCCCGCGTGGAGGGGGTCCATATCCGCTTTGGCCCCGTCGCGCGCGGCGGGCTGCGCTGGTCGGACCGGCGCGAGGACTTCCGCACCGAGGTGCTGGGCCTTGTGAAGGCGCAGCAGGTCAAGAACGCCGTCATCGTGCCGGTCGGCTCGAAGGGCGGCTTCTATCCCAAGCAGCTGCCCAAGGACGGCCCGCGCGAGGCCTGGATCGAAGAAGGCCAGGAGGCGTACAAGACCTTCATCCGCGGGCTTCTGGACATCACCGACAACATCGTCTCCGACCAGGTGAACCGCCCCGGCTCCGTCGTGTGCTGGGACGACGAGGATCCGTATCTGGTCGTCGCCGCGGACAAGGGCACGGCGACCTTCTCCGACATCGCCAACGGCGTCGCTCAGGAGGAGTATGATTTCTGGCTCGGCGACGCCTTCGCCTCAGGCGGCTCGGCGGGCTACGACCACAAGAAGATGGGCATCACCGCGCGGGGCGGCTGGGAAAGCGTGAAGCGCCATTTCCGCGAGATGGGAAAGGACATCCAGTCCGAACCCTTCACGGTGATCGGCGTCGGCGACATGTCCGGCGACGTGTTCGGCAACGGCATGCTGCTGTCGAAGGAGATC
>CAZKBB010000057.1:0-18138 GCA_964550935.1 uncultured Caulobacterales bacterium
CGCGCATGGTCGCGCATCACCTCGGACTCCCAGGCGTTCAGCCGGCATCCGAAGGTGACGATCTCGGCCTCCGCGGGCGCATCCTCGCCGCGGGCCTCAGGGGTGGGGGCAAGCTCTGTCATGGGCGCGCGGAAAGTGGGGCGGGGCCCGGCGCGCGTCAAGCGTGGCGCAAGGCGTGGTGAATGCCCCTAATCGTCCGACTCTCGGGCCTCCTCCTCGGCGTCGGCCTCGAGGCCGTCATCACCCTCCTTGCCGAGGCGAACGAGCGACTTGGCGATGAAGTGATCGGGGTCGACGCGTTCATCCAGGCCGATCTCCTTGGCGATGGGGTGATACTCCCGGTCCTCGATCTTCGGGATCACCCGCTTGATCCCTCCGGCCCGGCCCACCAGAGCGGCGATGATGTTGACCTTGTCATCGTCGGCGAGCGCGTAGAGCAGGTCGACGTCGGACGGGTTGGCCTCTTTGAGCACCTCGGGACGCGCCCCGTCGCCCTCGATGAAGGCGATGTCCAGATCACCGGCCAGGTCGTCGAAACGCTTCCGGTCCGGATCGATCAGGATCACCTGATCGCCCTGGTCGACGAAGCGGCGCGCGGCCTCGACGCTCATGGGCGTGGCGCCGACGAGAACGATGCGCATGGGCCTTAGTCCTTCAGTTGCGGGCCGATCCAGGTCGGCGGCCAGATCACGATAAGCAGCGCGATGAACTCCACCCGGCCAAGCAGCATGGCGACGACCAGGGTCGCCTGCAGGTGCTGAGGCAGCTCAGGCGAGACCACGCCCGCCGACAGCCCCGTGGTGGAGACCGCCGAGACAACGTCGAACAGCGCGTCCGCGCCATAGCCTGCGGCCAGGAACGGCAACCAGGCGAAAAAGATCGTCGCCGCGGCCAGGCTGATCACGGCGGCCGCGTTCTGCAGCTCGGCCGCGCCGACCGGCCGGCCGAACAGAGTCAGGCGCGCCACCGCATCGGGCGGCAGGCTGGGGCGCTGCAGCGTCAGGCGCATGAGCGCGACAAGCGTCAACGCGCGAAACGTCTTCACCCCGCCCGCTGTCGAGCCGGAATTGCCCCCGATCAGCATGGCGAGCATCAGCCAGGCGAGCGCGGCGGCGGGAAGGGTCGCCTCCGTCATCGTGGAAAAGCCGGCGTTGGTCTGGGCGGAGACGGCGGTGAACAGGGCGTGACCGATCGTCGGTCCGTCCAGGCCGCCGTAAAGCGCCAGGATGGCGAGCAGCCCGCCGGCGCCGATGGCGAGAAAGCCGGCGAGCCCGATCAGGTCGGCGCGCAGCGCCTCTCCCGGCCCCCTGCCGCGCAGCGCGCGCAGATAAAGCGAAAAGCTGATCGCGCCCAGAAGCGTGAAGACGGCGAGCACGATACGCGGCGCCGGCCCCTCAAGCGCGGCGGCGGAGGCCGGGTCGGGCGCGAACCCGCCGGTCGCCAGCGCCGTCATCGCATACAGCAGCGCGTCCCACGCTCCCGGCCCGGTGGCCCAGAGCAGCGCGGCGCAGATCAGCGTCAGTCCCAGATAGACCGAGAGCATGCGCCGGGCGCGCTCTCGCAGGTTCGCGACCGGGTCGGACGCGATCCCGCCGGCCTCGCCGAGGCGACGCGCGGCTTGCGCCCCGGTCGCGCCCATCAGGCCCAGGACCAGGACGATGAAGCCGAGCCCGCCGACCCATTGCATCCAGGCGCGGGTGAAATCGAGCGCCGCGTTCGACGCCTCCGGGCGCGGCAGGACGCTGAGCCCGGTCGTGGTCACGCCGGAAACCGCTTCGAACAGAGAGGGGATGAAGGCGTAGCCCAACGCCCCGAACGTCCAGGCCAGCGCCACGGGCGGACCGGCGAAGGCGAGCGCTGAGACCACCATCACCTCGTTCAGGCGGGGATTTCCGCCGCGCAGGCGCCCAAGCGCCAGACCCAGAAGGCCCGCCGCGCCCGCGCACACGCCAAGCCGGGCGGCGAAACCGGTCTCCCCCGCGCTTAAGGCGACCAGAGCGGGAACCGCGAACAGGGGAATCGAGGCCAGACACAAACGCCCGAACACCCGCAGCGTCACCTGCGGCCGGACGGCGTAACTCAGGATTTCAGCGCCCCGGCTCATCGCCGCCTATAACGCGCGAGCTGTGAAATCGATGCGCCTAGAACCGCCCAAGGCCGAGGTCTGCAAGGCCCAGCTCGCGCTCCAGCTCCACCGGACCGCCGAGATGGATATGGCCGCGGGCGTCCCAGCGCACCGGCAGCGCGCCGCCGTCGGCTTCGATCACGGCCTCCCGGCCGGCGAGCCCGCGGCGATGGGCGGCGGCGAGCGCAGCGCAGGCGCCGGTGCCGCAGGCCAGGGTCAGCCCGGCGCCACGCTCCCAGACCCGAAGCCGGATCCGGTCCGGCGCGCGCACCTCGGCGAAGCCGGCGTTCACACGCTCCGGGAACAGCGCGTCATGCTCGATGACCGGGCCCAGCGCCTTGACGGGGGCGGCCTCGACATCGTCCACGAAGAAGACCGCATGGGGATTGCCCATGGAGACCGCGCCGGGCGCCTCCACGCGGACGCCGGCTTCGGTCGCGGCGAAGTCGAGCGCTCGGGTGTCCATGGCGCGCGCCAGCGGAATGTCGCGCCAGTCAAAGCGCGGCTCGCCCATGTCGACCTCAGCGCCTCCGCCGGGGACGCGATGGGCCGCGAGCCGGACCGCTTCGGTGTCGAACGCGATCCGGTCGGCGCCGCCGTCGCGAAACACCAGCCAGGCGGCCGCCCGCGTTCCGTTGCCGCACGCGCCGGCCTCGCCGCCGTCCGCGTTCCAAAAGCGCAGCGACAGCGCCTCGCCGGCGCCTTCAAGCACGATCAACTGATCGAAGCCGTGGCTGGCGTGGATCGCGCGCACCTCGCCTTCGGCAGGCTCGAACGGCGCGGTGTCGCCGCGCCGGTCCACCAGCACGAAGGCGTTGCCCGCCCCGTTCATCGCATAGATCCGCATGGGCCGGAGCTAACGCCGGACCCGTCCGGGCGCAAGCGCGCGCGAACGACGGTGTTTCCCGATCGGGCCGCGTGGTGTACCTCCGCGCTGACCCACGACCTGCAGGAGACCCCCCATGCGCCCCGACAACCGCCAGCCCGACGCGCTTCGCCCGGTGAGCTTCCAGACCGGAGCCGCGCCCTATGCCGAGGGCTCTTGCCTGGCGGTGTTCGGCGAAACCCGCGTTTTGTGCGCGGCGAGCGTTGAGGAAAATGTTCCGCCCTGGCTGCGCGGCCAGGGGCGAGGCTGGGTGACCGGGGAGTACTCCATGCTGCCGCGCGCCACCCACCAGCGCACCCGCCGCGAGGCCAGCACGGGCAAGGTCTCCGGCCGCACCCAGGAGATCCAGCGCCTGATCGGGCGCTCGTTGCGCGCCGTGGTGGATCTGCGCGCGCTTGGAGAGCGGCAGATCACGCTCGATTGCGACGTGCTGCAGGCCGACGGCGGCACGCGCACCGCGTCGATCACGGGGGCCTGGATCGCGCTGAAGCTCGCCACCCGCTATCTTGTGGAGGAGGGCGTGCTCAAGACCGATCCGGTGCACGGCCAGATCGCGGCGATTTCGGCTGGCATCGTGGACGGGCAGGCCCGGCTCGACCTTGAATACGAGGAGGACCGGGTGGCCGAGGCCGACGCCAACTTCATCCTGACGCCTGAAGGCGGCGTGGTCGAGGTGCAGGCGACCGCGGAGGACCGCCCGATCTCCGGCGCGCAATTCCAGGCCGTGTTCGATCTCGGCCGCAAGGGCGTCGCCGAGCTCGCCGAGGCCCAGACCGCGGCGCTGAAGGGCTAAATCTCCTCCAGCGCCGGGGCGGCGGTCTCGCCGTCCAGCGAACACGCCAGATCCTGGTGAAACTCGATGCAGGCCGCCGGGCTGCGCGGCGCCTGTTCGCGGCGAAGTCGAAAGCCGATGAAGCCGGAATAATGCATCAACAGCGCCAGGCTCTCCCCCAGCGCCGCGGCGATGGCGTTGGACTCGTTTAAGAAGCCGATGAACGGGCCGGGTTGGCGGCGCTCGGAAAAGGCGCGATAGGCGCTGTTATAGCGCGCCAGCGCCAGGCGCGCCGCGCCGTGATGGCTGCGGATATAGTCCCGGCAGCGCTCTCGCGTGGCCAGCGCGAAGCGCCGGTCGGCGTCGCTGACGCCGGCAGGGATTGACGTCTCCATCATGAGCCGCAGCTCAGAGGCGAGGTCGGCGCGGGCGCGTTCGAACAGCTCGGCCTGGTAGATCACGCACTTCCAGGCGAACAGCGCCTCGAGCATGGTGTCCTGATCCAGACCGAAGAACTCGTTCAGACGCGCGGCGTATTCGGCGAAGTCCGCGCTGAACACCTTGAAGCAGAAGCCTTCAGCGATGCGCCGGGATAGATCGGCCGAGCCGGTCGCGCCGAGAAACATCTGTCGGATATGGTTGAACAAAAGCGCGATGATCGCCTTGTCTCCGCCCGGCCCGCCGTCCACCAGCGCATCGGGGAAGCCGAGCCCGCTCATTCGGCAGCGCTCGCGCATGAGGAAGCGGTCGAACATCGGCAGATCGGCCAGGAGCTTGATCCGGCGCAGATCGTCCTGAAACCCGTCATGCGCCGCGGCGGGCCCCAGAAAGCGCTGCAGCTTGCGCGCGAACCCGATCTCCTCGGCGAACAGGGCCGACCCGCCCAAGGACAGGTCGGACTGGTCGATCGGGAAGACGATCTTGGTCGCAACCTTGCGCACCGGCCCCATTTCCTGGCGCTCATGGGCGCGCAGGGTGTGTTTGATCAGGAGGGTCCAGTTCAGCCGCGCGGTGTGGAAGAACGGCGCGGGCGGCTGGTCCGACGCGGCGCGGCGCGCGGTTAAAAGCGCCAGGTCGAAGAAGCGCGGCGAGCCGCCTGAGCGGCGCACGAGCGCGAGATCGCGGTGGCGGGTCGTGCGGCTCATGCGGCGCGTCCTGACGGCGGAAGAGGCGGTGTCAGACTGCCGGATGAGCCGTAAATTTTCCGCGTTCAGGCGTGTCAGGAAGCCTTAACCACGTCTCAGCCTTCGGCCGCCCGCCCGCCTTCGGCGTCTTCGTCCTCATCGGGCACGAAGACGAGCAGGTCGCCCGGCTGGCAGTCCAGCTCGCGGCACAGCGCCTCCAGCGTGGTGAAGCGGATCGCCTTGGCCTTGCCGGTCTTCAGGATGGACAGGTTGGCCATGGTGATGCCCACGCGGTCGCACAGCTCGGTCAGAGACATCCGGCGCTCAAGCAGCATGCGGTCGAGTGTGACTTGGATCGCCATCGCGCGCCCGCCCCTAGATCGTCAGCTTCTGTTCGTCGCGCAGCCGGGTTCCCTCGCGGAACACCTCGGCCAGAACGAACAGGACGATCACGGCGAACCAGGCGCCCAGGTTGAGGCTGAACTCGCCCTGCATGGTGGAGCCGGACTCCACCGGACGACCGGACAGGGTGAACACCATGGCCACCACGCCGTGCGCCGCGTAGCGGATCAGCTGATAGGCGGCGATGGCGATGGCGATGGCGCGCAAATGGCGCGCGTTCTCCGGCACGAAGGGATCGCCCGAGATCAGCGTGTCGAAGATGCGCCGAAGCCGCCCTGCAATGAACAAAAGCGCCACGATCGCCGCCGCGGCGAGCGGCAGCGACAGGACCACGTCCATGGCGAGGAACTGAAGCAGGGGATCTGGAAGCTCCGGGCCGATCCCGGTCAGGCGGTAGACGCCTGCGGCCATGATGAGCAGCATGATGAGGCTGGTCAGCCCCAGAAGCGCCCAAAGGCCGAAATACAGAAGATCAAGGAAGAGCTTCAGGATCGCGGCGAGCGAGCCGGGTCCGAGTGTTCGCATGCGCTCCCTCGAATAACTGGGCGCCGGCGCGTCCGTAAGGGGCTGAGCGGGGGGACGAAGGCTCAGCGTAGGACGCGCCGGGCGCGGCGTTGGGGCCTCAAGCGACCATCGGGACGACCGCTGCGGCCATGCCGGCCATCACGCCGGCGATGAGGACGGCGTTCACCAGAACCGAAAGGACCTGACCGCCATTGTTGTTGGACCTGACCATCTCATACTCTCCTTCGTGTCTATCAACCAACCGTTCCGAAGCGTCGACCGGTCTGTCGCCGGCTGGATCGTCTCCGGTGAAGCCGCCGGGGCGGTGCGTCTGGGGAGGGCTCCCCGTCGGCTTCGAGAGCATAGGTAACAAGCCGCGCATCGCTTCGCAACAAAAAAATATCGAAAAACGATATGAATTTTCCGAAAGGCGATATGCCGAAACGGAGGGACCGCTATGACGACGGTGTTTTCACGCGCGCCGCGCTGGGTGATCGCGAGCCATAATGCGGGCAAGATCAAGGAGATAGAAGATCTTGTCCGACCTCATGGGGTGACCGTTTCCGGCGCCGCCGAGGCCGGTCTGCCCGAGCCTGAGGAAACCGAAACCAGCTATGCGGGAAACGCGCTGCTCAAGGCGCGCGCCGCGGCGAAGACCTCAGGCGCGGTGGCGCTGGCCGATGATTCCGGGCTGTCGGTGGACGCGCTGGGCGGCGCGCCGGGGGTTCATTCCGCGCGCTGGGCGGGCAGCCCCAGGGATTTCACCAAGGCGATGGCGCGGGTGAACGCGGAACTCGCCGGCGCCGAAGACCGCACTGCGCGCTTCGTGTGCGTCCTGGCGCTGGCCGCGCCGGACGGGACGAGCGCGACCTATGAAGGGGAGGTGGAGGGCGAGATCGTCTGGCCGCCGCGCGGCGAGGCCGGGTTCGGCTACGATCCCATCTTCGCGCCCGCCGGCCAGGCGCGCACCTTCGCCGAGATGTCGGCTGCGCAGAAGCGCGGGCTCAGCCATCGCGCGCGCGCCTTCGACGCGCTCATCGCTGACGTCTTCGCGGCGCCGCGGTCTTGAGCCATCTGGGCGAAACCGTGCGCGCGGACAGCGCGCTTGGCCTTTACGTCCACTGGCCGTACTGCGCGCGCATCTGCCCGTATTGCGACTTCAACGTCTATCGCGCGCGCGGCGCGGACGCGCAGGCGCTGACAGGCGCGATGCTCGCCGATCTGCAGCGCTGGCGCGAGCGGACCGGGCCGCGCCGGCTCTCAAGCCTGCATTTCGGCGGCGGCACGCCGTCTTTGATGCCGCCGGACGCGGTGGAGGCGGTGATCGCGCGCGCCGAGACGCTATGGGGCTTCGAGCCGGGCGCGGAGATCGGCCTGGAGGCCAACCCGAAAGAGGCCGGACGGCTCGCCGCGCTGAAAGCCGCCGGGATCGCCCGGGTCTCGCTCGGCGTCCAGGCGCTGAACGACGCCGATCTGACGCGCCTTGGCCGCGATCATGGCGCGCGCGAGGCCCTCGATGCGTATCAGACCGCGCGCGAGCTGTTCGATCTGGTCTCGATCGACCTGATCTATGGGCGCGAGAACCAGACGCCGGACGATTGGCGCGCCGAGCTCGCCGAGGCGCTGGCGCTCGGGCCCGACCATCTCTCGCTCTATCAGCTGACCATCGAACCGGGCACGGCCTACGCCAAGGCCTTCCAGCGCGGCGCGCTGACCCCGCCGGACATCGATGCGGGCGCTGAGATGTACGAAACGAGCCAGTCAATGACGAAGGCTGCGGGTCTCACGGGCTACGAGATCTCCAACCATGCGCGCACGCCGCGTGATCAATCCGCCCATAACCGGCTCTACTGGGCGGGCGCGGACTGGATCGGCGTCGGACCGGGGGCGCATTCGCGCCTTGGGGACCACGCCTCGGGCGGGCGGACCGGGTTCGAGGCGCGCGCTCGCCCGGAAACCTATATCGACGCGGTCGCGGACGGCGCGGCTCACGATGAGACTGCGCTGACCGCGCTTGAGGAGGCCCAGGAGCGGGTCTTGATGGGGCTGCGCGTGATTGAGGGGTTGGACCGCGCCCGCATGCGCGCGCTCACCGGCTTCGACGTGGACGCCGAGGCCGCCGCGCGGTTTGCGGCGGATGGCTACGTGTCGCTGTCGGATGATCGGATCGCGCTGACCTGCGCCGGCCGGCTTTTCGCCGACCGCATCGCGAGCGATCTCGCGCCCGGCTGAGCCCGGCGCGGGCGGCGGATCAGGTTTCAGGATCGCCCGCTTCCGGATCGGCCTGCGCCGGATCGAAGGCGTCGCCGGCGCCCTCGTCCGCACGCGGATCGACGCCGGCCAGCTCGTCTTCGGGCGGGAAGGCGCCCGGCGCGGGCTCCAGCGTCTGGAACGCGCCGCGGCTGATCGTGTAGACCGCGAGCCCGCGCTCGATCGTGCCGTCCTCGCGGAAGCGGAACAGCCCGTCCACGCCCGTGAAGCCGTCAGGGCGCTCGAGCGCCTGCGACAAGGTGTCGGTCTCCGCCCGGCTCAGGAAGGCCGCAAGCGAGAGCCCGTCATACCCAAGACTGGCCAGACGCGACGGTGCGGCGCCGTAGGCGGCCTCGAACTCGGCCTCGAACCCGGCGCGCGCCTCCGGGTCGGGGCCGGCGAACCAGCCGCCCGCGAGCGCCGGCTCGCGCGCCACGTCGCGATCGCGCCACAGGCTGGTGCCCATGAACTTCACCACCAGCGGATCGATGTCCTGGAAGATCAGCACCGGAGCCAGCGTGCGCAGATCATCACCGCCTTCAGGCAGAAGCACGGCCTGGAACGGCGCCGAGAGCGGCGGCTCCCAGGCTTGCTGGGACAGGCGCTGGGCGTCCTCGGCGAGCGCCGGACGCACGCCGAGCGCGGCGAGCTGGCGCGCGGCTTCGGTCATGGAGCTGACCGAATCCAGATAGAAGGCCTCCGAGCGCAGGCCCGGCGTGACCACCCGGCTGAGCATCTGCGGCTCCGCATCCTCCGGGGCGTCGTCGGGCAGGCGCTCAAGATACTCCACCTCACGCGGCTCAAGGCCCTCGGTCATCGATGCGACGTCTTCGCGGAACGCCTCGGCGACGGTGCGCCCGTAGCGCGTGTCCGGCCCGATGAAGGCGAAGCGCTCCGCACCGCGTTCGCGGGCATAGGCGGTGATGCGCCGCACCTCTTCGCCCGGCGGGAAACTCAGCAGATAAACCCCGTTCCCGGCGCGCGCCTCGTCGGTGGAAAAGCCGATCAGCGGCGTTCCGGATGCGCGCGCAACCTCGCCCGCCGCGCTGACCGAGGCCGAAAAGAGCGGGCCCAGCACGATGTCCGCGCCGTCATCGATCAGGCTTTGAGCGGCCTCGCGAGCTCGGTCGGGATCACCGGCGGTGTCGCGCGGCAGCAAGAGGACGGACGAGCCGGCGCGCTCGAAAAGGGCGAGCTCGGCGGCGCGCAGAATCTGCGCGGCCTCGGCGCGGGCAGCGGTCTGAGACGCGGAAAAGGGCAAGAGCAGGCCGACCCGGAAAACACCATCCATCTCGGCCATATGCGCCGGGGTGTAATCCGGCGGCGCAATGTCCACCGGCACGGTTACGGGAGCCGGCGGGCCCGAGACGACCGGCGATTGCGGCGCGATCTGCGGGTCCGGCCCCGGCGGGGCGGCGCAAGCCGCAATCGACAGCGCGACCGCTGCGGCGACGAAAGCGCCTTGCCGGCGCGCGCCGCTGATGCAGGATCGGACCATGCAAGCCGCCGCCATGCCGCGTATCTCCCTCATTCCGGCGCCGCCTCGAAACGCGCCGACGATCCGCGTGCACGCTACCGCCCGCCCGATCGGGCGGCAACCGCGCGCAGCGGCGTGGTGAGCGGGCGCAGTCGCGAGAGACGGCGGCGCGCGGAGACCCGCGGCCGGCGCGCCGAAGCGGCCGCGGCGATCTGGCTGCAGCTGAAGGGCTGGCGCATTCTCGACCGGCGCGCGCGCACGGGTGCGGGCGAGATCGATCTCGTGGCCAAGCGCGGCGGCGTTCTCGCCTTTGTGGAGGTCAAGGCGCGCGGCGATCTGGAGGCCGCGCGCGCCGCGGTAAGCGCGCGCCAGGCCGAGCGGTTGTTGCGCGCCGGAGCGCTCTGGCGCGCCCGTCGCGGACGCTCGGTGGAGGCGCTCGCGCCGCGCTTCGACCTCGTTCTGGTGGCGCCGTGGCGACGTCCAAGGCATCTTGAAGGCGTGATTCGCGCCGAAGGCCGCTCGGTGGATCTGATATGAGCGGGCTCGGCGCGCCCGCGCGGACCGCCTGTAAGGAGCTCTGCCGATGCCCGCCTTCTCTCGCCGCTCCCGCCTGATCGTGCGCGCCGGCGCTATGCTCGCCGCGGCCGCGCTCGTCTCGGCCTGCGCCGTGACCCAGCCGGGCCGCTCGATCGGGCGCGAGATCGACGACCAGACCGCGTCGCTCGCCATCAAGTCCGCCATGCTGCGCGCTGAAGGCTACGCCCTCGGCGGCATCGACGTGGAGGTGACCGAGGGCGTCGCCCTGCTCTCGGGAACCGCGCCGCGCGAGGCGGACGCGACCTACGCCGAATGCCTGGCCTGGTCGGCCCAGTCGGTGCGCACCGTCGCCAACGAGATTGATGTCGGCGGCGGGCGCGGCGTCGGCCCCTCGGCGCGAGATGGCTGGATCACACAGCAGGTGCGCGCCCGGCTGCTCTCTGATCGCGGCGTGCGCAGCACCAACTTCAATGTCGAGACCCGCGGCGGCGTGGTGCACCTTCTCGGTTTCGCGCGCACCGCGGCCGAGCGCGACCGCGCCGCCGCCCACGCCTCGCTCGTCGACGGGGTCGAGCGGGTCCTGGTCTACGTCCATGTTCAAGGCGACTCCCCGGAGCTGGAGCCCCGCGGCGCGCGCCGCGCCGAGCTCTGCGATCAACCCGTGGAGCGCACGCCTGACGAGACGGAGACTGCGCCCGCGGCGCCCGAAAACCCCGCATAGGTTAGCCGGTTCGCGCATGGCGCGATTTATTCTTGACGCAGACGTCTACCTGTTCCTACTCTGTTCACACTTTGATCGGATCCGTTCTGCGGGCTGTGGATAAACTCTCCACGTGCTTCAGTAACTCAAGATCCATTCAGTGAGCGGAGTCAGCCAATGGCGACCACCATCGCATCGGCCTCGTTCGACGGCGCGGAGGCGCGCCGGGTGGACGTTCAGGTGCAGATCGCCGGCGGCACGCCGGCCTTTCGCATCGTCGGGCTCGCCGACAAGGCGGTCGCGGAAAGTCAGGAGCGGGTGCGCGCGGCCTTCGCCGCCATCGGGCTGGCGCTGCCCAACCAGCGCCTGATCGTCAACCTGGCGCCGGCGGACCGCCCCAAGGAGGGCGCGCACTACGACTTGCCGATCGCCATCGGGTTGATGATCGCCATGGGCGTATTGCCGCCTGAGGCCGCAGAGGGGCGGCTCGCCATGGGCGAGCTGGGCCTGGACGGCTCGATCGCGGGGGCGCCGGGCGCGCTCCCGGCCGCCATGCTCGCCGCGGAGGCTGATCTGGGCTTCATATGCGCGGCCGCATCCGGGCCGGAGGCGGCCTGGGCGGGCGGAGCGCTGTCCATCCTGGCGCCGGGCTCGCTCATTCAGCTGGTCAACCACTTCAAGGGCGGACAGGCGCTGGCGCGGCCCGAACCCGGTGAGCTGCTCGACGGTGCGCCGGTAAAGGATCTGCGCGATGTACGCGGACAGGAAACGGCCAAGCGCGCGCTGGAGATCGCCATGGCCGGCGGTCACAACCTGCTGCTCGTCGGCCCGCCGGGCTCGGGCAAGTCCATGCTCGCCGAGCGCGCACCAGGGCTTCTGCCTCCGCTCGGCGCGAAGGAACTCCTCGACGTCTCCATGATCCAGTCCGTCGCCGGCCTGCTCGATCGCGGCCGGCTGACCCGCACCCGGCCGTTACGCGCCCCGCACCACTCCGCCTCCATGGCCGCCATGGTCGGGGGCGGGGCCCGGCTGCGCCCCGGCGAATGCTCTCTGGCCCACCAGGGCGTGCTCTTCCTCGATGAATTGCCCGAGTTTCATCCCCAGGTGCTCGACAGCCTGCGCGAGCCGTTGGAGACCGGCTCGGTCGCGATCGCGCGCGCCAACGCCCGGGTCACCTTCCCGGCGCGCTTCCAGCTGATCGCGGCGATGAACCCGTGCCGGTGCGGCTGGGCCGGCGAGGACGGGCGCGCCTGCGCGCGCGGACCGAAATGCGCGGCGAGCTATCAGGCGCGCATATCCGGGCCCTTGCTCGACCGCATCGATCTGCAGATCGACGTGCCGCCGGTCACCCCGGCCGATCTCGCCCTGCCCCCGCCGCCGGAAGGCACCGCCGAGGCCGCCGCCCGGGTCGCCGCCGCACGCCAGGTCCAGTCCGAGCGCGGCGCGCTCAACGCGCAGCTCTCAGGCGAAGCGCTCGACCGCGACGCCGCGCCGGACGCGCCCGGCCGCGAGCTTCTGGCGCGCGCCTGCGAGGCGATGCGCCTGTCCGCGCGCGCCTACCATCGCATTCTGCGCGTGGCGCGCACCATCGCCGATCTCGACGGCGCCGAGGCGGTGCGCCGGATTCATGTCGCCGAGGCTCTGAGCGCGCGGCGCAGCGATCCGCGCATGCAGCCGGTGTCCTCGCCGACCGGCTCGGCGGGCGCGCCGGCGCGCTCCGGTTTCGCCGGCTGACCGCCGGGGCCGCCGCGGGGCTTGGCGTAAAGCCGACTAGGGCCTCAGGGCGCACGTCCGCGGCCGCGCCGGACGGAAGTTCGGGCAGCGTTCGGGCAGCGTTCGGGCGAGAGTTCGTGCCAGAGTCCGGGCGAATCTTCCGGCGCGCTTTTCGGTGCGGACCCGGGCCAGGCTTCAGGCCTTAAGAGCCTGTCCGCCGGCCGACGCCGGCGGCGATGGGCGGGCGAGGCTCGCCGCGCGCCGGTGATCTGCGAAAGCGCGCTCGCGCGCGCAGGCGAGCCAGCGTTTCCTTAACCGTGTCCGACCTAGGCTCCCGGCTATGGTTTCGCCCGCGCGCCCCGATGACGACCGTCGCCGAAAACGCCGCCCGCGCCGCGCACGCGGCGCGCCGGGCGTCGTGGAGAGCCACGGCGATCATGATCCGGCCGCCGCCGCCCTCGACGCCATGGCCGAGATGGTGCTCGTGCGCGATTCCGCCGGGCGCATCACCGCTGTCAACGCCAGCTTCCTGGCCGCCTTCGGCGGAGAGCGCGAGGACTGGCTCGGCGTCTGGTTCGCGGCCGCGCCGGCGCGCGCGCCGGCCCAGGCCGGCCGGCGCTATGACGTTCAGATGCGCACCCGCGCCGGCGCCTCATGGATCGAGTGGAGCGAAAGTCCGGCGCCTGGCGGCGGTACGGTGGCGGTGGGCCGCGACGTGACCGAAACGCGTCAGGCGCGCCAGGCCGCCAATGAGGCCGCGAGGGGCAAGTCGGCCTTCTTCGCTGCGGTCACGCACGAGCTGCGCACGCCGCTCTCCGGCGTTCTGGGTCTGGCGCGCCTGCTCGCAGACACCGCCCTTAAGCCAGATCAGGCGGCCTATGTGGAGGGCCTGAAGACCAGCGCCTCCCATGCGCTCGCCCTGATCGACGACATTCTCGACCTCTCCCGCCTGGAAGCCGGCAAGCTCGCCCTGCGCGCCGAGCCGGTGAGCCTGGGCGCGTTGGTCGAGCAGGTGTGCGAACTGCTGGCGCCGCGCGCCGCGGAGAAGGGCGTCGAGCTCGCCCACGCGGTGAGCGCGGATACGCCCGCGCTCATTTCCGCCGATCCCGCGCGCCTGAAGCAGATTTTGTTCAACCTGGTGGGCAATGCGGTGAAGTTCACCGAGGCCGGCGGCGTGCTGGTCACGGTGGAGACCTACGCCGCCACTGTGCGCCTGTCGGTGCGAGACACCGGACCGGGCATCGCGCGCGAGCACCAGTCCAGCCTGTTTGAACAGTTCGAGCGCGGCGCGGCCGACGACACCGCCGCGGCCGGCGCCGGGCTGGGTCTGGCCATGGTGCGCCGTCTCGCCGAAGCCATGGGCGGCCAGGTCGGCGTGGAGAGCGAGCCGGGCGCGGGCGCGCTGTTCTGGGTCGATTTCGAGCCGGAGGTCTTGGAGGCCTCAGGCGAGGAGCGCCCGCTTGCGGGCCGGGTCGTCGTCGCGGCGAGCCCGTGCGCGATCCGGCGCGAGGCGCTGGCGCGCCAGGCCGCCGCGCTCGGCGCGCGGGTGATGGAGATCGACCGGATCGGCGCGGGCGGCCCTCCGCTCGGCGGGTTGTCCGCCGCGGTGATCCTGCTCGACGAAGCCTGGTGCGACCATGCCCCGGCCTTCGCCCCGGCGCGCGTGCTGGTGGTCGCGCGCGCCGAGACCAAGGACCGGTTCGGCCCCGACGCTGCGCCGGACGGCGTGTCGGGCTGGCTCGTCGCGCCGGTGCGCGCCCGCGCGCTCGCCCATTACTGCCTGGTCGGCGACCCGGAGCCGGACGCGAAGACCGAAGAGGCGGCCGAGCCCGCGGCGCGCGAGCCCGGCGCGCTGGATGGGCTGACCGTCCTGGTCGCCGAGGACGATCCGGTGAGCGCGCTCATCGCGCGGCGCGTTCTGGAGCGCTGCGGGGCGAAGGTGCGCGAGGCCGACAACGGCTCGGACGCGGTGGAGATCGTGCGCCGCGGCGGCGTCGACGCGGCGCTGCTCGATCTGCGCATGCCGGAGCTCGACGGACGCGCGGCCGCGCGCGCGATCCGCGCCTTGCCCGCGCTGGAGGGCGCGATCCCTCTTGTGGCGCTGACCGCCAACGCCACCGAGGCCGACCGGGAGGCGTGCCTGGCCGCAGGCATGGACGCGTTTCTGGCCAAGCCGATCGAGCCGGAGGCGCTGCATGGCGTGCTGGCGCGCTTGTGCGCGGAGAAGAAGCGCGCGAGGCTCGCGGGCTGACGCAGCCTGACGAAGACGCGCCACGCCATGACAGACGCCGCCGCCGACGCCCCGAGAAAACGCACCCTGCGCGCCGGACTCGCCGCGCTGGGCGCAAGGCGCGCGGGCGCGATGCTGATCCTCGGCTTCGCGGCGGGCCTTCCGATCCTTCTGGTCTTCTCAACCCTGTCGGCCTGGCTGGCGGTGGAGGAGGTTTCCAAGACCGCGATCGGCTTCTTCGCCTGGGCCGGACTGGCCTATTCGTTCAAGTTCATCTGGGCGCCTCTCGTGGACCGGCTGCGCCTGCCGGTGCTGGACGCGATGTTCGGCCGGCGGCGCGCCTGGCTGCTGCTGGCCCAGGCCTGCCTGTTCCTGACGCTGGGGTTCGCGGCGGGCGCGGACCCGTCTGAAAACCTGATGCGGCTCGCGATCGCCTCGGTGCTGATCGCGTTTTTCTCCGCCACGCAGGACATCGCCGTGGACGCCTGGCGCATCGACGTCGCCGACGACGACGATCAGGCCCTGATGGTCGTCATCTATCAGTGGGGTTATCGCTTCGGGATGATCCTGGCCGGTTTCGGCGCGCTGCAGATCGCCGATTTGTCCAGCTTCAACGCCTCCTACGCGGTCATGGCGGTTGCGATCCTGCTGGGACCGCTCGGCACGCTCCTGGCGCCGCGCACCGCCGACCCTGAGGCCGAGGGCGGCGGGCTGGAGACGCTGCAAAAGCGCGCAGGCGACAACCCGGTCGCTGAGGCGGGCATCTGGCTCTACGGCGCGATCGTGGCGCCCTTCGTGGACTTCATTCAGCGCTATCGCTGGCTCGCCTTGTTCATACTGGCGCTGATCGGGCTCTACCGCCTGACCGACTTCGTCATGGGGTACATGGCCAACCCCTTCTACCTGGAGATGGGGTATTCGCTGGGCGATATCGCCAACGTGTCGAAATTCTACGGCATCTGGATGACGCTCGGCGGCGCGCTGCTGGCCGGCGTCGCGGCGGTGCGCTTCGGGCTTTATCCGGTGCTGCTGGCTGGAGCGATCCTTGGGGCCGGCTCGAACCTCGCCTTCGCCTGGCTGGCGAGCCAGACCGGGCCGGGCCTGCCCGAGCTGATCGGCGCGATCACGCTGGAGAATCTTTCAGGCGGCTGGGCCGGCACCGCGCTCATCGCCTACATGTCCAGCCTGACCAACCGGGCCTTCTCGGCGACGCAATACGCCCTGTTCAGCTCGTTCTACGCCCTGCCGGGCAAGCTGTTCGGGGGATTCTCCGGGATGATGGTGGACGGGTTCGGCTTCACCGGCTTCTACCTGGTCACCGCGGCGATCGGCATCCCGGCTGTCGCCATGGTCGTGATCGCCATGCGCTGGTCCACCGCGCGCGCCATGGCCGCGCACAAGCCCCAGATCAGCTAGACCGCCTTACGCCAGCCGGTCGGCCGCTTCGGCGTCCGCCGACAAGTCATGCGCGGCGATCGCGGCGAGGTTCATGATATCGGCCACGCCCGCGCCGAGGCGTGCGATCTGCACCGGCTTTTCAAGACCGAGGAGCATCGGGCCGAGCACCGTCGCCCCGCCGGCCGCGCGCATCAGCTTGGTGGAGATCGAGGCGGAGTGGATCGCGGGCATGATCAAGACGTTCGCCGGGCCGGACAGGCGCGAGAACGGATAGAGCCGGCGGTGATCGGGATCGAGCGCCACGTCCGCGCTCATCTCGCCTTCATACTCGAAGTCCACCGCGCGCCCGTCCAGGATCCGCACGGCGGCCTGGATCTTGTCCGAGCGCTCTCCGGACGGGTTGCCGAACGTGGAGTAGGACAACAGCGCCACGCGCGGATCGACGCCGAAGCGCCGCGCCGCGGCGGCCGCCTCGCAGGCCATGTCCGCCAGCGCGTCCTCTGAGGGAAACTCGGTGACGTTGGTGTCGGCGATGAACAGCATGCGCCCCTGGCTCAACACCAGGCTCATCCCCATCACCCGCTCGCCCTGCGCCGGGTCGAGCGCCAGATGCACGTCGCGCAGCGCCTGGGCGTAGTTGCGCGTCGTGCCCGTGATCATGCCGTCCGCATCGCCCAGCGCCACCATGCAGGCGGCGAACACGTTGCGGTCCTGGTTCACCAGACGCTGAACATCGCGCTTGAGATAGCCCGCGCGCTGGAGCCGCGCGAACAGCCAATCGGCGTAGTCGGCGTTCTTGTCGGACAGGCGCGCATTGACGATTTCGATGGCGTCCGCCGGCACGCCCACGAGGCGCATATTCGCCTTGGCCGTCTCCTCGCGCCCGATCAGCACGGCTCGGCCGAGATCCTGCTGCTGGAAGGCGTAGGCCGCGCGGATCACGCTCGCCTCCTCGCCCTCGGCGAACACGATGGTCTTGCGCGGACGGGCGCGGACCTGGTCCTGGATGCCCTGTAGGATCGCCGCGGTGGGATCGAGCCGGCGCGCCAGCGCGGCCTTGTACGCGGCCATGTCCGAGATGGGCTTGCGCGCCACGCCGCAATCGACCGCCGCCTGCGCCACATAGGGCGGGACATGGCTGATCAGGCGCGGATCGAACGGGGCGGGAATGATGTAGTCGCGCCCGAAGGTGGGCCGGGAGCCGTGATAGGCCGCCGCGACCTCGTCGGGCACGTCCTCGCGCGCCAGCGCGGCGAGCGCGCGCGCGGCGGCGACCTTCATCTCCTCGGTGATCGCGCTGGCGCGCACGTCCAGCGCGCCGCGGAAGATGTAGGGGAAGCCGAGGACGTTGTTGACCTGGTTGGGATAATCCGAGCGCCCGGTGGCCATGATCGCGTCGGAGCGCGCCTCGCGGACCTCCTCGGGCAGGATCTCAGGATCGGGATTGGCCATGGCGAAGATGATCGGGTCGTCGGCCATGGACTTCACCATGGCCTCATCCACTGCGCCTTTCACCGACAGGCCGATGAAGCAGTCCGCCCCATCCAGCGCGTCCTTCAGCGAGCGCGCATCGGTCTTGGCCGCATGGGCGGACTTCCACTGGTTCATCCCCTCAGCGCGGTCTTGATGGATCACGCCCTTGGAATCGCACAAGATCGCGTTGTCGTGCTTCAGGCCCATGGACTTGAGAAGCTCCAGGACCGCGATGCCCGCCGCCCCGGCCCCGTTCACGACCACCTTCAGGTCCTTGATCTCGCGGCCGGTCAGCTCGCACGCGTTGATGATGCCGGCCGCCGTGATGATCGCGGTGCCGTGCTGGTCGTCGTGGAAGACCGGGACATCGAGGTGCTCGCGCAGCTTCTCCTCGATGATGAAGCAGTCCGGCCCCTTGATGTCTTCGAGGTTGATGCCGCCGAAGCTCGCCCCGAAGCGGCGCACGCATTCGATGAAGGCGTCCGGGTCGCGCTCGTCCACCTCGATGTCGATGCCGTCGATGTCGGCGAAGCGCTTGAACAGCACC
>CAZKBB010000058.1:0-17554 GCA_964550935.1 uncultured Caulobacterales bacterium
CTCCAGGCTGTCGAGATCGGCGAGCATCAGCTCGGTCTCGACCGTCTCGAAGTCGGCCAGCGGATCGACCTTGCCGGCCACGTGGGTCACGTCGCCGTCTTCAAAGCAGCGCAGCACGTACACCACCGCGTCGACCTCGCGAATGTTCGCGAGGAACTGGTTGCCCAGGCCCTCGCCCTGGCTCGCGCCCTTAACCAGGCCTGCAATGTCCACGAAGCTCATGCGCGCGGGGATGACGTTGGCCGACTTGGCGATCTCGGCGAGCTTGGCCAGGCGCGGCTCGGGCACGGCGACTTCGCCGACGTTCGGCTCGATCGTGCAGAAGGGATAGTTCGCCGCCTGCGCCGCGGCGGTCTGGGTCAGCGCGTTGAAAAGCGTCGACTTGCCGACGTTCGGCAGTCCGACGATGCCGCATTTGAAACCCATGGAACGCTCCGCGTGTGCTTGAAAGATGCGCTTTTAGGCGTCGCGGGGAGCGCTGAAAAGGGCGTGAGCGCGTGGGTGTCAGCGCCGCACGGTTAAAACGTCGGTCCGCGAGAAATCATCGCCCTTGAACAATAAAGGCCGGTCAAGCGCCGCGGCCGTCGCATAGGCGAAACAGTCGCCGAGATTGAGCTGAGCGCCGTGCCCGGACCCTCTGCCGAAGCGTGCGTAGGCGCTTCGGGCCTTGTCAGCGATCTCGCGGCCCGGCGCGATGATCTGGAGCTGCAGCTCGGCGCACAGCTGATCTAGAAGCGTTGAAAGGCTTGGATCGTTCAGGCGATCCACGCGGATCGCGGCTTCAAGCCAGTTGACCGAGGAGATCGCCGCAGCGTCGGCTGCGATGATCAGGTCGGCGAAATCGGTGCGCTCGGCTTCATCAAATAGAACCGCAAGAAGCGCAGAGGCGTCCACGATCATTTCGGCAGGCCGTCCTCGTCGTAGAGGAGGGCGCCGTGATCGACAGCGCGCGCGCCCTGACGCCGTGCGACGGCGCCGCCCTCAGCGGCGAGCCGGCTAACGGTCTCGCGCCGCTTCATGGGGTCTGCGCCGGACGAAGCCGGCGGGCTCGCCGCCGAAACGGCGCGCTGCAGCGCGGCGATGGCGTCGCGAGCCGCCGCTTCGTCCGCAAAGCCGGTCTCGCGCGCGACCACTCGGCCGTCGGCGTCGCGCAGCACGTAGCCGATGCGTTCATTCTCACTGAAAAGCTCGAACCGGGCGCCCATCGCGTCGCTCCTCGCAGGCTCACGAAACTACACGCGCCCGCGCTCAGTCGCCAGCGGGGCCGCCTCGGGCGGGCAGGTCCGGGGCGGGGGCGAGGTGGGTGACGCGGGTCTGGAAGGCGTCGTCGCCGCTTTCCACAAGCAGGGGCAGGGCGCGCGCGATCGCGTCGGTGAGGTCGGCCACCCAGGGCTGTTCGGCCTTGGGAAAGTCCGACAGCACCCAGCCGGTCACCTTCGACTTGTCGCCGGGATGGCCGATGCCGATGCGCCCGCGGCGGAACTCGCCGGAGACCTGCGCCATGGTGGAGCGCAGACCGTTATTGCCGGCGTGGCCGCCGCCGGTCTTCAACCGGAACTTGCCCGGCGCCAGGTCCAGCTCGTCATGGAAGACGGTGATGCGCTCGGGCGCGATCTTGAAGAAATGCGCCGCTTCGCCGATCGCCCGGCCGGACTCGTTGTAGAAGGTCTGCGGCTTCATCACGATCAGCCTGGCCGGGCCGGCGGCCGTCTCGATCACGCCTTCGGCCGTCTCGGCGTGAAAGCGCTTGCGCCAGGGGCCGAGGCGCCAGTGATCGGCGATCGCGTCGGCGGTCATGAAGCCGACATTGTGCCGGTTGCCGGCGTATTTCGCGCCCGGATTGCCGAGGCCTGCGATGAGGTGCATGGCCGTCTCCGCACGTGAAAAGGGCGGCCGTGCGAAGACCGCGCCGACCGCCCCGATCCACTTCGAGAGCAAGGCGGACCCTAGGTCTCGCCCTCTTCGCCCTCGCCCTCTTCGCTTTCACCGGCTTCGCCTTCGGCGGCGGCTTCGGCTTCCTCGGTGTCGGCCTCTTCAGCCTCGTCGACCTCTTCCTCGACCAGGGCGCGCGAGCTCTGCAGCGTCACGATCGTGAAGTCGCGATCGGTGATGGTCGGGGTCACGTTCTCCGGCAGCGAGACCGAGGAGATGTGCACGGAGTCGCCGATATCGAGGCCCGTCAGGTCGACCTCGATCGCTTCGGGGATCTGGCCGGCCGGGCAGCTCACCTCGACGGCGTGGCGCACAATGTTCAGAACGCCGCCGCGCTTGAGCCCGGGCGACTCCTCCTCATTGAGGAAGTGGACCGGCACTTCGACGGCGATGATGGAGTCTTCGTCCACGCGGTAGAAGTCGATGTGCATCGGCTCGTCGCGCACCGGGTGGAACTGAACCTCGCGCAGCAACACCGACTGCTTGTCGCCCTTGTGGTCGATCTTGATCATCTGACCAAGGAAGCCGCCGGAGTTGATCGCCTTGACCACCTCGTTGGATTTCAGCGCGATGGCGACCGGGTCCTTGCCCCCGCCGTACAGCACGCCCGGCACTTCGCCGTTGCGCCGGGTTTCGCGGGCGCCGCCCTTGCCGGTGCGCTCTCGCACCTCGACGGAGAGAACGATGTCGCTCATCGATCCGGTCCTTAGATCATACGGTTTCAAACGCGAACGCCGCGCGCCGGCGCCGGTACAGGCGCGGCTGCGGCGTCCCATCACGCGCCTGAACCCAAGCGCGCGTGTTTCGAGCGGCGGCTAATAGCCGATCAGCCTGCGGCGCGCAAGCCGTCGCGGTGCGCGCCGGCGCGGCTCAGTCGAACAGCTTGGAGACGCTTTCATCGTTGGCGATGCGCCGGATCGCCTCTCCGAGCAGGGGCGCGATGGAAAGCGTGCGGATATTGCTGCTCGCCGCGACCTTCGCGCCGACATCGATGGAGTCGGTCACTACAAGCTCGGCCAGCTCGGATGCGCCGATACGCTCCACCGCCTTGCCCGACAGCACGCCGTGGGTGATGTAGGCCGACACGGCCTCCGCGCCGCGCGACTTCAGCTCCGTGGCCGCGTTACACAGCGTGCCGCCGGAATCGATGATGTCGTCAAAGATAATGCAGCGCCGGCCTTCGACCTCGCCGATGATGTTCATCACCTCAGACTCGCCGGCCTTCGCACGGCGTTTGTCTACGATCGCGATGTCCGCGCCCAGCCGTTCGGCGAGCGTGCGCGCGCGCACCACGCCGCCCACGTCCGGTGAGACGATCAACAGATCTTCGGCCTGATAGTGCTTGCGGATGTCGGTCTCGATCACCGGCGTGGCGAACAGATTGTCGGTGGGAACATCGAAGAAGCCTTGGATCTGGCCCGCGTGCAGATCAAGGGTGAGCACCCGGTCCGCCCCCGCCTTCGCGATCAGGTTGGCGACGAGCTTCGCCGTGATCGGGGTGCGCCCGCCGGTCTTTCGGTCCTGCCTCGCATAGCCGAAATAGGGGATGACCGCCGTGATCCTCTGCGCGCTCGCCCGGCGCAGCGCGTCGATGCAGATCAGAAGCTCCATCAGGTGGTCGTTGGCGGGCTTTGAGGTGGGCTGGACGATGAACACGTCCTCGCCGCGCATGTTCTCCTCGATGCGCACGAACAGCTCGCCGTCGGCGAAGGTCTCGATCTCCACGTGGGAGAGCGGCGCGTCAAGCGAATCCGCGATCGCGGCCGCCACGGGCTTGTTGGCGTTCCCGCTCATGAGCTTCATCGGTCGATCCTCCGCTGCGCCGCGGCGGCTCATAGCAGAGGCGCGCGCGGGCCGGAACCCGGCGGAAACGGAGCGCGTCAGTTTTCTTCCGACCACGGATCGAGACCGGCCGGTTGAGGCAGGCCGGGCGAGGAGACGGCGATCACCTTGAACAACTCGCCCATCTCGCCGGGATCGGTCAGCCGGTGTAGCTGGCGCGCGACGCGCCGCCGGGCCTCCTCGCCCGTTGCGTTCGCCATCAGCGCCGCGGCGCGCTGTTCGAGCCCCAGCCCGTTCAAGAACCCGGCCTGGGGCGCGGGGCCATGCACGTCGAGCCCCTTCGCTGCGCAGGCTCTTGCGAACTGGGCGAAGTCCACCCGCGCGGTGATGTCGGCCGAGCCGGGCCCGGCGAGAGGGTCGATCTTCTCGTGCTCGCGCACGGCCTGCAGCGTATCGCCGGGTTCAGGGCGCGCCGGGCCGTAATCGACGAAGAGCGCGCGGCCGGGCGCGGCCTCGAAGCGCGCCGCCAAAAGCTCGGCCATCTGCGCGTCGCCGGGGCGCAGCTCCACGAGCGTACCCTCCTCGGCCTCGCGCAGCTCCGGCGCGATGAGGTCGGTCTCGACGGCGAGCGCGGGGCCGAGCACGAAGGCGAAGCGGGTCTTGTCCTCGGGGTCGAGCCCGACCATGCGCTCTCGCCAGAGCCCGCCGGACTTCACCGCCTGACGCACGGGCAGACAGTCTAGAAACTCATTGGCGAGGGTGACGCTGGGGCCGGCGGCGACGCGCTCCAGCGCATTCGCCCAGGTCACCGGGACCGGCGCATCGCCGAGCGTGCGGCCCTGGACCATCTTCAGCGCGGCGCTCGCCTCCACCAGCGTGACGCGCGTCGCGGCGAGCGCGTCCGGCGCGACGCGCAGCACGCGCAAGACGTCGCTCATCATGGCGCCGGAGCCGGGGCCGAGTTCGATGAGGTTCAACCGCTCCGGCGCGCCGAGATCGCGCCAGGCCTGCACGGTCCACAGCCCGATCACCTCGCCGAACATCTGGCTGATCTCCGGCGCGGTGATGAAGTCGCGCCCGGCGGTCAGCGGATCGCGCGTGGCGTAGAAGCCCGCGATCGGGTCGAACAGGGCCTCGGTCATGAAGGCGGCCACGCTCACCGGTCCGGCGTCGCGGATGCGCGCGCGCAAGGCCTCGCCGATGCGCTCGGGGGATTCAGGCGCCGGCTCGCTCACGCCGGCTCGGCCGCTTCCGGCTTGTGCGCTTCGGCGTCGGCCGGACGCGACAGGGCGCGCCGGATCAGCCAGGCGCCGGCGATGATCATCGGGATGCACAAAAGCATGCCCATGGTGACGTAGCCCTGCAGCGCCTCGGGCATCTGCGGGTCGGGCTCGCGCACCAGTTCGACGAGGCCCCGGAACAGGCCGTAGCCCGCCAGGAAAACGCCGGTGACGAGGCCGGGCCGGGCGAGGCCCCTGAAGCGCCAGATCACGAGCGCGATGATCGCGAACAGGACGAGGCCTTCAAGGCCGGCCTCGTAAAGTTGGCTTGGATGGCGCAACTGGCATGTCGGGTCGTTCGCAAAGCGCATCGCCCAGGCCAGGTCCGGCGCGGGCCGGCCCCACAGCTCCCCGTTGATGAAGTTGGCGAGCCGGCCGAAGAAGAGCCCGATAGGTACCGCGGCGGCGACCGCGTCCGCGGTCCGCAGGACCGGCGCGCGGTGTGCGCGGCTGGTGAAGTACATTGCGAGCGCGACGCCGATCAGTCCGCCGTGGAAACTCATCCCGCCCTCGGTGATGCCCGCGATCACCCAGACCGGCCGCTCCCAGATGGCGCTGGTTTGATAGAACAGGACATAGCCCAGGCGCCCGCCGAGGATCACCCCGACCATCACCCACAACAGAAGATCGTCCAGGAAGGCGCGCGGCAGCGGCGCGGCGGTCGTCTTCGCGTTGGTGGTCCACAGCCCCGGTCGCTTAACCAGCTGGATCACGTACCACAGGCCGAGAAACAGCCCCGCGATATAGGCCAGCGCATACCAGCGGATGGGGATCGGGCCGATCGAGATCAGCACCGGATCAAGCAGGTCGAAGGTCGGCGGCGGGCAGGGCGTCATGGCGGTTCCGCAAACACGAGATGAGCCCGCGACGGCGCCGCGGTGATTGCCGGGCCGGGGGCGAAGGGCCTATATCCTCTCCCTACAGCAAAGCCCGCGGTGATGTCATGCAGTCGCGCAACCCTCTTTTCTCAGATCTCGCCGATCTGATGACCGACGCCTTTTCAGCGGCCCAAGCCGCCGGCGAAGAAGCGCGCACCGTGGTGCGCGCGCGCGCCGAGCGCCTGGCGGCCGATCTCGATCTGGTCTCGCGTGAAGAGTTTGAGGCGGTTCGCGCCGAACTCGCCAGCGCGCGCGGCGAAGTCGAATCGCTGAGCGCCCGGATTGCGGCGCTCGAGGCCGCGAAGGCCAAGCCGGCCGCAAAAAAGCCTGCGGCGCGACCATCTTCCACGTCGAAAAAGTCTGATAGCTGAACAGCTTGCGCGATACGTCGCGATGACGTGTTGCGCGGCTGAACGCGCCGCGCTTACCGTCATCTTAGGCGGCGACTCGCCGGTGCTTTGAGGGAGGCGCGCGAGATGGACCTGCAATTATCCGAGGACGCCCGCGACCACGATCCGCTTGAGTCGGTCGAGCAGGCCGTAATCGACGGCCAGTACCCCTATGAGCGTGATGATTTCGAACTTCACCTCGCCGCGCCCGGGGACTGGCGCGACCATCAGATCTGGTTCGCCTGGCGCCCCGAGGTGGAGGCGATGCATCTGTGCGCGAGCCTTGAGGTGAAGGCGCCGGACGGTCGGTTCCGCGAGATCTGCGAACTGACGTCGAGGCTGAATGAGCGCCTGTGGGTCGGCCATTTCGACGTCTGGGCCGAGGACGGCTCGGTGATCTTCCGCCATACGCTTCCCATGCCGGGCGGCCAGGGCCTGACGATCGCGCAGGCGTCGGTGCTTCTCAAAGCCGCGATCGAGGCCGGCGACCGGTTGTTCCCGGCGTTCAACCTGTTGATCTGGGGCGGGCGCACCGTGGAGGAGGCGGTCTCCGCGGCGATGTTCGACACCGTCGGCGAGGCGTAAGGCTCACACCATGACTGAACCCAAAAAAGGCGGGGCGCGGCTGACCGGCCGCGTCGCGCTCATCGGCGCGGGCCGCATGGGCGGCGCGCTCGCCAAGGGCTGGCTGGCGAAATCGCGCGGCGGGCTGAAGCCCGACCAGGTCGTCATCGTCGATCCCAAGCCGGGCGAGGCGATCCAGTCGCTGATCGAGACCCATAGCCTGACCCATCTCGACGCATTGGATGCAGCCTCGGCCGAGGGCGTGCAGGCCGCGATCCTGGCGGTGAAGCCGCAGATGTTCGCGGACGTCTTGCCGGCGGTGCACGCGGCCCTGCCCGAAGACGCGCTCGCCATCTCGGTGGCCGCCGGGGTGACGCTGCGCTCCATGGCGTCCTCAATGCCGGGCCGGCCGCTCGTCCGGGCCATGCCCAACACGCCCGCCGCCATCGGGCGCGGGGTCACGGTCTGCGTCGCCGACGAGGCGGCCGAGGCGAGGGGGCTCACCGCGATCGCGGACAAGCTGTTGAAGGTCGCCGGTCCCGTCGAGTGGCTCGACGATGAGCGCCTGATGGGCGCGGTCACCGGCGTCTCCGGCTCCGGCCCGGCCTACATCTTCCTGTTCTGCGAAGCGCTGGCGCGTGCGGGCGAGGCCGAGGGGCTGCCGGCCGATCTCGCCGAACGCCTCGCCGTGGCGACCGTCGCCGGCGCGGGCGCGCTGCTGGAGGACGGGTTGAAGACCGGCGAAGCCGACGCCGCGGCCTTGCGCCGCGCGGTCACCTCGCCGGGCGGCACGACCCAGGCCGCGCTCGATGCACTGACCGGCTCCGGCGGCCTGCCCACCCTCGTGCGCAACGCCGTCGCCGCCGCCGAGCGCCGGTCACGCCAGCTTGGGGCGGGCTGAGATTAGCTTTCTGCTACCCTTTGTGTTAGCGTAAGGCTAACGTCTTCGACGTGAAGTCGATCGTGTTCAGCAAGCAGGCGCGCAAGGCGCTCATGCGGATGCCCTCGAACGAGGCCCGCAGTATTATCGGCAAGATCGAGCAATACGCCGAGGATCCCGCCTCGCTGTCGGCGAACGTCAAGCGGCTGAGCCACGCCGGCGGCGCGTTACGGCTGCGCGTCGGCGACTGGCGCGTGATCATGCTCGACGGCGTTGTGATCGACGTTTTGAAGATCGCGCCGCGCGGAGGCGCCTATGGATGAGCGCATGGCGAAGCAGACCATCATCACGCCGAACGGCGAGCGCCTCGTCGTGTTGCCGGAGGCCGAGTACGACGCCTTGCTCGATGCGGCGGAGGACGCCGCCGACGCCGTCGTCGTGGAGGCTCACCTGGAGCGCGCCGCGCGCGGCGATGAAGATCCGGTCCCTGTGGACGTCCTGAAACGTCTGCTCGATCCGGCTGAGAGCCGTGTGCGCGTGTGGCGGGAGCATCGCGGTCTGACGGCGGCGCAGCTTAGCCGGCGCGCGGGCCTGAGCGGCGCCTATCTCAGCCAGATCGAGAGCGGGGCGCGCTCTCCCAGCGTGAAGTCGCTGAAAGCGCTCGCCGGGGCTCTTCAGGTCGATCTCGACGATCTCGCCTGACAGTTCACCCGCGCTTCAGCACCACCTCGAACACCGCGCCGCTCGCGCTGGTCTCGCTCAAGGCGACGTCGCCGCCCATGGCGCGGGCGAGCTCGCGCGCGATGGACAGGCCGAGCCCGGCGCCGCCCTTGGAGCTGGACGCGGAGAAGGGCTCGAACAGGCGCTCCAGCGCGCGCTCGGGCAGGCCCGGGCCGGTGTCGCGCACCCGGATCGCGATGCGCTCGCGACCGTCCTGATGGGCCGCGCCGGCTTCGGCCTCCACGCTCAGGACCCGGGGGTCGGATCGCTCCATCGCCTGCAGCGCGTTGCGGAACAGGTTCAGGAAGATGCGGTGGAGATGGTCCGGATCGGCGCGCACGGTCAGGGCCTCGTCCACGCGGTTCTCCCAGTCCGACGCGCCCACCGCGGAGAAGGCGTCGCCGGCCGCGTCGTCGAGCGCGTTTCGAAGATTGCGCGGGGCCATTTCCGGCTCGCGCTCCTGCGAGCGGCCGTAATCGAGCGTCTCCTGGCAGAGCCGCACGCCGCGATCGACAGCGCGCACCAGGCGCTCGCCCATGGCCGCGACGCGCGCGTCCGAGCTCATCGCCAGCCGGTCTGAGATCAGCTGGGCCGAGCTCAAGACGTTCCTGAGATCGTGGTTGATCTTCGCCACCGCCAAGCCGAGCGCGGCCAGGCGCTCGCGCGAGCGCAGCGCCGCGCGCACGTCCGACTGCATCGCCGACAGCGCGGCCTCGGCCTCGCCGATCTCGTCGCGCCGGCGCGAGGGCGAGATGGTGCGCGCGGGATCCGACGGGTCGGCCTGGAAGGCCGTCATGGCGCGCGCGAGCCGGCGCATGGGGCGCACCAAGATGATCAGGAGTGAGAGATAGATCAGCCCGCCTGTCACCGCGGAGATGAAGATCGACAGCCACAAGATGTTGAGCGAGTAGGTGTAGAGGTCGCGCTTCAGCCCGGCCTCGGGCACCACGACGGAGATCTGTTCGCCCGGGCGCGTCTCGGGCTCGGCTACGATCTGGATATGTCGGCCCGGCGGGGCGAAGAAGGTGTGACAGGTCTCCATGAGCGAGTTCCAGAACCCCATCGTGCGCAGGTCGGCGACAACCACCGCTCCGGCCGGGGCGTGCGCGCGAGAGAGCACGCGCTGGTTCATGCCGTCGGTGACGCGCGCGACAAGGAGCGCGTCGACCCCTTCCAGAAGCTCGCCCACCTGGGCTTCTGAGAGATCGCCCGCCTCCCCGGCGATGGCGGCGAGATGGGCCGCTTCAGCGCGCGCGGCGAGCCAGTCGGCGCGATAATCCGCGGCCGAGGGTATGAAGATCATGATCTCGGCCAAAAGCACGAAGGCGACCGCAAGGCCGAGAAGCTTGCCCGGCAGCGAGGTCGCCGCGCGCGCGAGAGCGCCCAGGCGGCCCGGCTCGGAGCGCTGATCTCGCGGCGTCGCGTCGGTCATCCCGGTCCCAGCCTCTCGCCCCGCTCGGTGCAGTCGGTCAGTGCAGCCGGGAGAGCAGCCCGGCCCACGCCCTCGCGAACTTACCGAACACCACCGGCTCGTAATAGCTCGACGCGGCGCGTTTGAGCGCCTCGGCGCGCGTCGGGTAGGGCGCGATCATCTCCGTCAGCGCGCGCGCCTTCTCGCCCTTCTGCACCAGAAGCGTGGCGATCTGCACGATGTCGTCGGCGCGCTCGCCCGCGACATGGACGCCCAGAAGCCTCGCGCCCTTGCCGATGACGAGCTTAACCGAGCCTTCAGTCAGGCCTTCGGCGATGGCGCGGTCGTTGTCGTCGAAGCCGAAGCTGGCGGTGGAGACTTTATCGCCGTGCTGCTCACGCGCCTGGGCTTCGGTCAGGCCGACATGGGCGATCGGCGGATCGGTGTAGACCGCGGCCGGGATGGCGGAGGCGGACTGCTTCGTAGGCAGGCCGAAATAAAGGTTCCGGATCAGGACCGATCCGTGCCAGCCGGCCAGGTGGGTCAGCGCGCCCTTGCCCGCGATGTCGCCGGCCGCGAAGACGCGCTTGTTCGCGGTGCGCAGCGTCTCGTCGCAGACGATCCCGCCCTTGTCCGCCTCAACGCCTGCGGCCTCCAGGTTGAGGCCGTCGACATTGGGCGTGCGCCCGGCCGCGACCAGCAGGTGGGAGCCTTCGATGCGACGCCCGCCGTCCAGCGTCAACGCCGGGCCGGCGGGGGTGGTCTCGACCTGCTTGACCGCCTCGCCCTCGATCACCTCCACGCCGGAGGCCTCCAGCGCGCGCTTCACGAGCGCGGCGTGTTCCGGCTCGAAGCGCGAGAGCATGCGCCCGGCCTCGACCACCGTCACCCTTGCGCCGAGCCGGGCGAAGGCCTGGCCGAGCTCTGAGCCGATCGGACCGCCGCCGAGGATCATCAGGTGATCGGGCAGACGGTCGAGCGTCCATATCGTCTCGTTGGTGAGATAGTCCGCCGCGCTGAGGCCGGGGATCGGGGGAATGGCCGCGCGCGAACCGGCCGCGATGACGATTCGTTTGGCCGTCACCTGGGCGCTGTCGCTTTCGACCCTGTCCGGACCGGTGAAGCGGGCGTGCTCGCGGATGACGCGCACGCCGAGCCCCTCGAAGCGCTCCTGGCTGTCATTGGGCTCGATCGTTTTGATGGCGCCGCGCACATGGGTCATCACTTGAGCGAAGTCGATCTCGGGCTCGCCGGCGTTGACGCCGAGCCGGCGCGCTTCGCGCACGTGGTGGGCGGCGTGGGCGGCGGTGAGGATCGCTTTCGACGGCACGCAGCCGGTGTTCAGGCAGTCCCCGCCCATCTCGCCGGCCTCGAACAGGACCACCTTGCGCCCCAGCATCGCCGCGCCGGCCGCAGTGGACAGCCCGGCCGCGCCCGCCCCGATCACGCACAGATCGGCCTTGATCGCTTCGCGGCTCATGACGCGTCTCCGCGTTTGGCCTCGTCGGCGCTCTCTCCGGGCGGGGCCTTGCCGGCCCGGCGCAGGATCCAGGGCAGGATCGCCAATAGCGCAAAAGCGCCCATCGCGGCGATGACGTCAGGGGTCAAAAGCTCGGTGAAGCCGGGGATGCGGCCCTCGGCGGCCTGACCCAGTTTTGAGCCCACCACCGCATAGACGTATGCCCCCGGGATCACGCCGATCAGCGTGCCGAGGACATAGGCGCGCAGCGGCACGTTGAGGAGCGCGGTTGCGATGTTGATGCCGAAAAACGGAAGCACCGGAATCAGGCGCAGAAGCACCACATACGTGAAGGCGTCGCGCGAGAACCCGTCCTGGAGCTTGCGCACATAGCCGCCGAAGCGCTCGCGCACCCAGTCGGCGAAGGCGTAGCGCGCGGCCAGGAAGATGATCGTCGCGCCGATCGTGGCGCCGAACACCGCCACCCCGGTCCCGATATAGCTGCCGAACAGGAAGCCTGCCCCGATGGTGAACCAGAGCGCGCCGGGCACCGAGATCGAGACCGCGATCGCGTAGAACACCATGTAGGCGAGCACCGCGATCAGCACGTTCGCCTCCACCCAGCCGTCCAGATCGCGGAACAGGGCGCGCGCGTCCTCCAGATTGAGATAGCGCTGGCCGCCGAGCAGGAAGAAGGCCGCCAGCCCTGCGGCCAGCACCGCAAGGGGAAGGAGCCGCGCCCATAGCGGGCGGCGCTTCAGCGGGGCCGAAGCCTGATCGTCTCGGGCGTCATCGGTCACGGCGTCTTCCTTCCTTGCGCGCTGCGCTCCGGGCGGCGGAGGCTCGCATATAGACCTCTTCGCGTCCCGCCATCACCGCCGGCTCGCTCACGCGCGCTCACCATGGCGTGAACTCGACCGCTCGCGGCGGGGCCGTCCGGCTTGACTTGACCGCGCCCCGCCGGTATCTCCCGCGCCTCCAGTTTTCGAACGCCGCCGCGTGACGCGGCCGCCGATCCGTCCGGGAGTTCGACGTGAAACGCACATTCCAACCCTCCAAGCTCGTCCGCAAGCGCCGCCACGGCTTCCGCGCGCGCGCCGCGACCAAAGCCGGGCGGGCCGTGATCGCGCGTCGCCGGGCCAAGGGCCGCAAGCGCCTGTCGGCCTGAGGCCGCTCTGAGCGGGCCTGGACCAGCCGAGCCGAGCTATCCCGATCGCGCCGCTCGCTTGCGCAAGCGGCGCGATTTTTTGCGTGCGCGCCAGGGGCACAAAGCGGTCCGCGCCGGCGTGGTGGTCGAAATGCGATTGCGCGCCGAGCCCTCAGGACCGCCGCGCGCCGGCTTCACCGCCACGAAAAAGCTCGGCGGCGCGGTCAAACGCAACCGAGCGCGCCGGCGATTGAAGGAGGCGGTCCGCCTGCTTCTTCCCCTCCATGGCGCGCGCGGAGCGGACTATGTGTTCATCGCACGCGCCCGCACCGCGGCTCGGCCATGGCCCGGCTTGCTTGACGATGTGAAAAGCGCGTTGGTAAGCCTCGCCTCGCGCGCCGGCCCGGCGTCAGGCGAGAACCCGCCTCCGCCCGGGCCGGGCCTGTCCGGCCGGGATGCGCGCAGCGAACCGGAAGGACGACGCCGCTGATGGGCGAACAACGCAATCTGCTGCTCGCGATCGTGATCGCGGTCGGCATCATCTTGCTCTACCAGTTGCTTGTTCTGGACCGGATCAATCCGGCTCCGAATGAAGCGCCGAACGCCGACGGCGCCCCTGCGGCCGCCTCCGAAGAGGCGCCGGGCCTGCGCGAAGGCGACGCGCCCCAGGTCGGCCAGAGCGAAGCGCCTGCGGGCGCGGCCGGCGGCTCGCTGGACCGCGAGACCGCTCTTGGCTTGAGCGACCGCGTCGAGATTCGCACCCCGGCGCTGTCCGGCTCGATCGCGCTGACCGGCGCGCGCTTCGACGATCTTCAGCTTCTGCGCTACGACACCGAGGTCGACAGCGACATCCCCGTCACGCTGCTCACGCCGCGCGAGGGCCCCGGCGGTCACTACGTCGTGAACGGCTGGGCCGGCGGGACCGGCGCGCCGGACGGCATGCCGGGCGTGAACACCGACTGGCGCCTCGCCGAGGGCGACGTGCTTACCCCGCAAAGCCCGATCGTCCTGGAGCACCGCGCGGGCGATCTGGTCTTCCAGCGGACCATCACGGTGGACGAGGACTATCTGTTCACCGTAACCGACCGGGTCGCCAACGAGGGCGACGCCCCGGCCGCGATCGCGCGCTACGGCCAGGTGCGCCAGCACGGCCTGCCGGCGGATCTGACGAACTTCTTCATCCTGCACGAAGGCCCGATCGGCGTGGTCGGCGGCGAGCTGACCGATCGCAAGTATAACGCGCTGGAGAATGACGGCGTGGTGACGCGCGAAGGCCAGGGCGGCTGGATGGGCATCACGTCAAAATACTGGCTCGCCGCGGCCGCGCCGGCGGGCGAACCGGCGATCACGGGCCAGTTCCGCACCCTGCGGCGCGACGGGGCCACCGTCTACGAGAGCAACTATATCCGCCAGGCCGAGACGGTCGCCCCCGGCGCGGTGCTGGAGAGTCAGGCCTATGTCTACGCCGGTTCGAAATCGGTCGAGATCCTGCAGCGCTATCAGGACGAGTACGGCGTTCAGCGCCTCGACATGGCGATGGACTGGGGGATGTTCTGGTTCCTCACGCGGCCCTTCTTCTTCCTGATCGACGTCTTCAACGGCTGGCTCGGCAATTTCGGGCTCGCGATCATGCTTCTGACGGTGCTGATCAAGCTGGTGCTGTTCCCGCTGAACAATCGCGCCTTCGCCTCCATGGCCAAGATGAAGGCGGTCGCGCCGAAGATGCAGGAGATCAAGGAGACCTATCAGGGTGACAATCAGCGCCAGCAGCAGGCGATGATGGAGCTCTACCGCAAGGAGAAGATCAACCCGCTGGCCGGGTGTCTGCCGATCCTGCCGCAGATCCCGATCTTCTTCGCGCTGTACAAGACCGTGTTCATCTCGCTGGAGGCGCGCCACGAGCCCTTCTTCGGCTGGATCCGCGACATGTCCGCGCCGGATCCGACCATGATCGGCAATTTGTTCGGGCTTCTGCCTTACGATCCCTCGGGCATTCCGCTCCTCAGCGCGGTCCTGACGATCGGTCTGTGGCCGATCCTCATGGGGATCACGATGTGGGCGCAGCAGTCGCTGAACCCGCCCCCGCCGGACAAGATTCAGCGTCAGATCTTCGCCTTCCTGCCGATCGTCTTCACGATCGTGCTGGCGCCGTTCGCCGCCGCGCTGGTGATCTACTGGGCCTGGAACAATTTCCTGACCATCCTCCAGCAATACATCATCATGCGCCGTCAGGGCGTCGAGACCGAGTTGGACAAGAAGGTGAAAGGGCTCCATGCGCGCCTGACCGGCAAGCCGGTTCAAGCGCTCACCGCCGAAGGCGAGGGCGGGGCCGACGGCTCCAAGCTGTCCTCCACCACGACTAAGCCGAAAGGCGTCGAGGACGTCGGCACCTCCAGAGGCGAGGCCGCGCCGGACAGCTACGCCAGCCCGCAATCGGATACCGAGGCCGGCGCGACGCCGGACGCAGGCGATGAGGGCGGGGTCGAGCCGTTGAAGAAGGACGGCGAGCCGGTCGCCAAGGGCGCTGCGAAGCCCGCTGCGAAACGCACTAACCCGGCCGCCAAGAAGCCGCGCTCGAGCGCCAAGACTTCGACGGCGAAGAAGAAGCCCGCGCGCAAGCCGGCGCCGAAGAAGAAGACCGGTCCGCGCGCCGGCGCCGGTACTGGGAGTTCCGGCGGCGCAAAGTCCGGCTCGACAGGGTCCGGCGCGGCGAAGTCGCGCTCGACGCGCAGCTCCGCGGCGAAAAAGAAGCCGGGCGGCTCTGGCGGGTCCTCCGGAGGTGAAGGCTGAGCCAGAGCGATGAAGACGCCGCGCGCGCGGCGGCGCGGCTTGAGGCCGGGCGCAAGCTGTTCGCGGGCGCATGCGACTTCATGCTTGGCGTCGTCTCGCTGGAGGGGCTGCCTTCGCCTGATCGTCCCGAGGTCGCCTTCGCGGGGCGCTCCAACGTGGGCAAGTCCTCGCTGATCAACGCGCTGACCGGCCGCAAGGCGCTGGCGCGCGCCTCGAACGAGCCCGGGCGCACGCGCGAGCTTAACTTCTTCGATCTCGGCGGCGAGCTGCGCCTGGTGGACCTGCCGGGCTACGGCTTCGCCAAGGCTCCCAAGGACGTCGCCAAGCGCTGGACGAACCTGACGCGGGCGTACTTGCGCGGGCGGGTGAACCTGAAGCGGGTCTTTCTTCTGATCGATGCGCGCCACGGGCTGAAGCGCTCCGACGAGGAGGTCATGACCGCACTCGACGAGGCCGCGGTGGTCTATCAGATCACCTTGACCAAGCTGGACAAGCTCAAGCCGGCCGATCAGGCCGGGATCGTCGAAAGGACCGAAGCCGCCATCGCGCGCCGGCCGGCGGCCTTTCCCAAGGTCGCCGCCACCTCCGCGGCCAAAGGCGACGGCATCGCGGCCCTGCGCGCGGACCTCGCCGAGATCGCCCGGCCGGGCTAAAATCCGGCCATGACGCGTCTCGCTTTCATATCCGCGGCCTTCGCCGCGCTCGCCGCCTCGGGCGCGATCTGCGCGCCGGCGCGCGCGGGCGACGTGTGCAATGAGACGAGCTTCATGGTGGAGATCGCCATGGCCTGGCGCACGCCCTCCGGGCTCGCGGCGGAGGGCTGGACCCGGGTGCGCCCCGGCGAGTGCGTCGAGGCCGGCCCCGAGACCGACGAGCGCGAACAGTATCTCTACGCCCGCACCAGCCCGGCCTATCTCGGCGGCGTGCGCGAGTGGCGCGGCGGCCAGCCGGTGTGCGTCGACCAGCAGGACTTCACGTTCGAGGGCGCGGCCGATTGCGCCGCGCTCGGCCTTGAAGAGCGCAGCTTCCGCCGCCTGCGCGAGGAAGAGCGCCGGCGCGCCACCCTGGTCGAGCCGGCCGACTACGGCGCGCGAGCCGATGATGCGGGCCTGCAGCGATTGTTGCAGTCGGCCGGCTTCGACGTGCGCGTGATCGACGGCTATGTGGGCCGGCGCACGCGCCGCGAGATTCGTGACTTCGAGTCCGACGCCGGGCGCAGCTTCGGCGAGGACCGCGCCGGGCTGATGGACGCGCTGCACGCGGCCGCGCTGGAGCGCAACGCCTCGGCCGGGCTTCGCATCTGCAACGAGGCCGACGCGGTGATCGCCGCGGCGGTGGCGCGCCCGCGCGGCGAGGGCTGGGAGAGCCGGGGCTGGTGGCGCATCGCGCCGGGCGCGTGCGTGCGCGCGCTCGCGGTTCGCCTGACCGATAACGAGGCCTACGTCTACGCCGAGAAGCTCGCTGACGGCGTCTCGCCTGCGCCATTGACGGGCGGTGATGAGGCGTTCTGCATCGCGCCGGCGCGCTTCCTCGCCGAGGGCCGGGGCGATTGCGAGACCCGCGCCTATGAGACTGCGGCCTTCCGCGCCGCGCCCGAACCGGTCGACGGAGCCAGCCAAGTGACCTTTGACGACGGCGATTTCGAAGCGCCGAGCCCATGAGCGCGAAACGCCCCGGCGCGCTCGCCCACGTGGACACGTGGGTGTTCGACCTCGACAACACGCTCTACCCCGCCGACGCGGAGGTGATGACCCAGGTCGATCGGCGCATGACCGAGTATGTCATGCGGCTTCTTTCGCTCGACCACGACGCGGCCCGCGGCGTTCAGAAGCGCTACTGGCGCGAATACGGCACCACGCTGAACGGGCTGATGAGCCATCACGACGTGGACATGGCCGAGTTCCTCGACTTCGTTCACGACATCGACCATGACGTGCTCTCGCCCGATCCCGAGCTCGCGCGCCGCGTCGCCTCGCTTCAGGGCAAGCGCTACGTCTACACCAACGGCTCGATGAAGCACGCCGAGCAGGTGATCGCGCGCCTGGGCCTCGACGGGCTGTTCCATGACCTCTTCGACATCGCTGCGGCGGGTTATCGCCCGAAGCCGCACCGGGAAGGCTTCGAGGCCTTCACCGGTCACTTCGGCGTGCGCCCCGACGCCGCAACCATGTTCGAGGATTCCGCGCGCAATCTTGAAACCGCCGCCGCGATGGGCTTCACCACGGTGCTGGTGCGCGCGCCGGGCGTCGTCGAAGGCGGCGAGACCGCCGGCCCCGGCGAGGCGCCCGATCACGTCCACTACGCGGTGGATTGCCTGAAGAC
>CAZKBB010000059.1:0-16844 GCA_964550935.1 uncultured Caulobacterales bacterium
ACGCTCCTGGAGACCTTCCTGCAGTGCCGCCTTCGGCCGCGATATGAGGGCTTCAAGAGCCAGCGAGGATGACTGGCAATCCGGATTCCCGTTCCTTCCCAACGGTTTGCGTCTGCTCCGTGCGACACGTGAATGACGTTGCGAGCCCGAAAATCGCCTAAGCATCTGATTTCACGAAGCTATTCCGAGAACCTCGGGTTGCCTCATAACCTGAAGGTCGTAGGTTCAAATCCTACCCCCGCACCCAAATTTTAACCGCTAGGCCAATGGCTTAGCGGTTTTTTTGTGCCTGGTCGCATCCGGTCATGTGCCAGTATGGGCACGCTGGTTAGCGCTCTGTTCTGACAGGCGTTCCGAACCCTTCCGATTTGTTCTAACGCTGGTTCACGGTGCGTCCTTGGCGCATGGCTGGCACATGGAACAAGCGCAGCGTCTTTGGCGTTTATGCAGAGACACAGAGAAATGTTGATGCGAGCATCATCGCGTAGATTCGCATCGGTGGCGTAAATAGCAGTGAATTTTTACCTTGAACGAATGGTGAATGTATCTGGCGCTCATCAGTTTCTTCCAAGCTCGTCGGTGCGATTCGACTTTGTTGCCAAATTTACCGAGGCGTCGTTTGTTGATGACATTGAAATCTCAGTCTCGGTAAGAGCCGATCATGGGCTAGATGCGGCTCAGCACCACGCCAAGAAGAAGGTATTTTCAGCGCTTCAGGAGGTGCTCAAGGAACTGGATGTCGGCTATGTCGCCGTCCCCATCTCCACCTGAAGCGTGAGAAAGCGCCGGCGCTCATCCGGGCAGACGGGCGCGTGTTTGACGTTGAACGCCTCACCGGAGGGCAGGGCCGGCGCATCGCGGGTGAGCACCACTCGGTCGCTGGCCTGTATGCCTGCGCTCGGTGCGCTGTAGCGCAACACCAGCTCGTAGCGCACAGATCCGGTGAGACGGTCGGCGCGCACCGCTTCATCGCCGCCCATGGGTTTGAGGCGGGCGGGCTACGCTTCGATGAGCGTTTCCCAGTCGGCCGGCGCCGGATCGCCCCGCCACGCCGAACGCCAGAAGCGCGCCCCCCCGGCCGGCGCCTCAAGCCTCGGGCCACCGCGAAATTGAACGCGGTCGAGCTCAGCATCAGCGGCAGGAAGCGCACGTCCCACCAGAAATTAAATACCAGCGACGCGCCAAGCAGGACCAACAGCGTCGGCCCTTGCGAGGCGATGCGCGCGGTCAAGGAGTAGGCCGCCAGCGTCAGGGGCAGGAAGATGAACGGGACGCCGGCGGAGCTGAAGATGATGTCAGGCCGGGAGCGCCTCGGGTGCGTCCGGGCCGCGAAGGACGTAGTTGAGCCTGGTCTCGCGCTCGACCGCATAGCCGCGCTTGATGAGCTGCGGCGCGGGATCCTCGTCCCCGGCTTCGCCCTGCACGGCGAACTTCTCCAGGATCAAGCGGTGCGGCCAGCGCTCGCGCGGCGCGGCGGCGTAGAAGGCCGATAGAATGCGCCACTCCGAGCCTTCGACGTCGATCTTGATGGCGTCGGGCCGCTCGATCTTCAACTCGTCCAGGAGGGTGAGCAGCATGGTGACCCGAACGGATTCTCCCTCGCCGCCGGGCCGCCCGGAGAAGCGCGCCTGGCCCAGATTGCCGGCCACCAGGCGCATCACGCCTTCGCCTTCGTAATCGGAGAGCGCGACGCCGCTGATTTCGATATTGGAAAGCCCGTTGAGCCGGGCGTTGTAGGCGAGCTTGGCGCGCATCTCGCGCTGGGGCTCGACCGCGACGACGCGGCTGGTCGGCCCGCCCGCCTTGGCCGCGACGAGGGCGTAGGCGCCCGCGTTGGCCCCGATGTCCAGGAACGTCCGGCCCGGGCCCATCGCCATGCGCAGCGCATCGAGCTCGTCCGGATCAAAGCATTGCGGGGTCAGGAAAAGGCGCTTTTCCGACAGATTGCCTCTCGGGTGCAGGCGCAGCTTCAGCCCCAACGCCTCAACATCAGCCACGCCGCAGCGCACCCCGCTCATAGCCAGCGGGCGCACCGCGCCGGCCAGCCTCAGGCCGGCCGCGCCTTTGGGCAAGGCGCGCCCGACCAACATCGCCAGGCGTGACAACGCGCCGGGCCTGAACGCGCCGAAGGCGTGTTCGGGCGGATTCGGCGCCGGGACGGCGGCGGGTCGCTCGCCCTGTGCGGTCCGGTCTGGTTCGGTCGTCCCCTTCATGGCCGCTGCTTATAGCGCGAGCGCGCCCGAGCTGTCGCGCCCGCCGGCCGGTCTTCCGCAGGCGCGCGCGCGCCGCTAGGGTTCGGCCATAATGAGCGTTCAATGTCGAGGAGCAGTGTGATGCGTTGGATGGAAGCTGTTGCAGGCGTGACGGTGGCCGGCGCGGCCGCTTGCCTGGGGCTCGCCGCCGCCGGCGCTCAGGAGCCCGCGCTCTACGACATTCCCGCAGACATCGCCGAGACGGCTCGTTCGCTGGGCGAGACGGGGCTTGAGGACACGCTCGGCTATGCGGTCACCGAATCCCTGACCACCGAGATCGGCCCGCGCCTGGCGGGCACGCCCCAGGAGGCCCGCGCACGCGACTGGGCCGTGGAGACGCTGAGCGAGCTTGGCTTTGAGAACGTGCGTGTGGAGGAGTTCGAGCTCGACCTGTGGACCCGCGGGCGCTCGATCTATGAAGAGGTCGCGATCGTCTCGCCCTATCCACAGCCGATCTACGCCACGTCTCTGGGCGGCGCGGCGGCGACGCCGGACGGCGGGCTCGAGGCGCAGGTCGTGTTCTTCGACAGCTTCGACGATCTACTGGCCTTTGACGGCGCGGACGACGCGCTTGAAGGCAAGCTCGTCTTCGTCAACGACCGCATGGTCGCGGCTCGGACCGGCGAGGGCTATGGCTGGGCGAACCGCAAGCGACGCAACGCCTGGCACGAGGCTGAGGATCGCGGCGCGGTCGGGGTGCTGATCCGCTCGGTCGGCACGTCCTCCAATCGCTTCGCCCACACCGGCATGATGAGCTTTCCCGAAGATCGCATGCCGGAAATTCCCGCGCTTGCCGTCTCGGCCCCGGATGCTGACCAGATCGCGCGCATCGCCGAGAGCGGCGAGGATCTCGTCATTCGCTTGAAGACCTACGCCGGCTGGCGCGGGGAGGTGACCAGCGGCAACGTGATCGCGGAGATCGAGGGCCGCGAGGCGCCCGATGAGATCGTCATCATCGGCGCCCACCTGGACAGCTGGGACCTCGGCACCGGCGCGCTCGACGACGGGGCCGGCGTGGGCATCACCACCGCGGCGGCGAAGATGATCCTGGATCTGCCCGAACGCCCGCGCCGCACGATTCGGCTCGTCCTGTTCGGCGCCGAGGAGGTCGGTCTGGTGGGCGCGCGCGCCTACGCCCGCGAACGCGCTTTGGAGGGCACGGTGAACGATCACGTCATCGGGTCTGAAAGCGATTTCGGCGCCCGTGAAGTGTGGCGGCTGTCCTCAAACGTGGGCCCCGACGCGGTTCCGGTGATCGACGCCATGCAGCGCGAGATGGCGTTTCTCGGCGTCATCCGCGGCGGCGACGAGTCCGGCGGCGGACCCGACATGATCCCGCTGCAGTTCATGGGCGTGCCCATGGCGCGGCTCGATCAGAACGGCGAGGACTATTTCGAGTTTCACCACACGCCGAACGACACGATGGACAAGATCGATCCTGAGGAGCTCGCTCAGAACGTCGCGGCGTGGGCGATGTTCACCTACATGGCCGCCGAGCTCGGCGTGGACTTCCGCGCCGGGCGCGACAGCGACACGGCCTCGCAGTAGCCGCGCGGCGCCCTCATGGAGAGGCGCTGATTGAGAAGCCCTGCGCCGAGTGCGCGGGGTTTTTTCTTTTCCGGATATAATTTCGTTCTAAGGCGCGCGATTATCTTTCTCGCGCCTGGCGCCATCCTGGCTCTCGAACGCGCGGCGAGTCCCGCCGCCAGGACAAGAGGAACCAAAGCCATGACCCGCACCGTGCTTCACATCGACGCCTCCGCCCGCTTGGCGGGCTCGGTCAGCCGTGAGCTGAGCGCGCGCCTGGCGGACCGGTTGAGCAAGGGCGCACGCATCGTGCGCCGCGATCTCGCCGTCGACCCGGCGCCCTTCGTGGACGAGGCCTGGGTGGGCGCGAATTTCACGCCGGAGGAGGGGCGCAGCCCCGAGCAGCGCGCCGCGCTCGCCGGCTCGGATGCGCTCGTCGACGAGCTTGAAGCGGCCGGCGACATCGTGATCGGCGCGCCGATCTACAACTTCGCCATCCCGGCGAGTTTGAAGGCTTGGATCGATCAGGTCGCCCGCGCCCGTCGCACCTTCCGCTACGCAGAGAACGGCCCGGAAGGCCTGTTGAAAGGCAAGACAGCCTGGGTGGTGATCGCCTCGGGCGGAACGCGGCTCGACAGCGAGATCGACTTCGCCACGGGCTATCTGCGCCACGTGCTGGGTTTTCTCGGGATCACGGACGTGCGCGTCATCGACGCGGCGCGCTGGGGGGCGAAGTCCGATGAGGCCAAGGCCGAGGTCTACGCCGGGATCGACGCCGCAGGCAATGGGGAGCGCGCCTCACACGCGCCTTAAAGCGCGCGCCAGCGCACGCGCACGCCGAGCTGGGCGAACACCGCGTTCCAGTACTCCGGCAGCGCTGTGCGCTGGGCCTGCTCCCAACCGGGGCGGGGGATGAGGTAGACGGTCAGGCGCACGCCCGCGAGCGCGTCGCCGTACTCATAGGCCAGCTCTTCAGCCACCCGGTCCGGATCGGGCAGGCGCGACAAGTCCCAACGCGCCGCGCCGTAGACGGTGAACAGGTCCGAGTTCTGCAGCATGTCAGAAACCAGGACCACTTCGCGCCGGGGCAGGCCGGGCGCGAAGGCGTCCTGAGTGGAAAGCCGCGCCAGCGATTCCAGGATCGGGCTGCGCGGGGCGTCCTTCGGCTCCACCAGGTCGGCGAGGCGCTGGGCGAGGGGGCCCTCGAAATAGTCCTGGTAGCGCGTCTCCACGCGCGCGGGGTTGCGGTAGAGCGGGTTGATCTGATCGCCTCGGCCCGGATTGCACATGGAGAAGCGCTGGGCGTCGCTTAAGCGCCCGTTCTCGTCCAGCTCGTAGAGCGAAAGCCGCTCGCCGACCGCCAGCTGGTCGCGCGCGTCCAGAATGAGACCGCGGATGCGCTCGGCCTCCGGCGGCGAGTAGCGGTCGGTCTTGTCGATCACCACGGCCAGGTGCGGGCTCGGCTCGCCGGTCAGGCACAGCGTTTCGGGATCGTACTCGTCGGGCTGGAGCACCAGCGCGGCGTAGCTGATCGCGCCGAGCACGCCGACGATGATCAGGAGATTGAAGATCCCGATGATGTCCTTGCCGCGCATGGCGACCCCCTTAATCAGCGCTCTCGCGCGGCCGTGCAGGCGCCGACGCGGACAGACCGCGCCGGCGCAACGGCGTTAACCTTAAGCTAGCAGACGACGCCGGCCATGGCTTGCGCCGTCGCGCCGCGCGTCTAGCGGGCGTGCGGCGGAGGCGGCGGGGAGCCCGCCTCGTCGCCGCGATCGGCCGCATAGCTGTCGCCCACGACACGTTCGCGGATCGAGCGGCGATAGCTGCGGATGTCGGCGAGGACTTGCTGGGCCTCGCGCACGGTGTCGAACGACCCGTCCGAGCCCATCATGCGGCTTTCGCGCGGGGTCTGCTTCAGCACGCCGGCGAGATGCGCCTCGGCGCGTTCCAGATGACGCTGCACCTGGCCGTAGCCGATGATGCGGTCGTCGAACGTGGCGCCCTTGAATGCGGCGATCGCGGCGAAGGTCAGACCCAGCATGAACAGGATCAACGCCTCCAGCGTCTCGAACTGGCCAAAGCTCAGCGCGCGGCTCACCGGCGCCAGATACTCGCCGGTCTCGGTGAAGTCGCCCTGGGCCAGAACGGCGGCGTTGATCTCCAGAAGATCGCGATAGTGCGCCGCGGTGAAGTTCAGGAAGATGATCCCGATGATGGCCAGCGGCAGTCCGATTGCAGCGGCGCCGAAGGCGAACGGCCGGTCCGGGTTGGACAGGGCGCGAATGCTCAAGAACCCGACCAGGAAGAAGGCCGCGATGACGTTGGTGAAGGCCACCGTGATGGCCTGGATCCAGCCGCCCAGCAGGCCGAGATCGGAACCCTTGGCGAAGAACTGCGCGTTGATCAGGCCCTCGATAAGAACCAGGCCCGCCAGGACCGAGAACGTCATGACGTGAGAGCTGGGATAGCTCGCCGTGCGCACGATCTGGCGATCCACGGGCAGGTTCTTGCCGCCCCGGCCGCGGGTCTTGCGAAAGTTCACATAGGACGCGAAGGCGTCTTCGGCCGCTGACACCGCGCGGGTGAGCCGGTCCTCGACGCGCTGGGTGCGGTCGATGACGCGGGCCATGTCGCGGTTGGCGCGCGCATCGTTGAGCATGCGCATGTCTTCGCGTCGGGATTGGCTTGGTTGGATCGTGTCGTCTTGCATTGGAACGCCCCTCCAGCAGGCTGTTCGAAGCGTTAACCATCGTTGGCAATTGCGCCGGGAAGGGTGTCAGAATGTGGCGACTTCGAGATCAATTGCGTCACTTTGTTGTCGCGCCGGGCGCTCTGTAGGAGGCTGCCTGAAGCAGATCGGGCGGGACTCATGAGTGAAGTCTCTGACGACACGGATATTTCCAGGCGTGAGCCCACGCGGCGCGGCGCGCTGGGGTTGATTGCGGGGCTGGGCGCCGGGGCCGGGCTCGCCGGGGCGCGCGCGCAGGACCCTGATGGGCTCACCCGCGCCGACATCGCCTGCGCCGAATCTCTGGCCGGGATCGATTACACGCCCGGCGAGCGCGCCCAGATCCTGGAAGGCGTGGACGCCTGGCTCGCCCGCGCTGAAGCGCTGCGCGCGGCCGAGCGCCCCAACACGCTGGCGCCGGCCCAGACCTTCGATCCGCGCCTGCCTGGCGTGGCCTATGCGGTCCAGGACGACCGCTTCGAGCCGGGCCCCGCGCCCGCCGCGCCGCTCGCCGCGACCGAGCGCGATATCGCCTACGCCTCGATCGCGCAGCTTCAGGCCTGGATGAGCGCGGGCGCGATCACGTCCGAGCGCCTGACCGCGATCTATCTGGACCGCATCGCCCGGCACGCGCCCGCCCTTGAGTGCTTCATCCATGTCGCGCGCGGGCGCGCTCTGGATGAGGCGCGCCGACGCGACGCAGAGCGCGCGGCCGGACATGGGCGCGGGCCGCTGCACGGCGTGCCCTATGCGCTGAAGGACATCATCGACGTGGCGGGCCTGCCCTCGACCTGGGGCGCGAGCCTTTACGCCGACCGGGTCGCGGAGACGACGGCGGTCTGCGCAGCGCGCCTCGAGGCGGCCGGGGCGGTGCTCCTTGGCAAGACCACGGCCGGCGCGCTCGCCTATGGCGACATCTGGTATGACGGGGTGACGCGCAATCCCTTCAACCCGGAGGAGGGCTCGTCGGGCTCGTCCGCCGGGTCTGCGAGCGCGGTCGCGTCGGGCTTGTGCGCGTTCGCCATCGGGACCGAGACGCTGGGTTCGATCATCTCGCCGTCTCATCGCTGCGGTGCGGCGGGCCTCAGGCCGACATTCGGGCGCGTGGCGCGCACCGGCGCCATGGCGCTGTGCTGGTCGCTGGACAAGATCGGGCCGATCACCCGCTACGCCGCCGACGCCGCGCCGGTGCTCGCCGCGATCAACGGTGCGGACGACGGCGATCCGGCGAGCCTTGATCGCGGCTTCACGTTTGAGGCGGGGTTGGACCTGTCGGGGCTGCGCCTCGGCTACGACCCGGCCTGGTTCGAGGCGGCGGCCGAGCCCGACCGCGCCGCGCTCGACGCCGCGCGCGATCTCGGCGTCTCGCTCAAGGAGGTCCGCCTTCAGCCGAAGCCCTATGACGGGCTACTGATCCAGCTGGAGGCCGAAGCCGCGGCCGCGTTCGAGCACCTGACCTTGAGCGATCTCGACGACCGGCTGCGCTGGCAGGAGCCTGCGGCCTGGCCCAACACCTGGCGGCGCGCGCGGTTTTCAAGCGCGATCGACTACGTCAACGCGGACCGTCTGCGCCGCGAGGCGATGACCGCCGTCCACGCCCTGTTCGACGAGGCCGACGCGCTGATCGGGCCGAACTTCGCCGGCGACATGCTGGTCGCGACCAATTTCACAGGCCATCCCCAGATGGCGATCCGGTCCGGCTTCACCGCGCAGCCGACGCGCACCCTGTTCGGCGCGCCCGTCGATCGAGAGGGCGCGCGCCGGCGCGTGCCCCACGCCACAAGCCTCTGGGCGCCATTGTTCGAAGAGGACCGCCTGATCGCCCTGGCCTCGGCCCTGGAGGCCGCGCTCGGCGCGGCTGACGAGCGCCCGCCCGAGTTCAGCTGACAAGGACCCACGCCATGAGCCTGACCTTCTACGACTGCTCGACCGCGCCCAGCCCGCGGCGCGCGCGCATGGTCATTGCGGAGAAGCGCGCCCCGGTCGAGACCGTCGAGGTCGACTTGAGGAGCGGCGAGCAGTTCTCACCTGACTTCATGGCGATCAACCCGCGCTGCACGGTGCCGGTGCTAAAGCTCGAGGACGGGGCGACGTTGTGCGAGAACGCCGCGATCGTGCGCTATCTCGAGGAAATCTTCCCCGACCCGCCGCTTCTCGGAACCTCGCCGATCGAGAAGGCGCGCGTGGCCGAATGGGTCTGGCGCGCCGAGTTCGAGGGGCTGACCGCGATCATGGAGATCCTGCGCAACACCTCCAAGGCGATGGTCGACCGGGCCATGCCTGGACCGGACAAGGTGGCGCAAATCCCTGAGCTGGCCGAGCGCGGCCGGGCCCGCGGCGAGCGCTTCATAGAGGCGCTGGACGAACGGCTCGGCGAAACGCCCTGGCTCGGCGGCGAAACGTTCAGCTTCGCCGACATCACCGCCTTCGTGTTCATCGAGTTCGCCGCTTGGGTGAAGCTCGCCCCGGACGAGGCCTGCACCAACCTCGCCCAATGGCGCGAGGCCGTCGCCGCGCGCCCGAGCGCAGGGGTGTGAGCCTACCCGCCCGGAGGTCCCGGATCGGGTTTCGCCCGTCCGGGACTTCATCGCGCTCTTATTGAAATCCCGGGTGCGCCGAAGGCGCGACCCGGGAGCCCGGACCAATTGTCCGCCCTACCTCTCAGCCTCGCCCGGATCGTAGGCGTCGAACCAGGCCAGGATATGCCCGGCCTTCTGCAACAGGCGCGAGGGGCGGGAGTCTGCGATGCCGTGATAGGCGCCGGGAATGCGCACAAGCCGGCTCTTCACGCCGCGGATCTGGAGCGCGTTGTAGTACTGCTCGGCCTCGAACACTGGAGTGCGGCGGTCTTCAGCGCCCACGAAGACCAGGGTCGGCGTCTCCACATCGCCCACATGGGAGAGCGGGGAGCGCTCCCAGTAGATCTCGGGATTGTCCCAGGGCGTCTCGCCGAACCAGTACTTGTAGATCGTCGGGCCGATATCGGCGGCGAGCGTGAAGCTCGTCCAGTTGATCACCGGCTTGCCGACCGCGGCCGCGGCGAAGCGGTTGTCGACGCCGATCAGCTCGGCGGTCAGCACCCCGCCGCCCGAACCGCCGGTCACGAAGAGCCGGTCCGGGTCCACGAAGCCGCGCTCCACCACCGCGTCCACGACGGAGAGCAGGTCGTCCACGTCCTGTCCGGGATAAGCCTTGTCGATCAGGTTGGCGAAGTCTTCGCCATAGGAGGTCGAGCCGCGCGGGTTGGTGTAGAGCACCACGTAGCCGGCCGCGGCGAAGAGCTGGACCTCGCCTGAGAAGACCGGCCCGTAGGCGGTGTGCGGTCCGCCGTGGATCTCCAGGATCAGCGGATAGCTCTGTTCAGGATCGAAGCCCGGCGGGTAGGCGATCCAGCCCTCGATCTCGCGCCCGTCGGCCGAGCTCTCCCAGGTGATCTCCTCCACGCGCGCAAGCTCGCGCCGGCCGAGCACGTCGGCGTTGATGTCGGTGATCACGCGCATGTCGCCGCGCCGCGCCCCGACGCCCACGTTCGACAAGTCCTGTGCGCCCGCCGCGGTGGCGGCGTAGCGGCCGGTGTCGGAGACCGAGAACGCGCCGGAGGTGTAGGGGCGCCCGAACACGAGCCCGCCGAGCCCGTCGGTCACGACCGTCAGACGCCCCGACGTCGTCACATAGCCGAGCGTCGTGTCGCCTTCCTCGTCATAGCGGACCCAGAGCCCGCGCCCTGACGAGTCCCACACCGCCTCGTCGATCCCGCGGTCGAGATCGGCGAGCAGCTCGCGCGGCTCACCGCCCGCGGCGTCCATCAGATAAAGGTTCGCGTCCTGGTGGGAGAGGCCCCGATTGGGCCCGCCCAGATAGGCGATCGTTTCACCGTCCGGCGAGACCGCCGGGGCGGCTTCCGAGCCTGGCCGGTCCGTGATCACGCGCGGGTCCGACCCGTCGAGCGAGACGGCCATGAGGTCGCTTTCGCGGAAGTCGAACTCATCCTCCTGCGTGCCGCCGAGCGAGAAGACGATCGCGTCGGACCCGGCCGCCCAGCTCATGCCGTTGATCGAACCGCTCTCGATGTCGGTAAGCGCGCGCGGCGCCCCGCCGTCGGCTGAGACGACGTAGATCTGCTGCGCGCCGGCGGGAATCTCGCCGACCCCGTCGAACTCGTAGCGGATGGTCTCGTCCACGATGGCGCTGTCGGCCCACTCCGCGCCGCGCGGTTTCGCCGGCATGCCGATATCCACCTGAAGCTCCGAGCCGGGCTGGAACATGGTGAAGGCGAGCCAGCGCCCGTCCGGAGACCAGGCCAGCGCGTTCGCGCCGCCGGTCAGCTCAGCGAGCTTGACCGTCTGGCCGGCCTCCAGCCAGAGCGCGCGCAGCTCAGCGCCCTCTTGGCCGCTCGCCACGTAGGCGAGGCGTTCGCCGTCCGGAGACCAGCGCGGGCTCGAGACCGTCATCTCGCTGGTCACCAGCGGACGGTGGCCGTCGCCGTCGAACGCCACCGTCCACAGCGCCGAGCGCGTGGTATCCGTCATGATGTCGTTGGAGCGGCGCACATAGACCACCCGATCGCCGTCCGGGCTGATCTGCGGATCGGCGGCCATCTCCAGATTGAAGACGTCCGCGAACTGCAGCGGACCGCCCTCCTGGGCGAGCGCGGCCGGGGCGAGCGAGGCGGCGCCGAACACTGCGGACGCGATGAGGCGGGAGGCGACGATTGCGGGCATGGCGGCTCCGATCAGGGCTTCAGGTCAGGCTGTCGAGCCTAGAGCCCGTGCGCGGGCGCGCAAGCCTGCGCTGCGCAGACCATGTTGCGCTGCAGCGGGCTACGCAAGTGCAGCAAAGTTGAGATGGAAAAAAGGCGTTGCCGCATCGCAACAGTTTTGTGAAATTGATAATGTTCCACGATAATATGCAGCGCTTACGCCTCTTGTCCGGACAAAGCAGTGGCGTTTGACGCTTCAACGGTGGCGGCGAATAGGCCATTCTCAGGTGACGGTGCAGTATTGCGCTGCAACAAAAGTCGCGCTGCGGCGCGCTTCGGGAGGGAAGTAATTCATGACGTTCCGACACACTCGACAGTCGCTTCTGGCCGCCGTCTCCGCGGCTGCGATGAGCACGGGCGCGCTCGGCGGCGGGGCCCTCGCGCAGCAGTCCGAAACCGGCGCGAGCGAGCGCCGCACCGTCGACGTCATTACGGTGACCGCTCAGCGGCGCGAGCAGGGCATTCAGGACGTGCCGATCGCGGTGACGGCCTACTCCCAGGAGCTGATCCAGAACTCCGGGATCAACGACGTGAAGGACCTCCAGGCGATCGTGCCGGGCCTGAACGTCACCTCCACCCAGAACGAGTTCGTGACCACCTTCCGCCTGCGCGGCGTCGGCACGGTGGGCGACAACCCGGGCCTTGAGTCCTCCGTCGGCGTGGTGATCGACGGCGTGCCGCGCGCGCGCAACGGCGTCGGCTTCAACGATCTCGGCGAGATCGAGCGCATCGAGGTGCTGCGCGGTCCGCAGGGCACGCTGTTCGGCAAGAACACCTCGGCCGGCGTCATCAACGTGATCACCGCCGAGCCGTCCTTCGAGTTCGGAGCCGAGCTTGAAGGCACCTATCAGTTCGGCGAAGCGGAAGGCTACGGGATCGCGGGCTCGGTGACCGGTCCGATCGCGGAGGACCTCGCCGCCTTCCGTCTCTACGCGGTCAATCGCGAGCGCGACGGCTATCAGGACGTGGAGACCTTCTCCGGTCCGCGCACCACGACCGAGGACGCTAATCAGGACTTCTACTCGATCCGCGGCCAGCTACTGTTCACGCCGAGCCCGAACGTGGAGATCAAGCTCCAGGGCGACTACACCGAGCGTGACGAAGACTGCTGCGTGGGCCCGAGCATCCAGTCCGGCCCCACCTCGCTGATCATCAACGCGCTTGCGCCGGGCGCGCGCCCGGCGCCGGGCAACAGCGATCCGTTCTCGCGCACGGTGCGCGCCAACCGCGGCACCCAGCAGTTCATCGAGGACACCGGCTTCCAGGGCGAGCTGACCTGGGAGACGGACGCGTTCACGCTGACCGCCATCGCCTCGACGCGTGACTATCAGGTCGATTCCGGTCAGGATACCGACTTCACCGGGCTCGACATCGTCTACCGCAATGTCGCGGACAACAGCGTCGATCTGGAGACCGACACCTTCGAGATCCGGCTGAACGGCGTGGCGGGCAGGGTCGACTGGCTGGTCGGCGCCTATCTCTCCAACGAGGAGCTGGAGCGCCGTGACGCCATCAAGTTCGGCGCCGGGTTCGAGACCTATCTGAGCCTGCTCGGGGGCGGACCCACCGTGGCGCGCGACCTGGCTAACGGGCTCGGCCTGACCTTCATCCCGGGCTACACGCCGCTCGGGCCGGGAGAGGGCTTCCCCGTCGGCGGCGCCAACCAGGGCGACGTCTACAATCAGGAAGCCGAGAGCATCGCGATTTTCACGCACAACACGGTGTCGATCACGGACCAGCTCGACTTCACCTTCGGTCTGCGCTGGACCAACGAAGACAAGTCCGCCACCGCGGACTTCTCCGAAGGCGTCTCGCCCGCGTGCGACGTGTGGGAGACGGTGTTCGGCGAAGACCTGAACTTCTTCACCCCGACCGCCCAGGCGCAACTCGCGGGCTTCTCGGCCGGGTCCGGCGTGCCGGTGCCGGGCCTGATCGAGTTCGGCACCTTCACCTGCCTGCCGTTCACCCGCGACGTCTACTCCACGATCGGGCTCGATCAGGAGCGGTCCGAAGAGGAGCTGTCCGGGCTCGCCTCGCTGTCCTACCGCTTCAACGAAGACTTCCTCGGCTACGCGACTTACTCGCGCGGCTACAAGGCCGGCGGGTTCAACCTGGACCGCTTCACCGCGGCCGGCTTCGAGGTGGTGGACTTCACCGCGATCCTGGCCGGCTCTGAGGAGTATCCGGCCCAGTTCGAGCCGGAGATCGTCGACAGCTACGAGCTCGGCTTCAAGACCGAGTGGGCCAACGACACGCTGCTGGCCAACCTCTACCTGTTCTACATGGACTTCGAGACCTACCAGCTGAACACCTTCAACGGCATCGCTTTCTTCGTCACCTCGGTGCCGGGCGCGGAGTCGATCGGGGCCGAACTGGAGTTCCTCTTCTATCCTGAGCAGATCGAGGGCCTGACCCTGCAGGGCGGGGTGACCTACGCGGAAACCGAGTACGCCGACTTCAATCCGCTGGTCGCGCCGCCGACCAACCCCGGCGTGTTCGACGACGTGAATGTGCTGTCCGGCAAGCAGTTCTCGCTTTCGCCGAAATGGTACGTGAACGGCGCGGTGACCTATGAGCGTCCGATCAGCGCCAGCTACGAAGCCTTCGTCCACGTCGACGGGCGTTGGGTGTCGGACTATAATACCGGCTCCGATCTCGACGCCCCTAAGGAGCAGGAGGCGTTCGCCGTGTTCAACGCGCGCGTCGGCGTCGGCCCGCAGGACGACCGCTGGTCGCTGGAGCTGTGGTCGCGCAACCTGTTCGATGAGGACTACATCCAGGTCGGCTTCGACGGCCCGTTCCAGCCGGGTTCGTTCAACGCCTTCCTGGGCAGCCCGCGCCAGTGGGGCGCCACGGTGCGCACCCAGTGGTGAGGTCGATCACCCCGCCGCGCATCATAGCGCGGCGGGGCCCTTAAGACCGCGGAAGACCGGTCGGGGAGGAAGAGGAAGGGCCGGAGCGCATGCTCCGGCCCTTTCGCTGCGTGGGCTTTGGCGACGCCTGGCGCTCAGATCTGCTTGACCCGATCGTAGGCGGGCAGGGTGAGGAATTCCTCGAACGTCTCGTCGAGCGCCAGCGCCTCGAGAATGCCGGCCGCCTCGGCGAAGTGCTGCTCTGCGAAGGCGTTATCGCCGACCTCGGCCTTGATGGCGCGCGCGGCCGCCCCGATCGTCTCGCGCACATAGGCCGCATCAATGACGCGCCCGTCGCTCGCCTCCGCGCCGTGGGTGCGCCACTGCCAGAGCTGGGCGCGGGAGATTTCGGCGGTCGCCGCGTCCTCCATCAGATTGTGGATCGGCGCCGCGCCGCGCCCCTGCAGCCAGGAGGCGATGTAGCGGATCGCCACATCGGCGTTCGCCTTCACTCCGTCCGGCGTGATCTCGCCATCGCACGGCTCCAGATAGGCGGCCGGGTCGTCGGAGACCTCAGGGATCTTGCCGAGCTGGTTCGCGCCCGGCATGGCCGCGTCGAAGGCCTTGATCGCGACCGGCACCAGGGCCGGGTGGGCGACCCAGGCGCCGTCATGGCCGATCTCGGCCTCGCGGGTCTTGTCCGCGCGCACCTTCGCGACCGCGGCCTCGTTCGCCGTCTCGTCGCCCTTCACCGGGATGAAGGCGGACATGCCGCCCATGGCGTGGGCGCCGCGCCGGTGGCACGCCGCGATCACGCGGTGGGCGTAGGCGCTCATGAACGGCACCGTCATGGTGACCTGGGACCGGTCGGGCAGCAATTTGGTCGGATCGGTCTTCTGACGCTTGATGTAGCTGAAGATGTAGTCCCAGCGCCCGGCGTTGAGCGCGGTGATGTTCTCGCGCAGCTCGTAAAGGATCTCGTCCAGCTCGAAGGTCGCCGGCAGGGTTTCGATCAGCACGGTGACGCGCGCGGTTCCGCGCTCCAGCCCCAGCGCCTCCTCACAGTGGCGAATGACCAGCGCCCACAGCCGCGCCTCGAAACGGGTCTCCAGCTTGGGCAGGTAGAAGTAGGGGCCCGTGCCGCGCTTCTTCAGCTCGGCGTGGTTGTGCATGAGATAAAGCGCGAAGTCGAAGAAGGCGCCGGCCATCGCCTCGCCGTCGACCTCCACATGGGCCTCGTCCAGGTGCAGGCCGCGCGCGCGCACGATCAGCACGGCGTGGTCGTCTTTGAGCGCATAGGTCTTGCCGTTGGCCGGGTCGGTGAAGTCGATCCGGCGGTGCACCGCGTCGCGCAGATTGACCTGGCCGTCCATCATGTTGGTCCAGGACGGGGTGGAGGCGTCCTCGAAGTCGGCCATGAAGCATTTCGCGCCGGAATTCAGCGCGTTGATGATCATCTTGCGATCCACCGGACCGGTGATCTCCACGCGCCGGTCCTGCAGATCGGCCGGGGCGGGGAGCACGGTCCAGTCGCCGGCGCGGATCGCGGCGGTCTCTTCGGGGAAGTCCAGCGTCTCCTCGCCGGCGTCCAGCCGGGCCTGGCGCGCGGCGCGCTCAAGCAGCAGACGCTTGCGCTCGGCGTCGAAGCGCCGGTGCAGATCGCCCAGGAGCGCCAGCGCTTCCGGGGTGAGGATCTGCTCATAACCGTCGCGCATTTCACCTTTGACGGTGACGCCGTTCATGTCGCCGCGCATCGCGGATCTCCTTTAACTCTTAGGTCTCGTGCAGGGGCCGGTCGCTGAGGATCACCCCGTCGCGATCGGCGTAAAGATGATCGCCCGGCCGCGCCAGGGCGCCGGGAAGCCGCGCCGGTCCGCCGCGCTCGCCGTGACCGCGCTTTTCGGTCTTCATCGGGACCAGGGCGAGCGCAAGCACGCCCAGAGGCTCGGCCTCCAGCTCGGCGCCGTCGCGCACCGCGCCGTTGACGACGACGCCGGCCCAACCGTTCGCGGCGGCCGTTTTCGCCAGATCGCCGCCCAGGAGCGAGCGCTTCACCGAACCGCCCCCGTCCACGACGAGCACCCGGCCCCGGCCGGGCTCTGAGACCGCCTCGCGCACACGCGAATTGTCCTCCCAAGTGGTCACGGTCTCAACCGCGCCGTGGAAGGCGCGCCGGCCGCCGAAGCTGCGCAGAACGGGCGACAGTACGCGCACCGCACCCGGGTGCGCATCGCAAAGATCACAGGTGGAGGCGTCTGTCATGGCGGGGCTTGGCGGGAGGTGAAAAGTAAGAGCGCCGGTCCCGGACATCCAGCGGCCCGGGCCGGCGCTCGTAATCCGGACATCCAGCGGTCCGGATCAAACTGTGAGGGTCGCTCCGAAGATCGGGCGCCCGGCGTATGGAGGGGGGCGCCGCCCCGAACACAGCGGGTCCAGGACGGCGCTCCGGGTCCGGACATCCAGCCGCCCGGACCAAACCCTGAAGCGGCGGGGAGCGCCGCCCCAAACATCCAGCGGTCAGGGGCGGCGCTCCACGGTCCGGACATCCAGCGGTCCGGACCAAAGGCGAAGGCTCTATTCGGCCGCGGCGGGCTTGAACTGAGCCGTTTCTGTCGATTCCGACATGGCCGTCGTCGAGGACGAGCCGCCGGAGAGGGTGGTGTTGACCAGGTCGAAATAGCCGGTGCCGACTTCGCGCTGGTGGCGCGTGGCGGTGTAGCCGT
>CAZKBB010000060.1:0-15400 GCA_964550935.1 uncultured Caulobacterales bacterium
CCAGGATTCGAACCTGGGAATGGCGGTACCAAAAACCGCTGCCTTACCACTTGGCCACGCCCCAAGGCCGCACGGACCGCACCCGCGCGGGAGGCGGCTAGATAGCCGTTCGCCGAGCGGGATGCAACAAGCCCCCTGCACCCGGCGCGGAGACGGCGCGAAGGCGCTGCGTCGGCCTGCGTGCGAACCGCAAAAGGGCGATTGCGCCGTGCGGTTCGGTTCTCTATAAGCCGCGATCCGGTTCGGAGCATAGCTCAGCCTGGTAGAGCACTGTCTTCGGGAGGCAGGGGTCGCAGGTTCAAATCCTGCTGCTCCGACCATTTCCGCCGCGATCCCGACGCGGCCCCTCGACCCCGGTTCCGTGCGCGCCCGCCCGGAACCGTTATCGAAAAGACACGTTCGCGTGCTTTCCCGCACCGCCCCCGCGCCCTAATGTCAGGGCGAAGGGTCGGCGGCGCGCCGACGCGGATGACTTCGAGGGGATCATGAAACAATTCTGGATCACATTTTTCGGCTCGATCGTGGGCGTCGTCATCGGGGCGATCCTTACCGTCGTGCTCATGGTCTTCCTCGTGGGGGCTCTGATCAGTTCGGCGATCCAGTCCGCCGACCCGGCCTCCGACACGCTGCCCGCCGGGCCCATGGTCATCGAACTCGACCTGCGCGCGACGCGCCTCGACCAACCCGCCCTTTCACCTTTCGCCTTCGCCGATCCCCTTTCCACGGTGGAGATCGTCACCGCGCTGCAGCGCGCCGAGGCCGATGGGCGGGTCCAGGGCGTGTTCCTGCGCGCAAATGAGTTCGGCATGCCGCCTGGCCAGGCCGAGGAGATCCGCGCCGCGATGCAGGACTTCCGCGACAGCGGCAAGTTCGTCGTCGCGCACAGCCAGGACTTCTTCGGATCAGGCGTGATCAACTATTTCGCCGTCGGGGCCTCGGACGCGCTCTGGCTGCAGCCCACGGGTTCCTTCTCCGCGGTGGGCTTGTCCACCGAAACGCTGTTTCTCGGCGGGTTTTTCGAGGAGATCGGCGCCGAACCGGAGTTCGCCCAGTTCTACGAGTATAAAAACACCGCCGACGTCTACACCGAGAGCACCTTCACCGAGGCCCATCGCGAGGCGGTGAACGCCTATCTGGGCTCGATCTTCGACAACGCGTCCTCCGCTCTGGCGGCCGATCGCGAGATGGAGGCGGACGCGCTGCGCCAGACGCTCGTCTCGGGCCCCTATTCCGCCGAGGAGGCGGAGCAGGCCGGCCTCGTGGATCGTCTCGGCCAGGTCGCCGAGGCGCGCCAGGATGCGCTGGAGCGCGCCGGGGGCGGCGATGCGCGCATCGTCGAGATCGAGACGTACGCCCGCGCTCGACAGCCCGGACAACGAGGCCGCGGCGGCGCGACGATCGCGCTGATCGAAGGCCAGGGCCCCATCGCGACCGGCGAGGCCGAGCCTGGCTTCGGCGGCGGCGAGGTGATCGGCTCCGACACCATGGCCGCAGCGATTGACGAGGCCGCCGGCGACGACTCCGTGCGGGCCATCGTGGTGCGCCTGGATACGCCGGGCGGCTCCGCGACGGCTTCCGATCAGATCTGGGATTCGATCACTCGCGCGCAGGACACGGGCAAGCCGGTGGTCATCTCGATGGCGACGGTGTCGGCGTCCGGCGGCTACTACATCGCCGCGCCGGCCGATCTGATCTACGCCCATGAGACCACGCTCACCGGGTCGATCGGCGTGCTCGGCGGGAAGGTCGCGATCGACGGCGCGCTGAACCGGATCGGGCTCAACCTTGAAGCCGCGTCGGTCGGGGGCGAGTACGCCACCGCGCTGTCGGCGTCGCAAACCTGGACGGAGTCTCAGCGCGAGGCTTTCACCCGCCTGATGGAGGACACTTACGAGGACTTTACAGGCAAGGTCGCCGACGGTCGGGGCCTGCCTCTGTCGCGCGTGCAGGAAATCGCCCGCGGGCGGGTGTGGACCGGGGCCCAAGCGCTGGACCGTGGTCTGGTCGATCGGATCGGCGGCTTGCGCGATGCGGTCGAGGGCGCGGCCGAGCTGGCGGAGGTCGGTGAGGACGAGACGATCAATCTGCGTCGCTTCCCGCGCCGCCCCACGCCGGTGGAGGCGCTCCAGGCGCTGTTCGGCATATCGGCTGAAGGAGCTGCAGCGGCTGCGCGTCTCAATGCGCTGATGGAGACGCCGGAAATTCGTGCGCTGATCGAAGCGCGCGAGGCCTCCCGCGGCGGGGCGCGCACCTACGAGCCGGCGCGCCCGCCACGCTGAGGCCGGTCACACCGTCATGATGCCGAGCATGAAGACCAGCGACAGGGCGAAGCTCAGCACGATCATGTAGAGAAAATCGAGGGTCAGCACGCGCAGCACGGATGTGATCCGTCCGCGGCAGTAGACCGTGCGCATCATCTTGTAGAGATAGAGGTTGGAGTAGACGAAAAGCGCAAGCATCACCCAGCCCGCGCCGATCAGCGGCGCCGCCGCCATGCCCAGCACCATCGCGATGAACAGCGCGGCTTGGAAATGCAGCGATACGATCAGGTGATCGTAGAAAAAGAAGCCGCGCCGCCAGACATAGACCAGCCCGAGTAAAAGCGCATAGACCGGAACCATCAAGAACATGACCCGCGGGGTCCAGGAGATGGACTCCTCAAGCCATTCCTGCGGGTCCTCGTTCACCTTCACGACCTGATCGGCGAGATAGGCCCGCCACGATCGTGGGAGGATAGAATCAGATGTCCCGCCGAATTCTTCCGGCGCCAGCTGCCGGCGCACGCTGAAGCGGTCCATTCCCCCTTCCCCGGGCACGACGTCGACGCCGAACGAACCGTTCGCCTGCGCCTCGGCGATGGCGGCGCGAACCTCACGCTCCACGTCACGCGGCTGCGCGCCTCCATCGCCGGCCGCGCCGCCGGCCTCATTCGAGGAGGCGTCGCCGGGCGGGTCGCGCGCCGGCGCGTCGTCACCGGCTCCGCGTTCCTCGGACGCTTCGGCCTCGTCGGCTGCGCCGTTTGCGAGGATCGGGCCTAAGGCGCTGAGCGCGTCGCGGGCGCGCTCAGCCTCCTCCGCGGTGATTTCGCCGCTTTCCTGCGCGGCGTCGATCTCCGCGCGGGCTTCACTCAGGGACGCCGACGCAGCGCCGGGCGTACCGATATTCACCTCGCCAAACATGAACGGGACAAGCACGAACAGGAGCAGAGAGGCGAGAATGTAGAGCCGGAACGGGGGAATGAAGCGCGCGCGCTTGCCCGAGAGAAACTCCCGCGTCACCCGGCCGGGAAACACCATGAGCGCCGGTACGGTGCGCGCGAAGCGCCCGTCGAGCGCGAAGAGATTCTCAAGGCCCTCGCGGATCAGCTGCAGGACGGGGCGATGATAGCGATCATCGACCTGGCCGCATTGATGGCAGACCGGGCCGGTCAGCTCGGTGGCGCAGTTCGAGCACGTGCCCTCGAGCGTGTCAGGCTTGATCGCGGCGGGCCGCGAGGGACGCGTCTCGACCATGGCGGCCGCGGCGACATGCTCCGCCGCCGCGCCTGCGGCGTCATCCGCCTCCGTCATGGTCGCTGACGCCCCCTGCGCTTAGAGCCTTTGCGTCATCCGTCTTGAGACACCGGCTCGGCCTCGCCGTTCTCGAGGTCGGCGAAGCACAGATACCGGGTGCGGTGGATATGGACGATATTGTCCTCCCAACCGGTCACCTCGGGGTTCACCAGCGCCTTGTTCACATAGAACACGATCGGCATGTAGGGCTGATCGTCGAGCATGACCTGCTCGGCCTGCGCCAGCAGGGCGCCGCGCTGGACCGGATCGAGCGTGCGGTTGGCGCGGTCCACGAGCGTGTCGAATTCCTCGTTGCTCCAGCGCGGATAGTTCATCGGCACGGAGTCGCTCTCGGCGAGGAAGAGGAAGTTGTAGGCGTCGTTGTAGTCGCCGATCCAACCGCCGTCGCCGAGCTCGTAGTCGCCGGCGCGCAGGTTGGAGTAGTGGATCTGCGTCTCCACCTGGGCGATCTCGACATCGACCCAGTCCGCGATCAGCTCCCAGTCCTGCTGAACAACCGGCGCCACGCGCGGGTTATCCCCTGTGGAGCGGAAGGTGTAATCAACCTCGAGCGGGTTGTCCGGGCCAAAGCCCGCCTCGCGCAGGAGATCGCGCGCCATCTCGCGGCGCTCCTCCACCGGCGTGTCGGCCCAGGAGGCGCGGGCCCCGCCGGGGTATTCGTTCACGCCGGGCGGCACGAAGGAGTAGGCCGGCGTCTGCCCCGTGATCAGGATCTCGTCGGCGATGAAGTCGCGGTCGATCGCCATGGACAGCGCGTTTCGCACCCGCGGATCGTCGAGCGGGGGCTCGGTGGTGTTCGCTGAGAAGTAGACGATGCCCAGATAGGGATGGACCCGGACATAGTCGGGAACCTGCTCGCGCAGGAATTCGAGCTGCTGGCCGGCGAAGTCGGTGTTCAGGTCCAGCTCGCCGTTGCGCACGCGCCGCGCGGCGGAGTTCGCATCTACGGTCGGGTAGAAGAACACCTCGTCGACGCAGACATTTTCGTTATCGAAGAAGTTCTCGTTGCGCTCGACGTACACGAAGTCGTTCGCGCGCCATTCAACGAGCTTGTAGGGCCCGTTGACCTCGATGTTCTCCGGCTGAATCCACGCGTCGCCATGCTCCTCGACCACATGTTCGGGCACCGGGAAGGTGGTGTAGTGGGTAAGAAGGCCCGGCAGGTAGGGCGCTGGAAACTCCAGATCGATCTGCAGCGTACGCTCGTCGATTGCGGTGACGCCGAGCGCTTCAGGTTCAAGATCGCCGGTATTCACGCCGCGCGCGTTCTTGATCGGGAACAGAAGCGAGGCGTACTGGGCCAGAGTGGCCGGGGTGAGGATGCGGCGCATGCCGTACTCGAAGTCCTCGGCCGTGACCGGCTCGCCGTCGGACCATTGCGCCTCGCGCAAACTGAAGGTCCAGGTCAGCCCGTCCTCGGACACGTCGTAGTCCGTCGCCATGCCGAAGACCGGTTCGCCGGCGGCGTCCTCGGTGAACAGACCGATGAACATGTCGCCGATGATGTTGTTCTCCCACGTCCCGCTCGCCTTGTGGGGATCGAGCGAGAAGGGCTCGGCCGCGTTGCCGCGGTGGAGCACAACCGCGTCCGGATCAGCGTCTCCGGCGCCGCCGCAGGCGGCAAGCGTCAAGGTGGAGGCGCCGCAGATCAGGGCGGCGGCGATACGGGTCCAGCGTTTCATCAGTGCTCCCATCGGATGTTCGAACGGTGCGCCCTGACGGCGCGGCGCGGTCCCGGCTTCCAGCGAACGGCGCGGGGTGGATCGACACGCGCAGTTTCCTAGAGGATAGTCCAGCGACGCAAGCAAAACTGGAACGACGCGCACATGTACGCCAGCCCTAAAGCTCTTCTCCTCGCCGGCGCCGGCGCGCTCGCGCTCGCCTCAGGCGCCGCCGCTCAGGACGCCGCGACCGACAGCGACGCAATCGACGGGCTGCTCGGCTGCCGCAGCCTGGAAGACCCGGCCGGGCGCCTGGCGTGCTTCGACCGGGAGACCGCCGCGCTCGCCGAGGCGGTGGACGCTGAAGAGGTTACGGTGGTTGAGACCGCGCGCATTCGTGCAGTCCAGCGCGACACGTTCGGCATCTCGATGCCCAGTCTTTCCGGTCTGGCCGGGATATTCTCAGGCTCCGGCGAGGACGCCGCGCCCGTCGTCGAATCCCTGCCCGAAGGCGGGGAAGCGGTGTTCCAGGGCGGGGACCTGGAAACCGTGCGCGGCGCGCCGGTCGATTCGGTGGAGTGGCTGCGCGGCAACAGGGTCCGCGTCGCGCTGGAGAACGGCCAGGTCTGGCTTCAAACCGACGACACGCGCGTCAGCCCGATCCGGCGCTCGCTGCGCGGCACGCTCACCGCCGAGATCGACAGGGGTGCGTTCGGCTCGTTCTTCATGGAGCTGAGCCATGACGGGCGGCGCTTCCGAGCCCGGCGGCTTCAGTAGCGATCCGGCGATCGGCTGGGCGAGGCTAGCGAACCTTCGGATCGATCGCGTCTCACCCCGGGCCTTGGTAGACGCGAGCCGCTAGCGATCCTTCGGATCGATCGCGTCTCACCCCGGGCCTTGGTAGACGCGAGCCGCTAGCGATCCTTCGGATCGATCGCGTCTCGCAGGCCGTCGCCGATGAAGTTGAAGCAGAACAGCGTCAGCATCATGGTCAGCGCCGGAACGATCAGCGTCCAGGGCGCGACCTCCATGTCGCGTGCGCCGTTGGAGATCAGGTTGCCGAGCGAGGTCAGCGGCTCCTGAACGCCAAGGCCCAGGAAGGAGAGGAAGCTCTCCGCCAGAATCACGACCGGGATCGTCAGCGTGACGTAGACCACGACCGGTCCCAGCACGTTCGGCACGACGTGCCGGCGAATGATGGAGAGCTGCCCCACGCCGGCGGCCTGAGCGGCCTCGACGAACTCCATGCCCTTCAGGGCGATGGTCTGGCCGCGCACGATGCGCGCCATGGTCAGCCATTCCACCGCGCCGATCGCCACGAAGATCAAGATGATGTTTCGACCGAACACCACCATCAGGATGATCACGAAGAAGATGAAGGGCAGCGAGTAGAGCACGTCGACGATGCGCATCATCACCTGATCGACGCGCCGGCCGATGAAGCCCGCGATCGCGCCCCAGGTCACCCCGATCGCCAGCGAAACCATGGTCGCCACGACGCCGACCATGAGCGACATGCGAAGCCCGACGAGGTTGCGCGCGAACAGGTCGCGCCCCTGCGCGTCGGTGCCGAAGACGTGCAGGTTCTCCCAGGTCGGCGGGATCTGGACGCGGTCGCGATAGATGAAGCTTGCGTCGTGCACCCAGATCAGCGGGCCGAGGAAGGCGAGCACCACGAGGATCGCGAGCAGGATCATCCCCCCGACCGCGGCCTTGTTGCGCAGAAGCCGCGTGCGCGCATCGTCCCAAAGCGAGCGGCCCTTCACCGATGCGTCCTGCATCAGCTGCGCCTTGTCGGTGGGCGTCGAGGTCAGGACCATCAGTCGTACTTCACCTTCGGATTGAGCGCGGCGTAAAGCAGGTCCGCGATCAGATTGAGGATGATGATCAGGCTCGCGTAAAGGATCACGACGCCCATCACGACGGTGTAGTCGCGCTGCAGCGCGGCCTGGACGAATTGCCGCCCGATGCCGGGCAGCTGGAAGACTTGCTCGATCACGATGGAGCCGGTCAGCAGCGCGGCCGAGGCCGGGCCGAGATAACTCACCAGCGGCAGGATCGCGCTGCGCAAGGCGTGCCGGAACAGGACGACCGGCCCCGACAGCCCCTTGGCGCGCGCGGTGCGGATGTAGTTCGACCGGATCACCTCGATCATCGAGGCGCGCATGAGCCGGGAGATGATCGCAATTTGCGGCAAGGCGAGCGTCAGCACCGGCAGTACGAGGCGTTCAGGCGTCATACCTTGCCTGGGATCGAGCCCGCCGGAGGGAAGCCAGCCTAGATAGATGCCGAACACCAGCGCCAGGATCGGGCCGACCACGAAGGGCGGGATGACGATGCCCACGGTGGCGAACCCGACCACGGCGTAGTCGCCCGCGGTGTTCTGGCGCAGCGCCGCGATGGAGCCCAAGACGCCGCCCACCGCGAGCGCGAGCGAGATCGCAAGAAGACCGATCGTGGCGGAGACGGGCAAACCCTCCGCAATGATGTCGGCGACGTCCTTGTCGCGGAATTTCAGCGAGGGGCCGAGATCGAACTGCGCAAGCCCAGCCAGATAGTCCACGTACTGTTTCCAGACGGGCTGATCCATGCCGTAGGCCGCAAGGATGTTCTGACGGATCTCTTCCGGCATCGGGCGTTCGAGGTCGAACGGCCCGCCGGGCGCAACGCGCATCATGAAGAACGCGACCGTGATGATCACCAGGATCGTCGGTATCGCGAACAGCACGCGCCGGATGACGTAGCCGTACATGACCCCCTCTTCGCCTCGCCCCCACGAGGCTTACGCTACAAACTTGTGACGTTGTCCCCGGTCAAAAGGGCGTTATCAAGGCGCGCCCGCAGTCGCGGCGGCCGGGATCGGCGCGCGCGCCGCGCTCGTCTCGCCCGCGGGCTGCAAGCCGGGCAACCCGAACGCGACCACCTTCACCAACCATACGGCGAACAGCGCGCACAGCGCCATGCGCAGGCGGGCGCTGACGAAAAGAGCGGTGTCTGCGATAGCGGCGGCGATTGCGGCGGGGGGCTTCAAGAGCGGCTCCAAGAGGCTCGGTTCGCCACCCCGCTCGCAAGAGCGGCGCCGCTTTCGTGAACGCGTCCTCGATGGAGCCCGGCTGCGAAACGCCTTACCGTTTTCTTCGCAACTAAGGAGCATGCGTAGTGAGCACGACCGCGTGGTGGCGCGATTTCCGATACGCCGACGGCGTGGTTCACGTCGGCAAGACCGGCGCTGAGGTGCCTGTCGAGCCGGGCGTGGTCGCGGCGTGCCTGAGCTGGCTGCGCTTCCACGTGGCCGTCGAGGCCGAGCGCCGGCGCGTCGCTGCTGACGGGCCGCGCATCTGGTTCGCGCCGGACCGGCCGCGCCCGTGGTACCTGATCTGGCCTGCGGTGCAGCTTGCGGGCCTGCGCATCGCGGCGCGCCCGGGGGAGGCTGATCTCGGCTTTTTCTTCGAAGACGTTACGGTCAGCCCCGCGCCCGAAGCCGGCGGCCTTGCGATCGTCAACGCCGGCTGCCCCGACGTCTCCAAAAGCCGCGTGGCGCGGGTGTTCGAACAGGTCTCAGGGCGCTCTCTCAGCGTCGATCCGCAGACCTGGACCGGCGCGATGGTGGGCAAGTCCGAGAAGAACGGCGCCCATGACGGACGCCTCGCCGAGGGCCCGCGCCCCGCCGACGGGCTGGTCTGGCAGCGCTTCGTCGACACCCGCGCGCCCGACGGGTGCGTGGAGGACCTGCGCTGTCCGACCGTCGGAGGCGAGATTCCGGTGGTCTATCTCAAGCGCCGCCCGGCCGCACGCCGCTTTGAAAACTACAACAGCGAGGTGCGCCTTCTCGATCCGAAGGCCGTGTTCACTGAGGCCGAGCGCGGCTTCATCGCCGACTTCGCCCGCGCCATGGGCCTCGACTGGGGCGGTATTGATGTTCTGCGCGACCGCCGCGACGGCCGGCTGTGGATCGTGGATGTGAACAAGACCGATATGGGTCCCCCCACCGCCCTGCCCTTCAAGGACAAGCTCGCCTCTGTGCGCGCGATCGCAGCGCGCCTGCGCGCCTACGCCGAAGCCCGCGCCGCCGCCTGCAAACCGGCCTTCTGAGATCAGACATGACCGCCATCCCCTTCGTAAGAGAGTTCGAGTTCGAGTACGGCCGCTGCGACCAGCTCAGCGCGCTGGTGCGCCGCGTGATCGCGCCCAATCCCGGCCCCTTCACCTTCACCGGCACCGGCGTATACATCATCGGATCGGGCGAGGTCGCCGTGATCGATCCCGGCCCCGACAGGCCCGAGCATCGCTCAGCGCTCGACGCCGCGCTCCAGGGCGAGCGCGTGGTGAAGGTGCTTGTGACCCATCACCATCTCGACCACTCCCCGCTCGCCCACGCGCTCGCCGCCGATCACGACTGCAAGGTCTATGGAAAGCGTCCCGCCGGACCTGCGCCGGAAGGCGGAGAAGTGCGCATGGAAGCCGGCGACGACTGGAGCTTCCGGCCTGACGTGGAGGTGGCCGACGGGGACGTGTTCGAGGGGCCGGGCTGGACGCTTGAGGCGATGCACACGCCCGGACACACCTCCAACCATGTCTGCTACGCGCTGAAGGAGGAGAACGCGCTGTTCTCCGGCGACCATGTCATGGGCTGGTCGACGAGCGTGGTGAGCCCGCCCGATGGGCATATGGGCGACTATCTCACCTCCTTGGAGCGCGTGCGCGCGCGCGGCTTCGACACCATCAGGCCCACCCACGGCCCGGCGATCACCGAGCCGGCGCCCTTCCTCGACGCCTACATCGCGCACCGGATGAAGCGCGAGGCGCAGATCCTCGCCGAGATCAAAGCCGGGCGCACGCGCATCCCGGACATGGTCGCGTCCATGTACGCCGATGTGGACACGCGCCTTCATCCGGCCGCGGCGCATTCGGTGCTCGCCCACGTGATCCGGCTGACCGAAACCGGCCAGGTGCGCTGTTCCGGCGAGCCCGGGCTCGAGACCGACTACGCGCTCGGCTGAGCCTCAGCTCAACCGATCGCGCAGGCGGTCTTCGAACTGTCGGATGCGCGCCGCGTTCGCGCCGAGATCGGACAGGCCGACGCGCGAAACAGAGCGCACGTCCACGACCGCGCCGCCATCGCCGGCCTCGCTCACGCGCACCGCGACATCATCGAGGAAGCCAAACCAGAAGGTCTCCGCAGTCGCCTCGAACATCATCGCCTCAGACGAAGTCGCGCCGACATGCCAGCCGAGATCGCGCGCCACGGCGAGCGCGGCTTCGAAGGCGCCCTCCGGGCTCGCCTCCAGCGCGATAGGCTGGATGTCGGGATAGGCCTCGGCCTGAGCCTCGGAGACGGCCATGCCGGCGTAGTCAGGCCACCGCCCGCTTACGGCTTCCGGAATGGTCTTTGAGGCGTAATCGAGCGAGTTGGACGCCTCCCCGCGTCGGCGCGCCAGAGCGTCGGAGAATTGCGGCGGGTCCTGACGGTCTGTGGAGACGTCATGGATCGGGGGCAGTTCGCCCGCGGTCGCGCGCACGTCGGCGGCGAACCACAGCCCGCCCGCCCCGACCGCGATCGCGGCGAAGGCCGCGATCCAGCCGCCGGCCGCCGGCGCGTTCGCGCGGCCGAACACCACCCGGAAGATCACGATCACGGCGAGCGCGATGACGCCGAGCGCCAGGGCGGCCATCAAGAGGCGTGGTCCCCACTGGAAGGTCAGCGTGGAAAGGCCGAACGGGTAGCCCCACGCCCCGAATTTCGTGCCCAGCGCCGCGACCGCGAAGAAGAGCGGCGTGACGATGGCGAGCGTTGCGGCGAGGCCGACGACGATGTGGCGGATCAGCCGCGCGATGTCCTGCATGCCCCTGCCCTTTCCGATCGACGGCCCGCTCAAGGGTACAACCGCTCCACCGACCACGTCGAGGCGTGCGGCGTTTCGCGTGAGAACACCATGCGGTCGTGCAGGCGGAAGGCCCGGTCGCGCCAGAACTCGATCGACCGCGGCGCCAGGCGAAAGCCGGTCCAGTGTTCCGGCCGCGGTACGTGGCCGATATTGAACTTGGCGGCGTACTTGGCGACCTCGCGTTCCAGCGAGACGCGGCTCTCCAGGGGACGCGACTGTTTCGACGCCCAGGCGCCGATCCGGCTGTCCCGGGCGCGCGACTGGAAATAGGTGTCCGCTTCATCGTCGCCGACCGGCGCGACCGGCCCTCTGATGCGCACCTGTCGGCGCAGCGACTTCCAGTGGAAGCACAAGGCCGCCTGGGGGTTCGCCCGGATCTGCAGGCCCTTGGCGCTTTCGGTGTTCGTGTAGAAGACGAAGCCGTCCCGGTCGAAGCCCTTCAAGAGCACCATGCGCACGTCCGGCGCGCCGGTTTCGTCGGCTGTCGCCAGCGCCATGGCGTTGGGGTCGTTCGGCTCCGTGGTCTTGGCCTTTTCAAGCCAGTCTTCAAACAGCGCGAAGGGATCCTCGCGGTCGAACACGACGTCTTCGGGAGCGTCCTCGGTCTCCTCGGCGTAGTCCGAGGACGACGGCGACGGCGGTATGAGCTTGTCCGACACGGGGGCGGCCTTTCCAGGGCGTCTCGAAGCGCTCAATAGCTAGCCGCGCTGCGCGGGTCGTCAACCTTTGCAAAACCTGACCCGTCTATCCTCGCTGTCATGACCGACCGCGCCAAGCTCATAACCCGCGCTTACGAAGCCCTCGGCCTGATGGGCGACGAGGATTTCGATGTCGTAAAGGCGGCGTTCCGCAAGCGGGTGAAGACGGTCCACCCCGACACCAGCGAGGCGACGCCGCAGACCCTGGCCAGGCTCCAGACCCTTCTGAAGGCCTACGAAGTCCTGCGCCAGTACGCGCCCCGCCGGCACGCCCTGGTGATCACGCCGGAAGAGGCGCGCAAGGGCGGCCTTCGCACCGTGCAGATCGGAGAGGACCGCACCACGATGGTGCGCATCCCGACCGGTGCGCGCACGGGTATGATCCTGTCGCCGGTCGGCGATGCGCACTGGCGCATTCAGCTGAGCGTGCGCGATGTCATGGTCGATCCTCAACTCGACAAGGGCCGCAAGGAGCGCGAAGCGCGCGAGCGCAAGCTGAAGCAGCTGGAAGAGCAGAATGCGCGCGCGGAATCGGGCGAGATCGGGGGCGTGCTCGCGGCCTTTCTCGACCGCTTCGTGAAGGCGTCACCCGCCGCGCGTTTCGCCGGTTGGGCGCGCGGGAAGAAAGACCGCGCCGCTTAAGGGTGACGCGGCGCCCGAGGCGGCCTAGCTTGGCGCGCAGCTACGGTCCTCTCCAGCCTTCAATTGCGCGATGTCTCACAACACGTTCGGCCGCCTGTTCCGTTTCACCACCTGGGGCGAGAGCCATGGGCCCGCGCTCGGCTGCGTGGTCGACGGCTGCCCGCCGGGCCTGACGTTGAGCGAGGCCGACATCCAGCCCTGGCTGGACCGGCGTCGGCCCGGTCAGTCCCGCCATGTCACCCAGCGCCGCGAACCTGATCAGGTTCGCATCCTCTCCGGCGTGTTCGAGGATGAGCGCACCGGGGGACCAGTCACCACAGGCGCGCCGATCAGCCTGATGATCGAGAACGTCGACCAGCGCTCCAAGGACTATTCCGATATCCGCGACGTCTGGCGGCCGGGCCACGCCGACTTCACCTACGACGCCAAATACGCCGTGCGCGACTATCGCGGCGGCGGGCGCTCCTCCGCGCGGGAGACAGCCGCGCGCGTGGCCGCCGGCGCGGTGGCGCGCCAGGTACTGGGCGAGGCGGTCTCGATCCGGGCCGCGCTGGTCCAGGTCGGCGAACGCATGATCGACCGCACGCGCTGGGACTGGGATCAGGTGAACCGCAACGACTTCTTCTCACCTGACGCCGAGACCGCCGCGGCCTGGGGCGACGACATGGACGCGGTGCGCAAGGCCGGCTCCTCCGTCGGCGCGATGGTGGAGCTTCACGTCAGCGGACTTCCCGCCGGCTGGGGCGCGCCGGTGTACGGCAAGCTCGACGCCGATCTGGCGAGCGCCATGATGTCGATCAACGCGGCGAAGGGCGTCGAGATCGGCGCCGGAATGGCCGCTGCGGGCATGCGCGGGGAAGACGCCGCCGACGAGATGCGCCGCGGCGATGACGGCGCGCCGGCCTTCAGGACGAACCACAATGGCGGCGTGCTCGGGGGTATCTCCACCGGACAGGATCTCGTGGTGCGCGTTGCGATCAAACCGACCAGCTCGATCCGCATCGAACGCGAGACGCTCAACACGAACCTTGAAGAGACCACCGTGTCCACCAAGGGCCGTCACGACCCGTGCGTCGGCATCCGCGCGGTGCCGGTCGCCGAGGCGATGGCCGCCCTCGTGCTCGCCGACCACAAGCTGCGCCATCGCGCCCAGTGCGGATAAGGCTTAAGTCCGCTCGAACACCGCGACCAACTCTACATGCCCGGTCCAGGCGAACTGATCGACCGGCGTGACGCGACCGGTCCGGTAGCCGCCTTCGACAAGGATCGCGGCGTCGCGTGCGAACGTCGCCGGGTTGCAGCTGACCATGGCGATGCGGCCGACACCCGAAACGGCGAGCTCCTCGGCCTGGAGCTTGGCGCCGGCGCGCGGCGGATCAACGACCACGAGGTCGGCCTTCCCCAACTCGCCGGGCGTCATCGGCTCGCGCACCAGATCGCGCCACATCGTTTCGACCGGTTTCAGCCCCGGCGTGCGGTCGGCGGCCCGGCGCAAGGCCGCTGTCGCATCCTCGTCGCCCTCCACCGCCGTAACCGGGGCGCGCTCAGCCAGACGCAGCGCGAAGGCGCCGGAGCCGGCGTAAAGATCGAACACGTGTTTCGCACCGTCCGGCAGCGCGGCGAGCACCGCCGCGGCGAGCACGCGCTCGCCCGTTCCGGTCGCCTGCAGGAACCCGCCCGGCGGCGGCGAGACTTCGGCCTTGCCGAAGCGCACGAAAGGCGCCGCTGCGGCTGCGACCGGATCGGCGTCGATCGTCACGCGCGCCCAGCCGCCCGCACGCGCCGCCTCGGCGGCCGCCTCGCGCATGGCCAGCGTGACTTGGCCGACCTGTGAGATCGCGACGTCCAGGCCTGGCTCCATGTCCGCGACAGCCAGCGTGATCTCCGCGCCCGGCTTGCGCTTGGCGAGCAGCACCTCGCTGAGCCGCCGCAGGGCCGGGATCGCCTCGCGCACCGCCGGCGCGGCGACGGGACAGTCGCTCGTGTCCACGACACGCGGCCCGGCGCGCTCGCGATACCCGAAGACGACGCCGTTCATCGTACGCGCGGCATGAAACGCGGCGCGGCGTCGCCCCTCGCCCCAGGCCTCGACGAGCGGATCGACCGCCGCGTCGAGCCCCTCACGCTCCAGCGCCTCAACGACGAGGCGGCGCTTCCACTCGCGATAGGCGTCCGGCGCCATGTGCTGAAGCGCGCAGCCCCCGCAAGCCTCAGCCACCGGGCAGTCCGGCGCGACCCGCTCGGACGCGTCGGTGAGGCGTTCGATCACCGTTCCACGATCGCCCCGGATTGCGATCCGCGCGCGTTCGCCGGGCAGCAGATTCGCGACGAACGCGCTCACGCCCTCAGACGTTCGGCAGAGCGCGTCTCCGCGCGCGCCCAGGCGCTCGGCTTGCGCTTCGGCCTCGACCGGCTTGGCGCGATGGGCTTTCGCCGGACGGCGTCTGGATTGCTGGCGACGGGACATGGCCGGGAGAAAGCGCGCGCCGGGCGCGCCGGTCAAGGCGGCGGGTGAAGCTGAACGGGCCTGTTCATGTCAGGCTCATCGACGGTTTCTTAACGTGTGAGGCAGCGTCGGGCCCCTCTTGCGCCCGAACATGAGCATGAAAGGAGAGCCCCGCCATGAGCATGCGAACCCTGGCGCTCGTCGCGCTGGCCGCTGGAGCGGTCGTCGCGCCGACGCTGAGCGCCTCACCGCCGCCCGGCGTTACCGCCGCCGCGCTTCAGCGCGGCGAGCAGCCCGGTCAAGACCAAGCTCGAAACATTGAAGAACGCGCCGAACGCCGCGCACGCCGCGCCGAGGCGCGCAACAATCGCGGCGAATGGCGCGAGAACAGCCAGCGCGAGCGCCGCGCCGAGCGCCGCAACGAAACCCGTCAGGAGCAGCGCGCCGAACGTCGTCGCGAGGCGCGTCAGGAGCGGCGGGCTGAGCGCCGCCGCGA
>CAZKBB010000060.1:15500-16571 GCA_964550935.1 uncultured Caulobacterales bacterium
CGCGATGTGCGACAGGAACGCCGCGCCGAGCGCCGCCGCGAGTTCAGACAGGAGGCGCGCCGCGACGCCCGTCGCGACGCTCGCCGGGAGTATCGCCGCGAGGCGCGGCGCGAAGCGCGCCGGGACTACCGCCGTGAAGCGCGGCGTGATGCCAGGCGCGCCGCGCGGCGGGACTACCGGCACGCGCACCATAACCAGCGTTACTACCGCTCCGAGCATCATTTCGGTCGCCACTATGACCGGCGCTATGACCGCCGTCATCACCGCTACGATCGCCGCTACGCCCATCACCGCAACGATTGGCGCTATCATCGCCGGTTCTACGACCGCGGATACCACCAGGCTGATTGGCGCTACCACGACCGGGTGTGCCGCAGCGACGGCGGCGACGTGCTCGCCGGCGCCCTGATCGGCGCGATCATCGGCGGCGTGGCGAGCGACGGCGACGCGGGCGGTCTGCTCGCAGGCGGCATCCTCGGCGCCGGGCTCGGCGCGGGGCTGAGCAGCTGCGATCGCGGCCAGTACCATTACGCGACCTATCACGCCCTCTCGCACGGCGATCCATACTACTGGCACAACCCGCATTCGGGCGTGCGCGGCGTGGTCCATGCGCGCGACTGGCACCGCTATGGCGGCCAGCGCTGCCGCTGGGGCGATGCGGAGGTGTTCATGCCCAACGGCGAGGTCGTCTACGACCGGGTGCGCATGTGCCGCGACCGCTACGGACGCTGGCGCACCGCTCGCCGCCAGTAGGGACGTCGGGCGGCGGGCGCGGCGGCGGCCGGTCTGAGGGGTCCGGCCGCCGCCCTCGCCCGCTCCGCGCTTGGAGCCTCGGCCCCTACGGCCTGCTTCGTGCTAGGCTGATTTGTAACGGGACCCGCCAAACGCGGGTCTGGAAAGGACGACACCGATGAAACTCGCCGCCATGCTTCTTAGCGCGAGCCTTCTCGTTCCGGTCGCGGCCGGGACAGCAGCGGCGCAGAGCCGCCACTCCGCCGCGCCCCAGAGCTATGAGGAGTGCGTGCGCCAGCAGCGCAACCGCCAGGTCGCCGGCGCGGTGATCGGCGGCAT
>CAZKBB010000061.1:0-16199 GCA_964550935.1 uncultured Caulobacterales bacterium
CAGGCGGTGGAGAAGGCCGGCCAGTACGCCTATCGCGACCGCCGCGCCAAGAAGCGCACCTTCCGCGCGCTCTGGATCCAGCGCATCAACGCGGCCGCGCGCCTGAACGATCTGACCTACGCCACCTTCATGAACGGCCTGAAGAAGGCCGGCATCGAGCTGGACCGCAAGGTTCTCGCCGACATCGCCGTGCGCGACGCGGACGGGTTCAAGGCGCTCGCCGACCAGGCGAAGTCGGCGCTGAACGCGTAAGGCGCGCGCTTGACCGCCGCCAGTTGAAGACGCCCGTCGGCCCTGCGCCGGCGGGCGTTTTTCGTTGAACCCGCGACGCCGGGGTCGGCTCAGCGACGCGCCGCCGCTCCTCCCTCTCCTTCGCGGGGCGGGTCAGGGTGGGGTGGAGATGACCGCGCGCCAGCCTGACGCGGCGAAGTCCCTTCACCCCGGCCCTCCCCCGGGCGGGGAGGGGAGTGGTCCGGGCGGCGTTGAACGTGGCCGAGCGTCTGCGCAGAGAGGCCCGGCGCCGAGGCCCTCGCCGGAAAGCTTGCAAGAATTTAACTTACCGGGTCCGGAGGGCGCGCCCTAACCTGTCGCTTCATCAAAGTCGGCGGGATCTGGCCCGCGCGGCGAAACAGGGGCGGGGCCATGATCACTCGACACATGAAACGCATGACGGCCCAACTGGCGGGCGCGAGCCTTATGGCGCTCGCCGCGATGACGCCGGCGAGCCTCGCGCAGGACGGCGCGCCGGCGCCGGTCGACGAGGCCTATGTCTGGGATCTGACCGGCCTCTACCCGACCAAGGCGGCCTGGGAGGCCGAGCTGGAGCGCCTGCGCGGCGAGATCGACACGCTCGCCTCCTATGAGGGGCGCCTCGGCGAAAGCGCCGCGACCCTTCTTGAGGCGCTGGACGCTCAATCGGCCTTCACCAAGGAGCTGGCGCGGGCGTGGACCTACGCCTCGAACCGTCTGAACACCAATCTCGCCGACGCCGAAAACCAGGCCATGGTCGGGCGCATCCAGGCCCTGTTCCAGGCCGCAAGCGCGGCGCAGAGCTACGCCGGCCCTGAGATCGTCGAGATCGGCGAGGCGCGCATCGAGGCCTTCATCGCCGAGCAGCCGGGCCTTGAGAAACACGCCCCGTCCTTGCGCGACACGCTGCGCCAGGCGCCCCACGTGCTCACCCCCGAGGCCGAGGAGGTGCTCGCGCTCGTCGGGACCGCGCTCGCCGCGCCCCAGAGCGCGCGCGACCTCCTGGCCAACGCGGAGATCGAGTGGCCGCGCATCACGCTGAGCGACGGGACCGAGGCCCATCTGACCCCGGCCGGCTATGTCCGCCACCGCGAAGCGGCGAACCGTGAGGACCGAGTCGCCGTGTTCGACGCCTTCTGGGGCGAGTGGCGCGCGTTCGAAAGCACGTTCGGCGCGACGCTGAACGGCGAGGTCCAGGCGAACGTCGCCATCGCCACCGCGCGCGATTACGACACCACGCTGGCTTACTTCCTGTCAGGCGACAATATTCCTGAGGAGGTCTACCGCACGCTGGTGCAGGTCACGAATGACCGCATCGACGTGCTGCACCGCTATTTCGAGCTGCGCGCGCGTATGCTGGGCGTCGAGGACCCCGGCTATCACGACATCTATCCGGCTTTGGTCGAGACCGATCTGACCTTCCCGATCGATGAGACGCGCGACCACATGCTCGCCTCGATCGAGGTGCTCGGACCGGAGTTCACCGACAAGTTCGCCGAGGCCTCGCTTGAGCGCTGGATGCACGTCTATCCCCAGCCTGGAAAGCGCTCCGGCGCCTACATGTCCGGCTCGGCCTATGACGTTCACCCGCTGATCTTCCTGAACCACCAGGACACCTATAACAGCGCATCGACCTACGCCCACGAATGGGGCCACGCGATGCACCAGGTGCTGACCAACGAGAATCAGCCCTACGAACTCGCCGACTTCTCCATCTTCACCACCGAGATCGCGGCGATCGCCAAGGAGATCCTGCTTCAGGAGCACATGCTGGAGACCGCCGAGAGCGAGGACGAGCGGCTGTTCTATCTCGGCTACGCGCTGGAGCAGATGCGCGGCACCTACTACCGCCAGGTGATGTTCTCCGAGTTCGAGCTGGCGATCCACGAGGCGGTGGAGCGCGGCGAAGCGCTGACCGGCGCGCGCATGACCGAGATCTACGGCGAGATCCTGAAGCGCTATCACGGTCACGACGAAGGCGTGATGGAGATCACGGACCGCGAAATGATCGAGTGGGCCTATATTCCCCACTTCTACTATAATTTTTATTTGTACCAGTACGCCACCTCGATCGCCGGCGCGGCCTACTTCGTGGAGCAGCTGAACCAGGGCGGCGAGGCGGCGCGCGAGACCTATCTCGACTTCCTCAAGGCGGGCGGCTCGGACTATCCGGTCGACATCCTTCAGGCGGCCGGCCTCGATATGGCGAGCCCTGAGCCCTACAACGCCGTGATCGACCGCATGGACGCGGTGATGGACGAGATCGAGGCCATCCTCGACGCCCGCGGCGAGTAGGTCCTGGCCGGCGCCCCTCCTCCGGGGAGGGGAAGCGTTTAGGGCTCGGCTCATACCCGGCGACCGTCGAGCTTTGTCAGGCGGCGGAGAAGCGGCCGCTCTCCCCTTGGGCTGGCAGGGTGGGGCGGAGATCGAAGCGCGCGGACCTGAGCGGTCGGCGCCCTCACCCCGGCGCTTCACCTTGCAGGCGGGCTCGTCTAAACAGCGCCGGACCTGACCGCTTGGAAGACCGATCATGACCGACGCCGCGACCGAGGACCTCGACGCGCTGGAAGCGCGCCTGACCGACGCGATCAACGCCGCGGGCGATCTCGCCGCGCTCGACGCCGCGCGCGTGGCCGCGCTCGGCAAGAAGGGCGAGGTCTCCTTGAAGATGCGCGAGCTGGGCAAGATGAGCCCTGAGGAGCGCCAGGTCATGGGCCCGGCGCTGAACGGGCTGAAGGACCGGCTGAACGCGCTGGTCGCCGAGCGCCGCGACGCGCTGGAGACCGAGGCCATGGACGCGGCGCTGGCCTCCGAACGCGTCGACGTCACCCTGCCCGCGGAGCGCGCGGCTAAGGGCTCGCTCCACCCGGTGATGCAGGTGTTCGAGGAGATGGCGGTGATCTTCGCGGACATGGGCTTCGACGTCGCCGAAGGCCCGGACGTGGAGGACGACTTCCACAATTTCACCGCGCTGAACTTCCCGCCGGACCACCCCGCGCGCGATACCCACGACACCTTCTTCATGGCTACGCGCCAGGGCGAGGCGGCGAAGGTGCTGCGCACCCACACCTCGCCGGTGCAGATACGCACCATGATGACGCGCAAGCCGCCGATCCGGATCATCGCGCCGGGCCGGGTCTATCGCTCCGACTGGGACCAGACCCACACCCCGATGTTCCATCAGGTCGAGGGCCTGGTGATCGACCGCGAGACCCATATGGGCCACCTGAAGGCCTGCCTGATCGAGTTCGTCGCGGCTTTCTTCGAGACCAGCGACGTTCAGGCGCGCTTCAGGCCGCACCATTTCCCCTTCACCGAGCCGTCCGCGGAGATGGACGTGCGCTATGAGCGCGTCGGCGACGCGGTGAAGGTGGGCTCGGGGGACAAGTGGATGGAGATCCTGGGCTGCGGCATGGTCCACCCCAATGTGATCCGCAATTGCGGGCTCGATCCGGACGCGTATCAGGGTTTCGCCTTCGGCATGGGCGTGGATCGCCTGGCCATGCTGAAATACGGCATGCCGGACCTTCGCCCCTTCTTCGAGCCGGACCCGCGCTGGCTCGACCATTACGGCTTCTCGCCGCTTCTTCAGGCGAACCTGGCGACGGGGCTGTCGTGAGCGCGCCCTCCAAGCTGCGCCTGCAGCAGCACGCCCGGGTCCACCATGATCGGACGGGTCGTCGCGGCCGGCGCCGCGCCGGCCCCCGAAGCTCCTGCATCGACCGGATCTGACCGATGAAGTTCACGCTTTCCTGGCTCAAAGACCATCTCGACACCGACATGGCGCTCGGCGATCTCGCCGAGGCGATGACCATGGCCGGGCTCGAGATCGAGGACATCGACAACCCGGCCGAGACGCTCGCCGCCTTCACCACCGCGAAGGTGACCGCCGCCGAGCCGCACCCCGACGCGGACCGGCTGCGCGTGTGCACGGCCGAGACCAAGGACGGGACCAAGCAGATCGTGTGCGGCGCGCCGAACGCGCGCGCCGGCATGACCGCGATCTACGCTCCGCTCGGTACGTATATCCCCGGCCTCGACTTCGCGCTGGACAAGAAGCCGCGCAAGATCCGCGGGGTGGAGAGCCACGGCATGCTGTGCTCCACCAAGGAGATCGAGGCGGGCGAGGACCATGACGGCATCGCCGACCTCGACGGCGACTGGCCCGTGGGCACGCCGGCGGCGACCGCGCTCGGGCTCGACGACGCGGTGATCGACTTCGAAGTGACGCCGAACCGGCCGGACTGGCTGGGCGTGCGCGGCATCGCGCGCGATCTCGCCGCAGCGGGCGTGGGGACGCTCAAGCCCGCCGACGCCGAGCCGGTGGAAGGTGTGTTCGGCTGTCCGGTCCGGATCGAGACCGAGTGGGCGGAGGCCTGTCCGCTGTTTGCGGGCCGCGTCGTGCGCGGGGTGAAGACCGGGCCCTCGCCGGCCTGGCTGCAAAAGCGCCTGACCGCGATCGGGCTGCGCCCGATCAACGCGCTGGTCGATGTAACGAACCTCGTCGCCTACGACCGTGCCCGCCCGCTGCACGTCTATGATCTCGCCAAGATCGGAAACACGATCCGGGCCCGGCGCGGGCGCGGGGCGGCCGACGCGTTCGAGGCGCTCGACGGCAAGACCTATGAGCCCGGCGAGGATGTGGTGGTGATCGCCGACGATGATCGCTGCCTCGGGCTCGGCGGGATCATGGGCGGCGAGCATTCCGGCTGCACCGAAGCGACCACCGACGTCTTCATCGAAAGCGCGCTGTTCGATCCGGCGACGATCCGTGCGGCGGGCAAGGCGTTGGGCGTTGAATCCGATGCGCGTTACCGCTTCGAGCGCGGCGTGGACACCGGCGCTGTGTTCGACGGGCTCGAGCTCGCCACGCGCCTCATCCAGGAGCTGTGCGGCGGCGAGGCGAGCGAGGTGACCCACGCCGGCCACGAGCCGCTGCGACCGGAGGCGATCCGCTTCGAGCCCCAGCTCGCCAATCGGCTGACCGGGATGAGCCTGTCTGAAGACCGGATCGCGGAGATCCTGGAAAGCCTTGAGTTCATGCTCTCGCGCGAGGCCGGCACCTGGTCGGTCGCCGTGCCGACCTGGCGGCGCGACTGCACCCAACCGGCCGATCTCGTCGAGGAGATCGCCCGCATCGAGGGCTATGACAAACTGCCCGTCACGCCGTTCCGGCGTGCTGAGGGCGCCCGCACGCAAGCCCCGGCCACGCCGCTTCAGAACCGCGTGCGCGCGGCGCGCCGGGCCGCGGCGCTCAGCGGGTATCAGGAGGCGGTGACCTGGTCGTTCTGCCACCATGACGAGGCGGCGCTGTTCGGCGGGGCCGGCGAGAAGCTGACCATCGCCAACCCGATCAGCTCGGAGCTCGACGTGATGCGCCCGAGCGCGCTGGTCCACCTCATCGCCTCGGTCGCGAGAAGCGCCGACCGGGGTCTTGAGGATCCGCGCTATTTCGAGGCCGGGCCGATCTATCTCGACGACTCTCCGTCGGGCCAACAGACCGTCGTCGCCGCTGCGCGCCGCGTGGTCGCGCCGCGCGACTGGCGCGCCGGATCCGCGCCGGACGTGTTCGACGCCAAGGCCGACGCGCTCGCCGTTCTGGAGGCCGCCGGCGCGCCGGTCGCGAACCTGCAGGCCGCCCCTGAGGCGCGCGAGTGGTGGCATCCGGGCCGCTCGGGCGTGTTGAAGCTCGGAAACCGCGTCCTCGCCGAGTTTGGCGAGGTGCATCCGAAAGTGCTCAAGCGCCTCGACGCGGACAGGCGCATGCTCGCCTTCGAGGTGTTTCTGGAGGCGATCCCGCCGGCGAAGACCAAGGCGCTCAAGGCTCGCCCGGCCGCCGAGATCCCCGAGCTGATGCCGGTGCGCCGCGACTTCGCCTTTCTCTTGCCCGCCGACGCGCCCGCCGGCGATCTGATGAAGGCGGTGGCCGGCGCGGACAAGGCGCTGATCGCCGACGTGGCGCTGTTTGATCGCTATGAAGGCCAGGGCGTGCCCGAAGGCCAGGTCAGCCTCGCCGTCGAAGTCGTGATCCAGCCGCGCGAGGCGACGCTCACCGACAAGGAGATCGAGGCGGTCTCGGACAAGGTGGTCAAGGCCGCCGAGAAGGCCGGGGCGCGCCTGAGGGGCTGAGCGGCGCGTCGGTGTCCGATCCCCGCTTCATGCGCGGCGCGCCGTTCGACGAGCAGCGCGCGTATCTGATCGAGGCGGTGCGCGCGGATTCGGTCGCAGAAACGATCCTGGTGCGCATGGCCGCGACCGAGCTGCCCTTCTGGCGCCTCGCCGCGGGGGCGGTCTACCAGAATGTCTGGAACGCGCTCACCGGCCGTCCGCCCGGCTACGGCGTGAAGGACTATGACCTGGTCTATTTCGACGACGCCGATCTGTCGTTCGAGGCTGAGGACCGCATGATCCGCGCCGCGGCGGACACCTTCGCCGACATCGCCGCGCCGATCGAGGTGAGAAACCAGGCGCGCGTGCACTTGTGGTTTCCGGACCGCTTCGGCCGGGAGATCGCGCCGATCACGTCGATCGAAGACGCCCTGTCGCGCTACGCCGCGGACGCGCACAAGGTCGGCCTCGCCATGGATCCGGACGGGCGCTACGACCTCACCGCGCCGGCCGGGCTCGACGCGGTGTTCGATCTGCGCGTTGAGCCGTCAGGCGAGCCGGCCGATCCGGCGGGGTTCGCCGCCAAGCTCCAGCGCATGAAGCAGCTCTGGCCGGAGCTGAAGGCGAGCGTCTAGATCCCGGCGGCCCTTAAATCCCGCCCACACGGGTCTTCCAGTAGCCCACGTCTTCGACATATTTGCCGACGACCCCGCCGAGGGCGTCGGCCAGGCCCAGCTGGTCGAAGCTGATCCACTCATCGGGGTCGAGCTCGCTCAGGCAGTCCATCGCTCCGCGCCCGATCAGTGCCAGCGCGGCCACCAGGATGAGAAGGCCGAAAATCGCGCCGGGCAGGGCCGCCGCGGCCGGCGGCGCGGCGAGGCCGTTGCCCCAGACGATCCAAAGGGCGAACCCGTAGACCAGCGCGAAGGCCGTCGGCACGAAGGCGTAGTACATGCTGGTGTTGCGCCCGATCTGATAGCGCACGTTGCGCACATAGCTCTCGATGAAGAAGACGCGCAGGCCCATCCACAGATTGGCCAGGTGCCAGCGCCGGGCTTCGTCGGCCAGTTCGCGCGCGTCGCGTTCCGAGCCCACGGTGACCGCGTTCGCCTTGCCCACCGAGGTCCGGTAGTGGTTGTTCAGCCGGGCCATGTAGCGCGTGATGAAATTAGACATCTCGCGCGTGTTGTTGCGTTGGAAGTGGATGTAGCGGAAGCCGTAGACGGCTGAGGCGAACAGGATCAGCGCCAGACTCACCATGAGCGCCCACGCCCCGAGATTGATCGCTTCGGGCGCCAGCCAGGCCGGGGTGGAGAGCCCGGTCCAGCCGACCACGTCGAACCAGGCGCTTGCGCCTGGAAACAGCACCGCCACGAGATAAAGCCCGATCGAGATCGAGAACCAGATCAGAAGCTTGCGCAGATTGCCGTTGATGATCTTGCGATACTCGTTGAGCAGGTACAGCGAGCCGCGGTCGCTGGCGTGGAAATACTCCGCGATCACCGCGCCCTCGACGTCCTCGTAGAAGGTGCTCACGTAGGAGTGGATCGGGACGGGACTGGCCAGGAACTCCTCGCAGCGCTGGGCGTAGGTGGCCGCGAGTTCGTCGGCCAGCTCTTCGGGCACGCGGATATAGCCGACCCGGTGCTGGATCCATTCGAACAGACCGCCATGGCGCGCGATGTGAGACTCCTCATGGTCGAAGTCGTCGCCCAGCGCCTCTTCGGTGCGGGTGCGGTCGCGAAAGGCCGGGGCGACCGCCGCCCACGCGGTGGGGTTGAGCGGGTCCTGCGCGGCGCGCGCGGTCTTCGCGCCGGCGTGCTTGGCGCCGCCGCGCCCGGCGATCCGCGCGATCGGGCGGAACATCCGCGCCAGGATCTGAAGCGGCATCTGGCGCATGAAGACGAGCGCGGCGAACACCACGATCACCGCGGCGAAGATCAGCGCGCCGGTCAGCTGGTCGGTCATGCCATCCCTCATTGCAACCGGTCAGGGCGCGCCCCTCGCGCGCGTCTTCACGATTTAACCAATGTTAACAGGACCGCGCGCGCGGGGCGAGGCCGATCAGAACGGCAGCCAGTTGCGCTGGCGCGAGTACGCGAGATAGCCGACGTTCGCGCCCGCCCTGAAGCCGACGCCTGAGCGGATCGGCGCCAGCGTGATCCCGTCCGCGCGCTGATAGTTCACGCCCAGCCCCGCGATGAAATACGCCGTGCCCTCCACGCCGGGAAAGCGCTGGTAGAGCCGGTCCACGTCGTTCAGGTCGTAGACCAGGGTGAACACCCGGGACGCGTTGCCCCCGGCGTCGAAGCCCACTGACGGCCCCTGCCAGTAGACCTTCTCCTGCTCCTGCACGCCCTTCAGCGAGAGATAGCCCTCGCCGTAGCGCAGCCCGACCCCGGCTGCGCCGGAGACTTCCTCGCCCGCGATATACCCCACCGGGCGGCCGAGATCGGAGAAGACACGCTCCAGAGCCGAGGCCGCCGCCTCAGCGGTCACGCCGAAAAAGTCCGACGTCGCCTCCACGATCTCGTCGCGCGAATAGGTGTCGATATTGCGCTGATGCTCGCTCGGCTGGCCGTAGTCCGGTTCGCCCTGGGGCGCGCGAGATGAGTTCGAGGCGCAGGCCGCTGCGAGGCCGGCGGCGAGCGCGGCGAGCGCGAAGCGGGTGAACAGGCGGATCATGGCGGGCCTCATCGATACAGATCGTCGGTTCGATCACGCTGACGCGCGAATAGGGCGGCGTCGTGGCGATCGCACCCCACGCTTGGCGCGATCCGCGTTAACACGAAGGTAACGCCAGGCGTCAGCGCCGGCGCTGTGCAAGGCCGGGCGCGCGCCCTATCTCCGCGCCCATGGAGCGCAGACGGCTTTACGAGACCTGGCCGCCCGAAGGCGGACGCGCGCCGGGCGCCGCGGCGCCGCCGGCCGAGGCCGAGCCGGACGGGCTGTTGCTGGACGCTCATATCCAGCCCAACCGCTCGCTCGCCGGGCCGGGCTTCTACGTTCTGATGGGCGCGCTGGTCGCGATCAGCTTCACCGCCGGGATCGCCTTCGTGTCCATGGGCGCCTGGCCCGTGATCGGGTTTTTCGGCCTCGACATCCTTCTGGTCTGGTTGTGCTTTCGCATGAGCTATCGCGACGGGCGCCGGCTGGAGGTCGTGCAGGTCACGCCCCGGGACATCCGCGTGGCGCGGCGCTGGCCCACCGGCCATGAGCGCTGGTACCGAATGCCCGCGGCCTGGACGCGCGTGGAGGTGGACGGGCCGGGAGAGCCGGACGTGCAGGCCCGGCTGACCGCCATGGGCAAGCATCTGATCATCGGCGCCATGCTGAGCCCGCGCGAGCGCGAGGCGCTGGCCGAGGCGGTGCGCGAGGCGCTGGACAAGGCGCGCACACCCGCCGCGCTCGCCGGCGCGCAAGAAACGGGTGGCGCGTCCTGAGCCGCCTCGGCATGGTCGCCCCATGACCGACGCCGCCCTTCACGTCACCGCCGCCGCCCCCGCCCGCACGGCCTCGCCCCTGGACGAGCGCGCCGCCGCCTATCCGCGTATCACCGCCGCGCTCGATTATTTGAGCGCCAACTGGCGCGCGCAGCCCGATCTCGCCGCCGCGGCCGAGGCCGCGCAGCTCTCTCCCCACCATCTCCAGCGCCTCTTCACCCGGTGGACCGGGGCGAGCCCGAAGCGCTACGTGGCCGCGCTGACCCACGCCTCGGCGCGCAAACTCCTGCTCGATGGGGCGAGCGTGATGGAGGCGGCCTATGAGACCGGGCTTTCCGGCCCGTCACGCCTGCACGACGTGTTCATCGCCGAAGAAGCCGTCACGCCCGGCGAGGCCGCGCGCGGCGGCGCGGGCGCGGTGTTCAGGGCCGGCGTCGGCCCTACCCCGTTCGGATCGGGCGTGTTCCTGATCGCCGAGCGGGGCCTGTCCGGCCTCGCCTTCGCCGATCCGGGCGAGGAGGCCGGCGCGCTCGACGATCTGACCGGGCGGTTTCCAGAGGCCCGCGTCGTGCGCGACGACGCGGCCGCGCGCGACTGGGCCGAGCGCGTGTTCGCGCCCGGAGAGGCCGAGCGCGCGCTGCCGCTGGCGCTCTACGGCACGCCCTGGCGGCGCCAGGTCTGGCGCGCGCTTCTGGCGATCCCGCCGGGCAAGACGGTCAGCTATCGCGACGTCGCCGAACGGGTGTGCACCGCGAAGGCGAGCCGCGCGGTCGGCGCGGCGGTGGGCGCGAACCCGGTCTCCTTCCTGATCCCGTGTCATCGGGTGCTGGCCGCGGACGGGCGGCTGAACGGCTATCACTGGGGGCTGGAGCGCAAGCGCGCCATGCTCGCATACGAGGCCGCGACGTCCTAAGTTCGCAGGCGATGGTCGACGCCGCTTTTGTTTACGCCGCCCTCGCCGGGCTGTTCGGCGTGATCGTGCTCGCCGCGCGCTGGCTCATGGCGCGCCGCGCGCTCGCCGGGGACGCGCGCGAGGAGTACGCCGACCGCAAGGTGCGAAAGCCCGCCACCATCGACGGCGTCGACGAGGCGACCTTCGTGCGCGTCTATGTCGACAGCTTCACGCCGCGCTGGTCGGCCTACGCCGCGCTCGGCCTGTTGGCGGTGGTGCTGATCAGCCCGGCCGCGCTTCTCGTGGTCCCGATGCTCTACGAGTTCATCTGGCGGCTGAACGGCGCGCCGGACTGGGCCGGCCGGGGCGGCTACGTCTTCATGTTCTCGCTGTTCTTCGGCATCTGCCTGATCTGGGCGGTCACAGCGGGCGTGTTCGCCAGGCTGCACCACATGCGCGCGCCCGAACCGTTCCAGCTCGCCCTTGCGCGCGCGCGCGGCGAGCCCATCTCTGAAGACGCGACCTGGCGTCGCCGGCCGAAATGGGCTCGGCGCGCCCGCCCGCTCACTGAGGAGGAACGCGCCGAGGCCGAAGCCGAGGCGCAGACGCGGCCCGAGCGCTAGGGGGAAATCGCGATGGAGTTCCTGCACGCCATGGTGCGCATCAGCGACATCGAGGAGTCGCTGCGCTTCTATCGCGACGGGCTCGGCCTGAAGGAGGTCCGCCGCGTCGAGAACGAGACGGGCCGCTTCACGCTGATCTTTTTGGCCACGCCTGAGGATATCGCGCGCTCGGGCTGGGACGGGGCGGGCCGGATGCCCACAGGCCTGCCCATGCTGGAGCTGACCTGGAACTGGGACCCGGACGCCTATGACGGCGGGCGCAATTTCGGCCATTTCGCCTATCGCGTCGCCGACATCTACGCCCTGTGCGCCCGACTTCAGGACATGGGCTATGTCATCAACCGCCCGCCGCGCGACGGGCGCATGGCCTTCGTGCGCTCGCCCGACGCGATCTCGATCGAGCTGCTCCAGCGCGGCGAGCCGCAAGCCCCGGCCGAACCCTGGGCGAGCATGCAGAACACCGGACGCTGGTAGGGTGGCCGGAACAAGTCCGGAACCGTGCGAGTCGCCTCGGCGTTAACCATCCGTGAAACGGGCGAGCACGGCGTGGAACGTCCCGCTTGACGTGAACACATGTTCCGCTTATGTTCTCCCCGTATCGGAGGAGAACGCCCGATGTCTGATCACAGCTTAGACGCCGCCCGCACTGCGGGTTATGACCGCAACGCCGGCAAGCGCTGGCGCCGTGAAGACCTCGCCGAATTGAAGCGGCTCGCCCGCCAGGGTGCGGCCATCCGGTTGATCAGCCTGAAGCTCGGCCGCCCGGATTCTGCAATCCGCACCAAGGCGCGCGAGCTGAATCTGGAGCTGCGCGAAGAGCCGCGCGTGCATGCGCCGAAGCCGCGCCGCACGCTCGCCCGCGCCCGGCCCGCTCCGGCGCCGCGCATCGAACGCCCGCGCCAGCTGGAGCTGTTCTAGGCGCGCCGTCGCCTCACCCGGCGAGTGTGCGCACCACCAGCTCCGCTCCGGCCGCGCCGAACCAGGCGATCACCGGAATGAGGCCGACCGTGAACAGCCGGCGAGAGACGGGCGCGGAGATCGGCCATTCCGGGCGCTCGGAGATCCAGCGCTCATAGGCCGCCAGCCCGGCGAGCTCGGCGCCCGCTGCACCGGAGTCTCCATTTCCAGTTGCGACAAGACGTTGGCGCGCCCGGGTCAGCGCCTCCTGCTTGGCCGCGCTCATGCGGTCGCGAACCGGGCGCACCGCGCCGGCGAAGGCGTTCGCTGCGGCGAGAAGCGCCGCACCGGCTGACACTGCGCCGATCGCCAGCATGGCCGGCTCGGAGCCGCCGGGGCGCATCAGGAACAATAAAAGGATCGCCCCGATCAGGCCCCAAGCGAGCGCGCTGCGCACCCCGATCCGGCCATAGACCTCCAGAGCGTCAAGCCTGGCCAGATCGACCCTGAGGTGAGCCTTGACCAAGCCGTGCAGCTCCGCGGCCTCGCGATCCATGTCCACCCCGGCGCGCGCGCCGAGCGCCAGCGCCAAGGGGTTGGCCAGGATGAACCACGCGCCCGGCGAGGCCAGATACGCCTCCACCGAACGGCCCGACGCCAGAAAAATCCAAAGGGTCAGCGCCAGCCCGGCCGCCGCCCCGACCGCGCCGGCCAGGCGGTAGCGCATCGCCGCGGTGTTCGGCGGGCCGGCCGCCAGGGCGGCGGGCGTCGGCTTCGCGTCAGGCTCCAGCAGCTCCGCCATCGCCTCGCTCGCATCGCCGATCACGCGCGCGCCGGCTTCCGACAGGGCGAAGGACGCTCCGATCAACGCGCTCAGCACGCCCGCCATCCAAGCTGCGTCGTCTATGCGCACGCCCACCGGCCCGCGTTCGACCAGATCAGCCCCGGTCGCCGCCGCGATCGCGACATAGGCGCCGGCGAAACCCGCGAAGACGACAAGCCCCGCGATCCATGGACCGCCCGGGATCGTCCTCGCGATCGTGCGCTCCACCGGAGTGAAGCGCCCCGTCGCCTCGCTCACCGCACCGACTCCAGCCGGTCGGCCACCACGTCCTGAAGCGTGTAGAAGCCAGCCGGCCGGTCGGCGAGCCAAAGCGCGGCCTCGACCGCACCGCGCGCGAAAATGAAGCGGTCGTGCGCCTTGTGGGCGATCTTCACCTCTTCAAAGCTGTTAAGGAAGCGCGCGGCGTGCTCGCCCACCACGCCGCCGCCGCGCACGGCTGAGAACCCGATCGCGCCGATTGGGCGGGCCCCGCCCGTGCGCGGGCGCTCGAACATGGCCTCGCGATTGAAGTCGAGCCCGCGCGCCGCGGCTGCGGCCTCGCCAATCATGATCGCCGTGCCCGACGGCGCGTCGGCCTTGCGCCGGTGGTGCGTCTCGATGATCTCCAGATCCCAGCTGTCGGCGGGCAGGGCCGCGGCGGCGAGGGCGACCAGGCGCTCCATCAGCGCCGCGCCGAGCGAGAAATTGCGCGCCTGGAGGACCGGCGCGCGTTGCGCCGCCTCGTGCAGGCGCGCCTGCGCCTCATCGCCGAGCCCGGTCACCCCGGTGACCAGCGGCTGGGTCAGAGCCCCGTCGAGGATGCGCTTCGCGACCGCCTCGGTCATGGCGGGCGCGGAGACGTCGATGATCACGTCCGCGCCGCGCGCGGCGTCCTCCACTCCGACCACGGCTTCGACCGACACCGGTGCCAACCCGGCCAGCTCGCCCAGATCCGCGCCCAGCTGGACTGAGTCGTAGCGCACCACCCCCCCGGTCGCGGCGAGATCGTCGCGTCGCAAGCACTCGGTCAAAATGGCGCGTCCGAGACGCCCCGAAGCGCCGATGACGCAGATCTTCAAAGGGGATGCGGCGGTCATGGAACAATCCGGCGGCTCACGAACCGCCCCGGCATGGCCCGGTTTCAGTGAACGCCGCGTTTACGATCGGCGCTCAAGCGTTCGGGCGGGGGCCGTCTTCGTTGTTCAGGTCGTTCCAGAAGCGCCGGACCTTCTTGAAGAAGCCGTCGCTTTCGGGATTGCAGCCGTCACCGGAGATGTCGCAGAACTCGCGCAGGATCTCCTTCTGGCGCTCGCTGAGCTTGCGCGGGGTCTCCACGAACAGCTCCACGAACATGTCGCCGCGCGCCCCGCCGGACTGGACCTTGGTCATGCCCTTCTGGCGCAGGCGCATGCGCTCGCCGGTCTGGGCGCCTTCGGGCACCTTCATCTCGACCCGGCCGCCGTCGATCGTCGGCGCCTCGATGGTTCCGCCGAGCGCGGCGGTGGTCATGGGCACGGGCGCGCGGCAGTAGAGATTGGGACCGTCGCGCTCGAAAATCTCATGCGGGCGCACGGACACGAAAATGTAGAGGTCGCCGCGCGGGCCGCCGTGCGCGCCGGCTTCGCCTTCGCCGGGCAGGCGCACGCGCATGCCGTCCTCGACGCCGGCGGGGATCTGAACCTTCAACTCGCGCGTCTTGCGCACGCGGCCGACGCCGTCGCACGCCGTGCAGGGGGTCTCCACATACTGGCCGCGCCCGCCGCAGGTGGGGCAGGTCTGCTCCATCGTGAAGAAGCCCTGGGTGCGACGGATGCGGCCGATGCCGCCGCAGGTCTCGCATGTGGTCACCCTCGTGCCGGGTTCGGCGCCGGAGCCGTTGCAGCGCTCGCAGGTGACGCTGGTGGGCACCTGGATCGCTGCGTCCTTGCCGTGGAAGGCCTCCTCAAGGGTGATGTCCATGTCATAGCGCAGATCCGCCCCGCGCGCCGGGCCGGAGCGCCCGCGCCGGCGCGCCCCGCCGAAGGCGTCGCCGAAGACCTGTTCGAAGATGTCGGCGAAGTCGGCCGAGCCGAACGGCCCCTGGCCGCCGCCGAACCCGCCTGCGCCGGGGCCGCCGTTTTGAAACGCGGCGTGGCCCATGCGGTCATAGGCGGCGCGCTTGTCGGCGTCGGACAGGACCGCGTAGGCCTCGCCGACCTCCTTGAACTTGGCCTCGGCCTCTGCATCGCCCGGATTGCGGTCCGGGTGATACTGCATGGCGAGCTTGCGATAGGCGGACTTGATCGCCTTCGCGTCGGCGTCGCGCGCTACGCCCAAGACTTCATAATAATCACGCTTGCTCATGATCTCTCGTCACCCGCGGCCCCTTGGGATCGGTTCGTGCGTGGTCCGGTGGTGCGCCCGGCGCTCAAAGCAAGTCGGCCCCGCCCCTTCTTCCTCGGGACGGGGCCGCTTGATGGGCATGGGCGCGGCGCGGTTTACGCGCTCTTCTTCTGGTCGTCGTCGCCGTCGACTTCGGTGAATTCGGCGTCGACCACGTCGTCGGAGGCTTGATCCGAACCGCCGTCGCCGCCGTCTTCGTCACCGCCGTCCTGTTGTGCGGCGTACATGGCCTCACCGAGCTTCATGGAGGCCTGCAGAAGCGCCTGGGTCTTCTGCTGGATCTCCTCGGGATTCTCGCCGTCCTTGACCTCTTTGAGCTCGGACAGCGCGGACTCGATCGCGGACTTGTCCTCCGCGGAAACCTTGTCGCCGAACTCCTCGACCTGCTTCTCGGTCTGATGGATCAGCGCCTCGGCGTTGTTCTTCGCGTCGGCGAGTTCGCGGCGCTTCTTGTCCGCCTCGGCGTTGCTCTCGGCGTCCTTGACCATCTGCTCGATGTCCTCGTCGGACAGACCGCCGGAGGCCTGGATGCGGATCGCCTGCTCCTTGCCGGTCGCCTGGTCCTTCGCGGACACGTTCACGATGCCGTTGGCGTCGATGTCGAACGTGACCTCGATCTGGGGCACGCCGCGCGGGGCGGGGGGAATGCCCACCAGATCGAACTGGCCGAGCAGCTTGTTGTCCGCGGCCATCTCGCGTTCGCCCTGGAACACCCGGATCGTCACCGCCTGCTGATTGTCGTCGGCGGTGGAGAAGGTCTGCGACTTCTTCGTGGGGATCGT
>CAZKBB010000062.1:0-15808 GCA_964550935.1 uncultured Caulobacterales bacterium
GGCGGCCACGCCGCCTTTCTTCTGCGACTCCGCCAAGGTGTGGAGGGCGAGCGTCGTCTTGCCCGAGCTTTCCGGCCCGTAAATCTCCACGATCCGGCCCTTGGGCAGTCCGCCGACGCCAAGCGCGATGTCGAGCCCGAGCGAGCCGGTGGAGATCGCCTCGATGTTGACGATCGGCTTCTGGCCGAGCTTCATCGCCGAGCCTTTGCCGAAGGCGCGCTCGATCTGGCTGAGCGCGGAGTCGAGGGCTTTCTGCTTGTCCATATCGGCGTCTTTCACCACGCGGAGATTAGAGGATGACATCGGCGTGCTCCCGTTATTTCACGCTCGCCTGAGTCGAGCAACGAACACGACCGTACATGCTTTGTTCTTGGAACGCAAACAGAACATTTTCGACCGCCCGCTGGTCGACTACGCCAGCTTAACGCGTCAGTTCACGTTTCACCCGCTCGGCGAGCTTTTGGACGGTGAAGGGCTTGGCGAGGAAGGAGACCTCGGCCTCGCTGGACAAGGTGTGGGAGAACTCCTCCTCGGCGTAGCCGGATATGAAGATCACCCGGGCCTCGCCCAGATAGTCGCGCGCCTTCTCAAGTAGGCCCGGCCCATCCAGGCCCGGCATCACCACGTCAGACACGATCAGGTCGAACGCGCCCGGCTCGTCCTCGAGAATCTCCAGCGCCTCCTCGCCGTCGCCCGCCTCGATGACCTCGTAGCCGCGCTTGACCAGGCTCTGGGCGGCGAGCTGGCGCACCCCGGCCTCGTCCTCCACGAGCAGGATGCGGCCGCGCCCGGCGAGGTCCGACGGCTCAGGCTCGCGCTCGGCCTCGACCTTGGCGGTTTCGGCGCGCTCGCGCTCGGCGGCGTCTGGCACGTGCTCGGGCAGATAGATGGTGAAGGTCGTGCCCCGGCCCGGTTCTGAGTCCGCGAACAGGAAGCCGCCGGACTGCTTCACGATGCCGTAGACGGTGGACAGGCCGAGCCCCGTGCCCTCGCCCGGCGCCTTGGTGGTGAAGAAGGGCTCGAAGATCTTCGACAGGGTCTCGGCGTCCATGCCGCAGCCCTCGTCGCTCACGCGGATCGCGGCCCAGCGCCCGTCCTTGGGCTCGGGCGCGCCGGCGCGGCGCACATCCTCGGAATCGACCGCCTCAGAGGCGATCTCAAGCGTTCCCCCGCTGCTCGACTTCATCGCGTCGCGGCCGTTGGTCGCCAGATTCATGATGGCGTTTTCAAGCTGGGTCGCGTCGGCGCGCACCATGGGCACGTCGCGGCCGTGGCGGATCTCCAGCTTGACGCTCTCCTCCAGCATGGGGCGCAGGAGCATGGTCAACCCGGACAGAAAATCGGGCAGCTCCAGCGTCTCCACCTTGAAGGTCTGCTTGCGCGAGAAGGCCAGGAGCTTCTTCACCAGACCGGCCGCGCGATGGACGGTGGAGTTGATCTGCTGCAGCGACTGGTAGGACGGATCGCCCACCGGGTGGCGGGTCAGAAGGTCGTCGGTGCCGAGCCGAATCACGGTGAGCATGTTGTTGAAGTCATGCGCCACGCCGCCGGCGAGCTGGCCGACGGCCTGCATCTTGGCGCCCTGGGCGAACTGGCGCTCCAGGTCTTTCTGAGCGCCGATATCGATGAGGTAGGCGGTGCGCTTGCCCTCGCGCGAGGCGGACAGGAAGAGGTGCACGTCGCAAGCCTCCTCGCCCGCCGCGACGCGCGCCTCAACCGGCTCGCCGCGCCCGGCCATGGCCTTGTCGAAGACTTGCGCGCGCTCGGCGTCGGTTTCGGCGCTGAACAGGTCGGCGAAGCGCGCGCCCGGAACGGCCGCGCCGGCGGTCAGCTGGACGAGCGCGGGGTTGGCGTCCTCCACGATCGCGGTTTCGGGATCGGCGCCGTCCAATCGGGCCACCCCGAAGGGCGCGGCGGCGAACATCTCATCAAGCGTATCGCCCGCGCTCGCGCCGGACTCCGCAAAGCGGCGCGCGGCGTCTGGCGGCGCGCCTGTGGAGGAGAGCGCATAGACCACGCCGCGCGCGCGCGGCGGGCGCGCCTGGTCCCACTCAAGCGCCACGACCACCGGAGACTCCCCGCCGTCCGGCGCGGTCAGACGCGCATCGATGCGCACCACGCCGCCGGCGCCGCGCGACTTCGCGAAGGCCCGCGCGGTGTCGCCGGCGAACATCTCGCGGATCTTCAAGGCCTGTTCGGGCCCGCGCCCCAGCCAGCGGCGCAGCGTTTCGTTGGCGGCGAGCACGCGGCCCTCCCCGTCGGCCAGGAACAGCCCCACCGGGGCCTCGCCGGCCCACTCCGGCGCGCCGGGCGCCTCATTCTCAGCGCCGCCGCGCTCCTCCACGAAGCGCCAGACCGCTCCGCCCTCCGGCGTCGGGCGCGCTTCAGCGGCGAACACCGCCATGCGCCCGCCGTCGAGCTTGATCGGGGGCAGGACTTCGCGGCGATCAATCTCGCCGGCCTCGCAGGCGCGGGTCAGACGGTAGACCGCCGCCGCGCCGCCGGCCGGCCAGATGCGGTCGGGCGTCGGCGCGCCGAACCCCGCGCCCAGTCCGGCGGCCTCGCGCGCCAGGGCGCGGTAGGCCGTGTTGGCGTAGACCGCCCGGCCGCGCGCATCGGTCACCAGAACCGGATCAGGCAGCGCCTCCACCGCCGAAGCGGGTGCAGACACTGAAGGTTTGCCCGGCCCCGACAGCGCACGACCAGCCGTTTCACCGGCCGCGAGCGCGTAGAGCAGCAGGAAGGCCACGCTCGCCAGCCCGCACAGAAGGATGAAGCCATGCCAGCCAGCCTGAGCGGACAGGGCGATCGCCACGCCCGCCCCGGCCAGCGCGATCAGGCTCGCCGCCCAGAACAGGGCCCGCATCGCCGGGCGCGACCAGATGGGCGCGGGCGCGCGGTCTTCACCGCGTTCATCCGTCACAGGAGCGTCGGCCTCTTGGGTGTCGGGCCGCGCGCGCTCGCGCGAGGTGTCCGCGGTTTCGATAGGGGCGTCGGTCATGATCGGTCTCCGGCGACGGACGGCGCGCCGGCGCTCTCGCCGGCGAATCGGTTCCAGCCTCGAGCAGCAAGGTTAACGCGCTCTGCCCCGCGACGCTTTTCCTTTCGAAAGCGACATCACGTAGCCGATCACCTTCGCGACCGCCTGGTAGTGCTCCACCGGGATCGCCTCGTCGAGATCGGCCGAGGCGTGCAGGGCGCGCGCGAGCGGGGGATCCTCCACGATCGGCACGTCGTGCTGTTTCGCGATCTCGCGGATGCGAAACGCGGTTTCGTCGACGCCCTTGGCCACGCAGATCGGGGCGGGGGTGACGCCCTGTTCGTATTTCAGCGCGACGGCGTAGTGGGTCGGGTTGGTGACCACCACGCTGGCGTCCGGCACCTCGGCCATCATGCGGCGCTGGGCGCGCTCCTGGCGGATCTGGCGCAGCTTGGCGCGCACGGCCGGATCGCCCTCGGTGTCCTTGAACTCGTCCTTCAGCTCCTTGCGCGACATCTTGTTGCGCTCGTGGTGCTGCTGGCGCTGAAAGGCGAAGTCGGCGATCGCGATGATCGCGTAGACGATCAGCGCAGCGATCAGGAGCTGGACTGCGGCGTCTCGGATGAAGGTCATCATCGCGCCCGGCGCCATGGCCGGCAGCGCTTCGAGCTGGCCCATGCGCGGCCAGAGCGCGACAGCGATCGCCCCGCCCACGAGCGCCATCTTGCCCACGCCCTTTGCGAAGTTCATCCAGCCCTGGGGCCCGAACATGCGCTTCGCCCCCTCGATCGGATTGAGCTTGGAGAGCTTCGGCTCGAGCTTGGAGGGTGCGAACAAGAGCCCATGCTGGGCGATGTGACCAAGCGTTCCCGCGATGATGAAGGCGATGAAGGCGAGCGCGGTCACGAGCGCCACGCGCCAGGCGGTCGCGGCGACGAGATCGAGCGCGGCGGCCGGGTCGAGGCTGAGATCGTGGGGATGCTCGAAGAAGACGGTCAGCGAGGCGGCGAGCGATCCCCCGATCGTGGGGCCGATCGCGACGAGCACGCCGAGCCCGGTGGCCAGCACGAACCAGCCGGGCACCTCCTGGGACTTGGCCACGTCGCCCTTCTCTCGCGCCTGACGCAGCTTGCGCTCTGTGGGCTCCTCGGTCTTGTCGTCCTTTTCGGTCTGTTCGGCCATGGCGCGCGCCTCAGCTCAGCGTCGCGGCGAAGCGCTCAACGCGCTCCAGCCAGACCAGCGCCATGCCGCCCAGCGCGATGGCCAGGATCGAGAACCCGATCAGGATGTTCAGCGGCATCGCGATGAAAAAGATCTGCGCCTGCGGCATCAGCCGCGACAGAACCCCAAGCCCCAGATAGAAGACCAGCCCAAACACGATCAGCGGGGCGGCCAGCTGCACCCCGATCATGAAGGCGTCCACGAAGATCGACAGCGCCCACAGCGCGGCGTCCTCCCACATGGGCGCCTCGCCGGCCGGCATCATGGCGTAGGAGTTCGCCGCCGCCTCCAGCAGCATGTGGTGCATGTTGGTCACGAACAAAAGCGTGATGAAGGTCAGGTTCAGGAAGGTCGCGGGCAGCGCGCCGGACTGGCCCTGCGCCGGGTCGAAGGACTGCGCCATGGCGAGGCCCGTCTGATAGCCGATGATCTGACCGGCGACCGAACTCGCCGCCAGCAGGAGGCGCGCCGCGGCGCCGATCATCAGACCGATCAGCGCCTCCAGCGCGACCATGCCGCCCATCACGCCGGGCTGATCGGGCAGCTCGGGCAGGACCGGCGCGATGCGCGGCGCCAGAGCCGCGGCGAAGGCGAGCGCGAAGGCCAGGCGGATGCGCGGCGGGATGCCCGGCTCGCCGAAGCCCGGCAGCAGCACCAGCACCGCGCCCAGCCTTGCGAACACCAGGGCCGCAGCGAAGACGTAAGGGGCGAGATCCGGCAACGGATCGGGGATCGGCGTCATCGCCGTCAGCCTGTGATGATTCGATCGACCGCACCGGTCATGAAGGTCGACAGCGCAGCGCCCATGAGCGGCAGGAAGATCAACAGCGCGATGAAGATCGCGATGATCTTCGGCACGAAGACCAGGGTCATCTCCTGGACTTGAGTGAGCGCCTGGAACAGCGCCACCACGACGCCCACGACCAGTCCGACGATCATCACCGGCGCGGCCATGGCCAGCATGGTCCAGATCGCTTCGCGTGCGATGTCGAGCACTTCTGCGCCCGTCATGGGTCGATCCTTCCACGCGCGGCGCGCGTGACAGAGTTGAGGCCCGGAGCGTTAACCTTTCGGGTTAACGAAGGTTGAAGAAGCCTGAACGCCGCTCAGTCGCTCGTATTACGGCCGCAGCGCGCGGTGTGGCGCGGCGTGCGTGATCGTGCTCAGCTTCGAGCCGATCGCGCCGGGCCCGCCCGGAGGCTGAATTCACAAGGGGAGGACACGACCATGACCCGATTTCTCTTAAGCTCCGTCGCGGCTGCGGCGCTTCTGGCCGCGTGCGGCGAAGCGCCCGGGACCGAGGCCGACGCGCCCGCCCCGCAGGCCGAAGCCGGCGAGCAAGCCGCTCAGAGCGCGAGCGAAACCGCGACCGAGGCCGCGCCCGACACCGGCGGCGAGGCCGGCGCGGACGAGCCGAGCGAAAGCGAGCAGCTCTACGCCTGGTTCGAGGAGCAATTCCGGGCGGAGGTCGCGCGCTCGCCCATGGCGCAGACCTATCTCGGCATGAAGTCGGACAACGACAAGTGGGACGATGCGAGCCCTGAGTTCCGCCGCGAGGGCTACGAGCTGTCGCGCGAGCGCCGGGCCGAAATGCGCGAGCAATTCGACTATGACGCGCTCGACGCGGACGCCCAGCTGTCCTGGCGGCTTTGGGAATACGGCGCTGCGCGCGAGGAGGCCGGCTGGGCGTTTCGCGACCACGGCTATGTCTTCACCCAGCGCTCAGGGCCCCACTCCGGCGCGCCGTCCTTCCTGATCAATCAGCATCGCGTCGACACCGAGACCGATGCGGAAGCCTACATCGCCCGGCTTGAGGGCCTTGAGGGCTATCTCGGCCAGAACGCGGAGAATGCGCAAAGCCGGTTCGAGGACGGGATCTATCCCCCGCGCTGGACCTATCAGGCGATGATCGAGACCTCGCGCAACGTGATCTCCGGCGCGCCCTTCGAGGCGGGCGAGGACAGCCCGCTGCTCGCCGACTTCCGCGCCAAGGTCGAGGCGCTGGAGCTGTCCGCGGAGGCGAGCGCGGATCTGATCGCACGCGCCGAGGCCGCCATGGTGGACCATGTCCAACCCGCCTATGAGCGTCTGATCGCCATGTTCGAGGCCCAGGAGCAGGAGGCCTCCACCGAGGACGGGGTGTGGAAGCTGCCCGACGGGGAGGCCTACTACGCCTACCTTCTGGAGAACTACACCACGACCGACATGACCGCCGACGAGATCCACGAGCTGGGCCTGTCGGAGGTGGAGCGCATCCATGGCGAGATGCGCGCGATCATGAGCGAGGTCGGCTTCGAGGGCTCGCTGCAGGACTTCTTCGAGTTCATGCGCACCGACGAGCGGTTCTACTACGAGAACACGCCAGAGGGCCGTCAGCGCTACATGGACGAAGCCACGGCCATGATCGACGAGATGCGCGAAGCGCTGCCGAGCGTGTTCAACACCTTCCCAGAGGCCGAGCTTGTCGTGCGCCGGGTGGAGGAGTTCCGAGAAGCCAGCGCGGGCAAGGCGTTCTACCAGCGCCCCGCCCCGAACGGCTCGCGGCCCGGGGTCTACTACGCCAACCTGCGCGACATGGCCGACATGCCCACCTATCAGATGGAGGCGCTGGCCTATCACGAGGGCATTCCGGGCCACCACATGCAGCTGGCGATCCAGCAGGAGCTGGAGGGCGTGCCCTCCTTCCGCCGCTTCTCCGGCTACACCGCCTACACCGAGGGCTGGGGGCTCTATTCAGAGTACCTGCCCAAGGAGATGGGCTTCTATGAAGACCCCTATTCCGACTTCGGCCGGCTTGCGATGGAGCTGTGGCGCGCCGCGCGCCTTGTGACCGACACCGGTCTGCACGCCAAACGCTGGTCCCGCGAGGAGGCGATCGACTACCTGCTCGTGAACACGCCGAACCCCGAAGGCGACGCGGTCAACGCGATCGAGCGCTACATCGTGTTCGCCGGCCAGGCGACCGCCTATCAGGTCGGGCTGCTCGAAATCCTGCGCCTGCGTGAGAATGCGCGCGAAGCGCTCAACGAGGACTTCGACATCGCCGGCTTCCACGACGTGGTGCTGCGCCAGGGCGCGGTGCCGCTGGAGATCCTCGGCGAGATGGTCGAGGGCTGGGTCGCGGAGGTCTCCGCAGAATAACCGGCCTTCAGCCTTGAACGAGAAAGCCCCGCGGCGCGCGCCGCGGGGCTTTTTAATGGGGCGTGAGCGGGCGCGTCCTAGATCGGCATGCGCAGGATTTCCTGATAGGCGCGGATGACCTGGTCGCGCACGGCGACGACGCTTTCCAGCTGAACCTCGGCTGCGGCCATGGCGGTGACCACGTCGACCAGCTCGGCCTGTCCGAGCGCGCCCTTGGCGGTCATGTCCTCCGCGGCGGCGAGCACCTGCTCGGTCTGGTCCATCGTGTCCTTCACGAGGCCGCCGAAGTCGACGCCGCCGAGATCGGCCGCCGGAGCCTGCTGACCGCCGGCCGCGCCGGCGCCCTGCTGGGCGGCCTGGGCGTAGGCGCGAAGCGCTGCGAGATCCATCGCCATGGCTCAACCCCCTCCTAGCGGCGCAGGAGATCCAGCGTGCGCTCCATCATGCGCCGGGATCCCTCGATCATGTTCATGTTGGCTTCGTAGCTGCGCTGGGCCTCGCGCATGTCCATCATCTCCACGAGCGAGGAGACGTTGGGATAGCGCACATACCCTTCCGCGTCCGCAGCCGGATGGCCGGGCTCGTAGGTCAGCTTGAACTCGCTCTCGTCGGGCTTGGCCTCGGTCATGCGCACGAGCTGGGCGCCGGTGGCGCGGTCGAGCTCGGCCTGGAAGACCGGGATCTGGCGGCGATAGGGATCCTCGTCCGGGGTGCGGCCGGTGGAGGTGGCGTTGGCCAGGTTCTCCGCGATGATGCGCATGCGCGAGGACTGCGCGCGCAGGCCCGCGGCGGCGATCTGGAGCGTGTCGGCGTTGTTGTCCATGGCTCAAAAAAGCCCTTCTACTGAGGCGGCCGCACGGACATGCGGATAAGCTGAAGGCTCTTCTGGTAGAGCCCCATCGCAGTCTCGTAGCGCATGCGATTCTCGTTCGCGCGCACCATCTGCTCTTCAAGCACGACCGCATTGCCGTCGATCGTGGTCTCGGTGTCCGGCGCGGACTGAGCGCGGAAGCTGCGGTTCGGGGCGGGGCTTCCCTCAATGTGTCCGGCCTGGGTGACGGAAAGCCCGGCGCGCGGCGCCCGGGCGGTCTGGCCCTGAAGCGCGCGCTCGAATTCCGACATCGGGATGTCGGAGGGCGTGTAACCGGGCGTGTTGGCGTTCGCCACGTTCTCCGCGATCACCTTCTGGCGGTCGGAATGGTATCCGAGCGCCTGTCGCAGGAGATCGAGAACCGGCGCGTTGTCGAGGCGCATGGCGGCCGTCCTTGAGGCTTATTCACGCCACGCTGTCGCGACACGGTTAAGGCCCGCTTAACCCGCCGCGCGACTCCCGCTAACGCTTCAGGTCCGATCGCATGCGAACGGGCGCGAATCGCGCCTGCCGCGGCCATGGAGCCCGGACCTTGGACGTCGTCGACTTCACGCGATACATCGCCGCCCTGGTGCTGGTGCTCGGCCTTCTGGGCGCGCTTGCTGTGCTTTTGCGCCGGGGCTACGGGCGCAGCCTTCTGCCCGGCGCGCTGGGCCGGACTGAACGGCGCATGCGCGTGGTGGAGACGCTCGCCCTCGATCCGCGCCGGCGCGTCATGATCGTCGAGGTCGACGAGACCGAGCACGTCCTGCTTCTGGGCGCCGGCACGGACGTCAAGCTGGAGAGCCGGGCGGCGAAGCGCGAGGCCGCGCCGGTTTTCGCGCCTGTCCCGCCCGCAGACGACCAAGAAGCGCGTTCGGCGTGAGGCCGCGGCTGCGCATACGCGGGCTTCTGCCCTTCCTGACGCTCGCGCTGATCGCGGGGCTGGCCTTCGTTGAGCCCGCGCGCGCCCAGGAGGTCAGCGTCAATCTCGGCGAGGAAGGCGGGCTGACAGAGCGCGTGCTTCAGTTCGTCGCCCTGATCACGGTGCTGAGCCTGGCGCCGTCAATCCTGATCATGACGACGAGCTTCGTGCGCATCGTGGTGGTGCTCTCGCTCCTGCGCACCGCGATCGGGCTGCAGCAAAGCCCGCCGAACGCGGTGTTGATCTCTCTGGCGCTGTTCCTGACCGGCTTCATCATGGCGCCGGTCTTCACCCAGTCCTATCAGGACGGGATCGAGCCGTATCTGAACGGCGAGGTGAGCACGACCGAGGCGTTCGAGCTGTCCAGCGAACCGGTGAAGATGTTCATGCTCAGCCATACGCGCGAGGACGATCTGGCGCTGTTCCTCGGCGTGGCGGAGCTGGAGCCGGAAAGCCCGGAGGCCACGCCGGTCTGGGTCGTGGCGCCGGCCTTCATGATCTCAGAGCTGAGGCGGGCCTTCGAGATCGGCTTTTTGTTGTTCGTGCCGTTCCTGATCATCGATCTGGTGGTGGCGAGCATCCTCATGTCCATGGGCATGATGATGCTGCCCCCGATCGTGATCTCGTTGCCGTTCAAGCTGATCTTCTTCGTGCTCGTCGACGGCTGGCGGCTCGTCGCCGGCAGCCTGATCGAGAGCTTCGGAACGGTCCCCGCGCCCGGGTGAGACGCGCCCGGGTGAGACGCGCCCGGGCGACCGGCGCCCGGGCGGCTCAAGCCGCTTAAGCGCTTTCCAGCATACGCTCGCCCGGCTCGAAGATCGGCGCTGCGCCGATCTCGACCTCGCCCGTCAGGCCCGGCGCGGCGGCGAGCACCGTGTCGGCGTAGAAGCGAGTCAGGGCGATGCGCGCGCGGGCGTAGTCAAGATCGCCCTCGCCTTCCTTCAGCTGGCGCTGGGCTGCGACCGCACCGACGCACAGAAGCCAGCCGCCGGTGACGTCGCCGGCGAGCTTCAGAAAGCTCGTCGCGCCGGCCAGACGATCCTGGTCGGAGGCCTTGAGGAGCCAGTTTGAAGCCTCCTCCAGCGCATCGCAGGCCGGGCCGAGACGGGCGGCGAGCTTGGGCAGCGCCGCGTTGGACGAGGTCTCAAGATCCTCCACCGTCTGGCGGATGTCCTCGATCAGCTCGCGCATCGCCTCGCCGCCGTCCCCGGCGAGCTTGCGCCCCACCAGGTCCATCGCCTGGATGCCGTTCGTGCCTTCATAGATCGGCGCGATGCGCGCGTCGCGCAGGTGCTGGGCCGCGCCGGTCTCTTCGATGAAGCCCATGCCGCCATGGACCTGGATGCCGAGCGAGGCGATCTCCACGCCCATGTCGGTGCACCAGGCCTTCGCGATCGGGATCATCAGGTTTTCCCGGCGGCGCGACCAGGCGCGCTCTTCCTCGGAGTCGTGGAAGTCGCCGAAATCGGTCTCCACCGCGGCGTGGTAGCAGATCGCCCGTCCGGCCTCGATCTTGGCCTTCATCAGCGAAAGCGTGCGGCGCACGTCCGGGTGGTCGATGATGGCGTGCGGCGCGGGCCCGTCAGCGCCCGGCGCGCGACCCTGGCGGCGATCCTTGGCGTAGGCGAGCGCGTGCTGATACGCGCGCTCGGCGATGCCGACGCCCTGCACGCCGACGTTCAGGCGCGCCGAGTTCATCATCGTGAACATGCACGCCATGCCCTTTTGCTCGGGGCCGATCAGCCATCCCTTCGCGCCGGCGAACTCCATCGTGCAGGTCGGCGAGCCGTGGATGCCCAGCTTGTGCTCCAGACCGATCGCTTTGAGATCGTTGCGCGGGCCGGGGTTTCCGTTCTCGTCGGGGATGAATTTCGGCACCAGGAAAAGCGAGATGCCCTTGGTGCCCTGCGGCGCGTCCGGCGTGCGCGCGAGCACCAGGTGGACGATGTTCTGCGCGCAGTCGTGCTCACCCCAGGTGATGTAGATCTTCTGACCGGTGATGGACCAGGAGCCGTCCTCGTTCGGTTCGGCCTTGGTGCGCAGCGCGCCGACGTCGGAGCCGGCCTGCGGCTCGGTCAGGTTCATCGTGGCGGTCCACTCGCCCGACAGGATCTTGGGCAGGTAGATCTCGCGCTGCCAGTCCTCGCCGTGCTCGATCAGCGCCTCGATGCCGCCGAAGGAGAGCATCGGGCCGAGCCCGAAGCTCATATTCGCGCTCTGCAGCATCTCCATGAACGCGGTGCCGAGCCCGCGCGGCAGACCCATGCCGCCGTTCTCGGTGGAGAACTGAAGCCCCTGCCAGCCGCCTTCGACATACTTCGCATAGGCCTCGGCGAAGCCGTCGGGCGTGCGCACCACGCCATTCTCCAGCGTGCAGCCCTGCTTGTCGGCCGGCGCGTTCAGCGGGGCCAGCACGTCGTTGGCGAGCTTGGCGGCCTCGTCGAGAATCTGGCCGGTGAGATCGGAGGAGAACTCCGGAAACGCGCCGGTGGCCTTCAGCCCGTCCAGCGCGGCGATCTCTTCAAGGCAGAACCGGATGTCCTGCACCGGGGCGCGATAGGTCATGGAAGTCTCCTGCACGCATGAGCGTTGATCTGCGGGCAACATAGCGCGCACACGCCGCGGCGCTACCTCGCTGCGCGCTCTTGTCCTAGCGTTGCGATGCGCCAGCTTCCAGACGAGACGACAGGAGCCGCGCCATGACCGGTTTTCAACGCCTTGCGGGCCTTATCGCCGGCGCCCTCGCGCTGGTTTCGGCGGGCTGCGTCTCCGCGCCGTCGACCGATCCGGCCGAACTGGGGTCGGGCGAATGGACGCTCGACCCGGGCCATACGAGCGTGATCTGGCGCGTCCGCCACATGGGCCTGTCCTGGTACACCGCCCGCTTCGACACGGCCGAGGCCACGCTCGACTTCGATCCGGCCCGGCCCGAGGAGGCCTCGCTGACCGCCGTGGTCCAGACGGCCTCGGTGTCCACCGGCGATGCGGACTTCGACGAGACGCTGCGCGGGAAGTCGTGGTTCGACGCGGGCGCCCACCCCGAGCTGGTGTTCCGCTCCACGCGCATCGAAAAAATCAGCGCCGCGTCCGGGCGCGTCCACGGCGAGCTCACCATCAAGGGCGAGACGCGTGAAGTGATCTTGGAAACAGAGTTTTACGGCGGCGTCTTCAATCCGCTCGAGGGCCGCGAGGCGATTGGGTTCAGAGCCGAAACCGAGATCGACCGGACCGAATTCGACGTCGGGCGACTGCCGGGGAATTTGATCGGCGACACGGTTCGAATAGAAATCGAGGCGGAGTTCCTCAAATCGGAGTGACCGCCCATGACCGACGCCGCCGCCTCCGACCCCCTTCAACCTGAAGGCGGTCATCCTGAAAGCCGGCGCTACACCAGCGTCGCCATCGCCTTCCACTGGGTGATCGCCGTCCTGCTGGTCGGGATGGTGTTTTACGGCTGGTGGATGGAGGGACTGCGCGACGCGGCCAACGAAGGCGAGGTCAGCTTCGCGACCGTTCAGTCCGCCTATAACTGGCACAAGACCACCGGCATCACGATCCTCATCCTGTCGCTGGCGAGGCTCGGCTGGCGCTTCACGCACAAGGTCCCGCCCCTGCCCGCTCACATGAACGGACTTGAGCGCTTCGCGGCGCGCTTCACCCATGTGGGCTTCTACGCGGTGATGATCGGGGCGCCGATCGGGGGCTGGGTGACGGCGTCGGCGACGAACTTCCCCACCCACCTGTTCAACGTCGACGCCCTGGTGCTGCCCCGCCTGCCGGTGCCGCAGTCGAGCGAATTCTACGAGACGGCCGGATCGGTGCACGGCGCTGGCGGCTGGGTGATCCTGATCCTATTGACGCTGCACGCCGGGGCTGCGCTGAAGCACCATTTCGTCGATCGCGACGGGGTTCTCCAGCGTATGATCCCGGGTCTGAACGTCCCGCCGCAGACGAAGCTCTGAGCGTTTCCATTCCGCAAACGGCGTCTTTCCCGCCCGCGCGCTTGCGCAGCCGGGCTGACGGCTTAATTCATCGCGGAACTACGCCGCCCATTTCAGGAGACCGCCGATGCGCGCCGCCTTGACCGCCCTCGCCGCCGCCGCGAGCCTCGCCGCCCCCGCCGCGGCGACGGACTGGAGCCTTGATCGCGACGCGTCGAGCGTCGAGTTCACCGCCACCGCCTTCAACCAACCGGTGGACGGCGCCTTCACCGATTTCGACGCCGACATCACGCTCGACCCCGACAATCTCGCTGGCGCACGGATCGACGCGGTGGTGCGCACGCAGCCCAACGAGATCAAGGCGGACTACAGGGACTCGCTGAATTCCACCTCCGGCCTCGCGCCGCGCGACCACCCCGAGATGCGCTTCACCGCCGACACGATCACGCGCGCCGGCGACGGCTACGCGGCCGAAGGCGAACTCACGATCAAAGGTCAGAGCCGACCCTTCACCCTGCCCTTCACGCTTGAGATCGACGGCGACCGGGCCGTGGCGGAGAGCGTGTTCACGCTCGACCGCACCGATTTCGGCGTCGGCTCGGGCAGCTGGGGCGATGTGGGCGAGACCCTTGAGGTGCGCCTGCACATCAAGGCCGACCGAGCCCCCTGACCGTGCGGGTCTTCCGGCGCGCAGGTCCATAGGCCTATACCGGCCCCAGGAGCCCGCCCGACCCGCCCACGACCGATATCCGGCCCGCCGGCGATCCTTCGGCGGTCGAGGCGGCGGCGGAAATCCTGCGCCGGGGCGGCTGCGTCGCGCTTCCCACAGAGACGGTCTACGGCCTCGCCTGCGACGCCTCGAACGGCGAAGCGGTCGCCGGGGTTTACGCCGCGAAGGGCCGGCCCCGGTTCAACCCGCTTATCGCCCATGTGGACGGGCTTGAGCGCGCCGAAGCGCTCGCTCTTTTCGATGCGCGCGCGCGCCGGCTCGCCGCAGCGTTCTGGCCCGGCCCTCTCACCCTGGTACTGCCGCGCAGGACGGGCGGCCCGGTCAGCGATCTGGCCGCGGCGGGGCTCGACACGATCGCGGTGCGCGCCCCGGACAGCGCCGTCATGCGCGCCCTGATCGGTGAGCTCGCCGCCCCGCTCGCCGCGCCGAGCGCGAATCCGTCAGGCGCCGTGAGCCCGACAACCGCAGACCATGTCGCCAGCGGGCTGTCGGGCCGCGTTCCGCTGATCCTCGACGGCGGCCCCTGCCGGGTGGGGCTTGAGAGCACGATCGTTTCCCTCATCGAGCCCGATCGCGCGGTGCTTCTGCGTCCCGGTGGGACGGCGCGCGAGGCCGTCGAGGCCGTGATCGGCCCGCTGGACGAGCCCGAAACCGCCCACGACGATGCGCCGCACAGCCCGGGCCGGCTGAAAAGCCATTACGCCCCGGCCGCCCGGCTGCGCCTGAACGCGGCCGAACCGGCCCCGGGCGAGGCGTTTCTCGCGTTCGGCGCTGAATCAGTTGCGACGGATTATCCAAAGATAAACCTCAGCCCGACAGGGTCCCTTACCGAGGCGGCGGCCAACCTATTCGCCGCCTTGCGCACGCTGGACGCCCAGGCGGACTGCATCGCCGTCGCCGAGATCCCGCATGTCGGGCTTGGCGAAGCGATCAACGACCGGCTGGCCAGGGCCGCCGCGCCAAGACAAAGTTAGCAAATTGCGCCTTATAGTTGTAATCTCTCATCGGAGCCCCCTATGAAAGACGGTCTCTACATCGCCGAATTCCGTACCCCGCTGGACGAGGCGGCGGGCGTCATCGTGATCCGCGACGGCGCGGTCATGGGCGGTGATAGCGGCATGTACTATCGCGGCGCGCTCACCGAGAAGGGCGGCGACATCGAGGTGAAGATGACCGTGCGCCGCCATAACCCGGCCGCCCAGTCCGTGTTCGGCGACTTCGACGCCTTTGAACTGAGCCTGAAAGGCCGCGAGAAAAAGGATCACTACGAGTTCGAGGGGCGCGCCGACGCCGCGCCGTCGCTGCGCTTCGCCGCCACGCTGAGGCCTGCCGAAACCTGACCGGAAAACAGGCTGATGCGCGCCGGGGCCTGTTCAAGACAGGTCCGCACATGCATATCCATGGGTCATGACCCAGCTTCAAAGCCTGCTCGAGCCCATCAAGTCCGCTCTCGGCCCCAAGGGCTGGTCGGAGGATCCAGACGAGATCGCGCCCCACGCCGCCGACTGGCGCGGGCGCTACAAGGGCGAAACCCCCATCCTCCTCAAGCCCGGCTCCACCGCGGAGGTCGCCGAGATCGTGCGCGCGTGCAACGCGGCCGGTGTTGCGGTGCTGCCCCAGGGCGGCAATACCGGCCTTGTGGGCGGCTCCACGCCCCAGGGCGAGGTGCTGATCTCGCTGAAGCGCATGAACCAGGTGCGCGCCATCGACGCCGACAACGATAGCCTCACCGTGGAGGCCGGCGCGATCCTGGAGAGCGTCCAGGGCGCGGCGGCGCAAGCCAACCGGCTCTTCCCGCTCTCGCTCGGCGCGCAGGGCTCGGCGATGATCGGTGGTCTGATCTCGACCAATGCGGGCGGCGTCCACGTGCTGCGCTACGGCATGATGCGCGATCTGGTGCTCGGCCTTGAAGCGGTGCTGCCTGACGGAACAGTGCTTTGCGACCTTTCAGGCCTGCGCAAGGACAACACCGGCTATGATCTGAAGCAGCTTTTCATCGGCGCCGAGGGCACGCTCGGCG
>CAZKBB010000063.1:0-15581 GCA_964550935.1 uncultured Caulobacterales bacterium
CGACGTTCCATTCTACGCAGGTTTGTGAAAGAGAAAATATAGTTTTCGGCTCGAACAACTGGGACATCGCAGCGCTTAGCTCGGGAACTGACCTCATCTTCGCAAGAAAAGTACACAATAATCATCTGTTTTTCGCTGGGGTTGGCAAAAGCGTATTCACCGCTTCTCTCAGGGCGGGCCGGGTTGATCAAATCGATTGGCTCGGCGAGGAAACGACCCACGATATCGGCGCGGCGCTTTCGGACGCTCTTGGTGGCGGATCGCGGGAGGCGCTCCGCCTTGAATGGTCGCCTTCTTTTGAAATGTTTTTCTTCTCTGCACGCGTCAAACAAACCGCTCTTCGATATCTTGTTGGAAGTTATAATCCTCGCAAGCGAGAGATTCGCTTCACTGACGCTCCAGAAGATATTTTGAAGGTGCTATCGCCCTCGCGTTCATCCAAACTGGTGGTGGTCGGAGCCTCTGTTCACACAATCGATCGTGCTGCGGTGAACGGTCTCTCGACACATGGCCGCCTAGAGCCGCCATTGGTCGTCAAAGAGCACAGCGTGCCGACGGCGGTTACGGTCAGCCATGACGGCGGCGAACTGGCGCTATACCGAGCGGCTGAGAACAGGCTCTATTTTTTGAATACCAACACCCTCAAACAGCTGGGCTCGGCCCTTCTGCCCGCACAGTTCGCCGGCCGCTACAGCGAACGAAGCCGCGTGACGCTGAAAATGTCGTCGGATGACAAGTCTGTTGCTGTTTGCGGAGAAACGCGCACCGTCCTCGTGGGGCGTGAGAACCGGCGTGCCGAGCTAGACGTTCCGAGCGATTACGCTCAGCGAGACATGTCGCTTTCGGGTTTTGAGTTTTCGCCGTCCGGCGATCGATTTGCGGTATTGAACCACAACAAAATTCGTATTTTCGAGCGCGGCTGACTTTGCGCCTCTATTCGGGCCAAGCGACCGTGCACGCCCTTTGCCCGGACCGCGATCCTGGGTTAGAACGCCCGCCTTCGCGCTCGGGACAGTCCCGGAACGCGCCTCTGCGCCGTCGCTTGGGGAGTCTTACGCATGGCCGGCCACTCGAAATGGGCCAACATCCAGCACCGCAAGGGCCGTCAGGACAAGGCCCGCGCCAAGCTGTTCTCGCGCCTGTCCAAGGAGATCATGGTCGCGGTCAAGATGGGCGGCGCCGATCCGGACATGAACCCGCGCCTGCGCCTGGCCGTGGCCAACGCCAAGGGCCAGTCCATGCCCAAGGACAATATCGAGCGCGCCATCTCCAAGGCCGCCGGCGGGGATGTCGAGGAGTATTTCGAGATCCGCTACGAGGGCTTCGGCCCGGCCGGGGTCGGCGTGATCGTGGAGGCCTCCACCGACAACAAGAACCGCGCCGCCGCCGAGGTGCGCACCGCCTTCTCCAAGAACGGCGGCAATATGGGCGAGACCGGCTCGGTCAGCTTCATGTTCGACCAGGTGGGCGAGATCCGCTTCCCGCTCTCGGTCGCCGACGAGGAAGCCATGCTCGAAGCCGCGATCGAGGCCGGCGCGGAGGACGTGGTCCAGGAGACCGAGCTGACCGACGATGACGGCGAGCCCGCGCCCGAGCACGTGATCTACTGCGCGCGCGAGGACTTGGCCGAGGTCTCCAGCGCCCTTCAGGAGCGGTTCGGCGATGCGAAGTCGGCCAACATCATCTGGAGGCCGCAGAACACGATCGAGGTGGAGGGCGAGAAGGCCGCCACCATGATGAAGCTGCTCGAAGCGCTCGAGGATCTCGACGACGTGCAGAACGTGTTCGCCAATTTCGACATCTCCGAAGACGAGATGGCCAAGCTCGAAGGCTGATGGCGGCCGCGTTCGCGACAGTCTGGAAAGGCGCGTCATGCTGATCGCGGTGGACGGCCCGCTCGCCTCGGGCAAGGGCACGATCGCGCGCGCGCTCGCCGCGCGTTTCGACCTGCCGCATCTGGACACCGGCGGGCTGTACCGCGCCGTCGCACTCTCATTGCTTGACGCCGGCGAGGATCCCCAAGACGCGCGCGCCGCCGAACGCGCCGCGCGCGCGCTCGACGTCGACGGGATCGACGAGGCGCGCATCCGAACCGCCGAGGCGGGCGCGGCGGCCTCGGTCGTCGCCGCTCTTCCGGCCGTGCGCGCCGCGCTTCTTAAGCGTCAGCGCGCCTTCGCCGCGCGCCCCGGCGGGGCGGTGCTCGACGGGCGCGACATCGGCACGGTGATCTGCCCGGACGCGGACGTGAAGCTGTTCGTGACGGCCTCTGAGGACGTGCGCGCCGGTCGCCGCCACGCCGAGCTCGTCAGCCGCGGTCAGGAGATCGACTACGACGCGGTCCTCGCCCAGCTGCGCGAACGCGACGGCCGCGACGCCGCGCGCGCCGACGCGCCGATGCTGGCGGCCGAGGACGCGGTGCTGCTGGACACCTCCGACATGACCATCGGCGAAGCCATCGCCGCGGCGGTCGAGATGGTCGAGGCGTGGCGGGGGTAGAACAAGGCAAATTCAGCAACCGAGCTTTTTAATTATTTGGATATTGTAAAAGTAAATGATCAATTTCCAACTGCCAGTTTTCTAATTGCTCCTTGTAATCTCGAAAATTATATAGTGCGCTGGCGAGTTCTGCTTTGGTCTCTCCAAGAGACAGGATTTTGCCGCTCCGATTCCATCTTGATCGCTGCTATCGTCGCGTCGATGGCCAGGGCGGGTCTACGGCGCACGTTGGCTAATGCAAATATAAGTCGTCGACGAGCATGGTCTGTTGCGGCCCGAAGTGCGCGCTCATTTCTTTCATCTAAAGCCGCTCCCGTATCCGGGAGGTCGGTGAGGCTATCTAATTCGGCCTGTGTGTCGACAATTGCGCTTAGCTCGTTCGTCCGCCGCACCAACAGTTTTTCCGTTCGCTTGATTTCGATGCGGTTATTAATCTTCTCTCGCTTTAACAATCCAGAGTTGTTGCTAATCGTGCAGCATTCGGCGGGCCGTTTTGCTGAATGTTTCATGATTTCTCCCAGATAAAGATATGTTGTGGTAGCGCGATGGCTGTATTTGGGCAAAATTTGACCAGGTGCTCGCTTTTATGCTCGCCGTCCTCGCCTTCTCTCATCCGACCCAGGCCGAGCGTGACGTGGCGCTCGCCGCGGCCGCCGACCGTTTCCGCGCGGCGTGCCCGAGCTTTATCAGCGAGGCTGGACGCAACCGGTCGCACGCGCTCTCGCGCAAGGGCGATGTGCGAGCGCTGCGTTGCTTGCTGCATGAGTATCAATGGCTTGATGAAGACGCGACAGCTTGCGGTCAGGACGATTTCATTCGCCGCCGGCTCAGCCTCGCCTACGCGCTCTGGCGCATCACAGGGGAGGGGCGGGAGCGTGCCGAAGACATCGCCGCGTGCATGACGGTCGACGCGGTCCGCTCCGCGATGCTCTACGACCGGTTCGGCGGGGACAAGGTCCCCGCGCCGGCGCAAGACCAGTGCGCAGAGATCGATGTGGACGATCCCGCCTACGCCTTCATTCGGCTGGCGTGCGACTATGACAGCGATCACGACTGCCCGGGATGAAGCGCGGACAGGCGCGCGCCCGAGCGCCCCCGGCTTCGAGTTCATCGAGATGGCGCAGGGCGACCGCGAAGCCTGCCCGCAGTGCCGGCCGCGCAGCGCGCTTCAGTCTGGCGGCGGCGCGCGATAGCGTCCGGCCATGGCGACGTCTCTTCCCTCAAGGCTCGGCTTCGGCGTGTCCGGCGCGTTGGCGACCCCGCTCGTTTCAGGCGACGCGGCCCGGGCGCTGATCGCGGCCGCTTTCGAGGGCGGCGTGCGCGTGTTCGACACCGCGCCGGCCTATGGCGCGGGCGAGGCGGAGCGCCGGCTCGGCCGGGCGCTGAGATCGCTGCCGAGGGGTGAGGTTTTCCTCTCGACCAAGGCCGGGGTGTCGAGCTTCGGCGTGCGCGGGCGGCGACGGGATCTCTCGCCCGATGCGATCGAGGCTTCGGTCCGGGCGAGCCTTGAGCGCCTCGGGGTGGAGGGCGTCGACGCGCTCTTCCTGCACGGGCCTGCGCCGGGCGAGCTGACGCCTGCCCTTCTGAGCCGGCTCGCCGCGCTGAAGGCCGCCGGGGCGTTTCGCGTGATCGGCGTGTGCGGCCGGGGCGGTGAGATCGAGGCGGCGGTGGACGCCGGCGCGGGCGAGATCGTCATGGCGCCGGTGCATGCGTTTTTGGGCCCTGAGGAGATCGCCCGGCTTGAACGGGTGAGGGCGGCCGGCGTTCCCCTCCTCGCGATCGAGACCGCCGGCGACGCGCCGGGGCCGGCGCGCGCGCCGCGCAAGCCCGCCGATCTCTACGGGCTCGCCAAGCGCTTCGCGGGCGCGCCGCCGGGGCGCGGGCGCGTGAGCGTGGGGGAGGGGCTGCGCGTCGCGCTGGAGCGCGCCGATGCGGTTCTGTTCACCACAACGCGCCGCGCGCATTTGAGCGCGAACCTCGCCGCGGCGCGCTGAGCGCTGGACGGCGCGCGGGCGCGCGCTAGCTGCCGCGCCATGACAGACGACGCTCCCGCCCCGCCGCGCCCGACCCGCGACGCCGCGCTCGACCGGCTCGGCGCCTTCAAGCCGTCCATGGCGCGCCATTACGCGACGAAGCGCAATTTCGACTTCGGACCTGAGGAGCGCTCCAACGTCTCAGGGCTGTCCCCGCACATCCGCCACCGGCTGGTGCGCGAGGAGGAGGTCGCGCGCGCCGCGCTGTCGGCCCACTCGATGTCCGCAGCGGAAAAGTTCATCCAGGAGGTGGTGTGGCGCACCTACTTCAAGGGCTGGCTGGAGATGCGCCCCGGCGTGTGGACGGATTACCGCGCCGAGGTTGAGGCCGACCTTGAGATGCTGGACAAGGACGGCGCCCTGCGCGAGGCCTATGAGGCCGCGGTGGCGGGGCGCACCGGGATCGCGTGCTTCGACGCCTGGGCGCGCGAGCTCGTGCGCACCGGCTATCTGCACAACCACGCGCGCATGTGGTTCGCCTCGATCTGGATCTTCACGCTCGAGCTGCCCTGGGCGCTGGGGGCGGACTTCTTCTTGCGCCATCTGATGGACGGGGACGCGGCCTCCAACACGCTCGGCTGGCGCTGGGTCGGCGGGCTGCACACGCGCGGCAAGACCTATCTCGCGCGCGCCTCGAACATCAATAAATACACCGACGGGCGCTTTCAGATGCAGGGCTATGACCTCGCCTCCGAGGCGCCCCCGCTCGCCGACGATCCCGAGCATCCAGATCCCGTCCCGCCCCAGGCCGGGGGCGTGATCGACCGGGACACGCCGAGCGCGATCCTTCTGACCGATGACGATCTCCACCCTGAAAGCTGGGGGCTCGGCTCGCTGGACGTCAAAGCCGTCGTCGCGGTCTCCAGCGTGACCCATCGCTCCCCGCTTGAAATCGGCAAGGAGGCCTCAGGCTTCAACGCCGGCGCGATCCAGGACGCCATGAGCCGCGCGGCGCAGACCTTCGGCGCGGACGCGGAACGCTGCGACGATCTCGCCGCTGCGGCGCGACACGCCAAGGACGCCGGCGCGGAGCAGCTCGTCACCATGCGTCCCTTCGCCGGGCCCATGGGCGATCTGATGGACGGCGCGCGCAGCGAAATTGAGGACGCCGGACTGACGCTGGTGGAGCGCCGGCGCGACTGGGACGCGGCCTTCTTTCCCTACGCCGACAAGGGCTTTTTCAAGCTGAAGAAAGCGATCCCGAAGGTGTTCTCGCAGCTCGGCCTGACCTGACCGCGAGCGGGCGCACCCGCGCACAGGGCTTCCAAGCCCGGCTGCGCGGCGCTAAGGGTCGCGCGATGGACATTCACGCCGCCCTCCAGCCCCACGCCGAGCGCCTCGCCGCGGCCGATCTCGCCGACCTCGTCGCGAACGCCGATCGCGCGCGCCTGCTCATCGAGGGGCCGCGCGTCACGCTGGACGCGCGCAAGCAGCGCCTCGACGCCGATGCGCTCGACGCGCTTTACGGGCTTGTGAAGAAGGCCGGGCTCGAGCTGCACCGCGAGGCCTTGTTCGAAGGCGCGGACATCAACGTCACCGAAGGCCGCCCGGCGCTGCATCCCGCGCTGCGGGACCCGCGCCGGCTCGCCTCGCGTGAGGCCGCCGAGCGCCTCGTGGTGGCGCGCGAGACGACGCGGCGCTTCGCGGAAGCCTGCCGGAGCGAGCCCGTGCTCGACGGCCATCCGGTCAAGCGCGTCATCAACATCGGCATCGGCGGATCGAATCTGGGCCCGCGCCTGGTTCACGACACGCTGAAGGCGTGGCGCTCGGGCGGGATCGAGCTGCGCTTCGTGTCCAATCTCGATCCGGCCGATCTCGACGATGCGCTGGAGGGCGCCGCGCCCGAGAAGACGCTGGTCTGCGTCACCTCGAAGTCCTTCACCACGCAGGAGACGCTTCTGAACGCGCGCGCCGCGCACGCCTGGCTGTCCAAGCGCCTGGGGGAATCCGGCGCGAATGCGCGCTTCGCCGCCGCGACCGCCAACCCGGAGCGCGCGCGCGCGTTCGGCGTCGCGCCGGAGCGCATCTTCGCCTTCGCGGATGGGGTGGGCGGGCGCTTCTCGCTGTGGTCGGCGGCGGGTGTGTGTCTGGAGATCGTTTTGGGGCCTGAGGTGTTCGACCGCCTGCTCGCCGGGGCCGCAGAGATGGATGCGCACTTCCTCAAGGCGCGCACCGGCGAGAATCTGCCCGTCGTCAAGGCGCTGATCGATGTGTGGAACCGGGTCGGGCTTCAGCGCCCCTCGCGCTGCGTCGCGGTCTATTCAACCCGGATGGAGCGCCTGCCGGCCTATCTGCAGCAGCTGGAGATGGAGAGCCTCGGCAAGGCGGTCGACCGGGAGGGGCGGCCGCTCTCCGCCTGCGGCGCGCTCGTGTGGGGCGGGCGCGGCGCGGACGTGCAGCACTCGGTGTTCCAGTGGCTGCACCAGGGCCTTGATCCGACCCCGGTCGACTTCATCGCGGCGGCCGACACGGCCCGGGGCGGCGAACGCGAGGCCGCGCTGATCGCCAACATGACCGCGCAAGGCGCCGCGCTCCTGAAAGGGCGCGGCGAGGACGCCGAGACCGACGCGCATCGCGCCATGCCGGGCGGGCGCGCCTCCTCCACGCTGCTGATGGAGGCGCTCAGCCCCGAAGCGCTCGGCGCGCTTCTGGCGCTGCACGAGCACAAGGTGTTCGTGGAAAGCCTCATCTACGGGCTCAATCCGTTTGATCAGTGGGGCGTCGAGCTCGGCAAGACGCTCGCGAAATCCCTGCTCTCCCACAATCTCGCCGACATCGATCCCGCCACCCGCGACCTCGCCCGCCGCCTCGGCCTTTCGGCGCGCTCGTGACGCGCGCGGGGCCATTCGAATCCCGCTAAACCGCCTCTCATTCACCCGCCCGACGAAAGCCTGCGCCCATGACCGCCACGCTCGATCCCACCCGCATGAAGCCGCTCGCCGACGCGATCCGCGCGCTCTCCATGGACGCGGTTCAGGCCGCCAACTCAGGCCATCCCGGCATGCCCATGGGCATGGCCGACGTCGCCGCGGTCCTGTGGACGCGTCACTTCAAGTTCGACGCCGCCGATCCGGCCTGGCCGGACCGGGACCGCTTCGTGCTCTCGGCCGGTCACGGCTCGATGCTGATCTATTCGCTCCTGCACCTTTTCGGCGTCGAGGGCGTCACGCTGGACGAGCTGAAGAATTTCCGCCAGCTCGGCTCCAAAACGCCGGGCCATCCCGAGTACGGCCACACCCCCGGCGTGGAGACCACGACCGGGCCACTGGGCCAGGGCGTCTCCACCGCGGTCGGCATGGCCTTCGCCGAGCGGCTGATGAATGCGCGCTTCGGCGACGACCTCGTCGATCACCGCACCTGGGTCATCGCGTCTGACGGCGACCTGCAGGAGGGGATCAGCCATGAGGCGATCTCGCTCGCCGGCCACCTGAAGCTCTCAAAGCTCATCGTTCTGTGGGACGACAACGAGATCTCGATCGACGGCGACACCGCCCTGTCCGACACGGTCGATCACTGCGCGCGCTTTGAAGCGGCGGGCTGGACCACGATGCGCGTGGACGGCCACGACCCCAATGCGGTCGATGAAGCGCTGGAGAAGGCCAAGGCGGCCGACACGCCGGTGATGATCGCCTGCCGCACCACGATCGGGTTCGGCGCGCCGACCAAGGCCGGCACGGCCGGCGCCCACGGCGCGCCGCTGGGCGATGAGGAGATCGCCGCCACGCGCGAGGCGCTGGGCTGGAGCCACCCCCCTTTTGAGATCCCGGACGAGATCATGTCCGAGTGGCGCCAAGCCGGCGCGCGCGCGGCCAAGGCTCGCGCGGACTGGGAAGCCCGGCTTGAAGCCTCGGACATGGCCGGCGCCTTCGCCGCCCAGATCTCCGGCGAGGTTCCCGAAAGCGCGCGCGAAGCGCTCGCCGCGCATATCAGGCTCGTCGCCGCGGGCAAGCCCGTGATGGCCACGCGCGCCTCCTCCGGCGCGGCGATCGAGGCGATCGCGGACGCTTATCCGGGCCTGATCGGCGGGTCGGCGGACCTCACCGGCTCCAACAACACCAAGGCCAAGAGCCAGACGCCGGTCTCGGCGAGCGCTTTCCATGGCTCATACGTCCATTACGGCGTACGCGAGCATGGCATGGCCGCGGCCATGAACGGGATGAGCTTGCACGGCGGGATCCGGCCCTATGGCGGGACCTTCCTGATTTTCTCGGACTATTGCCGCCCGGCGGTGCGCCTGTCCGCTCTGATGGGCCGGCCGGTGATCTACGTGTTCACCCACGATTCCATCGGGCTCGGCGAGGACGGCCCGACCCACCAGCCGGTCGAGCATCTCTCCGCGCTGCGCGCCATGCCCAATGTGGAGACGTTCCGCCCCTGCGACGCGCTGGAGGCGGCCGAGGCCTGGGCCTGCGCGCTTGATCGCACGACCGGTCCCACCGCGCTCGCGCTCTCGCGCCAGAAAGTCCCTCACCTGCGCGCGGACGATGGGGCTGAAAACCTGTCCGCCTACGGCGCCTATACGCTGCGCGCGGAGGACGACCCCCAGGTGATCCTGATCGGTACCGGAACCGAAACCCAGCTCGCCGTCGAGGCGGCGAAGACGCTGAAACAGCAAGGCGTGCGCGCCCGCGTCGTCTCCGCGCCCTGCCTTGAGCGTTTCCTGAAACAGCCCAAGGCCGTGCGCGAACAGGTCGTGCCCTCCGGCGTGCCGTGCGTGGCGGTCGAGGCCGCCGTGCGCTGGGGCTGGGACGCGCTGATCGGGCCGGAGGGCGGCTTCGTCGGCATGACCGGATTCGGCGGCTCAGCCCCAGCCGAACAGCTCTACCAGCAGTTCGAGATCACCGCCGAAGCGGTCGTCGCCGAGGCGTTGAAGCGCGTTTAATTTACGCGACGTAAATCAAACGCTCTGCTTCATCAAGTTCGGGAGGGTTTAGATGGGACAGCTATTTACCATAGGCTATGAGGGCGCTTCTCTTGAAGATTTTATCGCCACTCTTTCCGCTGCGGGGGTGACGTTTCTTGCGGATATTCGCGATAGAGCTCAGTCACGGAAAGCGGGCTTCTCGAAAACTGCGTTAAGCACTGCCGCGGAAGAGGCCGGCATCAGATACTCCCATTTGAGATCCTTGGGTGACCCGAAAGCGGGTCGCGACGCCGCCCGGAGCGGCGATTGGGAGCGGTTTGAGGAAGTTTATCTTGCTGTTTTGGAGAGCGACGCGGGTCAGGCCGCATTGCGGGAGTTGTGTGAAATAGCTGAGCGCGAAGAGATTTGCCTTCTGTGCTATGAGCGCGAGCCGCGATTTTGCCACCGCTCTTACGTTGCGCGGGAGATGGAAAGCGACCTAGGCTGCGAGGTGATTCATCTTGGGGTCCAGCCGCTTCGTGTCGCCGCAGAATAACACCGAAAAATGCCTAATCCTCGTGAAGGCGCTTCCTCATGCGAGCGGGAAGTATGCCGAAACGGTTTGCTGTGCCGGATTGACGCCAGATACGAATGATCCTGCCGGTGTATGGACATGGAGGCGACAATATCCAGTCCCCTATCGGAGGTTGAAAAGCGACCAGGAATTCCGCCGATGGGATTGGATAGAATATCAATACCGCCCGCGCAAAGCCGATAAGCGTTGGGAAAGCCGCACAATTTTCCCAGAAACACTTAAACTTTGTGGCCGGATGAACTCCGCTGAGGAGCGGTCACGTTATGTCAGCAGGCTCGTTCGAAGCAGCACCGGTGAGGCAGAGTCCAACGGCGAGTCGCTGTGCCTCATCAGGCCAAGCGCGGTTCGCTTCACTTGGCAGAAAAGAAGCAAAACCGAGCTAGAGCAAGAAAGCAATAAGCATAAGCAGCTGGCACAGCAGCTTAATTTTCTCGAAGGAAAACCACCTAGCCCGCTACCCGCATGTCCCTATAAATTTAAATTTAAATACCGCTCCGACGACCGCGAGAGCGTCAATCAATGCGAAGACTGGGAGACTTCCGCAGCGTTTTTTAGACGCCGAAGGGCAATGCCATCCGAGCAAGCTGCGCTTGAGTCTCTAAAAAGGACCTATGAGGAAGACTATGCACGCAATGGGCTGCTATTTGCTATGGGCACTCACTCCTTTCGTAAGATTTGGTTGTTGGTCGGCGTGTTGCGCGTCGACCCGGACACGCAAAACGATTTATTCCTGAACTGAATGCCCCTTCGCATCCTGGAAACGCCACTGTGAGGCGCTGAAGCGCGTCTGACCTACTCGATCGCCCGCAGGCCCACCGCGGCGATGTCCATGGCGCGGCCTTCCGGGGGCAGGACGGCGATCAGGTGCTCGCCGCTGGCGCCTTGGGGGACGTCGTAGGCGAACACGGCCTTTTGCCAGTCCTCGGTCAGCGCCATGGAGCGCCAGCCGCTGGTCTCGCCGGACGGCGTGACCCACGCCGCGTTGAAGGCGGGGCGTTCGCCCTCGCCGAACGGGTCGGGGGTGCGCGCGATGAGGGTGACGTTCACGGTGTTTCCGGCGAGCCGGTTGATGCGGTCCTGGCCGATCTCGAACACCAGGGCGCGGCGCGGGGTCTCCAGGACGGCGTCCGGGTCGGGATCGCCGCGCAGACGCACGCGCACGAAGTCTGGATCGCCCTGTTGCGGCGTGGCGTTGACTGCGGCCCCGTCGCTGGTGTCGACCGCGCCGCGGAACGCGCCGGGCAACAAGATCACCGCCTCAGTCTCAAGCCCGAAGCGCGCCGCGGTTTCGCGCGCAGCCGAGTCCATGCTGTCCTCGCCCGCGAAGCGCCCGCCGCCGCGTTCGGCGTCGGTTCCGGGCGTATCCTCCCAGGCGGGCTGACAGGCTGCGGCCAGTGCGGCGGAGGCGAGCAGGGGCGCGGCGCTCAGGCGCGTGAACGGCATGGCGTGTCCTTCGTCGGCGTCCTCATCACAACGCCTAGCGACCTAAGGCGATCCACGCTCAGGTAAAGGCTTAAGACGTTGAGCGGGCTAAGAACCCGCGCGTGCAGGAGCGGGGAGGGCGGCGATCCTGCGCTTCGCCCTCGCGCGGGTCGGCCCGGCCTCGTCTATGCTGGGGCCATGAGCGCGGCGATTCGCATACTGGGGCTCGACCCCGGTCTCAACGCCACCGGCTGGGGCGTGATCGACCAGGCCGGCGCGCGGCTGTCTCTGGTGGCCTACGGCGTCATCAAGGCGCCGGCCAAGGCGGCCATGTCAGAGCGCCTGCGAACGATCCATGACGCGGTCGAGGCGCTGATCGCCGAGCACCGCCCCGATGAGGCCGCGGTGGAGGATCAGTTCGTCCACGCCAATCCGGGCAGCGCCCTGAAGCTCGGCCAGGCCCGCGCCGCGGCGGTCCTGGCGCCCGCGCGCGCCGGGCTCAGCGTCGGCGAATACGCGCCGCGTCTTGTGAAGAAGGCGGTGGTGGGCGCCGGAGCGGCCGACAAGGCCCAGGTCGCGGCCATGGTGGGCGTGCTTCTGCCCGGCTCGAAGGCCGAGGCCGACGCCGCCGACGCCCTCGCGGTCGCGATCTGTCACGCCAACCACCGCGGCGGGGCGAAGGCGAGGATGGCCTCATGATCGGCAAGCTCAAGGGCGTGGTGGACAGTCTCGGCGAGGACGAGGCCGTGATCGACGTGGCCGGCGTCGGTTATCTCGTCACGGTCGGGATTCGCGCGCTCACCGCGCTGGAGCCCGGCCAGCCGTGCGCGCTTCATATCGAGACCCATGTGCGCGAGGACGCCTTCAGGCTGTTCGGCTTCCTGACCGAGGCCGAGCGGGCCTGGTTCGTGCGCCTTCAGTCGGTCCAGGGCGTGGGCGCGCGCCATGCGCTGGCCGTGCTTGACGCGCTCGGCGTCGGCGAGGTGGAGAGCGCGGCCGCGCTCGGCGACGCCTCGACCTTCGAACGCGCAAAGGGCGTCGGCAAGAAGCTCGCCCAACGCATCGCAACCGAGCTGAAGGACAAGGCGCCGCCCATGGGCCGGCGCGCGGCGCGCTTCGAGCCCGGGCCTGCGCCCTCGGGCGCCGCGGCGCCTGCGGCCGCGTCGCAAGGCGCTGCGCCGTCGACCAACGCGGCGCGCGAGGGCGCAGTCTCCGCGCTGATCAATCTCGGCTACGCGGAGACCGACGCGCGCCGCGCGGCCGCGCTCGCCGCCAACGCGCTCGGCGAAGCCGCCGACGAAGGCGCGCTCATCAAGGCCGCCCTGAAAGAGCTGGCGCGGTGAGCGGGCGCCCCGTCACTCCACCCCGGCCCTTCCCCGCCGGGGGAGGGTCGCGGTGGGGGGCGCCCCTGCCGCGGGAGTTCGGCGATGAGTGACTCCGAGCGCATCGTGTCGGGCGAGGAAGCCCAGGGCGACGGGCGGGACAAGGCGCTTCGCCCGCTTTCGTTCGACGAGTTCGTCGGCCAGGCCGCCGCGATCGAGAACCTCAAAGTATTCGTGCGCGCGGCCGGCAAGCGCGGCGAGGCGCTCGACCATGTGCTGCTCTCCGGCCCGCCGGGGCTCGGCAAGACCACGCTCGCCCAGATCGTCGCCAAGGAGCTCGGCGTGAACTTCCGCGCCACCTCCGGCCCGGTCATCGCCAAGGCGGGCGATCTCGCCGCCATCCTGACCAATCTGGAGGAGCGCGACGTCCTCTTCATCGACGAGATTCACCGGCTCATGCCGGCGGTGGAGGAGATCCTCTATCCGGCGATGGAGGATTTCGCGCTTGATCTGGTGATCGGGGAGGGGCCGAGCGCGCGCACGGTGCGCATCGATCTGCCCCCCTTCACGCTGGTGGGCGCGACCACGCGCGCCGGCCTCCTCGCCACGCCCTTGCGCGACCGGTTCGGCGTGCCGGTGCGCCTTGAGTTCTACGACGAGGCCGAGCTGGCGCGCATCGTCGCGCGCGGGGCGCGCAAGCTCGGCGCGGCGATGGACGAGGCTGGCGCGCGCGAGATCGCCCGGCGCGCAAGGGGCACCCCGCGCGTGGCCGGCCGGCTCCTGCGCCGGGTGCGCGATTTCGCCGACAGCGACGGCGACGCGCTGATCGACGCCAGGGTCGCCGACGCGGCGCTAAAGCGCCTGGAGGTCGACGCGCTCGGCCTGGACAGCCTGGACCGGCGCTATCTGCGCGTGCTGGTGGAAGGCTTCGCCGGCGGGCCGGCGGGCGTGGAGACGCTCGCGGCGGCCTGCGCCGAAGCGCGCGATGCTCTGGAGGAGGTCGTCGAGCCCTTCCTGATCCAGCAGGGCTTCATCCAGCGCACGCCCCGCGGCCGCGTCGCCGCCCCGCGCGCCTGGAGCCATCTCGGCCTGGAGCCCCCGCGCCAGCCGGGCGCGGATCTGTTCGACTAGGTGTGAAACTGAAGCGCGTTCAGCTTCGTTGATAAGTGTGGTAGATTGATAACGTCATCGCGGGATCAGCCCCGGTGCGCGGATCCCGCTTCGGCGCTCACGCGCTGGAACGGAGCGGGTGGATGTTGCTGGCTAAAATTGCGCGGTCGGTGATCACGAAAGGCCGTTTGACGCTGATCGACGCGCGCGGGCGCGCTCATGTGATCGAGGGCGAAGACCCCGGTCCGGCCGCCGCGGTGCGGTTTCACGACGCACGCGCCCAGCGCCGGGTCCTGATCAATCCCCAGCTCGCGCTCGGCGAGGCCTATATGGACGGCGCGCTGGATCCGGTCGATTGCGACATCGCCGACGTCCTGCGTCTCCTGACCATGAACGTCGCCAACCTGCAGCACAGCCGCTGGCACGCGCTCGTCGATCGCTGGCGCTTCCTCACCCGGCGCATCGCCCAGCACAATCCGGTCTCGCGCTCGAAGGCGAACGTGGCCCATCACTATGATCTTTCCGGCGAGGTCTACGATCTCTTCCTGGACCGGGAGCGGTTCTACTCCTGCGCCTACTTCCCCGACGGGGTCGATGATCTCGACACGGCCCAAACCGCCAAGGCGCGCCATCTCGCGGCCAAGCTTCAGATCGCCCCCGGCCTGCGCGCGCTCGATATCGGGTCGGGCTGGGGCGGGATGGCGATCCATCTGGCCAGACTTGGCGCGGGACGCGTGGACGGGGTGACCCTGAGCGAGGAGCAGCTGGCCTGGTCGCGCCGGCGCGCGCAGGAAGAGGGTCTCGAGGACCGGGTCGATTTCCGCCTGCAGGACTACCGCGCGCTCGAAGGGCCTTATGACCGCATCGTCTCGGTGGGCATGTTCGAGCATGTGGGCGTCGGCCATTACGGTGAGTACTTCGGCGCCGTGCGCGATCTCCTGGCCGAGGACGGCGTGGCGGTGATCCATTCCATCGGGAGATCAGGCCCGCCGGGCTTCACCAATCCCTGGCTCGCCAAATACATTTTTCCCGGCGGCTATATCCCGGCCCTGTCCGAGGTGCTTCCGGTGGTGGAGCGCGCCGGCCTCATCGTGACCGACATCGAGATCCTGCGCCTACACTACGCCGAGACGCTGAAGGCCTGGCGCGAGCGCTTCCATGCGCGCTGGGACGAAGCGGCGGCGATCTATGACGAGCGCTTCCGCCTTATGTTCGACTTCTACCTCGCCGGCTCGGAGATGAGCTTCCGCGAGGGCGGGATGATGGTGTTCCAGCTGCAGCTGGCCAAGGACCACGCCGCGGTCCCGCTCACGCGCGACTATGTCGGCGACTTCGAGGCGGCCCATCCGGTGGAACCGCAAACCGCCCACGCCGCCGAGTAGGTCTCAGCCGGCGAGCGCCTTTAAACGCTCCACCGCGGCCATCTTGTCGATGGCGGCCTTAACGAAGGCGTCGAGCGGGGCGTCCGCGGAGTAGTCAGAGGCGAACACCGCGTGGACGCGCTTTTCAGACTTCAGCGCGCGCGCCTTCTTCTCCAGCGCGGCGTCGCCGGGCGGATGCACCGCGATGGAGACCCCGCCCTGCTCCTTCACCGTGCGCATGCACGGCACGTCGGTGTCCCCGTCTCCGACATAGATCATGTTGCGGAACGGGACCGGGCGCGCGTCCTCGGGTACGTAGCGATTGACCTCGGCGTGGTCTGAGAGGTCGAGCGCGCCCTTGTTGATGCGGAACAGGAACTGGGTCTTGTTGGTGTAGTT
>CAZKBB010000064.1:0-15573 GCA_964550935.1 uncultured Caulobacterales bacterium
GGCGAGGTCGGAGCCCGCCCCCGGCTCCGAATAGCCCTGGCACCAGCGGATCTCGCCGCGCGCGATCTTGGGCAGATGCTCGGCCTTCTGAGCCTCGGAGCCGAACTTCAACAGCGCCGGGCCGAGCATCCAGATGCCGAAGGAATCAAGCGGCGAGCGCGCGCCGAGGCGCTTCATCTCTTCCTTCAGGACGAACACCTCGTCGCTGGAGAGGCCCGCCCCGCCGTACGCTTTCGGCCAGGCCGGAACGGTCCAGCCCTTCTCGGCCATGCGCTCCAGCCAGACGCGCTGATCCTCGCTGGCGAAGGTCCAGTTGCGCCCGCCCCAGCACATGTCCGCTTCGGAGCGGATCGGCTTGCGCATGCTTTCAGGGCAGTTCTCTTCGAGCCAGGCGCGAACCTCCTGGCGGAAAGCGTCGATCGACATGTCAGGCTCCTCCCATGACGTTTACGTCAAGGTTAGGGTGCGAACGCCCGCTTCGCCAGCCCTTGCGCACGCTCGACTGCAACGCCCGGTGCGCGGCGAAAGCGCGCGCGCATATTGCCTCTTCGCGCCCAATGGATAATTAGCGCGTCATCCATTCCTGTTCTGCCCTGGTATCGCGCATGTCGACCCAACACGCCGTCAGCCTGCCCAAGCCGTTCACCGCGCCGGACACCGACCGCGCCGTCTTCTGGTGGCTCGCCGTCGTGGGCGTGTTCGTAGCCGCGATGATCTTGGTGGGCGGCGCGACGCGGCTGACCGATTCAGGACTTTCGATCACTGAATGGCGCCCGGTCACAGGCGCGATCCCGCCGCTCACCGAAGCGGGCTGGCAGGCGGAGCTGGAGAAATACCGCCAGATCCCGGAATACCAGGAGCAGAACCGCGGCATGTCGATGGGCGAGTTCCAGTTCATCTACTGGTGGGAGTGGGGCCACCGACAACTCGGCCGCACGCTCGGCCTGGTCTTCGCCGTTCCGTTCGTCTTCTTCCTCCTGAAGGGACAGTTGCCGAAGCGGCTGCAGCCGCGGCTGTGGGCGCTGTTCGCGCTCGGCGGGCTTCAGGGCGCGATCGGTTGGTGGATGGTGGCCTCAGGGCTCGTCGACCGGCTGGATGTGAGCCAGTACCGGCTTGCGACGCACCTCTCCATGGCCTTCGTGATTTTGGGCCTGACTTTCTGGACCATGCTCGAGCTGCGCTACGGCGAAACAAAAGCCTGGGCGCGCTCGACGCTGTTTCCCTGGGCGGCGGCGTTCTGGGCTGCTGTGCTGGTTCAAATCGGGCTCGGCGCGTTCGTCGCCGGCCTGGATGCGGGCCGCATCTTCACCACCTGGCCCTTGATGCACGGGCAGGTCATTCCTGAGGGCTATCTGTCCGGCATGCCGCTCTGGCAGGCTGCGTTCGAAAGCCGTCCGGCGGTGCAGCTGCATCATCGCTGGTTCGCTTACGCGCTGGCGGCCGCAGCCGGCGCGCTCGCCTTTGTGCTCTATCGCCGCGGCGACGAAACACTGAGCCGGCTCGCCGCGGTGCTTTTCGCAGCGGTGGTGTTTCAGATCGCGCTTGGGATTCTAACGCTGATCAACGCCGCCCCGCTGTGGCTGTCGCTCTTCCATCAGGCCGGCGGCGTGATCTTGTTCCTGACCGCCGGCGCGGCCGCATGGACTGCGGCGCGCGCCGAGCCGGTCAGCGTTCACTCTCCGGTGACGACGGCGCGGGAAATTACTTCGCGCGCCACCAGCTTCACACGTGAGTCGTCGGCGTCGAATACAGCGATGACGCCGGACGCATAACCCATTCCGCCGTAGGAGGCGGCGGTCGCGGCGATCGCGGTCGGCGCGCGCGCGGCCGGGGCGTTCAGCCCGTCGGAGAAGGACAGCGCCTTGATCGGCGCCAGGGTTTCGGCGTCGAAGAACAACAGCTCGCCGCTCGGCGCGGACGGCGCGGCGACCGTGCGCCGGCCGAGCAACTCGACATAGATGAGGTCGGTGACGGAGACGTCGCGCACGTCCGCCTCCACGTCGCCGTCGGGGGACACCCGCACTAGGCCTTCAGCCGGCCCGCCCACGATGAGGTCCTCGTTCGAGGCCGCACAGGCCTGCGCAGCGAAGGGCAGGGGGATTGTCGCGCGGCTCTCAACGCTCAAGGTGTCTTCGCCGCGATCACGAACGCGCCAGATTTCCGCGACCGGATCGCGGCCCAAAACGGCGACCTCAAGAAAGCCCGGACCGGTGTCGTAGGCGCAAAGCCCCTGCACCGCGCCAGCCGGCGCGATGTCCTCGACCGGGGCTTCCACGACCTGTTCCAGATCGCGGATCACCAGGAAGCTGCGCAAGACGCCCTGATCATCCACGCCCACCAGCAGGGGAAACTGATTGCCGCGGATGGCGAAGTCCGGCGCTGCCGCGAGGCCCCGCAGGCGCGGGCCCGGCGCCTCTATCACCCGTCGCCCGTCGATATTGTAGATGTCGAACCCGCCGGCCCGGAGCGCGGCGGCGATCAGGCCCGTCCAGGGCGCGTCGCCGGAGGGCACGAAGGCCATCTCGCCGACTTCGCCGGCCGGCTCGAACGCGGCTGTGACGACAGCGCGCGCCTCGCCTTCGTCGGTCCGGAGTTGATCGTCCTCGGCGGCGGGCTGCTCGCAGGCGGAAAGCGTCAGACAGACGCCCGCGAGCGCCGCGCCCAGGGCCCGCGCACGGCGAATGTGCGCCCAGGGCCTGACTGAACGTTGAAGAAAAGAATGGTCCCGTCGGGTGAGAAGCATGGTCCGGTGATCTCGCTCTTTTCGCCGTCGGCGGTGACGGCCGCATTGCGCCCGATGGTGTACAGTCGACCCTCCGGCGTCACCCCCCGGATGTATTGCTCGCGGTCGCCGTCTTCCACGACGATCAGATCGCCCCAGGGCGCGACAGTGATGTTGTCGCATTTCTCCAGAAGCCGGCTGTCGTCGGTCTCCACGAACAAGGTCAGCTCGCCCGGCTCTGAGCGCTCCTGGGCGTAGCCCTCGAACCGGCTGGGGCGATAGCGCCAGATCTGGCCGATTTTCGCCGGCCCGCCGTCGGTGCAGCAGAAGTAGACCTCCCCATGTCCAAACCAGGCGCCTTCACCGCGGGTGAAGCTCGCCGCCCCGGCCGCAATGCCGCGCACGGCGAGATCGTTGTTTGGATTATCGATCTCGTCGAGATCGACCCATTCCACCGCCAGCGTCTCGCCCACGGCGATGGTCTCGGGCGCATCGGGCCAGTTCGTGGTGTCGAGCGCGGGCCGGCCCACCACGGCCAGCGCCTGCAGCCGTCCGCCGCGCCAGAGTTGACCGGGGTGATCGGGGATGAAGCGGGTGAACAGGCCGGGGAAATCGTCCTCGGTCTGGTAGACGATCCCGGTGGCCGGATCGACGGCGGCCGCCTCGTGTTCGAAGCGGCCGAGCCCGCGCAGAGGAACCGGCTCGACAAGGCCCGGCGCGGCGGCGTCGACCTCGAACGCCCAGCCATGGTCGCGCAGCGCCTCCTCGCCGGCCTGCATCGTCGTCTCTTCGCAGCTGATCCAGGCGCCCCACGGCGTTGGCCCGCCCGCGCAGTTGTCGCAGGTGCCCGCAAGCGACAGGAACTGGCGCTCCACCTGCAGGGTCTGCGGGTTCACGTGCAGCGTCGTCGTCCCGCCAAGGTGCGGGCGCCCGTCCGCGGCGGTGTCGAACAGGCGCGAGGCGTCCAGCCGCGAAAGCCGCTCCGCGTTTGCGCCGAACGCGGACTTGTCCACCTCGTCAGGCTTCAGTTCGTGATTGCGCACCAGCGTGATCAAACCGTCCGGCCCCTCGAAGGCGGCCATGCCGTCATGCTGGCCGGGCACGATGAGCCCGTCGTCCATACGATCGCCTGTCGCCGACATGATCTCATAAGTGAAGCCCTCGGGCAGGTCGAACAGGTCGCGTGGATCGCGGCCGAGGGGGCCGTAACCCTCCACCTCGCTCAAGGGCGGCTCGGGGTTCTCGGCTCGCGCGCAGCCCGACAGCGCCGCCAGGCCTGTGAACGCGCTCGTCGTTGCGGCGGCGCGGCGTAGAAATCCTCGGCGGGACAAACTCATCTGAACAGCCTTTTCAAACCGGCGGGCGGGGCGGTTCGCGCCCGTCATACCCTTGATTTGTAACACCTCGCACACGCTTCGCCAGGGTTGTGGTAATTTGTTACCCCATGCTCAGCGCATTGTTTCAGCGCGTTTTTTCACAACACCTGTTGACCGAACGCATAAGCGCGGGTAAGCCGCGCGCTCCAAGAGCTCCGGGACGCCCCCGGCCGTGACACGAATTCCAAGGCTGATGCGATGAAGACCTTCTCCGCCAAGCCCGCAGAGGTGACCCATGGCTGGGTCGTGATCGACGCCGAGGACGCCGTCGTCGGCCGTCTCGCGGCGTACGTCGCCACCCGGCTGCGCGGCAAGCACCGTCCGGACTACACCCCGCATGTCGACTGCGGCGACCATGTCGTGATCATCAACGCGGACAAGGTGAAGTTCACCGGCCGCAAGACGCGCGACAAGCGCTACTACCGCCACACCGGCCACCCGGGCGGCATCAAGGAGACGAGCCCTGAGAGGCTGCTGTCGGGCAAGTTTCCCGAGCGTGTCGTGGAGATGGCGGTCAAGCGCATGCTGCCCAAGGAAAGCCCGCTGGCGCGCAAGCAGTATTCCAAGCTGCGCGTCTACGCCGGCGCGGAGCATCCGCACGAGGCGCAGCAGCCTGAAGTCATCGACTTCAGATCCCTCAACACCAAGAACGCGCGGAGCTGACCATGGCTGAACAGGCCCGTTCCCTCGAAGACCTGAAATCCGCGCTGCAGGACGCTGAAGCACCGATCGTCGACGCCCCCGAGGAAGAAGAGCTTCCCGAGCCGAAGATCGACGAGCACGGCCGCGCCTATGCGACCGGCCGGCGGAAGAACGCCACCGCGCGCGTCTGGATCAAGCCCGGCGCCGGCAAGGTGACGGTCAACGGTCGCGACCAGGAAATTTATTTTGCGCGCCCGGTGCTGCGCATGATCCTCGCGCAGCCGTTCGAAGCGGCCGATCGCGTGGACAGCTTCGACGTGATCGCCACGGTGAGCGGCGGCGGGCTGTCCGGCCAGGCCGGCGCGGTGCGCCACGGCATCTCGCGCGCGCTCGTCAACTATGAGCCGGCCCTGCGCCGCGCGCTGAAGTCGGGCGGCTTCATGACCCGCGACTCACGCGCGGTGGAGCGCAAGAAGTACGGCCGCAAGAAGGCGCGCCGGAGCTTCCAGTTCTCCAAGCGCTAAGCGCCTCACGGCTTATCGCCGGAACGAAGCGGGCGGCTCCGATGGAGCCGCCCGTTCTTCATTGCAGCTTGGTGCACGCCTCCAGCAACCAGCTCGGAGCTTTGGGCCAGGAAGAGAGTCCGCGCTCGGTCCAGGACGCCGAGTGCGCAATGTTCGAATGAGCTTCGGCTTCCGACACGAGTGCATCGTGCCCGATCATGTACCACGTGGCGTTTGCGCGTTCCCGCCAGGCGATATGCACCCCCTTCGAAAGATATTTGCGATCGATCGTCGCCCGGCCCTTAAGCTGGATCGCAAGCGTTTCCCCCGGCCGATAAGCCAGCAAATCGATCCCAGCATCGAAGGCAGGCCGCGCCGGCACATAGCCCAGGTCGATCAGGACGATCTCGAGCGCGGCGGCGTTTTTCGCCTCGATGCGAAAGCTCTCGTACTGGTCGGTCAACTCCTCACCTTCACGTACTCTCCCGGCGCCGCGCAGAGGGGCTTGAGCTTTCCCCCGCCCGGTTCGCGGGCCGCGGTCATGCGCTCATCCATCGCGTACAGCCAGTCGCGCCAGTAGGGCCACCATGAGCCGGGCCGCTCCTCTGCCGCCTTCAGCCAGTCCTCGCGTGTCTCGGGCAGCTCGGTGTTGGTCCAGTGCTGGTACTTGTTGGCGTCTGGATGGTTCACGACGCCCGCGATATGGCCGGAGCCGGCCATCATGTACTCCACCGGACCGCCGAACAGGCGGGCGGATCGATAGACGCTGTCAGCCGGGGCGATGTGGTCCTCCTTGGAGGCCTGAATGAAGATCGGAAGGGTGATCTTCGCGGGGTCCAGCGTGCGGCCGGCGAGCTCCAGCTCCCCGCGTGAGAACAGGTTTTTGCGGTAGAACGTGTCCAGGTAATACAGGTGCAGCGTCTTGGGCATGCGCGTCTGATCGGCGTTCCAGTACAACAGGTCGAAGGCCTGGGGCTGGCGGCCGAGCAGATAGTTGTTGATCACGAACGACCAGACGAGATCGTTCGAGCGCAGCATGTTGAAGGTGTCCGCCATGGTGCGCCCGTCCAGAACGCCGCCCTGGACGTCCATGAGGCGCTCGATCTCGGCGAACCATTCCTCGTCGATGAAGACGAGAAGGTCGCCGGCGAACTCGAAGTCGTGCTGGGCGGCGAAGAAGGTGGCCGAGGCGATGCGCGCGTCGCCTTCCTCCGCCATCAGGGCGAGGGCCGTGCCGAGCATCGTGCCCCCGATGCAATAACCGACCGCGTCGATCTTGCTCTCGCCGGTGACCGCCTCGACCTGATCGAGCGCGGTGAACAGGCCCTTGCGGATATAGTCCTCGAACGTGGCGTCCTTCAGGCTCTGGTCCGGATTGACCCAGGAGATCAGGAACACGGTGAAGCCCTGCTCGACGAGCCAGGCGATCATGGAGCTCTTCGGGCGCAGATCGAGGATGTAGAACTTATTGATCCAGGGTGGCGCGATCAGCAGCGGGCGCTGGCGCACCTGCTCGGTCGCGGGCTTGTACTGGATCAGCTCCATCACCTCGTTGCGGTAGATGACGTCGCCCGGCGTGGCGGCGAGATCCTCGCCCACCTTGAAGCCGTCGATGTCGGTCTGGCTCAGCGCCAGGCGTCCGTCGCCGCGCTCCAGATCGTTGACGAGGTTCATCAATCCCTTGGTGAGGTTCTCGCCGCGGCTCTCCACCGTCTCGCGCAGCACGTCCGGGTTTGTCAGCGCGAAATTGGTCGGGGCCATGGCGTCGACCATCTGCTTGGTGACGAACTCCACCTTGCGCCTGGTCGTCTCGTCGACGCCCTTCGCCCCGCGGATCAGGCCCAGCATGAAGCGCTGATTGAGCAGGTAGGATTGCTTCATCGCGTCGAAGAACGCGTTTTCGGACCAGTCTTCGGAGCGCCAGCGCTTGTCGCCCTTCTCAGGCGTGATCGCGGGCTCGACCTGTTCGCCCATCAACCGCTTGGTCGCACCGGCCCATAGATCGAGATAGCCCTTGTAGAGGTCCGACTGGGCCTGCAGCAGCAGCTCCGGGTCCGACAGGACGTTCTCCCAGACCTGCAGCACCTCCGGGGCGGCGTGCAGCGGGTCGGCCTGGGGCATCAGGCGCGGATCGCCCTCCAGCGAGCGGCGCATGACGTCGCTCATCAGCTTCTGGCCCTTCAGCGCGGACTGCATCAGCGACCGTGAGACCTCCTCCAAGGTCTCAAGATCGGTCTCGGGCAGGGCGGCGAAACCCAGCTGCGCGGCGAGATCGGCCGTCTCGCCCGGCTTGGCGCGCTCCGGAGCCGCCTGGGGCGTCTCGCCGGCCTTACTCGCCGTCGAGGTCTTGGCCGCGGCCGGATCGGCCTTGGCGGCTTTCGCGGGGGAGGCGCTTTTCGTCGCCGGGCTCTTCGTCGCCGAACTCGGCTTCGCCGCCGGCGTCTTCCGGGCGGGCTTCGAGGCGGACGGCCTTGCCTTCGTGCGCGAGGCGCGCGTGGAAGTGCGGCCCGGGCTCGGCTTTTTCGGCGTTTCTTCGGCCATGGCGGGGACGATCCGTCTGCAGGAGGTGACAGGGGCGAAGACCCGCGTATAGAAAGCAAGTCCGCCGCCGCTGTACAGCGCAGGGATCGAGCCTTTGAAGCGATTTTTCATCCTGGCCGCCGCGCCGGCGCTCTGCCTGGCGGCTTCAGCCTGCGCCGGCGCGGTCCCCGACACCCGCCCCGATCAGGCCGCATGGCTGGACGAAGCTTTGATCGAGACCCGCTCAGCGCAGCCGCCCGCAACCGTGCCCGCGCGATACATCGCGCCTGACGAGTTCGCGCGCATGGTCGAGGCCGAGCGCCGTTTGCTCGCGCGTGGCGCGGTGATCCGCGTGGAGGCGCGCAACCGCCTCCCTCCGCCTGACAAGGACCCGTCCGCCTTCGCCGCTGAGGCGCGCGAGCGCGGCGCGCCGCCGCAATAACCTGACCGGGAGATTCACCGGCTTCGCCGCCCCTGCGAATCCCGGCATCTGACCTCTGCCGCCGCGCAACGCGGCGAAACAAGGAAGTTGACTCATGTCCATCATCGGCGCCGCCCTAGACCGCCTGGCCCTTGAAGCGCTGTCCGCCGCCGAAGCCGCCGCCGTCGCAGCGGCCGCGCTCGCCGGGCGCGGCGACAAGATCGCGGCCGACCAGGCCGCTGTGGATGCGATGCGCTCCGGCCTGAACGCGATGGCCATGACGGGCCGCATCGTGATCGGCGAAGGCGAACGCGATGAAGCGCCCATGCTGTACATCGGGGAGGAGGTCGGCTCGGGCGAGGGCCCTGAGATCGACATCGCGCTCGATCCCGTTGAAGGTACGAGCGCGACCGCAAAGGGCATGGCGAACGCGCTGGCGGTCCTGGCTCTGGCGCCGCGCGGAGAGCTGCTGCATGCGCCGGACACCTATATGGACAAGATCGCGACCGGACCCGGGATCAAGCCCGGCGTGGTCGATCTTGATCTGGACCCCGGCGAGAACGTGCGCCGCCTCGCCGAGGCCAAGGGCTGCGCGGTCGGTGATCTGACCGCCTGCGTTCTCGAGCGCGAGCGCCACGACCATATCGTGGACGCGCTGCGTGAAGCCGGCGTGCGGGTGAACCTGATCCCGGACGGCGATGTGGCCGGCATCATCGCGGTCGCCGATCCGGAGGGCGATGCGGACATCTATATCGGGCGCGGCGGCGCGCCGGAGGGCGTCTTGGCCGCGGCCGCGCTTCGCTGCTTCGGCGGCTGGATGCAGGGCCGGCTTCACTTCCGCACCGACGAGGAGCGCGAGCGCGCCAAGCGCGTGGGCGTCACAGATCTGGACCGGAAATACCCGTTGGAGGAGCTCGCCGGGCCGCACTGCCTGTTCGTGGCGACCGGGGTTACCGACGGCCAGCTGCTCGCCGGGCCGCGGCGCGCCGGCGGGGGCGTTCGCACCGAATCGCTGCTTCTGTCCTCGGTCACGGGATATCGCCGCCGCATCGTCTCCACGCGGCCCGCGCCGCGCTCGTGAGCGCCGCGTCCGACACGCTGGCGCCGGCGTCGGACGCGCTGTTCGGCGTCGAGCGGTCGCTCGCCGGCAAGCGATGGGTCTTGAGCGAGGCTGATGAAACGCGCACTGCCGAGATTTCGCGCGCTTGCGCCGCGCCGGACGCGCTCGCGCGTCTCTTGGCGGCGCGCGGCGTCACAGCCGAGAGCGCGCCGGGCTTTTTAGCCCCGAAGCTGCGCGACAGCTTTCCCGATCCGGCGAGCTTCACCGGCATGACGCGCGCCGCCGCGCTGATCCTGGACGCCGTCGAAGCGGGGCGGGGCGTCGCGATCTTCGCCGACTATGACGTGGACGGCGCGACCTCCGCCGCTCAGCTCTCCGGTTGGCTCCGCGCGCGAGGCGCTTCGCCCATCCTCTACGTGCCCGACCGGATCGAGGAGGGGTTCGGCCCGAACCCGGCCGCGTTCGATCGGCTGAAGTCGCAAGGCGCGGAGATCGTCGTGACGCTGGACTGTGGGGCGGCGGCCGAGGCCGCGCTCGCTCACGCCGCCGAGATCGGGCTCGCCGTGGTGGTCATCGACCATCACCTGATGGACGGCGACGTGCCGGACGCAGCCGCACTCGTCAATCCGAACCAGCCCGGCGACGCCTCGGGCTGCGGGCACATGGCCGCGGCCGGGGTCACCTTCGTGCTTCTCGCCGCGCTGAACGCCGAGGCGCGCCGGCGCGGCGCGAAGCCGGACGATCTGCCCGATCTGATGAGCTTTCTCGATCTCGCCGCGCTCGGCACGGTGTGCGACGTGGTTCCTCTGACCGGCGTGAACCGTGCGATCGTGGCCCAGGGGCTGCGCGTGATGTCGGCCTGGCGGCGACCCGGGCTCGCGGCGCTGGCGCGCGCGGCCAGCTTCGAAGGCGCGGCGAGCGTCTACGCGGCGGGCTTTCTCTTAGGGCCTCGGATCAACGCCGGCGGCCGCGTCGGCCGCGCCGACCTGGGCGCGCGGCTCCTGTCCGGCGAAGACGCAGCGGTCTGCGAGGAGATCGCCGCCGAACTCGACCGGCTGAATGCGGAACGCAAGGCTATCGAGGCCGAAGTGCTCGACGCCGCCGGCGCGGCGCTTGAAGCCGAAGGCGGTCTCGACGCCCCGGTTCTGGTCGCCTCCGGAGAGGGCTGGCACCCCGGCGTCATCGGCATCGCCGCGGGTCGGCTGAAGGATCGCTATAACCGGCCCACCCTGGTGATCGGCGTCGATCCGGCGACGGGGCAGGGCAAGGGGTCGGGCCGCTCGGTTTCAGGCGTGGACCTCGGACGCGCGGTCGCCGCGGCGCGCGCCGAGGGCTTGCTCCTTGCGGGCGGCGGGCACGCCATGGCGTGCGGCCTGACCGTGGAGGCGGGCAAGATCGACGCCCTGCGCGCCTTTCTCGCCGACCGGCTCGCCGCCCAGTGGACTCAAGCCCATGCTGCGCGGCGCATGGTGATCGACGCCGCGCTCGGCCCGGGCGGCGTGACCTATGATCTCTGGCGTGCGCTTGAAGCAGCGGGGCCGTTCGGCGCGGGGCACCCTGAGCCGCGATTCGCCTGCGCCGACCTGGTGGTGAGCTACGCCCAGCGCGTCGGGGCGAACCATGTGCGCTTCACCGCGCGCAACGACGCCGGCGCGAGCGTGTCGGGCATCTCGTTTCGCAGCGCGGACGAACCGATCGGGCAGGCGCTTCTGTCAGGGCTTGGGCAGCGCTTCCACTTCGCCGGCCGGATCCGCGGCGAGGACGGGCGTTTCGGGCGCAAGGCCGAGCTTCACCTGGAGGATCTGGCGCCGGCCGCGCGGGGCTGAAACACGCGCCGAGAAGCCTGCGGGAAAAGCGTCACAGACGCACTTGCATCGGCAAAATCGTCGCTATATACGAAGCCTCCCAACGCGATGCGGGCCCTTCGTCTATCGGTTAGGACGCCAGGTTTTCAACCTGGAAAGAGGGGTTCGATTCCCCTAGGGCCTGCCAATCGCGCGGCGGTTTTCAGCACACTTCTGCCTTAACGCCGCTCGAAGCTGAAGCGCGCCTGGCGGGCGTCGATATGTCGGCCTCGGCGACGAACGGGCCGGCGAAGCCCTGAGCCTCCTGCGACCGTACGGTCACGAACGCGCCGTCCTCGCCTGCGTAGGCGCACTCGCCCGACACGGCGTTCGCTGCGGCGATCTGGTCGAAATCGTTGAGCCCTCGGCCGCGGGCGCGCACGAAGCGCTCGCCGTTCTCGGTCTGGAAGGTGCACGCGATCTCCCAACCGCCGGAGCCCGGACGCGCAACGTGACGTCTCCGGACGCCGGCCCGCCTTGGAGGGCCGTGGACAGGGCGACAGCGACGATGGTGTGGGCCGGCATGACGTTTCCTCCCGTCGAATGCGCGGCGACCCGACACCACGGCTTGCGCCTCTGCTTTTTGATATTTACACAATCACTGAAGTAAAGCCGCCCGACCATCGTCTCAGGTGGTGATGCTTAGCGAGCCGTCCTATGGTGACCCGAGGCGTCGTCACTGTCCTGATCGCCCTGATGACTGCGCCGCAAGCGGCCGCGCAGGCCCGCGCCGACGACGAGCGGGCCGCAAGCGTGGTGCGTCTCTCAGGCCAGGCCCGGGCGCGCTACGAGAGCTTTGACGGACAGTTCCGCGCCGGGTTCGAGGGCTCAGATCAGGTCCTGCTCCTGCGCACGCTCGTCGCCATCGAAGCGGACGCCGGGCCGGTGACGTTCGGCGGCGAACTGCAGGACAGCCGGGCCTATCTCGACGATGCCGGCTCGCCGATCTCCAACAGCTTCGTCAACGCGCTCGGCGTATTGCAGGCCTATTTGCGCGCGCCGACGGCGAACCTGCTCGACGCGCCGGACGCGGCGACGCTGACGCTCGGCCGTCAAACGATTGAGATCGGCTCGAGCCGGCAAATCGAGCGGGTCAACTACGCCAACGTGATCAAGAGCTTCACCGGGCTTCGCTACCAGGCGCGATCCGCGAGCGGGGAGTCGCTCAATCTCTTCGCCGTGGTCCCGATCGCGCGGCGCCCCAGCGATCGGCACGGCGTGGCGGACAACATGATCGAAGCCGATGAAGAGCAGTGGGGCCGATTGATCTGGGGCGCGCACCTAATCGGTGACGATGTTGCGCCGCAGTGGATGACCGGCCTGTCCGCGGAGGCCTTCGCGTACGGCCTTCACGAGCGCGACACGGACGCCTATCCGACGCCGAACCGCGACTATGTCACGCCCGGCTTCAGGCTGCGCCGCACCGCGCAGACGGGGCGGGCGGATTTCGAGATCGAGGCGGCCGTGCGCGTCGGCGAGCGCCGCGCCACAAGCGCGCCGGCCGACACCGAAGATCTCGACGTGTTCGCGGGTATGGTCTTCGCCGCGCTCGGCTTCACCTTCGATGCGCCGTGGCGCCCGCGCCTGGCGCTGGAATACTATCTCGCCAGCGGCGACGAGGACCCGAACGACGATCGGTTCGACCAATATGAGCGCCTGTTCGGCTCGCGCCGCGGCGATCTGAACAATACGAGCCTGCACGGCCCGCTTACGCCGGCGAACCTCAGCGCGCCGGGTCTACGACTTCAGATCCGCCCTTCCGAGACGATCGACGCACGGCTCAAATACGGCGCGGCCTATCTGGCGAGCGCGACCGATGCTTGGGTCGTAGCGGGCTTGCGTGATAAGCGCGGGGCCTCTGGCGACTTCCTGGGACACGCGCTCGACGGCCGGGTGCGCTGGCGCGCGTTGCCCGGCGTCACGCTTGAGGCGGGAGGCTCGCTGTTTGAGTACGGCGAATTCGCAGAGCGCGTCTCCGGCGGACCGACCGCCGATCGCGCCGCGCTTGGCTATGTTCAGATCACCCGGGACTTCTAGCGCCGTTTCTCGACACGCTGCGCGCCGAGGCGGGCGAGCCAGGTTCGAAACCCGTCATCGCACGACGCCATGTCGCTGATCGCGTCCACGAGGCGCTGATCGCCCTGGGCTTTCTCTTCGGCCTCGATGACGACCATGTAAGCGTCCTCGGGCAGGAGTCGCCGGGACGCGTGCCCATTGTACAGCACCTCGATATTCGTATGACGCATGTCCGCCCAGACCGAGTCCATCACACCGGAGACCGCGCGCGGCGGGCCTTCGATGAACTGGACGTAATGCCCGTCCAGACGCACGAGGACAGACGTGATGCCGCGCTCCTCGTTGCGCCCCTCGGCGCGGGCGACGAGCTGTGCGAATTCCATCGCCCCGATCGACTGAGTCGGGCGGGAGCGGTACGTGACGCGAAACATGCGTGACCCAGGCGAGGCTTCGGAGACGTGTGTTCGGGCGAGCAGATTGGGGAATAACGGCCTGGCTCGGAAGCGCTCCCAGAAACGCTGAACGCATATATCGATACAGTCCAGCCCGCCGCGCGCCGTTCGCTCCGCGTTAGGCTTGAGCGCGTTTGACCGCGGCTTCGATCATGTCGTGGGCGCGGGGTACGCCGTGCCAACCGCCGATGCGGACCCATTTGCGCGGCTCCAGGTCCTTGTAGTGCTGGAAGAAGTGCGTGATCCGCGCCAGCTGCGCCTCGTGCACGTCGGAATAGTCGTGGATGGTGTCGTAATACGGCGTCAGCTTCGTATGGGGCGCGGCCAGGATCTTTTCGTCCTCTCCGCCCTCATCCTCCATCAGGAGCACGCCGATCGGACGCGCCCGCACGACGCAGCCGGGCACGAGCGCGGTCTGGCCCAAGACCATCACGTCGATGGGATCGCCGTCGTCGGACAGGGTGTGGGGCATGAAGCCGTAATTGCACGGATAGCGCATGGGCGTGTGCAGGAAGCGGTCGACGAAGACCGTGCCGGACTGCTTGTCCATCTCGTACTTCACCGGCTCGCCGCCGGCGGGCACTTCGATGATTACGTTGATGTCCTCGGGCGGCTTCTCACCGGCGGGGATGCGGTCCAGTCGCATGGCGCGGCCTTTCAGGTATCGAACGGGCAGGTATTGAACGGGCAGGGCGAGGTACGCCGGGGCGAAGCCTCGCGGCAAGTCTTCTTTCGCACCTGCGGGAGCGCGTGCGCGCGCGATTGCGCGTGACCTGCGCTTAAGGCTAGCTTGCGCGCCATGATCCGCACGCTTCTTTCCGCCTTCGCCCTTTTCGTCGCCGCCCCGCTCGCCGCTTGCGCCCAGGTCATGCCGGGCGAGGCGCGCTCATCGCTTGCCGACGCCACCTTGCCGGACGCCGAAGTCGTGTTCGGCGGGCCGGAGCCGCTCGCGATCGAGACCGCCGACGGGACGCTTCACCGCTTCACGGTCGAGATCGCCGACACGCCGCGCCGGCGCGTGCGCGGGCTCATGCATCGCGAGGCGATGGACGCGGACGCCGGCATGCTGTTCAACTTCGAACAGACCCAGATCCAGTCGATCTGGATGCGCAACACGCTGATCCCGCTCGACATCCTCTATGTCTACGAGGACGGCGAGATCGCCAAAATCATCGAGAACGCCCAACCGCTGTCGGAACGCTCGCTGTGGTCGGACTTCCCCGTGCGCTACGTGGTCGAGCTGAACGGCGGACTGGTGCAGCGCATCGGCGCCGAACCCGGCGACCGCATCCGCCACGCCTATTTCGGAGACGATCTGGCGGCGGGCTCCGAGGCGGAAGCGGCGAACGATAACGAGGCGCCCGAGGCGGGGGCTTTGGAGCCGGACGCCGAGACCAACGCCGAGACCGGCGAGCCTGAAGCCGCCGGGGCTGAAGACGGGCGCTGACGCTTGCGCGCGCCGGGAGCGCGCACTACACGAGGTGTACCGCAGGACCGCCGGGGCGTAGCGCAGCCTGGTAGCGCATCTGCTTTGGGAGCAGAGGGTCGCTGGTTCGAATCCGGCCGCCCCGACCATCCCGCGGGACCGACGAGACCACCAAGGGTTCGACGATGTTCGCCAAGATCTACCGCCCTGCGAAGACCGCCATGCAGTCCGGCCGCGCGAACACCACGCAGTGGGTGCTCGAGTTCGAGCCCCAGCAGGCCAAACGCCCCGATCCTTTGATGGGGTGGGCCTCGTCGGGCGACACGCAGCGGCAAGTGAAGCTCAGCTTCGACACCAAGGACGAGGCGGTCGCCTACGCCCAGCGCCACGGCATCCCGTTCCGGGTCAAGGACGTCGAGGAAGCCCCCCGCAAGTACAAGGCTTACGCGGACAACTTCGCCTATGACCGCAAGGTGCCCTGGTCGCACTAGACCCGGGCGCCCGAGCGAGGCCCCCGTAGCTCAACCGGATAGAGCGCCCGCCTTCTAAGCGGATGGTTGCAGGTTCGAGTCCTGCCGGGGGCGCCATTTT
>CAZKBB010000065.1:0-14792 GCA_964550935.1 uncultured Caulobacterales bacterium
TGATTTGGACGCCGCGGTGGCGGACCTGGCGGCCAAGGGGGTGGACCTGGAGCGCCGCAACTATCCCTGGGGCGAGATCGCCGTCTTCTTCGACCCGAACGGCACGCGGCTGGAGCTCAAGAGCCCGCCGACCGGCCGCGCGGCCTGAGCGCGGAGGGCTCGGCGCCGGTGGACACCGCCGCGCCAGCGCCCATATAACCGCCTCCCATGTCGACCACCGTCGCGCCATCTCCGCTGGACGAGGCCAAGCTCGTCACCTTCGGCTGCCGGCTGAACGCCTGGGAGTCCGAGGTGATGCGCGACCATGCGCGCGCGGCCGGGCTGTCCGACGCGGTGATCGTGAACACCTGCGCCGTGACCAACGAGGCCGTGCGCCAGGCGCGCCAGACCATCCGGCGCATGAAGCGCGACCGGCCGGAGGCGCGCCTCATCGTCACCGGGTGCGCGGCCCAGATCGACCCCGACCGGTTCGCCGCCATGGACGAGGTCGACCACGTGCTCGGCAACGCGGAGAAGCTGCGCGCTGAGAGCTTCCGCTCGATCGCCACGCCCGGCGGCGACGCGGTCTCGGTCGAGGACATCATGGCCGTGCGCGAGGTGGCGAGCCATCTCGTCGACGGGCTGGACGGCAAGGCGCGCGCCTATGTCCAGGTCCAGACCGGCTGCGACCATCGCTGCACCTTCTGCATCATCCCCTACGGACGCGGCAACGCGCGCTCCGCGCCGGCCGGCGAGGTGGTCGACCAGGTCCGCCGCCTCGTCGAGACGGGCCACAGCGAAGTGGTGCTCACCGGCGTCGATCTGACAAGCTGGGGCCAGGACCTGCCCGGCGAGCCCAGGCTCGGCCGTCTGGTGCGCGCGATCCTGCGCGGGGTCCCGGATCTGAAGCGCCTGCGCCTGTCTTCCATCGACGCGATCGAGATCGACGATGATCTGTTCCGCGCGATCGCCGGGGAGGAGCGGCTCTGCCCGCACCTGCACCTCTCCCTGCAGGCCGGCGACGACATGATCTTAAAGCGTATGAAGCGCCGCCATCTGCGCGACGACGCCATTGCGCTGACCCGTCGCCTGCGCGCGGTGCGCCCTGAGATCGCCTTCGGCGCGGACCTGATCGCGGGCTTCCCGACCGAGACCGAGGCGATGTTCGAGAACACGCTGAAGCTCGTTGAGGACTGCGATCTCGCCTACCTCCACGTCTTCCCGTATTCGCCGCGCCCCGGCACCCCGGCCGCGAAGATGCCCGCCGTCGACGGCGCGACGATCAAGGCGCGCGCCGCGCGCCTGCGCGCCGCCGGCGAGGCCGCGCTTTCGCGTCATCTCGACAGCCGGGTCGGCCGCGAGATGGAGGCGCTGGTGGAGAAGCCGGGCTTTGCGCGCGGGGCGGACTTCTCCCCGATCCGGCTCGACGCCCCGGCCCGGCCTGGCGCAGTCGTCCGTGTACGGATTACAGGCCGTGACGGCTCCGAGCTGACCGGGCAGGCGCTGGAGGCGGCCGCGTGAGCTGGTTCGGATTCGGCCGCAAGAAGAAACAGCCCGAGGCCGAGGCGCGCCCCGAGGCGGAACCGGCTACGGATGCCGAAACGCCAGCCCCACAGGGCCAAACGATCGATGATTCGTCTACGGATGAACTAAAGCCGGAGCCTGAGGCGACGGAAACGCCGCTCACGGACGATCGCGCACTCGGCGCCGCGCCGGGGCCCGGCGACGCGCCCGTTCCCGCCCAGCCCGACGCGCTCGAGCCCCCGGCCGAGCCGCCCACGCCCGTCGACCAAGCGCCGGTCGCCGAACCGGTCGAGGGCGACACGGACGAAGAGCGCGCGGGCTTCTTCTCGCGGCTCGCCTCGGGCTTGAAGAAGTCCTCCTCAAAGCTCTCCGGCTCGATCTCCTCGGTCTTCACCAAGCGCAAGCTCGACGACGCGGCGCTGGAGGAGCTGGAGGACTTGCTGGTTGCGGCCGATCTCGGCGCGCAGACCGCCGCGAAGGTCATCGCCCGGCTCGCCAAGGAGCGCTTCGGCGCAGACGTCACCGATGTGGAGATCCGCGAGGCGGTCGCCGACGTGGTCGCGGAGACGCTGCAGCCCTGCGAGGCGCCGCTGGATCTGTCGGGGCCCGCGCCCCAGGTCGTGCTGTTCGTCGGGGTGAACGGGTCGGGCAAGACCACCACGCTCGGCAAGCTGGCGGTGAAGATGACGCGCGAGGGCGCGGGCGTCGTCACGGCGGCGGGCGACACGTTCAGGGCCGCCGCAATCGAACAGCTTGAAGTCTGGTCTGAGCGCGCCGGCGCCACCTTCCTCTCCCGCGAGCTCGGCTCGGATGCGGCCGGGCTCGCCTGGGATGCCGTCGATCAGGCCCGGCGCAACGGCTCTGACGCGGTGCTCATCGACACCGCCGGACGGCTGCAGAATAAGGCCGAGCTGATGGACGAGCTCAGGAAGATCGTGCGCGTCATCGGCAAGCTCGACGAGACCGCGCCCCATCACGTGGTGCTCGTGCTGGACGGCACGGTGGGCTCGAACGCGATTTCGCAGGCCGAGGCCTTCATGGAGGCGGCGAACGTGACCGGCGTGGTGATGACCAAGCTCGACGGCACCGCCAAGGGCGGCGCGCTCGTCCAGGTGGCCCAGCGCTTCAACCTGCCGATCCACTTCATCGGCGTCGGCGAGGGCGAGGCGGACCTGCAGCCCTTCAACGCCCGCGCCTTCGCCCGCGCCCTCGCAGGCCTCGACGCCGAGGCGGCCTGACTTCGTCCAGATGACTTTCGCTGCAGCGCAGCGTAAGCAGCGGCCATGACCGAAGCGCCGCTCGCCGCCGCCCTGGCCATGCTGGTCTCGGCGATGCTCCACGCCGTGATGGGGCTTTTGACCAAGCGGGCCGCAGACAAGCTCGTCTTCCGCGGGGTGATGCAGGGCGTCTCCACGCTCCTCACCCTGCCCATCCTCCTCATGAGCCCGCTGCCCGAGTGGGAGGTCTGGCGCTTCCTGCTGATGGGCGCGGTGATCCACTACGTGTTTCAGATGGCGCTGATCGCCGCGTATGAGCGCGGCGACATGAGCCTGGTTTATCCGGTGATGCGCGGCGCGGCGCCGGCGCTCGCGGCCGTGGCGGCGTTCTTTTTTCTGGGCGAGGCGTTGGGGCCGATCGAAATCCTCGGCCTGGCGATCGCCTCGGCTGCGGTGGCCGGCTTCGGCTGGCCGGACAAGGGCGGCGCGCCCAAGGCCGCCGCGCTCGCCTTTGCGCTGGTCGCCGGGGCGATGACGGCGCTCTACTCGGTCAATGACGCGGCCGGGGCGCGCGCGGCCGGCTCGCCCTTCGTCTATCTGGCGTGGTTCTTCGTCACGACCGCGATCCCGCTCAATCTCACCGCGTTTGTCCGGCGGGGCGTGCGCTGGCCGGAGCTGGTGCGTCAGGAGCTGCGCTTCGGCGCGGTCTCCTCGGTCTTCGGGGCGGGGTCCTACGGGCTTGCGCTCTACGCGCTGTCCATAGCGCCGGTCGCTGAGATGGCCGCGCTGCGCGAGACCAGCGTGATCTTCGGCGCGATCCTGGCGGCTCTCGTTTTGAAAGAGCCGTTCGGCGCGCGGCGCACCGCGCTCGCGGTCGCCATGGCCGCCGGGCTGGTGCTGCTCCAGGCGGCCTGACCCTAGACCGCCGTTTCACTCCGCCGCCGAGGCGCCGGCCTTGGGCGTCCAGTCGAACTTGGCGAACGCCTCGTCCACCGGCGTGTCGGCGATGTGATTGATGTAATTGCTCATCACCTTCTGCGCGACGCCGAGCACCACCTCCAGCACCTGGCGCTTGGAGAAGCCGGCGTCGAGGAAGGCCTCGACCTCGCCGTCCGAGACCGCGCCGCGCGCGTCGACGACCTGAAGCGTGAAGACGCGCAGCGCCTCCAGCTTGGGATCGTCGAGCGCGCGCCCGTCGCGCAGCGCCTCGATCACCGCCTCGTCGACGCCGTCGCCCTTCGCGATCGCGGTGTGGGCGGGCACGCAGTAATGACAGCGATGGCGCACATTGATCGTGAGCCAGACCACGTTGCGCTCGGTCGCGGTGAAGCGGGTGTCGGCGAACAGGCCATGCAGGCGCTGATAGGCTTCGAGCACTTGCGGGCTTTCGGCCATCACCCCGTGCAGGTTGGGGATCATGCCGAGGTTCGCCTTGGAGGTCTCCAGCAGCGGCTTGGCGTCTTCGGGCGCGCTGCCTGTGTCGTGGATCTTGAACTCGCTCATGTCGCGGTCTCCCTGCCTTAGCCGGTCCGGGTTCGTTCCCGACCGTAGCCCGGCAGGTGAGGCCCCCGGCGCGGACGCGCAACCGCTTCACAGCTCACGCTTGCTTGAGGGGTGCGTGACCGTTCGGGGCTGATCCGGCTGGTCAGCGCGGGCGTAATGTGCAAGCAACGCCGGCGCGCTCCCCGGCGCGACTTGTGAAGGCGATGCTGCTCATGACCGACCAGACCGACATCGAGGCGAAAGCCAAGAAGGCCAAGTCCGACGCCAAGACGCTCGGCCAGGGCTCCAAGCTTCTGGTCGATATCGGCCCGGCCGGGGTCTTCATGATCAGCTACAACGTCGCCGGGCGCTTTGTGGGCGACGCGGCGATCTACTGGGCGACGGGGCTGTTCATGGCCTCGGTGGCGCTTGCTCTGGCCTATTCAGCGCTGGTGCAGAAGCGCTTTCCGCCCATGCTCATCGTCACCTTCGTGATCGTGACGCTGTTCGGCGGCATGACGATCTATCTGCAGGATCCGATCTTCGTCTACGTGAAGCCGACCCTGATCAATCTGATCTTCGCCTTCGCGATCCTGTTCTGCTTCGCCTTCGGCTTTAATCTCTGGCGCGCCCTGTTCGGATCGATCTTCGACATGCCCGAGCGCGCCTGGTTCATCCTGGCGGTGCGCTGGGCGCTGTTCTTCATGCTCCTGGCCTTCCTGAACGAGCTGCTCTGGCGCCACATCACCGATTCCACGGTGAGCGAGGGCGCGCGCTGGTTCGCCGGCTTCGAGATCTCCGAGGCCTTCTGGGTCAATTTCCGCTTCTGGGGCGTCTATCCGCTCTTCTTCCTGTTCGCTGCGGCCAATATCCCGATCACGCTGAAATACGCTGAGGAACCGGGCGAAAGCGAGGGCGGCGAGAAGAAGGCGTCCGAATAACGCCTTGGTGATTTCACCGTGCGTGCGGGGCGGGCTAGATGTTCGCTCATGATCACGCAGTTTCTCTTGTCCCTCCTCGTCGCGGCGCTCCAGGCGCCCACCGAGACCCGCGCGCCGGCCGCGCACGAGGCCGGCCCAGTCGTGGTGGAACTTTTCACCTCTCAGGGCTGTCCGATGTGCCCGGATGCGAATGAATTCCTCGGCGAGCTGGGCCAGCGAGAGGACGTGATCGCGATCGCTTACGGGGTCGGCATCTGGGACGGGCTCGGCTGGCGCGACACCTACGCCGCCCCCGCCTTCAACGCGCGTCAGCGGGCCTATGTGGAAGCCGGAGAGGCGCGCCGGGTTTACACGCCGCACTTCGTGGTCAACGGCCAGCCCGAGATGCTGCGCTACAAGCGCGAGCGCATCGAAGCGCGCGTCGAGGCGGCCGATCCTTTAAGCGCCGACGCCGCGCTGGTGCGCGACGCCGACGGCGTCGTCGCCGAACTGGCCGGCGCGATCTTGGGCGAACCTGCGCAGGTCTGGCTCGTGGCCTACGAGCCCGGCGCCAGCGATCACGAGATCACCGACGGGCCGAACGCGGGTAAGGTGGTCACGCACATCAACATGGCCTCGATGGCGACTCGGCTCGGCGACTGGCCGGGCGGGGAGGCGCGCTTTCATGCCCCCGCGCCCGAGCCCGGCCTCGCCCTCGCCGTTCTGGTCCAGTCCGGGCCCGGCGGGGAGATCCTCGCCGCGGCCGCGCTCGCGCCTCAGCCCTGATCGGCCGCGTCTGAGAACGCCGACAGGGGCCGGGTCAGGCGCTCATAGGCGTCATCGCTCAAGCGATAGGCCCAGCTCTCCACATGGCTGTTGAACCGCGCCGCGCGCGGCTCGGCGGCCTCGGTCAGGGCCCTGAACTCCACCGCCGCCCAGCGCGACCCGTCCGGCTCGCGGTGGAAGGCGAGGATCACGCCGAGCCCTGAGAAGGTCGTGGCGGCGTGGCGCGCGACGATCTCGCCGGACAGCGCTGCGCGCGGCTTCACGTCGCGAAAGCGAAGCCGGGCGGCGGCCACGCCGATCCCGTTCGCCGCGCCCGCCGTGATCAACCGCCGGCCGGCCGGCTCGGCCACCTCGAAATGGCGCGCGCTCGGATTGGGCTTGGCGAGGCGATAGGGCGGCCCGGTCTCGGGCATCACTTCGGCGCGCGCGATCGCCTCCGGTTCGAGGCTGAGCACGTCGAGATCGAGCCATTGCGTCAGATCTTCGAGGTCCGGCGTGTCGCCCTCGGCCAGGAAGGCGCGCGCCCCGCCCGCGGCCCGGACATAGCGCCCGGCCTCAGTGCGGTCTCCGAATACCAGGTCGGCGAGCGTCTCGCCGCCTGCGTCGCGGACCGCGACCCGCACTCCGCCGCCGGGGCGTCCGGGATCGGCCAGGCCGAGGCGGGTGAGCTTGTCTGGATCGCGCGTCATGGCGCGCACGCGCACCAGGCCCGACAGCGCCGCGTCGATTGCGGCGATGCGGTCCGGCGCGACCGGGTAGCCGCCGCGCCCCTCAGCGCGCCACAGCGCGCCTTCGCCCTCATCGCGGGCGAGGATCAGCTGGAAATCGCCGGCCTCGATGCGGATGCGCGCGGCCTCGCTCGCCGCCTCGCTCCAGCCGGGAACCACCGGGCCGTCGGCCGAGGGCGGAGCGGCCAGGCGCGCCTCGCTCCACAGCGCGAACACGCCAAGCGCCAGGATGGCCGACCCGGCGATCACGGCGCGCAGGGCCAGCTGCGTCCGGCGGGCGTGGGGCGAGGGGGTCATGCCGGCGCCGCCTCTGCGGCCCGTCTGGCGGCTGTGCGGCGGCGGATCGCCCGTGCGCCCGCCCGTGCGCCCGCGACGATGAGCGCCAGAAGCGCCACGCCGAGCGCGGGCGCCCAGACCGTCCAGATCACGAGCGCGCGTTCAAGCGCATCGATCTCGGTGCGAAAGCCGCGCTCAACGTCGCGCAGCCGCGCGCGGGTCTCCAGGATTTCGGCGCGCAAGGTCTCGGCGCGCTCTGCGTCCTCGGCGCGCGCGCCTGAGAGGACCGAGCCCGCGCCTTGCTGGTTCAGCTGCGCGAGATCCTCCTCGGCCTCCTGCAGGTCGGCCTCCAGCTCGGTCTGGAGCGCGAGGTAACGGCTCTCGGCCTCGGCGCGCAGCGCGTCGACCCGGCGCATGCGCCGCTCGGACGGCGCGCGCGAGCGCAGGTTCACAAGCGCCGGATCGCCGGCCAGCCGGTCCATGGCGTTCAGCGCGAAGGCGGCGTTGTCCGCGACGATCTCCGCGCCGCCGGGGCCCTGGCGCGTGAAGAAGGCCGGATCGAGCCAGTCGGCGTCGGCGATCAACACGATCTCGGCCTCGCCCTGGCTGCGGTGCGCGGTCGGATCGAAGGCGATGTCGGCGGCCGGCGGGCCGTCGGGAAAGGCGCTCTCGATCCGTCCCGACAGGCGCGCGGCGATCACCAGCGGCGCGTCCTCGGCGGGGGCGTAGTCGGCCAGAAGCTCGGCCGGGGCGGGCGAGCCTGCGGCGAGGTCGGCGTCGAGACGGGCGGAGTCGCGCGACGTGGTCAGGAGCGGGCGCAGCGTCGTGCTCGCGCCCTCCACCGGCGCGATGAAGCCCGGCGAGCCCACATTGATCCCGCGCGACAGCGCCGCGACCGACGGCGCGTCGTCGGCGAAGCCGGCCGGCGGGACGGAGAACCAGAGCGGATAGGCGCGCGTGCGCGGCCGGCCCTCCTCGACCACCTGCACAGGCAGCCCGTTCTCCCGGTCCATCACCGTGACCGTCTCGTCGAAGGCCGCGCCCCAGCCGCTCAGCAGCCCCGGCAGGTCCGAGCTGCGCGAGGCGCGCAGCGGCGGCAGCCCGTCAGGGCCGGGCTTCAGAGCGATATGCGCCATGGGGTCGAGCGCGGCGAAGACGCGCCCGCGCGTCAGCGCGAACTGGTCGATCAGGTAGAGCTGGGCCTCGGTGAGTTCGCCCGGATGCAGGATCATCAGCGCGTCGACGTCCGGCAGGTCCTCGAAGTCGGTCTCGGGGCGCGCCACGTCGAAGGCCGCTTCAAGGTCGGCGATGAGGGGATTTCCGCCCTCGCCGCCGGGCAGGGACAGGCTGGAGATCAGCGCCACGCGCGGCTTGCGGGCGCGCTCCAGCGCGGCGATCAGCGCGGCGATGTCGTATTCCAGGCGCGCCTCGCGGGCCGGGTCGAACACGGCGATGACGCGCGCGTCGTCGACCGCGTTGCGCCCGACCAGCCCGAAGAAGAGCGAGGTCCCGCCCTCGGCCGGGATCGGCTCCAATCCGGCGGCGATGGCGCGGTCCTCGGCCCGCGAGAAGGGCTCGGGGTCGATCTCCTCAAGGCGCACCCGTCCGCCCGACGCCGCGGCCACGCCGCGCAACAACTCCCGCACACGGGCCGCATAAGCGCGCACGGCGGGATAGCCCGCCGCCTCGCCGCGCGAATAGTAGAAGCTGAGCGAGACCGGCTCGTCGAGGCGGCGCAGGATTTCGCGCGTGCCGTCGCTCAAGCGGTAGAGACCGCGCTCGGTCAGGTCGAGGCGCACCGAGTCCAGCGTCGCGCCGGCGGCGAGGTTGAGCCCGACGAAGCCGGCGAGGATCGCGGCGATCATGGCGCTGAGCGAAAGCCCCGTCCTCACCGGCCCTCTCCCCGGCGCGCATCGATCAGCGCCATGGCGATCAGCAGCCCCGCGCCGATCAGGCTGGCGAAGTAGATCAGGTCGTCGAGCTGGACCACGCCGCGGCGCAAGGAGTCAAAGCGCGACAGCGCGGACAGGCCGGCCACCGCGTCGGACACCGCGCCGGGCGCGCGCGCAGCCAGCGCATCCAGAACGATGGGCAGTCCGGCCGCGGTCACCACGAAGCAGGCGAGCGCGCCGAGCACGAAGGCGATGACCTGGTTGCCGGTCGCGGCCGAGAGCGCCTGGCCGATCGCCAGATAGCCCCCGGCGAGCAGAAGCGCGCCAAGATACGCCGTCGCGATGGCGGCGTGGTCGGGCTCGCCGAGATAGGTCATCGCGATCCACATGGGCGCGGTGAGCGCCAGCGCGAGCCCGGCGATGGTCCAGGCGGCGAGAAACTTGCCGAGCGACACCGTCCACAGCGGCGCCGGCGCGGCGAGCAGCATCTCCAGCGTGCCCCGGTCGCGCTCCTCGGCCCAGGCGCGCATGGCCAGCGCCGGCATCAGGATCAGCAAAAGCCAGGGCATGTAGTCGAACAAGGGCGCCAGATCGACGCGCGCGGTGTCGAACAGCCGGCCGACATTCCACGCAAAGCTCGGCGCGGCCACCGCGAACACCGCCAGGAAGACCCAGGCGAGCGGGGTCTCGAAATACGCCGCGGTCTCCCGGCGATACACCGCGATCAGTGCGTTCACGCCGCGTCTCCGGGCGCGCGCCCTTCGTCTCCGGTTCCGGGGAGGGCGGCGGCCTCAGCGCCTGTCAGCGCGCGAAACGCCGCGGCCATGCCGCCGGAGGCGCGCGCCAGCGCATGGGGCGTCTCGTCGGCCTTCAGCCGGCCCTGCGCGATCACGAGCGTGCGCGTGCACATCGCCTCGACCTCGTCGAGCAGATGGGTGGAGATGAGGATGGCCGTCTTCGGGGCGAGTTCGCGGATCAGCGCGCGCACGCCGTCCTTCTGGTTGGGATCGAGCCCGTCGGTGGGCTCGTCGAGGATGAGCGCGGGCGGTTCGTGCGCGATCGCCGCGGCGAGGGCCGCGCGGCGCTTATAGCCCTTGGAGAGCGCGGAGATCGGCCGGTCCGCGTGCGCGCCCATGGCGACGCGCTCAAGCGCCAGGTCTTCGGCGCGCTTTAGCGCCTTGCCGGACAGCCCGCGCGCGCGCAGGTGAAACCGGGTGAAGCCGCGCGGCGTCATGGCGGGATAGGCCGGCGCGCCTTCGGGCAGATAGCCGAGCAGCGCCTGGGCGTCGCGCCGCTGAAGCGCTGAATCAAGCCCGCCGATGGAGGCTGCGCCGGCGTCCGGCTCCAGAACTCCGGCCAGCATGCGCAGGGTCGTGGACTTGCCCGCCCCGTTCGGTCCCAGCACTGCGGCGACCTCGCCGCGCTCGATGCGGAAGGACACGCCGTCCACCGCGCGCTGGGCGGCGAAGCTTTTGACCAGTGAGTCTGCGACGATCATGGGCGCGTCCCGCTCAAACGACCCTTAAGGGGTAAGCGATAACGCGGCGCGGGGCGGCGCGCCACCCGCTCGGCCCGTGCGCGCATTGCGCGCGACGCCGATGGACGAGGAGATCCAACGGCGCCGGCGTAGCGCAAAACGGGGTGTCGACCGGCCCGGCCGCAAAGTCCGGGGGGCTGGGGGGGCTGTGAATCCAGGACCCTGCGGATCGCCCGACCCGGCCGACACCCGTAAGGTGGATGCGGGCTTTGGCGTTGGGGCGGCTGAAACATGGCCGAACAGTGGCGCTTCATGAATTGTTTGTAAGCTGAGGAGTGTTACGGTTTCACCACCACGCGCCTCGGGAGCCTTGATGACGCACGCCGCCCACCAGACCCGCTTCGACACGATCATGTTCCAGCGCGGCGAGCTGGAGGTCATCTTGCGGGTCTACGGCCGCATGGTCGCCGCCGGGGAATGGCGCGATTACGCGATCGACGGGCTGAAGGACCGGGCGGAATTCTCCATCTTCCGCCACGCCGCCGAGACGCCGATCTATCGCGTGGTGAAGACGCCCGCCGATGCGCGCCGTCAGGGCGCTTACAAGGTGGTCTCGGCGACCGGCCTGATCGTGAAGCGCGGCCATGACCTGTCTCAGGTCATGCGCGTGTTCGACCGACAGCTCATGCGCCTCACCTGACCTGAGCGCGGTTAAGCTCGACCCGGGCCTGACGCGAAAACGCCCCGGCCGAAGCCGGGGCGCGTGTCCGTCTTGCGATGCTCGCCCTCGCGCTATTCGCGCTGGCCAAGAAACATCAGCAGGAACTGGAACAGGTTGATGAAGTTGATGAACAGGCTGAGCGCGCCGAACGAGGTCGCCACCGACATCGCACGCTGATCGCCGCCCAGCTCGTAGTACTGGTGCTTCAGGCGCTGCGTGTCGAAGGCGATGAGCCCTGAGAAGATCAACACGCCGATCGCGGAGATCGCGAACATCAGCGCGGACGACTGCAGGAAGATGTTCACCACCGACGCCAGGATCAGGCCGATCACGCCCATGATCAGGAAGGTCCCGATCGGGCGCAGGTCCATCTTCGTGGTGTAGCCGAACAGGCTCAGCCCGAAGAAGGCCGCCGAGGTGATCACGAAGGTCTGAGCCACGCTCTGCGAGGTGTAGATCAGGAGCCAGACGCCGAGCCCGGCGCCGATCGTGGAGACCACGAACCAGTACAGAACGCCCGCTGCGCGCGGCGAGGGATTGCGCATGAAGAACATGGTGCCCAGCAGCGCCACCAGGGGCGACCACTGCACCGCCATGCCCAGCGGCGTCATGCCTGCGAACCGGCCGTTCTCCACCACGAACATCATGTCGCGCACCGGCGCGTAGCCGGAGGTGAGGAAGGCGAGCCCGGCGGCCACCATGAGGCCGAGACCCAGCTTGTTGTAGACGCCCAGCATGAATTTCCGCAGACCTTCGTCGCGGCTCATGTCCAGGGTCTGCGACCCGTATTGCGTCCGAGAGTTATTCATGTCCGTTTCGACACCCTTGTGATGTGAACGCGCCGGACGCGCTGACCGCGCCCGATTTCGTAGATCAGTATATCAGGTGCGAGGCGGTGTATTTCAAGCGAAACCGGACCGGACGCGCGCTTAATTATCCCTGTCCTGACTAGGGGTTTCGCCGCTTCAAGGCGCGATCTTGAGCGCACAATCCAGGCCGCAGGCCGCCAGGACGCGCTCCAGATCCGGCCGGTGAAGCGCCACGCAACCGCGGGTTTGCGGATAGCCCGGCTTCGCGCAGTGCAGGAAAATCGCAGAGCCCGCGCCGGGAACCGGCGGCGCATCGTTATGGGCGAGGACGACGACGATGTCGTAGAGCCCGTCCTCGCGCATCATCACCTCCGCGCTGGCGGGATAGGGCAGGCGGACCGGGCGGTTATAGGCGGGGTCTTCCGGAGCGTCGCACCAGCCGTCGTCCGGCTGGATCGCGCGCACCGGCAGGGCGGTCTCCGGCGGATCCAGGCGGTCGCTGCGGTAGAGCACGCGTTTGAGCGCAAAGACGCCCGCCGGGCTCGCCCCGTCGCCTTCGCGCTTGTTCTGCGCCGGCACGACCCCGCCCGGCCCCAGCGCACACTGAAGCGTCTCGGTCCCGAAGACGAAGCGCCCGTCGGCATGTGCGATCAGTTCCATGGGGTCGATCATGGCGCGCTCAAGCGCCCGGCGAAAGGGCCGTGGCCGGCGGTGACGCGCTCGCGAAGCGTGACGTGAAATTCCCGCCCGCCCCTGATCCGCGCCGCCGCCGTCCCCACCACGGAGACTCGCCCGGAAAGTCCGGACTTAGCAGCGTGTTAAGCAAGACCCGCGCCGTGATCACGCAGGCGTGACGTGGCGGTTCGCTTGCCAAATCGGGCGGCGCCGGGCAAGGCTTGCCGGGTGATTTTCGCCGGGCGGCAGAAGCTGCCGGGCCGCCGCGCGCCCATGAGGCCCCCATGACCACGAAGAAGACTCTGCTCTTGGTCGACGACGACGCCGATCTGAGGGACACGCTCGCCGAACAGTTCGCCTATGACGACGAGTTCGACGTGATGACCGCGGACGCCGCCAAGCCGGGCATGGAGCTCGCCCAGACCGAGCGGGTGGACCTGATCATCTTCGACGTGGGCCTGCCCGACATGGACGGGCGCGAGGCCTGCCGGGTGCTGCGCAAGCACGGGGTGAAAACGCCGATCATCCTGCTCACCGCCCAGTCCGGCGACGCGGACCACGTTTTGGGACTGCGCTCCGGTGCGGATGATTTCCTGGCCAAGCCGATCAGCTTCGTCGTGCTCCTGGAGCGCGTGCACAACCAGCTGCGCCGCCACGAGCAGAGCGAGGACGCGGTGCTGCAGGTCGGCCCCTACCAGTTCAAGCCCGCGACCAAGCTGCTCGTGGACGAGGCCGATGCGAAGATCCGCCTCACCGAGAAGGAGACGAGCATCCTGAAGTACCTCTACCGCGCCGGCGGCAAGCCGATCTCGCGCGAGGAGCTTCTGGACAAGGTGTGGGGCTATCACCGCGAGGCCAACACCCACACGCTGGAGACCCACATCTACCGCCTGCGCCAGAAGATCGAACCCGACCCCCAGGGCGCGAAGATTCTCATCACCGAAAGCGGCGGGTATCGGCTGCAGATGTGAGGGGCGCTTTCCGGCCTGCGTTGCCGGGTCTTCGCTCCGCTCCGCCCGGGAATTCATAAAATCAAACCTCAACTCCCGGACGCGGCGAAGCCGCGATCCGGGAGCTCGCGGCGACTTCGCGCCGACCCTCACCCCAGCCGCAACGTAACCGGGGCGTGGTCTGAGGGCTTGTCCCAGTCGCGGGCGTGGTCCCAGACGCGCACCGCCTCCCGGGTGGCGGCCTTGAGCGCGCCGTCGAGGCCGGGGCTGGTCCAGACATGGTCGAGCCGGCGGCCGCGGTTGGACTTGCGCCAGTCGCGATTGCGATAGCTCCACCAGGTGAAGACCGGCTCGGGCTCGGGGATCAGCGCGCGCACCGCATCGCGCATGGCGCCGGCTTCGCGCGCGGCCTCCAGCGCCTCGGTCTCCGCCGGGGTGTGCGAGACGACCTTCAGGAGCTGCTTGTGCGACCAGACGTCGGTCTCATAGGGGGCGATGTTGAGATCGCCGACCAGCACCCGGTCGCCGCTCTCGCGCGCGCGCCCTTCCAGATACGCCTTGAAGGCGTCCAGGAAGTCCAGCTTGTGGCGAAAGCGCGGATTGATCGCCGGGTCCGGCTCGTCGCCGCCGGCGGGGATGTAATAGTTCTCGATCTCCACGCCATCGACCTTGACGCGCTGATGGCGCGCCTCCGCCTTCGGGCACAGCCCCTGAGAGGGCAGCGGTTCCAGCGCCGCGCGCGAGACGATCGCGACGCCGTGCATGCCCTTCTGTCCGGTCACGTGGGCGTGGGGATAGCCCATCTCCTTGAAGGCCTTGTAGGGGAACTGGTCCGCCTGACACTTGATCTCCTGCAGGCAGATCACGTCAGGCGAGGCCTCCGCGGCGAAGCGCGCGACCTGGGGCGCGCGCAGGCGCACCGAGTTGATGTTCCACGTCGCGATCGTCAGTCCGGCCACTCGCCCGCCCCTTTGTTCCTGTCTGGTCTAGAGAATATTATAGGTCGCGCCGGCGACCGCGATGGGCCAGCGCCCGCGCACGTAAAGCCGCCAGCGCGCCAGAAACGGGTGCGGCGGCTCCTCGTCCTCGGCTTCGGCGAGCAGGACGAGGACCGCGCCGTTGGCCGCCTGCACCAGCCCGCCGGCGGCGGCGTTGACCACCGCCTCGTCATAGACGTCGTCGAGCGCGGCGGCGGTCTCGGCCGCGTCGCGCGCGGTCTGGCCGATCGTGCCGGCCACGAAGGTCAGCGCGGTCTCCAGCGCGCTTTCCTCCATGCGCTCGAGCACCTGTTCGGCGAGGCCGGCGCGCAGCATCTCCTCGGCCTCCCAGGCCTGAGGGTCGCGATCAAGCGATTCC
>CAZKBB010000066.1:0-14372 GCA_964550935.1 uncultured Caulobacterales bacterium
TTGCGGATCTCGCGCGCCATCAGCGGCCCGAACCGGTTCCACCAGAACCGCACCGTCTCTTGGCTGATGTCGATCCCGCGCTCGTGGAGCAGGTCTTCCACGTTCCGCAGCGATAGCGGGAAGCGGATTTACATCATCACGGCCAGGCGGATGATCTTGGGCGAAGTCTTGAAATACCGGAACGGATTGCTCATCCGCAAACGCTACGAAGCCGGGCAGGGCGGCTCAAGCGGTTTTCTTCTGACAGTGCCATCTGACGGGAAGTAACGGAAATGTCGGGGTTTTTCGGGTACAAATCCGAGCCGCGGGAAATTTCCGGGGTGGGTGGCGGAGACGAAGGGATTCGAACCCTCGAAGCCCGTTAGGGCTTACTCCCTTAGCAGGGGAGCGCCTTCGACCACTCGGCCACGTCTCCGCGGACGGGTTTAGCGAACTATGCAAAGCGCGATCAAGCGCCGTAACGCGTCATGCGCAGCGCGGCGCTTGCGCGCTAAGGCCGCGCCGGTCTGGATGAGCGCGCCTTCGTCAGGTAATGACGACCCTATGAACGACGCACTTCTGGACAGTCTGAAGACCGTGCGCGATCCGTCGGGCGACGGCGCGCTGAGCGACACCGGCCGGGTGACCGGGCTCGATCTGCGCGACGGCGTGGCCACGGTCCTTCTCAAGGCCGGCGGACCGGACGAGGACGCGGCGGGCCTTCGCGCCGAGATCGAAGCCGCCGTGACCGCACGGCCTGAGGTGAGCCGCGCCCGCGTCATCATCGAAGGCCCGGCGCCCGCCAAAAAAGCCAAGCCGCGCGTGAACGCCGGCGGCGGGACCGCGCCGATCGAGGCGCCGGCCAAGCGGGTCATCGCGGTCGGCTCCGGCAAGGGCGGGGTCGGCAAGTCCACCGTGGCAGCCAATCTGGCCGTCGCCGCGGCGCGCTCAGGCCTGAAGGTCGGCTTCATGGACGCGGACGTCTACGGGCCGTCGGGGCCTCGCCTGTTCGGGCTGACTGGCGCGCCGGGGCTGCGCAAGACCGACGACGGGATCGTTCCGCTCGAAGCGGCCGGGATCAAGATGGTCTCAATGGGCTTCATCGTGGGCGAGCGCGAGGCGGTGGTCTGGCGCGGGCCCATGGTCACGGGCGCCATCCGGCAATTCCTGGGCGAGGTGGACTGGGGCGATCTCGACCTGTTGATCATCGACATGCCGCCGGGCACCGGGGACGCCCAGCTCGCTATCGCCCAGAGCGCGCCGATCACCGGCGCGGTGATCGTCTCCACGCCCCAGGACCTGGCGCTCGACGACGCCAAGAAGGCGATCGCATTGTTCGACAAGACCGAGATCCCGGTGCTCGGCGTGGTGGAGAATATGAGCGTCTTCATTTGCCCCCATTGCGGCGAGGCGACGGAGATCTTCGGCCACGGCGGCGCGCGCGCCGAGGCCGAGCGGCTCGGCGCGCCGTTCCTTGGGGAGATCCCGCTTCACCCCGAGCTGCGCGAAGCCTCTGACGCGGGCGTGCCCGCCGCGCTCGGCGACGGCCCGGTGGCGAAGGCGTTCCGGCTCGCGGCCGAACGCCTGATCGAGAGCGCCGACGCGGCGCACCGGCCCGCCCCGGTCATCCGGTTTGAGGATTGATGGAGACACGCAATGGTGGTCGATCTGACGCCTGACGAAGTGGCGAAGAAGCTCCAAGCCGGTGAGATCATCCTGATCGACGTGCGCGAGCCGCACGAATATCAGGACGAGCGCATCCCTGGCGCGCTCCTGCATGCGTTGTCCACGTTCGAACCGGCGTCCCTGCCGGTCGACGGGGCGCGCGAGGTGGTGCTGCACTGCAAGGTCGGCGGGCGATCGGCGCGCGCCGTGGAGGCGTGTCAGGCCGCGGGCCTGCCCGTGAACGCCCACCTCGCCGGCGGCATCGCCGCCTGGGTCGAGGCGGGCCTGCCGGTGGACCGGATTGATCCGGCCACCGGACGTATGACCCGGACCGGCTGAGGGCCTATTCGCCGGGGAAGGCCCGGGTTTGGAGAAAGTCGGCCACCGCCGCGGCGGCCCTGTCCGGCGTCTCGACCTGCGCCATATGGCCGGCGTCCTCGATGATCAGAAGCTCGCCGTCGGGCAGGGCGGCTTCGAAGCGCTCGCCATGCTCGGGCGGGATCATCGCATCCTGGGCGCCCCAGATAATGAGCGTCGGCGCGGTGACCTGCGCCAGGATCGGGTCCGGATCGGGCAGGGTGAACTGCGCGATGCGCTCAATCAGCGCGTCGCCGACGCCGGGTGCGCGCATCATGGCGCGGATGCGCTGAATCTGATCGCCGGTGAGCCGCTCCGGCTCGGCGTAGAGCGTCTCCATCGCCTGGCGCACGCCGGCTTCCGGGGCGAAGCGCAGATAGGTCTGGACCGCGGCGGGGGCTTCGAGCGGGTCCTCGCCGACGCCGAGATTGGGATAGCCGCCGGGGCTGACGAGCACGAGCCCGGCGACGCGCTCCGGCGCCAGCGCCGCATAGCGCCAGCCGACGAGACCGCCGAGCGAGTTGCCCCCGATGGCGAAGCGCTCCGGCGCGATCGCGTCGAGCAGAGCAGCGACCTGTTCGGTCGTGGCTTCGTTGGAATAGGCTTCGTCCTTGCGCGGACCAGTCAGAGCATGGCCCGGCAGGTCGAAGCGGATGACGCGATAGTCCGCGTCCAGCCGGTCGGCCAGCGGCTCGAAGCTCTCAAGGCTGTGGCTGAAGCCGTGGATCAGAACGACCGTCTGCGCGCCCCCGGGGCCGCTCTCGCGCACCCGCCAGGTCTCGCCGCCCGCCTCCACGAAGCGGTCCTCGTCGCTCATGTAGCGCGCCTGCAGCGTCTCCGGCGAAAGCGGGCGATGGCTCCAGGCCAGAAACGCGGCGATGAGGACCAGAAGGAGGAGGGCACCGCCCAGGATACGAAGGATCATCACTCGATCTCGCGGAAAAAGGTTTCCATCGCCGACCAGGCGGCGGGCTCGGTGAGCAGCGGGGCATGGCCGACCGCAGGGACTTCGGCGACCCGCAGGGCCGGGTGGCGTTCGGCCATCTCCTGCGTTGTCGCTTTCGACAGGATGTCGCTGATCTCGCCGCGCACCACCAGCGCCGGGACGGGTTTGAGCGCGTCGAACACGGGCCAGAGATCGGGCGGCGCGGCGTCTCCGGCCTCCACAGGCTTGGCGATGGCCGGATCGTAGTCGAGCACGATCTCGCCGCTCTCGGTCTCCCGGCACAGCCGCTTGGCGAAGGCGATCCAGAACGCCTCGGACGTCTCGTTGGGGAAGGCCACGGCGTTGATCGCGCGCGCCGCCTCGGCGGCTTCCGACCAGGTCTTGAACGGGCCGGCCCCGCCCACATAGCCCTGGATGCGCGCCATGCCCTTCGGGTCGATCTCAGGGCCGATATCGTTGATCACCGCGCCGGTCAGAAGCCCAGGGCGCTGCGCTGCGAGCATCATCGACATCAGCCCGCCCATGGACGTGCCGACCGTGGCCAGTCGCGTCCAGCCCAGCTGGTCGATCAGACCCGTCACGTCCTGCACATAGACGACCGGATAGTAATTCTCAGGGTTCGGATCGCGGTCGGACCGTCCCCGGCCGCGCGTGTCTATGGCGACCACGTCCCGGCCCATCGCCGCAATTCGCGGCGCGATCTCCTCGAAATCGCGCGAGTTCCGGGTCAGCCCATGCATGCACAGCACCGGCGCGCGGGATGCGTCGCCCTCGCCGGGGTAGCGTCTGTAATAGGTGCGAACGCCGTCCGGCGTGGTGAAATAGTGCTCGGAAAAGGCGCTCAACGCGTCGTCTCCTCGGTTTCCTGTGCGTGGGCGGCGAGCCGGCGAAAGCCCGCCCCGATGAATTCGGGCATGCGCGCATGGACCGCTTCAAGATCGCTCGACCGGCACAGCCCGCCTGAAAGCGAATCGATCCGGCCGGTCTCCGCGAAGGTGAGCACCAGCGCGCCGGACAGGAAGTGATAGCTCCAGAAAATTTCCTCCTCGGGCGCGTCGGGCAGGGCCCGGCGCAACGCCTCGAGGAAGCGGCGCACGATCGGGTCGAAGTATTTCGACATCACCGCCTGGCCCCATTCCGGCGAGTTGGTGACCTGGCCGATCAGCGCGAAATAGCTCTTCCAGCCCGGCCCGCCGTTGGCCGAGCGGTCGAGCAGGGGGTGTGTGAAGGCCGCGATGATCGCCTCCACGCTCGGCCCTTCCGGCCCCGCCTCGCGCTCGCAGGCTTCCAGCTCGGCCAGGCGGATCTGGTTCAGCTCGTCGGCGCGGCGCAGGAGCACCGCGTCGAACAGCTCGCGCTTGCCGCCGAAATAGTAGGTGACAAGCGCGGGATCGGCGTCGGCCGCCTTGGCGATCGCGCGCACGGTGACCCCGTAAAAGCCCTTCTCCGCGAAGAGGAGTTCTGCTGCGTCGAGCAGGGCCGTTCGCGTGCGCTCGCCGCGCTTGCTAATGCGGTCTTGAAGCATGACACCTGTCCGAAGCGGCGCGTCGCGGCGTGTTGCCGATGCGCCTCACTGCTGCACCATCGCACCGAGAGAGTCTATTCAGCGTTGACTTTTCATTCAACGTTGAAATTAGTTTGTCGCCAATCGCCGGATAAGGCGAGCGTAAAACGTCCAAGGGAGGGAAGACCCCATGACCGCCACGACGCGCATCGCGGGCGCAGCCGCGCTTTTGTCCACCGTATCGGCCCTCGCGCTCGCCGCGCCGGCCGTCGCCCAGACCAACATGGCCGAGGAGACGACCCCGGCCGCGCCGGCCGAGGTCATCACCGTCACCGCACGCCGCCGCGAGGAGACGCTGCAGGACGTGCCGCTGTCCGTCAGCGCCTTCCAGGGCGAACAGCTCGAGGCGCTCGGCGCTCAGGACATCACCTTCGTGGGGCAGGTCACGCCGAACGTGACGCTGGAGGTCTCGCGCGGCACGAACACCACGCTGTCCGCCTTCATCCGCGGCGTCGGTCAGCAGGACCCGGTCGCGGGCTTTGAAGCCGGCGTGGGCGTCTATCTCGACGATGTCTACCTGAACCGCCCCCAGGCGGCCGTGCTGGACATCTATGACGTGCAGCGCATCGAGGTGCTGCGCGGGCCGCAGGGCACGCTTTACGGGCGCAACACGATCGGCGGCGCGATCAAATACGTCACCGAGGGCTTGAGCGACGAGCCCGAGCTTGAGACCCGCGTGAACGTGGGCAGCTACAACCAGCTCGACGTAATCGTGGACGGCTCTTTGCCGCTGGCTGAGAATTTCCGCGTCGGCGGCGCGGTGGCCCGCCTGAGCCGCGGGGGCTTCGGGGAAAATCTCGTCCTCGGCCGCGAAAACTACAACAAGGATCTCTGGGCGGGGCGGGCCTCCGCGGAAATCGACTTCTCGCCGAACGTCCAGCTGCGCCTGTCGGCGGACTATCTTGAAGACAATTCCAACGCGCGCCAGGGCCATCGCCTCATCGACGACCAGGCCGCGCCGTTCGAGTTCCCGGTGCTTGACGACGTGTTCGACACCCGCGCGGGTCTCAGCTTCCCTGAACAGCGCGTGGAGGCCTATGGCGGCTCCGCGGTTCTGGAGTGGACCGTCAACGATGCGATCACGGTGAAGAACATCCTGGCCTACCGCGAGGACGAGAGCACCACGCCGATCGACTTCGACAGCCTGCCCGCCGCTGATCTCGACGTGCCCGCGATTTATGAGAACGACCAGTTCTCCGAAGAGCTTCAGATTCTCTATGAAGGCGAGAAGCTGAGCGGCGTGGTCGGGGCGTACTATCTCGACGCGAACGCCTTCACCGCGTTCGACGTGATCCTCGACACCACGGCCCCGATCCTCACCTTCCTTGGCATCTTGCCGCCGACGGCAACGGGCCTGACCGCGCAGACGCTGGGCGACGTGAACACGAAGACCTGGTCGGTATTCGCCGACTTCACCTACCAGCTCACTCCGACCGTGGAGGTCTCGCTCGGCGGGCGCTACACCGACGACGAGCGCAGCTCGCGCATCCTGAAGACCCAGTACAGCGACAGCCCGTCGCCGCTCTTCGGCAACGCCGGAGCCAACGTCTTCCTCGTCACTTCCGACTTCGACGGCACGGCGGAGTTTGAAGACTTTTCGCCGCGCGCCTCAATCGCCTGGCAGCCGGTGGACGAGCACAATTTCTACTTCACCTACTCGCAAGGTTTTAAGGGCGGCTCCTTCGACCCGCGCGGCGACACGACCGCTACGCCGGACTTCAACGGCGACGGTACGGTCAGCGATCAGGAAATCTTCCAGTTCATGAAGTTCGAGCCCGAAGAGGTCGACAGCTTCGAGATCGGCTGGAAGGGCCGTTTCGGCTCGTGGAACCACGCCCTCGCGATCTTCCACACCGACTACACCGACGTTCAGGTGCCCGGCTCGGTCGGCGTGGACGCCGACAATGACGGCGTGGCGGAAACCTTTACCGGCGTCACTACGAACGCGGGCGCAGCGACGATCTCCGGCGTCGAATATGAAGGAAACGGGGTCATCGCGTCGGACTTCGGGCGCACCGGTGACGAGCTGACGCTGCAGTGGTCGCTCGGCTATCTCGACGGCGAGTACGACGAGTTCATCGACGCGTTCGGCGACGACGTTTCCGACCAAGTCGGCCTGCAGAACACCCCGGAGTGGACCGGGTCGGCGACGCTGCGCTACGCCACGCCGCTCGCGAACGGAACGCTGCAGGTGCTCAACACGGTCGTCTACCGTGACGAAACCCAGCAGTTCGAGTTCCCGAACCCGCGTCTGGATCAGGAGGCCTACACCCTCTGGAACGCCAGCGTGGTTTGGGACTCCGATGATGCGCGCTGGCAGTTCGGCCTGCATGGCCGCAACTTGACCGATGAGGAGTACAAGGTCGCCGGCTACGACTTCGTCGACGAGCCGGCCCCTGGAGTCTTCGTCCCGACGCTTGGCCTGGAGGGAACGCTGACGGCCTTCTACGGCGATCCGCGCACGGTCACGGCCACCGCGGTCTACCGCTACTAGGCGCTCGGCCTGTGAACGCCGCCGGCGCGCATCAGCGCCGGCGGCGTTTTTCTTTGCATGGTAGGAGCTTGACGGGCCATCATCGCGCGCAACGACCAATAGACGGCCGCAAACGGCCGCGAGGGGAGGGTTCATGAACGCCGACACCACCACCGGCGCAGCGGTCGCGCCGGCCAAGCCGCCGCATCCGGCCTATCGGGCCTACGTGCTCGTGATGCTGTTTCTGGTCTATGCGTTCAACTTCCTCGACCGTCAGATCATCTCGATTCTGGCGATCCCGATTCAGGAGGAGCTCCTTCTGAGCGACCGCGAGCTGGGACTGCTCGGCGGCATAGCCTTCGCCGCGCTCTACTCCACGCTGGGCGTGCCGATCGCCTGGCTCGCGGACCGAACAAACCGCACCTGGATCATCACCGCCGCCCTGACCGCCTGGAGCGGGTTCACCGCGATCTGCGGCACGGCGCAGAACTTCTGGCAACTCTTCCTGGCGCGCGTGGGCGTCGGCGTCGGCGAGGCCGGCGGCGTGGCGCCGTCCTACTCGCTGATCTCGGACTATTTCCCGCCGCAGAAGCGCGCCCGCGCGCTCGCGCTTTATTCGCTCGGCATCCCGATCGGCTCGGCCTTCGGCGTCATCGCCGGCGCCCAGATCGCCGGCGGCGCGGTCAGCGAGAATCTCGATTGGCGCGCGGCCTTCATCATCGTCGGCGTGGCCGGCATCGTGCTGGCGCCGATCTTCAAGCTCACCGTACGCGAGCCGCTGCGCGGCGGCCTGGACGCCAAGCCGGCGTCCGCGCCGCCCAAAACCGAAACGGGCGAGGCGGCCGAGGCCGGCCCCGCCGGCCAGGACGCGTTCGGCCAGAGCGCGCCGGACGCGCCGCAGGACAAGCCGACGCCCTGGGCGGTGTTGAGGCTGCTGCTGACCAAGCCGTCCTTCTGGTTCCTCGTGCTTGGCGCGTCGTGTTCCTCGATGATGGGTTACGGCGTGTTCTTCTGGCTGCCGAGCTTTTTCGCGCGCAGCTTCGGACTGGGCATCATCGAAACGGGGTGGATCTTCGGATCGGTGCTGTTCGTGGGCGGCAGTCTCGGCGTGTTTCTGGGCGGCGTGCTCGGCGATCGTCTGGGCGGGGCGAGCAAGCGCGCCTACGCGCGCGTGCCCGCGATCGCGTTCTTCCTGGCCGGGCCGATGTATGTGGCCGGCACGCTTTCGCCGACGCCGCTGGCGGCCGTCTTCATCTTCCTGATCCCGACCGCGCTCGGGCTGGCCTGGCTCGGACCGACGCTGTCTGCGTTCCAGCATCTGGTGCCGCCGAACATGCGCGCGGTGGCCTCCTCGATCTTTCTTCTGGTCAACAATCTGTTGGGGATCGGGGTTGGGATCTACGTGTTGGGCGAGATCTCCACGCTGCTCACGCCGACCTTCGGCGATGACGCGCTGCGCTGGTCGATCGCGATCGGCGCCTCGCTCTACATCGTGGCCGGGGTGTTGTTCCTGCTGGCTTCGCGCACGCTGGAGCGGGACTGGGAAGGCTAGGCGCGCCTGCAAAACACGACCCACGAAAAAGCCCGCGCACCCAATTGGTGCACGGGCTTATCGTCTTGGTGAGCAGCGCGGCGGCGAAGATGTGAAAGCCGTGCTTGGCGCGCTCAAACCCTTCAGTCTGCGCGTTGTATGCACTTACGCCGCGTCGGGCTGAGCGGTCTTGACCGCGTTCGCGAACGCTTCGACGGCGTCTTCGCGCGCGGTCTCGCCGCCGCCGGCGAACACCTCGCCGTTCAGCGCCAGGGCCGCTTCGCCTTCAACGCCGTCCTTGCCGGTCAGCGTCGCCAGTTCAGCAACCGCCTCGCCCAGCGCGCACACCGGTTTGCCGGCGTCGATGAAGGCTTTCACGAGCTTCTTCGCGTCAGGATCGCGCAGCAGCGTTTCAACGCCGGGGCCGCCGGGAATGATCAGCGCGTCATGGTCGGCCGCCGTGGTGGAGTCCGGATGCACGTCGACGACGAAGTTCATCTCTTCGTTCCCGTCGGAGCGGCCCGCCACGAGCGAGCGCGAGGTCGAGGCCACCGTGGTGTGAAAACCGCGCTTTTCAGCGGCGTGGGCGGCCAGGTTGAAATCCGGCACTGAGAACCGCTCGGACACCAGCGCGACGATGTCGCCGGCTTCGCCGACACGGCCCAGATCAATGCGCTTGTTACGGTCACGACGATTGTATGCGGTCACGAATCCTCCTCGGGCGTCCCGCGGGACGCCTCCCAATCAAACATGTAAGGGGCTATACGGTGAACCTAAGGAATTACGTCTGCAGGTCAACCGCAGGCCCGCGGACGCCTTATTAAACGCAGGTGCTCACGGCCCGGTTCCCCGCACCGAGCCTTGATTTTGACCGGAGAAAAATGCTGACTCGGCTGCAACGGCCGGGTGCAACCGCCGGTTTCGACTTACGACGATTTTAACACTCCGAACAAAGGACGCAGCGAATGTGCGGTATTGCGGGCGAGCTCCGCTATGACGAGCGCCGACCCGATCTCGGCCGTCTTCAGACCCTGGCCGAGACCATGCGCCGGCGTGGTCCCGACGGATCGGGGCTGCACGCGGCGGGCGAGGTCGCGCTCGCGCACCGCCGTCTGAAAATCATTGACCTGTCCGACGCTGCGCGCCAGCCGATGGTCGACGCCGAGCTGGGTTTGTCGGTCGTGTTCAACGGCTGCATTTATAATCACAAGGAGGTGCGCGCCGAGCTGGAGGCGAAGGGCTACCGCTTCTTCTCCAACGGCGACACCGAAGTGATCAGCAAGGGCTATCATTGCTGGGGCGAGGACTTCGTCCACAAGCTCAACGGCATGTTCGCCTTCGCCATCGCCGAGCGCGACTCAGGCCGGCTGCTGCTTGGCCGGGATCGGCTCGGCATCAAGCCGCTCTACTACAGCGAGGGGCCGGGCTTTTTTCGCTTCGCTTCCGCGCTGCCGGGCCTTCTGGCCTATGACGATATCGATCGCGGGCTCGATGCCGTCGCGCTCAACTTCTATTTCAGCTTCCACGCCGTCACCCCGCCGCCGCGCACATTGATCAAGGGGGTGCGCAAACTGGCGCCGGCGACGCTCATGCGCATCGAGCCGGACGGCGCGCGCACCGAACGGGTCTACTGGGAGGCGACCTTCGGGTCGAAGCCGGAGGACGAGGGCTTGTCGCGCGCGGACTGGAAGGCGCGCGTCGCGGACGCGCTTCGCGCTTCGGTGAAGCGCCGCCTCGTCGCGGACGTGCCCGTGGGCGTGCTTCTCTCCGGCGGGCTGGATTCCTCGCTCATCGTGGGTTTGCTCGCCGAGGCGGGCCAGACCGGCCTGAAGACCTTCTCGATCGGGTTCGAGAGCGTGCGCGGGGAGGCGGGCGACGAGTTCCAGTACTCCGACATCATCGCTGAGCGCTTCGAAACCGACCACGCCCAGATATGCATCGATGCGGCCAAGACGCTACCCGCGCTCGAAGACGCGGTGGCCGCCATGTCCGAGCCCATGGTCAGCCATGACTGCGTCGGCTTCTTCCTGCTCTCCCAGGAGGTCTCGCGCCACGTGAAGGTGGTCCAGTCCGGCCAGGGCGCGGACGAGATTTTCGCGGGCTATCACTGGTATCCGCCGATGCTGGAGGCGAACGACCCGCTGCCCGCCTACGCCGCGGCGTTCTTCGATCGCGACCGCGCCGAGATGGGCGAGCTGCTTCAGGACGCGCACCTGAACGGGGATCATGCGCGCGACTTCGTGGCTCAGCATTTTGCGCGCCCGGGCGCGCAGCGGCCCATCGATAAGGCGCTGCGCATCGACACCGAGATCATGCTGGTCGACGATCCGGTCAAGCGCGTCGACAACATGACCATGGCCTGGGGCCTTGAGGCGCGCGTGCCCTTCCTCGACCATGAGGTGGTGGAGACCGCGGCTCAGGTGCCGGCGGAACTGAAGACCGCTGAAGATGGTAAGGGGATACTGAAGGACGTTGCGCGCGACGTGATCCCGCACGAGGTGATCGATCGGCCGAAGGGCTACTTCCCGGTGCCGGCGCTGAAATACCTGCGCGGGCCCTATCTGGAGCGCGTGGGCGAGGCGGTGACCGATCCGGGCTTCGTGGAGAAGGGCGTGGTGAAGCCGGCCTATCTCGATAAGCTGTTCGAGGATCCCGAAGCCCATATCACGCCGCTACGCGGGTCGAAGCTGTACCAGATCGGGCTTTTGGCCATGTGGCTCGACGCCCACGGGGTGTGAACCGGAGGACCGGATTTGGCGCCAGGCAGAACGCCGGACAACACCCGTCGCGCGATCGGTCACAGGCTTGAGCGCATGCGCGCGGAGGGGCTGAAAGGTCCCGCCAGCGCGCGTGAGCGCGCGACCGACATGGCCGAGGCCGTGGCGCTGGACGTGGGCTGGGGCCGGCTTTTGTTCGCGCAGACCTTCTCCGACCAGCTCGACTTGGTGAAGGCCCTGCGCAGCGAGGCGGCCGGCGAACGCGACATCGCCTTCTACATCCGCGATCCACACGTGGCGCTCGCCGCCGCGCCGCAGGAGGTCTTCCTGGATCCGTCCCATACCTTCCGGCTCGATCTCGCCACCTATCGCGCGCGCGGCGCGCCGGGGCCGGGCTTCTTCATTCGCCGACTATGTTCGGAGGGCGACGCCGAGGCGGTCAACCGCATCTATGTCTCGCGCGGCATGGTGCCGGTGGATCCGGCCTTCTTCTGGCGCCGGCGCGACAGCCGCACGCTGACCGTCCTGGTGGTGGAGGACGAGCGCACCGGCGCGATCTTCGGCTCGATCACTGGCGTGGACCACGAGCGCGCCTTCAACGACCCCGAGCGCGGCTCATCGCTGTGGTGCCTCGCGGTCGATCCGACCGCGACCCACCCCGGCATCGGCGAGGCGCTCCTGCGCCGGCTGGCCGAGCTGTTCCAGGCGCGCGGCCTCGCCTATCTCGATCTCTCCGTCATGCATGACAATGACAGCGCCATCGCGCTCTACGAGAAGATCGGGTTCCGGCGCGTGCCCTTCTTCACGCTGAAGCGCAAGAACACGATCAACGAGAAGCTTTATATCGGCCCGCCGCCCGAAGAGGAGCTCAACGCCTACGCGCGCATCATCGTGGACGAGGCGCGCCGTCGCGGCATCGGGGTGGAGGTGCTCGACGCCGAGGGCGGGTATTTCCGCCTCAGCTATGGCGGGCGGTCGGTGAGCTGCCGGGAGTCCTTGAGCGAGCTGACGAGCGCGGTGGCGATGAGCCGGTGCGAGGACAAGGCGGTGGCGCGCCGGATCATGCAGGGCGCCGGGGTGCCGGTCCCCAAACAAATGACCGCCGGCGAGGACCGGGACGAACGTGCGGCCTTTCTGCAGGACTGCGGCGGCGTCGTGGTCAAGCCCGCCAAGGGCGAGCAGGGGCGCGGCGTCGTCGTCGGGATCGAAACGGTCGAGGATCTGGAGGCCGCCGTCGCCGCGGCGGCGGAGGTCGATGACCAGGCTTTGATCGAGGAATTCATGCCGGGCTTCGACTTGCGCGTGCTGGTGATCCGCGACGCAGTGGTCGCCGCCGCGGTGCGAAAGCCGCCGGTCGTGACCGGTGACGGCAAGCGCAGCCTGCGCGATCTGATCACGCGGCTCAGTCGGCGGCGCGAAGCGGCCACCCATGGCGAGTCGCGCATCCCGCTCGACGCCGAGACCGAACGCGCCGTGGCCGCTTCGGGCTACAAACTCGACGACACGCCAGAGCGCGGTGTGGAGATCCAGGTGCGCAAGACCGCCAATCTGCACACCGGCGGCGCGCTGATCGACGTCACCGACACGTTGCACCCCGATATCGCAGACAGCGCGATCAAGGCCGCGCGCGCCCTTGAAATTCCGGTCGTCGGCGTCGACTTCATCGTCGAAGCGGCCGACAAGCCGCGCCATATCTTCATTGAGGCGAACGAACGCCCGGGACTGGCCAATCACGAGCCGCAGCCCACCGCGGAGCGCTTCGTGGACCTGCTTTTCCCGCTCTCGAAAACGCCCAGCCAAGACAGTTAGGAGACCCAAGTCCCGTGACCCACAGTCTCGCACCCGGCGCGGCCGGCTCGCCCGTGATCGACGACGCCTATCTCAAGGACATGCTCAAGCGCTTGTTAGAGACGCCGAGCCCGGCCGGGTACACCGACCAGGTCGCGCGCCTTTGCGTCGAGGAGCTCAATCGTCTGGGCGTGGAGTACGAGATGACCCGGCGCGGGGCGATCCGCGCCAAGCTGCAGGGCGGGCGTCGTCAGCCCGGGCGCGCGGTGATCGGCCATATCGACACGCTGGGCGCGCAAGTCAGGGCGCTGAAGGATAACGGCCGGCTCGAGGTCGTGCCGATCGGACACTGGTCGGCGCGCTTCGCCGAGGGTGCGCGCGCGACCGTGTTCACCGTTGATCACGGCGCTCATCGCGGCACTATTTTGCCGCTGAAGGCCTCAGGGCACACCTTCAACGAAGAGGTGGACGAGCAGCCCTCGGCCTGGACCAATCTGGAGCTGCGCCCGGACCTGGTCTCGAACTGCCGCGAGGACCTGGAGGCGCACGGCTTCAATATCGGGGATTTCATCGGCATCGATCCCCAGCCGGAGTTCTTGGACAACGGCTTCATCGTCTCGCGCCATCTCGACGACAAGGCGGGCGTGGCGGCGATGTTCGGCGCGCTGAAATCGCTCGTCGACAACGAGGTGCGCCTGGCTGTGGACACCTATTTCCTGTTCACGATCACAGAGGAGATCGGTCACGGCGCCAGCTCGATCCTGACCCATGACATCGCCTCCATCGTCACGATCGACAACGGCACGCAGGCGCCCGGGCAGAACAGCCGCGAGTTCGGCGTCACGATCGGCATGGCCGACCAGACCGGTCCGTTCGACTATCACCTGACCCAGAAGCTGATCCGCCTGTGCCAGGATGAGGAGATCAGCTTCCAGCGCGACGTGTTCAAATACTACCGCTCAGACAGCGCTTCCGCGGTGGAGGCCGGCGCGGACGTGCGCACCGCGCTCGTCACCTTCGGCATCGACGCCTCCCATGGCTATGAGCGCATCCATGTGCACGCGTTGCATTCTGTGGCGCGCCTGATCCGGTCCTATGCGCTCTCGCCCATCGAGATCGCGCGCGACGCGGAGGAAACCGGCTCGATCGAAGGCTTCACCGAGATGCCGGTCGAACCGGCCGAGGAAGAAGCCTGGGATGGCCGCGACGACCAGCCCCGCGCGCCCAGCGGCGAAGCGGCGGAGTAGGGGAGGCGCACTTCCGCAACGAGGTCGCGGATCGCGGCTTCGCCGCGTCCGGGAATTCAGCTCTTGCGCCCATGAATTCCCGGACGATGCGCAGCATTGATCCGG
>CAZKBB010000067.1:0-14178 GCA_964550935.1 uncultured Caulobacterales bacterium
GCTTCTTGGCGCGGCGGTCGCGATAGGCGTACTGGCCGGCCTTCTCCACCGCCTGATTGGCGACGCGGAAGGTGTTCTTGCGGCGGCCGTAATAGCCTTTGGCTTGCTTGATGACTTTGCGGTGGCGGGCGTGGGACGCCGGGCCGGTCGAAACACGGGCCATGGGTCGGGACTCCTAAAGGTCGGGAACGCGGATGGACGGCGGCGGCTCGGCCGCCGGCCGGCCTCAGCGGTCGTAGGGCAGGTAGCTCTTCTTCACGATGCGCGCGTCGGGCGCGGCGAGCGTGTCCATGCCGCGCTTTTGCCGGATCTGCTTCGGCGTGCGCTTGATCATGCCGTGGCGCTTGCCCGCCTGCGCGGCCATCACCTTGCCGGTTCCAGTGACCTTGAAGCGCTTTTTCGCGCCGCTCTTGGTCTTCAGTTTCGACATTTCGCTCTCCTCGTAGGCCCGCTCTGAGCGGCGGGCGTGTTGGGCGTTCGGGGCCGCCCGGCATGTCGAAAAAGCCGGGTGGGCCGCATGGGCGAGCGCGCGGTTATACGCGGCTTGCGCCTGAATGCAAGAGAGCGCGGCTAGCGCGCAGCGCGGGCTTCTGAAATCTCAAGCGTCACGGGTCCGGTCTCGCCGGCCTCGCGCGCGCCGAGCCAGATGTCGTACTGGCCGGACGCGGGGCGCTCCAGCCGCAAGCGCGCGCCGACGCCTGCGCCCGCGCATGTCCACCGCCCGTCCGGGCGGTTGACCAGGATCAGCGTGTCGGCGCCGCCGCGCGCGGACAACGCCAGAGGCAGGCCCCCGCCGCCGGCGTAGAACAGGCGCACGCTCGCCGCCTCGGCCACATAGCCTGCACACGCCGGCCCGCCTGCGGCGCGCGCGTCGACCTGCCCGCCGGCCGGGGCGGAGATCGTATGGGGATCAGGCTGGAAGCCCGCCGACAGGGCCAGCGTCTCGCCACGCGGCGGCAAGGCGGGGTCTTGCGCCGCAGCCGGGGCGGCGGCGAGGAGGGTCAGGGCTGCGAGGCCGGCGAGGGCGCGCATCGATGTCACCTTGGGTCTTCTTCGCTCATGCTTCGCGCACACGCGCGAACGGCCGGAATGGACCTTGAGGGTAACGCCAACAAGGGCGGAATTTGGGCCGGCGCCCAAGGCGGAGCGCCGGTTGGTGAGCGCGCCGGGGAGCGCGCCCTACTTGCCCGCCTCGTTATGGCCGATCGCGATTTCGGAGACCAGAAGACTGGTGCGCCGCTGCGATCCGCCGAGCGTCCCGACATAGATGTCGTAGATCCCTGGGCCAGAGGTGGAGGTCAGCCCGGCGTTGAAGGCCGTGCTTCCGTCGTCGTCGCAGATCCAGGCGCCGTTCGGCTGGTTCACCGCGAGCGTCGTGTCGCCGTCGCCGGCGGTGTAGATGTGCAGCGGGCCGGAGCCGTCATAGTCGATCTCCACGGTGGGGGCCTCGGTGATCGAGCCGGCGCAACCCGCATCCGCGGCGTCCGACGCCGTAAGCGGCCCGCCGGCCGTCACGGTTCGCCGCCAGGGATCAGGCAGGAAGCCGCCGGCCAGCGTGTAGTCGCCCTCGATCGCGGGCAGGGTGAAGTCCGCCCCGGCGGCGCCGGCGTACCCGCTCGCGGGTACGCCGGTCTCCGAGACCAGAAGCGTCGCGGGCGCGTTGGCGCCGCCATACGTGCCGACATAGATATCGTAGCGCCCGCCGCGGGGGTTCTCGAACGCGACCGCCGGATCAAGGCCGTTCGCATCGTCGTTGCAGTGCCAGTTGCCGTCGGGATCGTTGATCGCCAGCGTCGTGTCCGCGTTCGACGACACGGTGAAGTAAAGGCTGAAGGCGCCCGGCGCGTAGGTGATCGAATAGCCCGGCGCGTTGGCGATATTCCCGCTGCACTGGGGCGCGGCCGAGGAGGCGTCGTTCGATCCCCCCGCGGTCAGGTCCATCGAGAACGGATCGGGCGTGAACCCGGCGCTCAGGTCCGTGGAGCCGTAGGTGGGCGGCAGGCTGATGTCCTGCGCAGCGGCCGGCGCGGCGAAAAGGGCGGCGCCGGCGATGAGAAGAAACGTGCGCGTCATGGGTCTGTCCCCGGCTGTCCGCCCGCCGGGCGGCGGGCCTGAATTGTCGACTGGCGTCAGCATGGGCCGACGACGGCTGAAATGAAAGCGCGCGCCCCCGAAGCGGGAGCGCGCGCGGATCGGTTCAACCTCAGACGCCGGTTCAGCGCGGGGCCATCACCATGACCATCTGACGGCCTTCGAGCTTGGGCTCGAACTCCACCTTGGCGACGTCGCCGAAGTCTTCACGCACGCGGTTCATCACGTCCATGCCGCGCTCCTGGTGAGCCATCTCGCGGCCGCGGAAGCGCAGGGTGACCTTGACCTTGTCGCCTTCCTCGAAGAAGCGACGCATCGACTTGGTCTTCACCTGATAATCGTGAACGTCGATGTTGGGACGCATTTTGATCTCTTTGACATCCTGCGTCTTCTGCTTCTTCTTCGCCTCGGCCTTACGCTTTTGCTCTTGGTACTTGAGCTTGCCGTAGTCGAGAATCTTGCACACCGGCGGATCGGCGTTCGGCGCCACTTCGACCAGGTCGAGCCCGGCCTCCTCGGCCGCTTCCAGCGCGGCTTCGGTGGGCATTTCGCCCTGCTTCTCGCCGGCTTCGTCGATCAGAAGCACTTTCGGAACGCGGATGTCGCGGTTGACGCGCGGGCCCTCTTTCTTGGGCGGCGGCGCGGCGTGAGGACGTCGAGCTATGCGTCTTCTCCTTCAATGGCTGCGGGTCGTTTGATCCCGCGAGTATAGGCGATGTTCGGGTTCGGCGCGACGGGCGAAGGCCGACGCGCGCGTATCGGGGATGGCGATATCGTGAACAGGGGTCCGGAATCAAGACGGCGCGCGGTCATGCGGCCGTCTCGGCGTCTGAGAACCCGCCCGCCGCGCGCATCGCCTGGACCGCTTCCGAGACGGAGATCTGGGCAAGCGTCGGGCCGTGCAGCATCACCGTCGGGGCCGGGCCGCGCGGAGCCTGCTCCAGCGGCGGCGCGTCTCCGGGATGAAGAAGCGCCGAGGGCGCGCCGGCGGCGACCAGCAGGTGGAGCAGCGGCACGTCCTCGCCGAAGGCGAAATTGGCGCGCCGGCCGAGCCCGGCGAGCTGGACCAGATTGGCCTTGCCTGTGAGGTCGCGCGCGCCCGGCGTGACGTGGGCGACATAGCGACCGATCTCGCGCGTCGAGGGACCGCCGACGAGCGTCGGCTCCACACCGCGCTCGAGCAGCTCGTGCGCCAGCGAGGCCCAGCGCTCCTTCGGCCAGCGCTGCGCGGGCGGGCTGTCGTCACCGGACGGCGCGAACAGCGCAAAGCGCCCCTGCAGGCCGAAATAAGCCGGCTCCACCGTGCGCGATCGCTTCGCGACGAAATCGATCCAGTCCAGCTCCGGCGGCTCGGCCTCGCCGAGACGATAGCGCTTTGCGCCGAGCCCCGCCTCGCCGATACGTTCAGCGACCTGCTCGACCGGGTGGCCCGGCTTCTTCGGGTCCGGGGCGGCGGTGATCCAGCGCGTCTTTGAGAACCGCATGGAGCCGCGCAGCTTCCCGGCGGCGTCGCCGGCGCCGAGGTCGTACACGACGTCGAACGCGCTGGCGCGCGCGGCCTTCATGCGCTCGAAGAAATTCTTCCCCGCCGCGTCGTGAAGCGTCGGCTCCACCGCGTTGAAGTAGGGGCAGTGTTTGAGGAGGCTCTCATACTCGGCTCCGCACAGCAGCGTGATGCGGGCGCGCTTATGGTGCTCGCGGATACGCTTGGCGGGTGCGAGCATGCGCACCACGTCGACGAGATCGCCGTCGTGGAGCACGAGCACCTGTTCCTTCGCCGGCTCGTCCTGGGTCATCGGCTTCACTCTAAGAGCTCGCGGTAGACCCGCAAGGTGGCTTCTTGAAGCGACGTTTTCGAAAACAGCGCCTCAGCGCGCGCCCGCGCCGTCCGCGCAAGGCCTGAACGCGCCGCCGCGTCCAGCTGCAACGCGCGCTCGATGCGCGCGCTCAGCGCTTCGGCGTCGCCGGCCGGGGACAGCCAGCCGGTCTCGCCGTCCACGACCACTTCGCGCGCCCCGCCGTGGTCGGCCGCGATCACCGGCGCGCCCATGGCCATGGCTTCGGCCGCCACGCGCCCGAACGCCTCCGGCTCCAGAGAGGGCGCGATCACCACATCCGCGGCCGCCATCGCCGCAGCCACGTCGGAAACGTGGCCGGGGAGCCGGATCGAGACCCCGGCCTCGGCCGCCGCGCGCTCCAGCGTCTTGCGATAGCTCTCGCGTCCCTGCGCGTCGCCGGCCATGACCAGCACCGGCGCAGGATCAGCATCGAGCCCGGCCATCGCATCGATCGCCAGGCGCTGGCCCTTCCAGGCGGTCAGCCGCCCCGGCAAAAGCACGATCGCGCGCTCGGCGGGGATGTTCCACTGCTCGCGAAGCCGCATGGCCCGTCCCGTGGCAAGCGTCCCGGGCGCGAACAGGTCCAGATCGACGCCCCTCGGGATCACGCGCAGCCGTCCGGACTCCACCCCATAGGCCCCGCGGATGCGCTCGGCGATGAACTCGGAGTTGGCGATCACGCGGTCGCCGCGCGCCATCACGCCGTTATACCAGCGCTTCAGGCCCGACTGCGCCTTGTAGGTGCCGTGATACGTCGTCACGAAGGCGATGTCGGCGCGTTTCGCCGCCCAATAGGCGCTCCAGGCCGGCGCGCGCGAGCGCGCATGAATAATGTCCACGCCCGCCGCCTCGATGATGCGGGAGAGCTTGGCGGCGTTGGCGCGGACCACGAACGGGTTCTTCGACTTCACCGGCAGGGTGATCAGTTCGCCGCCGGCGCGCGCGAGCTGGTGTTCAAGCCGCCCGCCCTGGCTGGCGACCAGCGCGCGTCCGCCGGCCGCGACGATCGCTTCGGCTATCTCGATCGTGGTGCGTTCAGCGCCCCCGGCGTCGAGCTCGGGGATGACCTGGAGAACGTTCATCGGCGGTTCGTCCCGCGCCCCGCCGGCTTGACCGGGGCTTTCCTTGCGTCCCATACCCGCGCTGGCCGGTCGCGCCAACCGGCTTGGCCGTTGAAGGACTGCATCCGTTGAGCGATCCCGCCTTTCTCGACCGCCCCGGCGGCCACCATCTGGCCTATGTGAAACACGACGGGGCGGGACCCGGTCTGATCTGGCTCGGCGGGTTCAAGTCCGACATGGACGGCGGCAAGGCGCTGGCGCTCGACGCCTGGGCGCGCGAGCAGGGCCGCGCCTTCGTGCGCTTTGACTATTTCGCGCACGGGCGCTCCAGCGGGGCGTGGCGCGAAGCGACCATCAGCCGCTATCGCGAGGACGCGCTGGCGGTGATCGACGCGCTGACCGAGGCGCCGCAGGTGCTGGTGGGCTCGTCCATGGGCGCCTGGATCGCGATCCTCGCCGCGCTGGCGCGCCCGGAACGGGTCAAGGCGCTGCTCCTTATCGCCCCGGCGCCGGACTTCACCGAAAAATTGATGTGGGAAGGGTTTCCCTTCCACGTGCGCGAGGCGATCGAGACCGACGGCGAGTGGTCCCAGCCCTCCGATTACGGCGAGCCCTATGTGCTCACGCGCGCGCTATTCGAGGACGGACGCACCCACCTTGTCATGGACGACGAGATCGCCTTCGACGGTCCGGTGCGCATCCTCCAGGGCTGGCGCGATGCGGACGTGCCCTGGACGCACGCTGCGCGCCTTGTGGAGCTGTTCGCCTCTGACGATGTGCAGTTCCGCCTGATCAAGGCCGGCGACCATCGCCTGTCGGAGCCTGACGATCTGGCGCGCCTGATCGCGACCGCGCGCGAGCTCGCCGGCTAGCCGCCCGCCGCGAGGATCGCGTCCAGCCCCTCGCACCAGGTGGGATAGGCGGGCCTCCAACCCAGCGCCGCTTTCGTGCGCGCATTCGAGACACGCCGGCACTCCGCATAGAAGCTCGCCGCCATGGGGCTCATCGCGTCCGGATCGAACGGTTCGAGCGGCGGGGGCTCGACGCCGAGGCGCGCCGCGGCGCCCGCGATCACGTCGCTCTGTGACGAGGGCTGGTCGTCGGCCAGGTTGAACGCGCCGGCCGCATCCGGCCGGTCGAGCATCGCCGCAACGACCGCCGAGGCGATGTCGTCCACATGGATGCGCGAGAAGACATGACCGGGCTTGTCGAGACGCGTCGCACTTCCGGCGCGGACCCGGTCGAGCGCCGAGCGCCCCGGCCCGTAAATGCCCGACAGGCGGAACAGGCGTGCGCCGTGCGCGCTCCACGCCGCTTCGGCCGCGGCGCGCCGGACCGAGCGGTCCTGCGTCGGCGTCGCGGGCTCGTACTCGAACGCCCAGCCCCCGCCGCGATCGCCGTAGACGCCCGTGGTGGAGAGATAGCCGAGCCAGCGCCCGGACAGATCCGCGTCTCCGATCGCTTCGAGCAAGGGATCGGCCGCCGACCCGTCCCGCGCCGGCGGGATGGAGCTTAGGACGTGCGTGCTGTCCTCGATCGCCGCGCGCAGGGCCTGCGCGCCGTCGCGCGTCGACGGGTCCGCGACCAGCGCCGCGACGCCCTCGCCCTCGATCTGGTCGGCGGTGTCGGGTGAGCGCGTCGTGCCGGCGGGCCGGACGCCGCGCGCGAGAAGCGCCCGGGCGATCGCCCGGCTGGTATAGCCGTAACCGGCGAGAAGCACGCGCGGCGCCTGACTCATGGACCACAGCCTCCCGGCTTGATTAAGGTTCCACTCGCGCGCGCCGACCGGCCGTGCGCGCGCTTGTGTGAGGAAATTTCCATGCGTCACGTCTGCGGTCCAGCCGCGCTTGCGCTCGCCCTGGCGTTCAGCGCGCCCTTGCTTGCCCAGGACGGGCCGATCCAGGTCAATCCGCCCCAGGCCGGCGACCTTATCGACGCCGGCGAGCAGGCCCGCTACGAGGCCTGCCTGGCGCGCATCGCCGACGAGCCCGAGCAGGCTTACGAGGACGGGCTCGCCTGGACGAGCCAGGGCGGGGGCTGGCCCGCGCGCCATTGCGCCGCGCTGGCGCTCGTCGCGCTCGGCCACGCTGGAGAGGCCGGCGCGCGCATGGCGAGGCTCGGCGAGGAGACGATCGCGGCGAGCGATCGCACGCGCGCGGTCCTGTTCGGCCACGCCGGCGACGCCTTTCTGCAGGTTCAGGCCTGGAGCGAGGCCGCCGGCGCGTTCGAGCGCGGGCTCGCCTTCGCCCCGCAGGACTATGGCCTCGCCGCAGGCGTGGCCCAGGCGCGGCTCTCCCAGGGCGACGCCGAGGCGGCCGAACGCGCCGCCACGCGCGCCGCGGCGATCGACCCGCGCGGCGCGGAGGCCTGGCGACTGCGCGCGGAAGCGCGGCTCCTTCAGGGCGATCTGGACGCGGCCGAGAGCGACATGCGCCAAGCCCGCGAGCGCGCGCCGGAGGACGTCGCGATCCTGCTCCTGCGCGGGCGCATCAACGAGGCGCGGCGCGGCGGATAACTCAAACCCGCTAGCAGCAGCCGGCTTAGGAGGATGCTAATATACTGAAATCATTCATATTTAGGCGCGCAGCCTCTTGCCGTATGCGGACGAGCCGGTCAAGCTTTTCCGCGAGGGTGGAAGGAGGCCGAACCGATGAGCGATCCTCAATTCGTTGCGCGGCTGGGGGGCGAGCGCCTGACGACCGCTGAGATCCTGTACCACATGCCCGACTATCCGGGCCTTCTGCAGAGCTTTCTCTGGCAGACGCTGGACAGCGCGCCGGAGTATCCGCGCCTGTTGCGCTTTCTCGACTTCTGGCGGCGCGAGATCGACGCGGTGATCCACACTGTCACCGTCGCGAGCGCCGGCACGGTCCAGCCCGCGCTCTGGCGCAAGGCGGACGTGGAGATGCGCCTCAACTGAGCGTGATGGCGCATTCGGGCGGCTTCACGCGGGGCGGGTCGCGCTCCATACTCTGACGGCAAGGGCCCTGGAGAGATGGAGACCGCCATGCTTCGCATCATCGCCGCCACCGCCGCCGGCGCGCTGCTCGCCGCGGCCTGCGCCGAGCCGACGCCGTATCAGCCGACCGCCGACGGCGGGCGCTACGGCTATGAGGAAACGCGCATCGAGGACGACCGCTTCAGGATCTCGTTCTCCGGCAACGCGCTGACCGACCGCGAGACCGTCGAGCTGTTCCTGCTCTACCGCGCCGCCGAGCTGACGCTGGAGGAGGGCTACGACTTCTTCCGCGTGACCACGCGCGACGTGGAGGCGGACCGTCAGCTGCGCTCCACAGGCGGGTATTCCGCTTTCGACGTACGCTACCGCTATTTCCACCCGCGCTATGGCTGGTACGGCTGGCGCGATCCGTTCTGGAACGATGTGAACATTCGCGAGACCACGCGCTACGAAGCGCTTGCGGAGATCGTCATGGGGCGCGGACCGGCCCCGGACGCGGCCGACGCGTTCGACGCGCAACAGGTCGTGCGCAACCTGCGCGACGATATCATCCGGCCGGAAACCGGCTGAGGCCTCACGGCGCGCGCACGTGATCGAGGATCGCGAGCACGCCCAGCGCGATGAAGATCACACCTGTGATCAGCTTGATCGGCAGGCGCTGGAGCTGATCGCCGGCGATCTGTCCGAGAAACACCGCCGCGGCGGTCGAGGCGATTAGCGCGGCCGAGGCCGCGAGGAAGACGCCGAAGGCTCGCTTGGGATCGTGCGCCGCGAAGGCGGCCGAGGCGATCTGGGTCTTGTCGCCGAGCTCGGCGAGGAGGACGGCGAAGAACACGGCGATCAGGCTCATGCGGCGCTCCCTTCAGCTGAAGGCGAGCTCATAGCGCCCGGCCGCGCGCGCCTCAAGCCCGCGCGGCCGGTCCGCTCGCCCTAGAAGTCGGCGCTGATCCCCAGAGTCACCGCGCGCGGCGCGCCCGGACGCAGGCCCGCCGGCCGGCGGGCGGCCACATAAGTCTCGTCGAACAGGTTACGCACGTTGACCCGCGCCTCGATCCGGTCGGTCAGCGCCCACCAGCCGGCCGCGTCGGCCACCCAGCGCGCCTCGATCAGCGCATCGGAGGGGATCGCGCCGGAGCCGGCCTCGGTGCGCACGCCGTCGGTCCAGTTCGCCGCGATCTCCGCGCCCAGCCGATCGGTCTCGATCCCGGCGGAGAGGTAGAGCTGATGCTCGGGGATGTCGGCGTCGGTGAGCAGCGCGGCCGAGCCCGGCAGGTCGGCCGGCTCGCCGGTCAGACCGATCACTGTGATCACTTCATGAAACGCGGCGCTGCAGCGCGCTGGCGAAATGCTCGCCGGTCCGCGGGCCTTGCCGGGGGTAGTAGTACGGCTCGATGAGCTCCAGCTCCATCAGCGCCAACCGCCTGTCGAGCCCGCGGGCCATGTCCACGCGCGCATAGAGGAAATCGGCCTCGCCGGTCGCCTCGCCCGCCGCCTCCAGGACCGAGCGCGCCAGCGACAGCTCCGCGTCTGACGGCGCGTGAACCGCCTCGCGTCCGCCATAGAGCGACTGGACCCGGTAATCGCCGGCCTTGGGCCGCTTCACCAGGGCGTGGGAGAAGGCGCCGCCGAAGAAAAGAAAGGAGTACTCGCCCTCCTCGGCCACCGCCGGCAGGAAGGGCTGGATCATCGCCTCGCCCGGCGGCAGAGCGTCGGCGTCGGGGAGCACCGCGCCGCGCTTGATGCGCGCCTGGCGCCACGCGCCGGCCCCGACAACCGGCTTGACCACGATCTCCTCGCACTCCAGCGCGCCGAAGGCGTCCTCGATCGCGGCCGCGTCGGCGCGCTGCGCCCAGATCGTCGGCACGCCGGGCGCGCCGGCGGCCTCGAGATCGCGCAGATAGGTCTTCGACAGGTTCCACGCGATCACCCCGGGCGGGTTCATCACCGGGCGCTGGTCGGCCAAGTCCTGAAGGCGCGCCAGATAGGGCTCGGCGCGGTCCCAGTAATCCCAGGTCGTGCCCACCACGACCGCGTCGAAGCGCGTGACGTCCCAAGTCTCGTCCCAGATTACAGGGGTCAGGCGCAGACCCGCGGCGCGGCAGGCCGGATCGATCGCGGCGAACTCGGCCTGGAACTCGAAGAAGTCCTCGCGCGCGCCCTCGCGTTCGGGGTCGACGTTGGACGAGATCAAAAAGGCGATGTCGCGCATCGTCGACGCATCCTTCAAAGCCGGGGAAGGCTGCGCTCCTAGCCGGTTCGGCCGCGCCGATAAAGCGCCCGGCGCCGCGCGCCCCCGCAGCCCCGCCCGGCGCAGGCCTTGCCAGCGCAGGCGCCCGGCGGCTAAGCACCGCCCATCCTTTCAGCAAACGACAGTGGATTGATGACCGACACCCGATACGACGTGCTCGGCGTGGGCAACGCCATCGTGGACGTGCTCGCCTCCTGCGACGACGCCTTCATCGAGAGCCAGGAGCTGGCCAAGGACGCCATGCTTCTGATCGACGAGGCGCGCGCGACCGCGCTTTACGCCGCGATGCCTCCAGGCCAGGAGATCTCCGGCGGCTCGGCGGCGAACACGCTGGCCGGCGTGGCGAGCCTTGGCGGGCGGGGCGCCTATATCGGCAAGGTGGCCGACGACCAGCTGGGCGAGGTGTTCGGTCACGATCTGCGCGCGGCCGGAGTGCATTACGACACCGCGCCGCTGAAGGACGGGCCGGCCACGGCGCGCTGCCTGATCGCGGTGCCGCCCGATGCGCGCCGGGCCATGAACACCTTCCTCGGCGCCTCGGCCCTTCTGGACGAGAGCGATATCGACGCCGATCTGGTGAAGGCCTCCAAGATCGTCTTCCTGGAGGGCTATCTGTTCGACCGCGACGAGGCCAAGCGCGCCTTCGTGCGCGCCGCCGAGATCGCCCAGGCCGCGAACCGCAAGGTCGCGCTCACCCTGTCGGACGTGTTCTGCGTGGAGCGCCACCGCGACAGCTTCCGCCACCTGGTCAAGAACCACGTGGACATCCTGTTCGCCAACGAGGCCGAGCTGCAGTCGCTCTACGAGACCGACGACTTCGACGAGGCGCTCGCGAAAGTCGCCTCGGAGACCAAGGTCGCCGCGGTGACGCGCTCTGAGAAGGGCGCGGTGATCACGCGCGGATCTGAAAAGGTCGAGGTCCCCGCCGAACCGGTCGAAAAAGTGCTCGACACCACTGGAGCCGGCGACCTGTTCGCGGCCGGCTTCCTGACCGGCTTCGCGCGCGAGGCCGACCTTGAGACCTGCGGCCGGCTCGGCGTGATCGCGGCGGGCGAAATCATCTCGCACGTCGGCGCACGGCCCGAGACCGACCTGAAAAAGCTCGCCGAGAGCCGCGGCGCGGTTTTCGCCTGACGCCGCCCGGTCTGTGGAAAACCGGGGCGGGGCTGTGGATCGCCGCCCGCCCCGGTCCCTGCGAACGCGTTAACGCACCGCGAATTCGTGTTTAACGTGATTTTTAGCCCGTCGCGTGAAGATCGCACTCCGTTCAACGCCCCGGCGACCGCCCGGGCCAGACGCGACCGGGGATCCGATGGCGCCGCTGCGGCACGCATTCTCAAGAGTGATGCGCTCGCTGGTGATGAAGTTCACGCTTCTGTGCGGGGCGCTGATCGTCGCCGCCACGACCGTGCTGATGGCCATTGAGGCGCGCAACACCGCGGACTCCAATCAGGAAGCGAGCCTGGCCCACGCCGAGCTGCTCGCGGAGCTCTTCGCCGAAAGCAACGCCGCCTCTGTCGACGCCGACGCCGCCGAGGCGCTGACGCGCGAACTGACGCGCTTCGCCGAGCGCCCGGACGTGGCGCGCGCCTATGTCGCCGATCCGCTGCGCTGGGTCGTCAGCTCGGCCGGCGACAACGCCCCCGTGCGCGGCGAACGCGCCGCCGATTCGCTGGCCGCCCAGACGCTGGGCGCGGCGGACAACCGTCTTGAGGTCGTCGACGGCATGATCCGCGTCGCCCATCCCATGTTCCACGAAGGCCGGCTGGTCGGCGCGGTGGTCGCGGACGTACCCGTCGAAGCGGTCGGTCGGCCCGCCTGGATGCTGATCCGTCGCCAAGTCCTCATCCTTGTGATCGCACTCGCCTTCTTCCTGCCGCTGACAGCGATCCTGGTGCGCCGCGCCCTGAGCCCGGTGGGCGACCTGACAGAAGCCGCGCGCCTGGCCTCCTCGCGCAAGCTGGACATGCGCATCGAGGTGAAGACCGGCGACGAGCTGGAGGTGCTGGCGAACGCCTTCAACCGCATGTTCGCGCGCCTGGACGCCTCGGTGAAGCGCATCCACCGCCTGGCCTACGTGGACATGGTCACCGAACTGCCCAATCGCGAGCGCTTCCGCAAGGAGCTTGAGCGCGTCACCCGCGAGGCGATGGAGACCGACACCAGCGGCGCAGTGCTGTTTCTCGATCTCGACCGGTTCAAGCGCGTCAACGACTCCCTGGGAATCGGAGAAGGCGATCGCCTGCTTGAAGCCGTCGCACGGCGTCTGCGCGAGGCCGCGCGAGGCTGGGACCTGTCCTCAGGGGCGGAGGGCGGCGAGCCGTCCATGGTGGCGCGCCTTGGCGGGGACGAGTTCACGCTGCTTCTGCCACGCCTGCGCGACGCCAACGACGCCGCGCGCGTGGCGCGTCGGATCGTGGAGGCGGTGCGCCGCCCGTTCGAGATTTCCGGCCATCAGGTGTTTCTCGGCGTGTCGATCGGCGCGGCGATGTTCCCGCGCGACGGCGCCGATCCGGAGACGTTGCTGCGCCACGCCGACCTCGCCATGGCCGCGGCCAAGCGCTCCGGCGGCAACACGGTGGAGTTTTTCGAGGCCTCCATGAACCAGAGCGCGTTCGAGCGCCTGGTCCTGGAGAACGAGCTGCGCGAGGCGGTGAGCGACGACCAGCTCGTCGTATACTACCAGCCGAAAGTGCGCATGAGCGACGGGGCGCTGGCGGGCGCGGAGGCGCTGGTGCGCTGGCGCCATCCCACCGCCGGGCTTCTGTCGCCGGGCGCCTTCATCCAGGCGGCCGAGGAATGCGGCCTGATCGGGGAAATCGGCGACTGGGTGATGCGCCGGGCCTGCCGCGAGATGGCCGACCTGGCCGGGCGCGGGATCGACATCCCCGTCGCGGTCAACGTCTCGGCCATGCAGTTCGAGCACGAGGGCTTCGCCGACGCCGTCATGAGCGCGCTGCGCGAATCCGGGCTGGAGCCGGCCAAGCTGGAGCTCGAACTGACCGAAAGCACCGCGATGCGCGATCCCGAGCGCGTGATCAATCAGATCGAGCCGCTGCGCGATCTGGGCGTGACCTTCGCGATCGACGATTTCGGCACCGGGCACTCCAGCCTGTCCTACCTGACGCGCATGCCGTTCGACGTGTTCAAGATCGACCAGAGCTTCGTGCGCGACATGAGCCGGGACGAGCACGCGCGCATCGTGGTCGAGACCATTCTCGCCATGGCGCGCTCGCTCAAGCTGAAGACGGTCGCGGAAGGCGTGGAGACGAGCGAACAGCTCTCCGCGCTGCGCCAGCAGGGCTGCACGCTGGCGCAAGGCTATTTGTTCGGCAGGCCCATGCCGCTGGACGAGCTGCTTGAGTTCGCCGCCAACGCCGACCGCGACCTCGAACCCGCGCGCGAGGCCTGAGTCGGCCGCGCCCTGCGCGCCGGCGTTACGCCGGCGCCACACTCAGCACCTTTCTACATTTTAATTGAACAAAGGCCTTCAGGTGTGCCATCTTTGCACCTGCAGGCCGCACACAGATCCTGGATCGGCGCCGTCCCCCCGCCTGCCCTCCAGGTTTCGGCCCCGCCGGATCAGTCCCCTTTCCGGCCCGGCCGTATCGCGGTCTTCGGCGCCTGGCGGCCCCCCTCGCCGCCAGGCGCCGTTTGCATTCCGGGCCCGCTCACATCGGCTGATGCGAAAGCGCGCGCCGCGCGTTACACCGCGGCTCATGACTTATCCCGACGATCCCGAAGGCGAGCCGCCCGATTCCGACGCCATCGCGACGCTGCTCGACGAGATACCGCTCCTGTTCAAGGCGCGCGCGTTCGCAGAGAGCGTGAAGGACCCCGCCTTCTTCTCCCGCCTCGGCGAGCCGCTGGACGCGCGCGAAGTCGCCCTGGGGCGCGCCTATCTGGACGGGCTGGGCTTTCCCGAAGCCGCCCCGGCTATGCTGGGAGACTGGGGCGATGCGATCGCCGCAGCGGAATCGC
>CAZKBB010000068.1:0-13428 GCA_964550935.1 uncultured Caulobacterales bacterium
TTTCAGGATGTCGTTCTGGATCGTTCCCGAAAGCTTCGCCGGCGAAACGCCTTGCTCCTCGGCGGCGGCGATGTAGAGCGCCATGACGGGCAGGACCGCGCCGTTCATGGTCATCGACACGCTCATCTCGTCGAGCGGAATGCCGTCGAAGAGCTGGCGCATGTCCAGGATCGAGTCGATCGCGACCCCGGCCATGCCCACATCGCCGAGCACGCGCGGATTATCGGAGTCGTAGCCGCGGTGGGTGGCCAGATCGAACGCGACCGAGAGACCTTTCTGCCCGGCCGCGAGATTGCGCCGGTAGAAGGCGTTGGACTCTGCGGCCGTTGAGAAGCCGGCGTACTGACGCACGGTCCAGGGGCGCTGGACGTACATCGTGGGGTAGGGGCCGCGGTGGAACGGCGCCGCGCCGGGGACGTGATCGACGAAATCGAGCGCGTCGCGGTCCTCAGGCCCGTAGGCGGGCTGAACCGCGATCTCTTCAGCCGGCGTCCAGGGCTCGCCGCCCGGCTTGACCGACGCATCGGAATTCGGCGCGCCGAGTTCGAGGCTGGTGAAATCGGGATGCTGCGCCATCATCAGGCTCCAAGCGCGGTGAGCGCCTTGGCGAGTTCGGCCAGGGCGTCTGAGCGCATGTGTGTGAAGTGGTCGACGCCGGCCTCGCGCAGGGCGTGTTCGGTCTCGCCCGGTCGGCCCGCCAGCCAGACATGATCGGCCCCGGCCGCGCGCAGCGCTGCGGCGTACTGGGCGCCGTGGGCCTCATAGTCGGCGTCCGCGCCGCAGATCACCACGAGCCTGGCGGCCTTCTCCCTCACAGCGGCCTTGAACGCGCCAGCGCAGGCGGCCGCGTCTTCGTGGACCTCGGGCGCCAGCGTCCCGATCCCGGCCGCGGCGAGGCGGTTGGTCGCAAAGCCGGCGCGCGCGTTGAAGCGCGCCAGCGTGCCTATCGTGGCCAGGAAGGCGCGGGGGCGATGGCCGGTGCGCTCGGAGAAAGCGTCGGCGCGCTCGCGCAGCGCCTCGAACGGTTCGGACAGGCGCACCGGAGACAGCTTCGCCCATTCAGGCTGAGGGGTTGCGAGCGGACGGATCTGCGCGCCGGCCTTGGCCTTCTCGACCTTTGCGGCGAAGGCTTGCGGCTCAAGCGCCGGGGCGTCCAGCGCGGGCGGCGCGTAGTCGCGGGCCTCCACGTGCGCCTCGGCGGCGTCGAGCTGAGGATATTCGGACACTCCGATCACCGCGTCCTTACCAAGGCTCAACGCCTGGATGCGCTGCTCGCGAACCTTGGCGATGCGCTCCTGCACGACGCCGGCGCGCACCGCCTCGAACAGGCCGCCGCGCCGCTCGATCTCCTGAAACTCCGCCCAGGCCGCCTCGGCGAGGCGCTCGGCCAGCGTCTCGTGCAGGAAACCGCCACCGGCCGGGTCGGCGACGCGGCCAAGATGGCTCTCCTCCATCAGAAGGATCTGAAGATTGCGCGCGGTGCGCCGGGCGAGCGGCGTGGCCGGTCCCAGCGCTGCGGTGAAGGGCTGAACCGTGATGGCGTCCGCCCCGCCCGCGGCCGCGGCGAAACCCGCGCAGGCGTTGCGGATCAGGTTCGTCCAGACATCGCGTGCGGTCAGCATGCGCCGCGACGTGATCACGTGCAGCGCCATGGCGCGCTTGTCCTCGCTCACCCCGAACGCCTCGCACACCCGCGCCCAGAGCCGGCGCGCGGCACGCAGCTTGGCGATGCTCAGATGCACGTCGGCGTCGACGGCGAGGGTGAATTCCAGCGCTCCCGCGGCCGCATCGGCGCTGAGGCCGTGATCGATGAAGGTGCGCATGTAGCTCGCCCCGCCCGCGCACGCGAAGGCGAGTTCCTGGGCTTCCGAGCCGCCGGCCTCGTGGGGCGCGGACGCCGTCACGGCGATGGTCCTGATCTTCGCGAAGCGCTCGGCCGCCCAGGCCGCGGCTTCGGCCGCGCGCGCCAGACGGGCCTCAAGATCGGCCGCGCCTCCGCCAGCGAGGCTCTTTTGACCCACAGGCGACACGCCGAAGCCGCCTGAGACCTGTTCAGGGTCCAGCTCGGACTGCTCTAAGAACGCCGCGAAAAGCGCAGCGTATTGCGGCGCGGTGCGCGTCGGCGCGAGGTGTAGCGGCGCCAGGCCCAGCATCACCCCGTCCAGCACGGTCTTCAGCTCGTCCAGCGTGCGCACCGCGACGCCGGTCTCGCCGGTCGGATCCAGGCGCAGCATCAGCGCGCTCGCCCCGCCCTCCAGCTCTTCAAGCGCGGCCGCATTGGCCGCTTTCGGATCGGGGTGATCGACGATCTGACGGATATGCCAGGGCAGGTAAGGATCGCGCGTCGCGCCGACGCCGCGCACGAAGGGCGCTGCGCCGGGCGCGCCGATCGTCTCCGGCGCCGGGGCGTCTTCGCGGGCGAAAAGCGGCCCGCGCGCGATCCCGTCAGCGGTGGTTCGAGTCAGCCGGTCGAGCGGCGCGCCTTTCAGCGCGGCCTCGGCCAGCGCGCGCCACCCGTCCGGGCCGGGCGAGGGAAATCCCTCAGCCAGGGGGAGGATATCGTCTGCCATGGCGTCAGTCCCTACACCGCTCACGCCCGCGAGGTAAGGCGCGCGGCGCCGCGATCGTCAAGTTGTCCGTACAATTGGCCGGCGCGGGGAGAGCGACCGCGCGCGTCCCCGCCCTCTATCGCCTCGCCTAGGCTCTCGGGAAAGCCCCGGGAGTGTCTTTCATGAGCGAAGAAACCAGCACGCGTCTGTCCTTGTCCTACGTCATGCCGGCGCAGGCGCAAAAGCACGTCACCGTCAACGAATCGCTGCGCCGGCTGGACGCGCTCGCCTGCGCCGCGGCCTCGAGCCGCGCCGTCACGGGCGAGCCGGCCGCGCCAGCGGAGGGAGAGGGCTATCTCCTGCCCGCCGGCGCGAGCGGGGAGAGCTGGGACGGCTTGGACGAGGGCGATCTCGTCGTGTTCCAGGACGGCGCCTGGGCGCGGATCGCGCCGTTCGCGGGTCTTCGCGTTCTGGTGCTCGACGAGCCTGCCCTGATCGTGTTCGACGGAACGCAATGGATCGATGCGGGCGAGGCGCTGGCGCGGCTGTCGAACCTGGAACAGCTGGGCGTCGGGACCGAAGCGGACGCGGCGAACCCGCTTTCAGCCAAGCTCAACGCGTGTCTGTTCACCGCGCTCACCGCCAGCGAGGGCGGGTCGGGCGATCTGCGCTACACCATGAACAAGGAGGCTGCCGGGGACGTCCTCAGCGTGCTCATGCAGTCGGGCTTTTCAGGACGCGCGGAGATCGGCCTTGTCGGCGACGACGATCTGCAGGTGAAGGTCTCCCCGGACGGAGCGAGCTGGACCGAGGCGATGCGCATCGCCAACGCGGACGGGCGCGTGATTTTCCCGGCTGGGGTGGAGCTGACCTCGGTCAACGGCGGCGCGTTCGCGGGCGAGCGCAACACCATCATCAACGGCGACTTCTCCGTCTGGCAACGCGGGACGAGCTTCATCGGCGACATGCAGGGCCGCTTCATCGCAGACCGCTGGCTGACGTCAGGCTCTCCGGCGATCCCGGTGAACACGATGAGCGCGGAGCGCGTCGACGTGACGCCGGGCGAGGCGGCGTCCGAGGCGGCGGTGCGGCTGACCCGGCTCGACGCGGCGTGCCTCGATATCCAGCTGCGCCAGAAGGTGGAGAGCGTCTACACCCTAGCCGGGCGACCGGCGACCTTCAGTTTCCGCGCGCGCGCCTCCGCCTCCATGACGATGCTCATCCTGCTGCAGCAATGGTTCGGATCCGGCGGCTCTCCGGCGCGCTCGGTCGCGTCCAGCACGGTGAGCGTCGGGACGGTGTGGGAGACTTACTCGGTGACGCTCGACTTCCCGGATCTGACGGGCATGACGATCGGGGCCGGCTCGCACATCGTGGCGCTTCTGCGCGGTCTGCCTGCGGTGAACGGCTGGCTTGAGGTGACCGACGTGCAGATGGAGGAGGGCACGCGCTTCACGGGGCTGGCCAAGCGCCTGCCCGGGACCGAACTCGCCCACTGCCGACGCTTTTTCAGGCGTTACGCCACGCAACAGGATGTGGCCGATCTCGCCTACGCGATGCGTGTCCAGCCGAGCCAGAGCGGGACGGGACCTTACGATTACGACGCCGAGCTTTAGGCCGCGTCCGGGACCAGCGCGCGCAGCTCCTTGAACGCCGCGATCACTTCGGTGTGGGCGGGCGCGGTCATGGCGTGGCCGGAGTGCACGAGCGGGGACAGGCGCGCATGGGGAACCGCCTCGGCCAGCCGCCAGGCGCCCTGCGCCGGACAGATCAAATCGAACCGGCTCTGGATGATGCGCACCGGCATGGTCAGGCGGTCGGCGTCGCGGATCAGCTGATCGGGTCGCAGGAAGCAGTCATTGGCGAAGTACCAGGCCTCGATCAGGGAATGCGCCGTGACCCAATCCGGCCCCTTGGCGACGAACTCGCGCCGGACGGTCTCCTCGCCGATCTCCAGATGCGACAGGCGCTCCTCGTAAGCGCTCCAGCGATAGAGCAGGGAGTTCTGGAGCGCATCGGGGTTCGCGCCGTCACGAAGGGCTGAAAGCGCTGCTCGGCCCTGCGCGATTTCCTCGCGCATCGCCTCCGGCGCCCAGGCGCGGAACGCCGGCGGATCCTCGGCGATCGCCTCAGGGACCCCGTCCAGCAGCCGGTCCAGCGCGTCGGGGAAGATCGCGCCCGCGCCGGCGCGCGCGTGTAGCCAGTCCAGCTCTGCGCGCGTGCCCAGGAACACGCCCTCCACAACCAGCGCGGCAACGCGGTCGGGGTGGGCCTGCGCATAGGCGAGCGCCAGCGTGGAGCCCCAGGACGGCCCGAAAACCGCCCAGCGTTCCACGCGCAGATGGGTGCGCAGCGCCTCGATGTCGGCGATCAGCGCCTGCGTGGTGTTGGTTTCGAGCTCCAGAACGGGCGTGGAGGCCCCGCAGCCGCGCTGGTCGAACTGGATAATGTCCCAGGCCGCGGGATCGTAATAGCGCCGGTGCTTGGCGGCGCCGCCGGAGCCCGGCCCGCCGTGGAGGAACACCACCGCCGGCGCGCCGCGCGCGCCTGAGCGCTCCCAGGCCAGCTCATGACCGTCGCCGACCGGCAGCCGCCCAGCCTCGTACGGGTCGATCTCGGGATAAAGCGTCGTCATCAAAGCCCCCCGGGCCGGATCAGCCGACCCGGGCGAGCTTAGCAAACCGCCGCGGCATGTCAGGACCCGGAGGAGCCTTCGCGGCCGCCTTGAGCGTTCTGGCTGACGCCGGTCAGCTTGGCGAGCAGATCGACCGGCATCGGGAAGACGATGGTCGAGGTGCCCTCGTTGCCAAGGTCGGTCAGCGTGGCGAGATAGCGCAGCTGCATGGAGCCCTCCTCGGTGGCGAGGATTTTCGCCGCTTCGGACAGCTTCTGCGCGGCCTGCTGTTCGCCCTCGGCGGAGATGATCTTGGCGCGCCGTTCGCGCTCGGCCTCGGCCTGGCGGGCGATCGCGCGGATCATCGAGCTGTCCAGATCCACGTGCTTGATCTCGACGTTGGAGACCTTGATGCCCCACGCCTCGGTCTGGTCGTCGAGGATCCTCTGGATGTCGGCGTTCAGCTTGTCGCGCTCGGCCAGCATCTCGTCGAGATCGTGCTTGCCGAGCACGCTGCGCAGCGTCGTCTGGGCGAGCTGGCTCGTCGCCGCGCGGAAGTCCTCCACACGGTTGATGGCGTACTCGGGGTTGACGATGCGGTAGTAAAGCACCGCGTTCACCTTCACCGAGACGTTATCCTGCGAGATGACGTCCTGGCTCGGCACGTCTTCGGCGATGATGCGCAGATCCACCCGCACCATCTGCTGGATGAAGGGGATCAGGATGATCAGGCCCGGGCCGGACGTGCCGGTGTAGCGCCCGAGGGTGAAGATCACCGCGCGCTCATACTCGCGCAGGATCTTGAAAGCCGAGGACAGGACGCCGAACACCAGCGCCGCCACGGCGAACCAAAAGCCGATATTGAGACCGATATCCATTCGAAGTCTCCGAAGGTTGCGGGGGCTATTTTGCTTTCTTCACGCGAAGAGTGAGATTGTCGACGGCGACGACTTTCACGGCGTCGCCTGCCTTGAGGTCGTCTGACGACGTCGCCTTCCACGTCTCGCCGTTCACATGGACCCAGCCTTCGCGGCCGGACCACTCCTGGACGACGCCGATCTGGCCGACGATCTCAGCGCCGCCGGTGGTGACCTTTCGTCCCTGCGCCGCGAGCCCGTAGCTGACCACGAGGAAGATCGAGGCGCCGAGGCCGAGCGTCACCGCCGCGATCAGGCGCCAGTCGAGCCGGAACGCCTCCGACTGGGTGTCCACCAGCATCAGCGCGCCGACTGCGAAGGCGACGAGCCCGCCGAGCGCCAACAGGCCTGAGGAGGCCAGGAAGGCCTCTGCGACCAGAAGCGCCAGACCCAGAAGGATGAGGGCCGCGCCGGCGTAGTTCACCGGCAGCGTGTTCAGCGCATAGAGCCCGACGATGAGGCAGATCAGTCCGGCGACCGCCGTGATCGGCTCCAACCCGTTGTAGAAGCTCACCAGAAGCCCGATGAAGCCCAGATTCATCAGGAGGAAGGCGATGTTCGGATCGGTGATCACGAACAGGATTTCTTCGGCGAAGGAGGGCTCCACCGCGCTGACGCGCGCGCCCTCCAGGTCGAGCGTCACGGTCCGCCCGCTCTGCAGCTCGATCTCGGTCCCGGCCGACTGCGCGAACAGTTCCTGAAGATCGCGCGCGACGTGCTCGACCACGCCGAGTTCCAGCGCCTCATCGGCCGAGGCGCTCACCGCTTTGCGCACGGCGTCTTCGGCCCAGTCCGCGTTTCGCCCGCGCAATTCGGCGAGCGAGCGGATATAGGCCACCGCGTCGTTCACCGCCTTGTTGCGCAGGGCCTGCGCGTTGCCGGGGGCCGTCTCGTCGGTCGCCGCGTCGGCGCGATCGCCCGAGCCTTCGCCCTCGCCAGCGGCCTCGCGGACCGCCGGGTCAACGTTTTCAGCGCCGTCCTCCGGCGCGCCGTCGGTTTCGCCCGGCGCGCCGCCGGGCTCGGCCCCGCCGCCGCCCATCTGAACCGGCGTCGCCGCGCCGATCGAGGTGCCCGGCGCCATGGCGGCGAGATGGCTGGCGTAGGTGATGAAGGCCCCGGCGCTTGCCGCGCGCGCGCCCTGAGGCGAGACATAGACGATCACCGGCAGCTCGGCGGCGAGGATCGCCTGGTTGATGTCTCGCATCGCCGGGTCGAGCCCGCCGGGCGTGTCCATCTCGATCACCAGCGCGTCCGCGCCGGCGCCTTCGGCCTTCTCGATCGCGCGGTCGATGAAGGCGGCGGTGGCCGGCCCGATCGGGCCCTGCAGAGCCGCGGTCATCACCTCGCCCGATCGCGAGCGCTCCGCCTCGCCCTCCTGGGCCGCGGTCATGAGCACGGCGGCGCCGGCGGCGACGAGCGCGGCGGCGAAGGCGCGAAGCGGTCGAGTCCAGAAGCGCATGGCGGTCAGATCCGGTCTTCAGCGTCGCATCGCAATGTATAGCGGATCGGCCTCGCGCCCAACGCGGAAACGATCGGTCGCAGCCCGGCGCGGCCGCTCCGCCTCGACGCGCCGGGCGCAAGCGGATAAGTCGAGGCCATGACCGACGCTCCCGCCGCCGCGAAAGACGCCAGACCCGCCCCGCCTGCGCGCGCGGGCGAGGAGGCCTTCACCGCGAAGGCCGGCGGCTTCCTGCGCGATATCTGGTATGTCGCGGTTCCCTCAAGGGACCTCAAGCGCGGCAAGCTCTTAAAGAAGATGTATCTCGGCGAGCCGGTGGCGCTGGGCCGCGACGCGTCCGGCGCCGCGTTCGCGCTGCGCGACATCTGTCCCCACCGCGCCGTGCCGCTCTCGGCCGGGCGCATGGTCAAGGAGGAGGGCGGCGAGACGACCGTGGAGTGCCCCTATCACGGCTGGCGCTTCGCCGCGTCGGACGGGGGATGCCGAGCCATCCCCTCGCTGGTGGACGGGCAGGCCTTCGACCTCTCCAACATCGCCGTGCGGCGCTATCCCACCGCCGAGCAGGACGATCTGGTGTGGATCTTCATGGGCTCCGCCCCGGACAGCGCGCCGGACGGCCCGCCGCCGCGCCTGGCCAACATGGTGCTCAAGTCCGGCGCGAGCGAGGGCAAGGTGAAGTTCGTCGAGCGCGCGCTTCTGGAGTGCCACATGGACCATGCCGTGATCGGGCTGATCGATCCGGCCCACACCCCGTTCGTGCACCAGAGCCCGCTCTGGCGCACGCCGAAGGGGCTGAAGCCGAAGGAGAAGCGCTTCGAGCCCACAGAGCTCGGCTTCACCATGGTCAGCCACAAGCCGGTGAACTCGCCGCTCTACAAAATCATCGGCGGGGAGATCCGCGTGGAGATCCAGTTCCTGTTGCCGGGCTTGCGCGCTGAGTCCATCCGCAACGAAAAGCACGGTTATCTCGGCCTGGCGGTCTGCACCCCGATCGACGAGGCGAACACAGAGATCCACCAGATCATGTACTGGGACAGCCCCGTGCTCGACGCGCTGAGCCTCATCGCACGGCCCTTCACCCACACCTTCCTGCAGCAGGACGCTCGCATCATGCGCCTGCAGGGCGAGGGCCTGGCTCACGACCCCCCGCTGATGCAGATCCCCGACGCGGACACGCTGATGGTCTGGTACCGGCGCCTGAAGCGCGAATGGACCAAGTCCCGCGAAGACGCCCGCGCCTTCGAAAACCCGGTGAAACCCACGACGCTGAGATGGCGGACGTGAGGGGCGCTGAAACCTTGAGCGTTTAACCGCGTTCCATAGCGCCTCAAGTTGTGCGAGGGCCGTCCGGCATCTTAAACTTATGCGGAGCTGAAGTACGTTGAGACTTAGGGTAAGCAAGCAAACCGAGTTCTCCGGCCGTCACCAGTTTGTCGCAAGCCTGCGACTGGCCTATCTGTGCGCGCATGCTTTAAGCGTAGTGAAAAGAATGGTCCAGTGTTGTGTCCACCACCTCACCGAGAACATTGTAAGCGCGGTGGTGACCTTTCTGTCTGAATTTTGCTCGCTGGATGTCGGAGCCGAGGCGCACGACCCAAAGCAGGCTTTGGAAGGCGCGACATGATCCTCCTCGCACTTGCCTTGCTTGCGGTGGAAGCCGGCGGCGCGCCAGCGAACGACGGCTACCGGCTGGAAGTCGAAAGCGCGCCCATGGAGCGCACGCTTTTCGCGACCACCCAGAGCGCCGATACGCCCTCCGCCCGGGCGAGAATAAGCGGTTTGCTGGCGAGCAGGAGCGTGGATGAGGGGGATCGGGTGGAATCCGGCCAAGTGCTCGCGGTCGTGGTGGACCCGGAGCTGGCTTCGCGCATCAACGCGGCGCGCGCACAGGTTTCCTCGGCACAGGCCGAGGCGGTCGCGGCGCGGCAGGAGCTTGAGCGCGTTCGCACGCTCGTCTCGCGCGGCAATGCGAGCCGGGCGCGGCTCGACGAGGTGCAACGGCGCGCAGGCGCGGCGGAGGGCACGCTCAACAGCGCGCGCGGCGAACTCGACAGTCTCAAGGCGCGCAGGTCGCGCGGCGAAGTGCTCGCTCCAGTAGATGGGCGGGTGCTTCAGGCGCCGGTGACGGCTGGCTCGGCGGTCAACCGCGGCGACACGATCGCACTCGTCGCCTCTGACCCGCCCCTCGTTAGACTCGCTGCTCCGGAGCGTCATGCAGAGGCATTGTCGACGTCCGACGAGTTGATGGTGAAGCTACAGGGCGGATGGTCATCGGCGCGCATCGTCCAAGTCTTTCCGCAGATACGAAACGGGCGCATCGAGGTCGATATCCAGCCGGAGGGTCAGCCGGCGTCAGACTTCATTGGAGCGCGGGTCCCTGTGCGGCTGCGCGTGGGAGAAAGCGACGCTTTGATCGCGCCGAAGCGCTATGTGTTCACACGGGCCGGGCTTAGCTATGTGTATCGCGCCGACGCGGGACTGACCCTCGTGCGTACCGGCCGGATATGGCCGGACCGGGTCGAGCTCCTCTCCGGGGCGAAGCCCGGTGACGTGCTGCTGCCGCCTGAAGCGCGCGGCGAATGAGGCTTGGACCTGCAGGCCGCATCACCAAGGCGTTCGCCGAGAACCCGGTGACGCCGATTCTGACGCTCATCGGCTTTCTCATGGGTGCGGTCGCGCTCGCCATGGTCCCCAGAGAGGAGGAGCCGCAGATTCGCGTACCGCTTGTCGACGTGCTCGTGCCTGCGCCGGGTTTTGAGGCGGCTGACGCTGTCGAAAGCATCACCAAGCCTTTGGAAGACGTCCTGTCCGGCGTGGAAGGCGTTGATCAGCTCTATTCGCGCACCGAAGACGGCCGTGTAATCACGTCGGCGCGGTTCGATGTCGGCTCCAGTGCGGAGGATGCGGTTCTGCGCGTGATCGAGCGGCTGGGTGCGAATGCGGAGCGCGCGCCGCCGGGCGTTCCAGATCCGATCGTGATCGGACGCGGTATCGAAGACGTAGCAGTGATCGTTATCACGCTCTCTCCGTCTGCTGGAGCCGTGGGCCGTTATGATCGCGCCGACATGTTCGAGCTGGCGCAGACGCTACGCTGGCGCATGAGCGCCGTCTCCAACGTGGGGCTCACCTACGTCGTGGGATCCGGCGCGACGCAGATAAGGGTCGAGCCTGACCTTGCTGCGCTCGCACGCTTTCAGATCGCTCCTCAGACCCTTATCGCCCGGGTGACGGCGGCGAGCCGGGTTCTCGACCTCGGAGATGTCGCCGTATCGGGCGAACGCATGCCGGTGCTCGCCGGACGCACCGGCGCAGCGCCCTCCGTTATCGCCAATCTTCTCGTGACCAGCAGCGACGGCCGTCCAGTCTATGTACGCGACGTCGCCGAGGTGGTCCTCGCCCCGCCTGATCCAGGCGCGGTCACTTGGCACGCCGACGCGCAGTCTCTTGATGCGCCAAGACCGGCGGCGTCGCTCGCCGTCGCGAAACGGCCCGGCGCCAACGGCGTCGAGATTGCTCGCCAGGCGCGCGAAATACTGGCCGCCGCGCGCGGCGATCTCATACCGCCAGATGTCGAGGCGCGCGTGGTGCGCGACTATGGCCGCACGGCGGCGGCGAAGGCGCGCACGTTGTTCCTTCAGATCTTTTCCGCGACCGCTGTGATCGTCGTGCTGATCGCCCTCTTCGTCGGCGTACGTGAGGCGATTGTCGTTGGCGTGGTTATCCCGACGACCATTCTTCTGACCTTCTTTGCGCTCTGGTTGATGGGATACACGATCAATCGGGTGAGCCTGTTCGCGCTTATTTTCGCCATCGGGATCCTTGTGGATGACGCAATCGTGGTCGTGGAGAACATCACTCGCTGGTGGTGGCGGGGCGACGCGGATAGGTCCGCCGCGGAGGCTGCGGTGTCAGCTGTGGACGAGGTCGGCAATCCTACGATCATCTCGACGCTGACGATTATCGCCGCACTATTGCCGATGCTCGCCGTCTCGGGGCTTATGGGCCCTTACATGAGCCCGATCCCGGCCAACGCGTCGGCGGCAGTAATCCTGTCGACCCTGGTGGCTTTGACCGCCACGCCCTGGATGATGCTCCGACTGCGCAATGTGCGCATCTCTCTGGGGCTGCTGGCTGGGTCTGGCGAGGACGGGGGGCCGCTTGGCCGTCTTTATGCCCGGGTCGCGGAGCCCCTCCTCAAGACGCAGGCGCGCGCTTTGATCTTTCTGGTCTCCGTGGCGCTCGCCACTCTGGCCAGCTTTTCCCTGTTCGCCGTGAATGCGGTGCCAGTGAAGCTCCTTCCATTCGACGACAAGGACGAGATGCAGATCGTGATCGATCTGCCGGAGTACGCTCAGTTGGAGGATACCGACCGTGTGCTCCGCGCGGCGGTGCAGCGCCTGGAGGGACTGCCCGAACTTCGCAGCGTTCAAATCTACTCCGGCGCGTCGGGGCCGTTTAATTTCAACGGCCTCGTGCGCCAGTATTATCTCCGCGAACAGGAAGAGCTTGGCGACATCAAGGTTAATCTGGCTCCGCCGGGAGAGCGGAGCCGCTCAAGCCATGCGGTCGCGTCGGACGTGCGCGAACGCCTCTCTGACCTGCCTGCGCCGGACGGTACGGCCGTACGCATCGCCGAGACGCCGCCTGGTCCGCCTGTCTTCGCGACACTGCTGGCCGAGATTTACGGGCCGGACGAAGCCGTGCGCCGTGAGGCGGCGCGTCGGGTGCGCGCCGCCTACGAGGCGGAGCCGTTCATCGTGGACGTCGACGACACGATCGGCGCGCCGCAGAGGCGGGTGCGCTACGAAATCAATCGCGCCGCACTCGATCTACACGGTGTGCCAGAACACGCTGTAACGGACACGTTGAGAGCGGCGCTCGGCGAAACGGTCGCCGGTCAGGTTCGCGCCCGTCATGCTGCGGGGGCGCGCGACATCGTCGTGACGCTGGCGCGCTCTGACCGCATCGCGGACGAGCAACTGCTCGCCTTGCCGGTCGCCGGCCGAGAGGGCCCGGTCGAACTGGGCGAACTTGTGAGCGCGATCGAGGAACCGGCGAGCCACCCGATTTTTCGCCGCAACGGGCGTCCAGCCGTGATGGTGCTTGGCGGCCTTGCGGGCGGACAGGAAGCGCCGATCTACGGCATGCTCGCGGTTCAGGACCGATTGGATGACGATGGCGCGGACATTGACGTTCGCTGGCGCGGGCAGCCGGTCAATGCTGAAAAGGCCACGCTGCTTTGGCATGGCGAGTGGGAAATCACTTACACCACTTTCAGGGATCTCGGTGCGGCGTTCGCCGTAGCGTTTCTGATCATCTACGCGATCGTGGTATGGAGGTTCGGCCGTCTCAAGCTGCCGCTCCTGATCATGGCGCCGGTTCCGCTGACGCTTCTCGGGGTGATCCTCGGTCATTGGGTGATGGGAGCGAAGTTCACGGCGACCTCAATGATCGGGTTCATAGCCCTCGCCGGCATCGTGGTGCGAAACTCGATACTGCTCGTGGAGTTCATCGAGAACAGGCGCGAAGGCGGCCAGCCGGTCGCTCAGGCGGCGATCGAAGCCGGGCGAATCCGCTTTCGCCCGATCTTCCTGACCGGCGTGACGGCGATGGTCGGCGCGGCTTTCATACTCGCCGACCCGATTTTCCGCGGTCTCGCCGTTTCCTTACTCTTCGGGCTGTTATCTTCGACGGTGCTCACCGTGCTCGTCATTCCAGCGGCTTATGTCTGGCTTAGAGGCGGGGAGGATGCGCGCGACGGTGAAATCGCTGGCTGATGACGTTGATCGGCGATCGTCGTATCGCCGGCGCGAGTTCCGGAGAGCGATAGCCGTGTGGGAAAATGGTGCCGCTAGAGTGATTTGAACACTCGACCTCTCCCTTACCAAG
>CAZKBB010000069.1:0-12401 GCA_964550935.1 uncultured Caulobacterales bacterium
CTGACGATCGGCATGGCGGTCGACGCCAACGTTCTGATCTTCGAGCGCATCCGCGAGGAGTCCCGTCTGGGGCGCTCTATCGTGAACGCGATCGAGCAGGGCTATAACCGCGCCTTCGCCGCGATCATCGACGCCAACGTTACGACCTTCGTGGCCGCCGCCGTGCTCTACATGCTCGGCGCCGGGCCGGTGCGCGGCTTCGCGGTGACGCTCGGCATCGGCATCATCACCTCGGTGTTCACCGCCTTCGTCTTCTCACGCCTCATGGTCGCGACCTGGCTCAGGACCCGCCGGCCCAAGGCGCTCGCGATATAGGAGGGCGGACCATGGCCATCGCACTCGTCCGCTTCATCCCGACGGACACCGACATTCCCTTCATCAAGCAGCGCTTCGCGGCCTTTGCGATCTCGGCGCTCTTGGTCCTGGGCTCGCTCGGCGCCTTTTTCTCCCTCGGGCTCAATCTGGGCATCGATTTTCGCGGCGGCACGCTGATCGAGATACAGACCCCGCAAGACGCCGACATCGCCGAGATCCGTGGCTCGCTCAGCGCGCTCGGGCTTGGCGATATCCAGGTGCAGGGCTTCGGCGCGCCGAACGAGGTCCTGATCCGCGTCGGCGAAGTCGATGTCGAAGACGTCAACGCCATTGAGGGCGTGGCGGTGGAGAACGCCGAGGAGGCCCAGCAGGCCGCCCGTCAGGCGATCCAGCAGCGCCTGAACGAGACGCTCCCGGGCCTGGACTATCGCCGCGTTGAAGTGGTCGGACCGCAGGTCTCCGGCGAGCTCGTGGTGGCGGGCGCGACCGCGGTCGTCGTCGCGCTCGTCTTGATGCTGATCTACATCTGGTTCCGCTTCGAGTGGCATTACTCGGTCGGCGCGGTGATCGCGCTGACCCACGACGTGATCGCGACGATCGGCTTTTTCGCGGTCACGCAGCTGGAGTTCAACCTGCCCACGATCGCGGCGATCCTGACCATCGTCGGCTACTCCATGAACGACACCGTCGTGGTCTATGACCGCATCCGGGAGAAGTTCAGGAAGTACAAGACCGCCCCGACGGCGGACGTGCTGAACATGGCGATCAACAAGACGCTGTCGCGCACGATCCTGACCTCGGGCACCACGCTTGTGGCGGTGATCGCGCTGGCGATCATCGGCGGACCGGCGCTGGCGGGCTTCGCGCTCGCGCTGATCTGGGGCGTGGCGATCGGGACCTACTCCTCAATCTTCGTCGCCGCGCCGCTGCTCACGCTGACCGGCGTGAAGCGGGAGTCCGGCGAGGAGCAGAGCTAGGAGGCCGCCATGGCCGGACCGAGCGCGCGTCCCGACTACGCCACGCCCGCCATCGACGCCTTCGGCGATAACGGCTTCCGCGTGGCCGGAGAGCGCCATGAGGGCTCGATCCAGATCCTCGGCGGCGCGGTGGAGGCCTGGGCCCATCCTGAGGCGCCGGGCGATCTGACCCCGGACCATTTCGAGGCCATCCTTAAGGCCGGCGATCCGCCCGATCTGGTGATCCTCGGCGTCGGGCCGGCCATGCGCCATCCGCCCGCCGCGGTGCGCGAGGCCTTCCGCAAATCCGGGATCGGGCTTGAGACCATGGACACGCCGACCGCGTGCCGCGCCTACAACATCGTCGCTGGCGAAGCGCGCCGCGCCTGGGCGGCGTTGATTGCGGTTTAGCGCTTACTCCGCCGCGTCAACTTCAGCCGCCAGCGGCGCGACCGCGCCATAGGCCAGCGGGCGGAACACATCGCGCGCGCCGCCTTCGGGCGTATGGGCGCTCGGCAGCTCCTGAGCCATGATCACCGCGACGAGCCCGGTCGCGGGGCTGACCAGGAACTCGGTATCGAAATACCCGGCCCAGCCGAAATCGCCGGGATAGCCCGCCGCGCCCGCCACCGGCGCGATGACGCCGAGCGAATAGCCGAACCCCATGCCGATCCCGGCCATGGAGTCCGGCATCTTCTCCAGCGGGACCTGGATGGCTGTCATGGCCGCCACGCTGGCTTCGGAGAGGACGCGCACACCGTCCAGAACCCCGCCGTTCGCGAGCATCTGAGCAAATCGCAGATAGTCGTCCGCCGTGGAGATCAGCCCCGCGCCGCCGGCCTCCACCGGCGCGTCGATCAACGTCTCCGCGCCTTCGTCCACACGCACAAGGACGCCGCCCTCCTCGTGGGTGTAGAGCGCGCTCATGCGGTCCTCGAGGTCCCCTTCGGGAAAGAAGGTTGTATCGGTCATGGCCAGCGGCTGAAACAGGCGCGCCTGCATGAAGGCCTCCACGCTCTGACCGGAGGCTTCGGCGATCACCTGGCCGAGCACGTCGTTGGCGAAGGAGTAGAACCAGCGCGCGCCGGGCTGGGAGTAGAGCGGCGCATTGGCCAAGCGCGAGATGCGCGCCTCGAGATCGCCCTCGCCGGAATAGGCGTCCACCTCGACCCACCGCTGACCCAGATCGCTCTCGCGGTCGAAGACGTAGCCGAGCCCGGCGGTATGGGTGAGCAGGTCCTCAATCGTGATCGCGCGCTCAAGCGGCTCGGTGGGGATTTCGCCGGTCTCGTCCGCGCTCGTCGATGTCGCCACGCGCACCTCCGCGAAGGCGGGCACGTAATCGGACAGGGGGTCGTCGAGCGCCACCGCCCCGTCCTCGACCAGCGCCATGATCGCAGCCGCCGTGACGGGCTTGGTCATCGAGGCGATGCGCACCGGGGTCTGCGCGCTCATGGGCTCGCGCGCGGCCTCGTCGGCCCAGCCGGCCGCGGCGACGTGGGCGCTCTCCCCGTCGCGCTGCAGCGCCATGACATAGCCCGCACGGGCCTGCGCGGCGGCGAGTTCGGCCAGGCGCGTCTCGATCGCGGCGAGGCCGGCCGGGTTTAAGCCGCGCGGCTCGTCCTGTTCGGCCGGAGCGGCGGCTTGCGCGAGCGCGATCGCCGGCGCGCCGGTCAGAAGCGCCGAAGCGGCGAGGGCGCCGGCGAGGATGCGGGCGAAACGGCGGGAGAGCGTCATAGGGGATCCTTCGCAGCGGGGCGGCCCAAACGAAAACGGCCGCGGCGAAGGCTCGCCGCGGCCGTCCAAAGCGTCAAGGCGTGACGCAAATGCGCTTACGCCGCCTTGAGGTTCTGGTTCGCAAAGTCCCAGTTGACCAGATGCTCCAGGAACGCGCCGATATAGTCCGGCCGGCGGTTCTGGTAGTCCAGGTAGTACGCGTGCTCCCAGACATCCATGGTCAAAAGAGCCGTGCCCGAGTCGTGTGCGAGGGGAAGCTCGGCGTTCGGGGTCTTCTGGACTTCAAGCTTGCCGTCCTTGACCACGAGCCACGCCCAGCCGGAGCCGAACTGGCCGACGCCGGCGTTCTTGAACTCTTCGACGAATTTGTCGTACGAGCCGAAGGACTGGTCGATGGCGTCGGCGATGTCGCCGGTCGGCTTGCCGCCGCCGTTCGGGCTCATCGAGTTCCAGTAGAAGGTGTGGTTCCAGATCTGGGCGGCGTTGTTGAACACGCCCATATTCTTGTCGGACCAGGACGTCTTGATCACGCTCTCAAGATCCTGGCCTTCCAAATCGGTGCCCTCGACCGCGGCGTTGGCTTTGTCCACATAGGTCTTGTGGTGCTTGCCGTGGTGGAAATCCAGCGTGTCGGACGAGATGTGCGGGGCCAGAGCGTCCTTGGAATAGGGCAGGTCGGGCAGGGAAAAGGCCATGAGCGCTCTCCTTTGAGGGTTTTCTCGCGAACAACGCTGAACGCGTCGCTGCAATCTTCCGTTCCGCGCGTTCATATGGTCTGACGCGCGCCTATGTCCATGCGAAACCCGGCCGCGTCCGCGGCCGCGGCCCGCCGCCATCTGAGACGCCGTGACCGATTTCGACGCCCTTCTGGCCGAGGCCGACCCCGACCGCCGGCTCGCCGCCCTGTTCGCCGAGCCGCGCGTGCGCGGACGATTGTTCGCGCTCTACGCCTTCCATCACGAGATCGCGAAGGTGCCCGAAAGCGTCTCCGAGCCTCTGATCGGCGAGATGCGCCTGGCCTGGGCGCGCGAGGCGGTGGAGGACTTGTTCGCCTCGCCCCCTAAGGTGCGCCGCCACGACGTCTACGAAGCGCTCTCAGAGCTGCGCCACGCGCCGGGCGCGCCGGACCAGGATGCGCTTGTGGGTCTGGTGGAGGCGCGCAACGCCGATCTCGGCCACGGTCCGTTCCCCACGCGCGGGGACCGGCGCGACTATGTGGACCGGACTTCGGGGCGGCTGATGCGCGCCGCGGCCAAGTTGTGCAAACCCGATCTCGATCTGGGAGGAGAGGCCGGCGCGGCGATCACCGCCGCCGGGCGCTTGTGGGGCTTCACCGGGCTGGCGCGCGCCTTTCCCGATCTGTGCGCGGCCGGGCGTGCGCCCTTCGCCGCGGACGAACTTGCCGGCGCGGGCCTGAAGGAGACCGACCTCATACGCGGCAAACAGGTCGAGACCGTGCGTTCAGCGCTTTCCGACCTGCACGCAGAAGCGCGCGAGGCGGCGCGCATGCTCAAGCGCATGCGCGGCGCTCTGCCCGCGGAGGTCTTCCCCGCCGTCGGCTATGCCGGCCTGGCGCGCGGCTATCTGCGCCGCGCGGAGCGCGCGAAAGACCCGTTCCGCGAACCGGTCGAGCGCCCGCTGCACCAGCGCCAATGGCGCCTGATGTGGGGCTCCCTGACGGGGCGGATCTGACGCCTACTCCGCCGCCTGCGCCACCGCGCCGGTCAGCCAGGCGTCGATCTCGGCCAGGGCGCGCGCGCTCATCGCCTTCTTCTTGGCGACCGACTTGTCCTTGCCGCGCAGGCGTCGGCCGTCCGGGCCCTTCACCGGGCCGTCAATCTCGGGAAACAGGCCGAAATTGACGTTCATGGGCTGGAAGGCGCCTTTGCGGCCGGGCACATGACCGGTTGTGATGTGGGTCAGGAGCGCGCCGAGCGCGGTCGTCGGCGGAGGCGGGGCGGGGGTCTCGCCGAGGCGCTCGGCCGCGGCGAACCGGCCCGCCAGAAGCCCCATCGCGGCGCTCTCCACATAGCCTTCCACTCCCGTGATCTGGCCGGCGAAACGAAGCGCGGGCCGGGCCTTCAGGCGCATGACCGGGTCGAGCAGTTTCGGCGAGTTCAGGAAGGTGTTGCGGTGGATGCCGCCAAGGCGCGCGAAGCGGGCCTCCTGAAGCCCCGGGATCATCCGGAAGACCTCGGCCTGGACGGCGTATTTCATCTTGGTCTGGAACCCGACCATGTTGAACAGCGTGCCGTGCGCGTTGTCCTGGCGCAGCTGGACGACCGCATAGGGCTTTTCGTCCGGCTTGTGCGCGTTGGTCAGCCCGCGCGGCTTCATCGGTCCGTGGCGCAGCGTCTCGCGCCCGCGCTCGGCCATCACCTCGATGGGCAGGCAGCCGTCGAAATACGGCGTGTCCATCTCCCAGGCCTTGAAGGCGGTCTTCTCAGAGGTCAGCAGCGCGTCGATGAAGGCCTCGTACTGGTCCTTCGTCATGGGGCAGTTGATGTAGGCGGCCTTGTCGGCCTCGGTCTCGCCCTTATCGTAGCGCGACTGCTTCCAGGCCACGCCCATATCGATCGAGTCAAAATAGATAATCGGCGCGATGGCGTCGAAGAAGGCGAGCTCGCCCTCGCCGGTCAGGCCATGCACCGCCTCGGCGAGCGCGGGCGAGGTCAGCGGCCCGGTCGCCACGATCACGCTGTCCCAGTCCTCAGGCGGCGGGCCGGCGACCTCCTCGCGCACGATCTCGATATTGGGATGGGCTTCAAGCGCGTCGGTCACGGCCCTGGAGAAGACGTCGCGATCGACCGCCAGCGCGCCGCCCGCAGGCAGGCGCGCGCGGTCGCCCATCGCCATGACGAGCGAGCCCGCGCGGCGCATCTCCTCGTGCAAGAGGCCCACCGCGTTCGTTTCCGCGTCGTCTGAGCGGAAGGAGTTCGAGCAGACGAGTTCGGCCAACCCGTCGGTGTGGTGGGCTTCAGTGCCGCGCACCGGGCGCATCTCGTGCAACACGACGCGCGCGCCGGCCTCGGCGCCCTGCCAGGCGGCTTCGGAGCCGGCCATGCCGCCGCCGACGATATGAATGGGTTTAGGATCGGTCATCGCCGCGAGATATAAGGGTTCGAACGCGCTCGCTCAAACGCCGCGCTGAGGGTGAGGCGGCGCGCTTGCGGCGCCTTGAGACTTTGCGCGGGAGAGGGAGCGCGCTACCTCACGGGCCATGATGCAGATCCGACTTCGTCCCGCGCTCGACGCGCCCGCCTTTCCGTTCAATCGCTCAGGCCTCGTCGCTTCGGCGTCAGCGCCCTATGCGGTCCTGTTCGCCGTGCAGAGCGGGCTGACTGCTGCGGCCGCGGGCGGATGGGGGCCGGGCGCGCCGCTCGCCTTCGTGATGATCCTTCTCGCCTTCGCCGCCTTCATTCCGGCGCTGTCGGCCTGGACGCGCGCCGCGCTTGGAGCGCCGGCTGGCTTTGGTTGGTCGCAGGGCGAGACGCGGCTGCTTCTCGTGGTGCTTTTGGTTCTGGCGCTCCTGTTCGCCGTGGTGGGCACGGCGCTCTTGATGCTGGCCTTCATGCTCGGCGCGCTCGCCATCATCGGCGCCCAGCGTGCGGGCATGACCGAGGCGCCGGAGGGCTTCGTGAACATCTTCGCGCTGTTCGGGACCGGTGAGTGGATCGTCGCGATCGTGCTGATCGCGGCCTTCGCCGGCTTCAACATCTGGCTGTTCGCCCGGTTGGCGCTATCGGTCCCGGCGACGCTGGCGCGCGATCAGGTTCAGGTGCTCGCCGCCTGGCCGCTAAGCTCGGGGCGTGTGATCGAGATGATCATTCTGACCTTCCTCGCAGCCGCGCCGGGCCTTGCGCTGCTCACGGCCTTCAACGTCGCCAGTGAAGCGGCGTTCGGCTTCTTCCCGGCCTCGTCGAGCAGCGCAGTCGGGCCTGACGGCGCTCAGGCGCTGGGCTTCGCCGCGGTGTCTCTCGTCTACGGCCTGTTGAAGATGGCCGCGCTGGGCGCCCCGCTTGCGGCGCTCTTCGCTCGGCTCTTCCACGTCTATGACGCTGAGACGCGCATCGAGCCCGAAACCGCGTGAGACGAAACCGGCTAAGACGGGGCGACGCGGCGTTTCGCCGAAGCTAGGCTCGCAGCATCGACCGATCTGTTCCTCAACCAGGTTCGACCCATGACCGACACGCCCGTCTCGCAGGATTTCGCGCTCGGCCGAGCCTTGGGCTTCTGGTTCGCCGTGCTGCAGGCGCGCACCGGCGGCTTCGTGCTCGTCGCCCTGTACGCCGCTGCGGTCACCGCTGTCGGCCAAGTGCTCATGGGGCTGATCGTTCTGGAGCCGACCATCGCGCTTCTGGAGGATCCCGCTCCGGCCGGCGAGGCGCCGCAGGCCGGCCTGATCGGCGAGATGGTCGTTGCGATCGTGCTGGGTCTCGGCGTGGCGCTGGCGGGCGCCGCGCTCGCCGAGGCGGCCTGGATGCGGCTCTTCGCGCTGGGCGAAGTGCGCGTCACGCCCGGCATGGATGAGGTGCGGCTGTTCGTCGTGCTTTTGGCGGCCTATGGCGGAGCCATCGGCGCGGCGACGCTGGTCAGCGTCTCCGCGTCGCTCCTGGGGGTGCTGCTCTCCGGGATCGGCGGACCGATCCTCGCCTCGCTTATCAGCTTCATCGGATTCGTGGGCGGGCTCGCTGCGGCGCTCTGGTTCGGCGCGCGCATCGCCCCGGCCGCCGCGCTCACCGTGCATGACGGGCGCATCGCGCTCATGCGGGCCTGGCGGGGCTCAGGCCCGATCTTCTGGAACCTGCTCGGCGCGCTCTTCGTGGCGGCGCTGATCCTGATCCCTGGCTTTCTCGTCTCTGCGATCGCCCAGGCCGCAGCGCCCGGGCCCCAGCTCGGCGCCGTCGGCGGCGAGCCTGGAGACCTCGCCGGGCTCTATCGCGAGTATCTCGGCGTGATCTCCACCCCCGGCGGCGCGGCGGCGGCGTGGATCGGCATCACGATCGGTCAACTGGTCCTGACACCCTTCCTCTCGGTGATGCGCGGCGTCGGCGCACGCGCCGCGCTCGACATCGCCGACGCGGGCCCTGAGCCGGGCGAGCCGGACGCGTGAGCGCGCCGCGCGCGCTTTACGAACCGTGGCCTGAGGGGGCTCGGCGCAGCTGGGGCTGGGTGGCGCTCCTCGTCGCGGTGGGGCTCTACATCCTCTCCAGCGCCCCGCTGGTGATCGCCATCGTCATCTATGGCGGGACGAGCGGCGTTGCGCCGGAGGCGATTGAAGCCCGGCTCTGGAGCGCGGACTCGCTGCGGGTCCTGTTTCCCGCGCTTTTGTCCCAGTTCGCGCTCTGGCTCGTTCTGGTGCTGGTCTGGGTCAAGCTCGTCGAGCGGCGCAGCCTGAAGAGCATCGGCTTTTGCGGCCCGAACTTCGCCGGGCGCTATCTGCGCGGGATCATGATCGGGGCCGGGCTCGTTCTGGTGCTCGGCGCGGTCTACGCCGGCTTGTCGGCGCTGTCCGGCGGCTCAGAGCGCGCGTTTCTCAGTGCAGCGCCGATGGATCCGTCCTTGCTGATGAACGCCGAGCTCGCTCTCGTGCTCGGCCTCATCGCGCTCGCCTTCCTGTTCCAGGGCGCGGTGGAGGAGGTGGCGTTCCGCGGCTGGCTGATGTCCACGCTCGCCGCGCGCTGGCCGATCGTGCTGGCCACGGCCGTCTCGGGCGGGCTGTTCGCGGTGCTGCACGTGCACGTGTTCGGCTCCGGCGCGCTTTTAGGCGCGGCGGCGATGGCGGGCATCGGACTCACGGGGCTGTTCTTCGCGCTCTATGCGCTGGCTGAGCGTGCCATCGCGGGCGTGCTCGGCGCGCACGGCGCCTTCAACGCGTCGATCGTCATCGCCTCGCTCGCCGGCGAGATCGCCGCCGGGGCGGAGGATCTGGGCGAGGCGTTCGGACAGGTCTTCCAGCGCGCCACCGCCATGACCGCGCCGGAGACTGCGGTCGCAGGACCGCAGATCTGGACCCAGGCGGGCGTGTTCGGCGTTCTGTGCCTCGTCCTGATCGCACGCCTCGCCGCGCGCCGCCGGGAGGGCGCCATGGCCGCCGACACGCCGTCTCGATCAAGCGTCGAACGCAGCGATCCGCGCAAGGATCCGCGCCGCTCCCTCGAAGCGCTGTTCGACCAGCTGTTGTCCGAGGAAGGTGCGCTGAACACCCACCAGCCGAGCGGCTCGGTGACGGTCGACGACCTTCTCGAGCGGCTCGGCCATCGCTCCTACGGCCCGCTTCTGATCGTGATCTGCGTGATCGCGATCATGCCGGTCGTCGGGGCGCTTCCGGGCATCAGCTATGGCGCGGCCTTCCTGGCGCTGGCGGTGTCGATCCAGTTCCTGTTCTCGCAGCCCAAGCTGTGGCTGCCGGGGCGGCTGAAGCGCGCCAAGATCTCGCGCCAGGCCCTGAAGACCGGCGTGGACAAGAGCCGGCCCGTGCTGCGCTGGGTGGACCGGTTCATCGCGCCGCGCTTCTCAATCGCGTTCCGCCAGCCCCTGCCGCGCCTGGCCGCGCTGCTGTGCGTGATCTTGAGCGTGTTGATGGTGATCTACGCCGCGGTGCCGGGCGGGGTGGTGATCCCGGCCGTTGCGATCTTTCTGATCGCGCTCGGGCTGACCACCAATGACGGCCTCGTCGCCGGCCTCGGCGCGCTCGCCGGGATCGGCGCGATCATCGGCAGCGCCTGGCTGGTGACGCGGGTGTTTTAACCCGCTTTCAGCTTTTTCGCCCGCTCCCGGTCGCGCTGCAGCATCGGTTTCAGATACCGCCCGGTCCAGCTTTCCGCGACGCCGGCGACGTGCTCCGGCGTGCCTTCGGCGACGATGCGCCCGCCGCCGTCCCCGCCTTCGGGGCCGAGATCGAGAAGCCAGTCAGCGGTCTTGATGACGTCCAGATTGTGCTCGATCACCACGACCGTGTTGCCCGCGTCCACCAGCTCGTGGAGCACCTCAAGCAACTTGCGCACGTCCTCGAAGTGCAGGCCTGTGGTGGGTTCGTCGAGAATGTAGAGCGTGCGGCCGGTGGCGCGCCTGGAGAGCTCCTTGGAGAGCTTCACCCGCTGGGCCTCGCCGCCGGAGAGCTGGGTGGCGGGCTGGCCGACCTTCACATAGCCGAGCCCGACCCGTTTGAGCGTCTCCATCTTGTCGCGCACGTTCGGCACCGCCTTGAAGAACTCGGCGGCCTCCTCGACCGTCATGTCGAGCACGTCGGCGATGGACTTGCCCTTGAAGGTGACCTCCAGCGTCTCGCGATTGAAGCGCTTGCCGTGGCACACGTCGCACTCCACGAAGACGTCGGGCAGGAAGTGCATCTCGATCTTCACCACGCCGTCGCCCTGGCAGGCCTCGCAGCGCCCGCCCTTCACGTTGAACGAGAAGCGCCCGGCGTTGTAGCCGCGGGTCTGGGCCTCGGGCAGGGAGGCGAACCATTCCCGGATCGGGGTGAAGGCGCCGGTATAGGTCGCCGGGTTCGAGCGCGGCGTGCGCCCGATGGGCGACTGGTCGATGTCGATGATCTTGTCGAGCTGATCGAGCCCCTCGATCGTCTCGTGCGCGGCCGGCGCCTGGCTCGCCTTGTTCAGGCGGCGCGCGGCCGCCTTGTAGAGCGTTTCGATCGTCAGGGTGGATTTGCCCCCGCCCGAGACGCCCGTGACGCAGGTGAACACGCCGAGCGGAAACGCCGCGTCGACGCCTTTGAGATTGTTGCCGCGCGCCTCGCGCACGACCACCTGGCGCTTCTTGTCGATCGGGCGGCGGTTCTCCGGCACCTCGATGAAGCGTCCGCCCGAGAGATACTGGCCGGTGAGGCTTTTCGGGTTGGCGCGCACTTCCTCAGGCGTGCCCTGCGCGACGATGTCGCCGCCATGCACGCCGGCCGCGGGACCCAGATCGACCACGTAGTCGGCGGTCTCGATCGCCTCCTCGTCATGCTCGACCACGATGACGGTGTTGCCGAGATCGCGCAGGCCCTTGAGGCTGTCCAGCAGCCGGGTGTTGTCGCGCTGGTGCAGGCCGATCGAGGGCTCGTCGAGCACGTAGAGCACGCCGGTGAGCCCTGAGCCGATCTGGCTGGCCAGCCGGATGCGCTGGCTCTCACCGCCCGACAGCGTGCCGGAGTTGCGCGACAAGGTGAGGTAGTCGAGCCCGACATCGTTCAGGAAGCGCAGCCGGTCGCGGATCTCCTTCAGGATGCGCCGGGCGATCTCCTGCTGCTTCGCCGACAGCCCGCCCTCGATCTCTTCAAACCAGGTCCGCGCATCCTTGATGGAGCGCTCCCCGGCCTCGGAGATGTCGCAGCCGGCGACCTTCACCGCGAGGGCCTCCGGCTTCAGGCGCTTGCCGCCGCAGGTCTCGCAGGGCTGGCTCGACTGGAAGCGCGCCAGATCCTCGCGCACCCAGGCGGAGTCGGTCTCGCGCCAGCGCCGGGAGAGGTTCGGGATCACGCCTTCGAACGCCTTGGTGGTGGAGAACTGGCGCAGCCCGTCCTCGTAGGTGAATTTGATCTTCTCGCTCGTGCCGTGGAGCACGGTGTCGCGAAAGGCCTGTGGCAGCTTGCGCCAAGGGTCGAACATCGAGGCGCCGTAATGCTCCGCGAGCGCCTGCAGTGTCTGCTGGTAGAGCTTCGAGGTCGCCCGGTTCCACGGCGCGACGGCCCCGTCATAGAGGCTCTTGTCGCGGTCGGGGATGACCAAGTCCTCGTCGAACTTCAGCGTCACGCCGAGCCCGTCGCAGGCCGGGCACGCGCCGAACGGGTTGTTGAACGAGAACAGGCGCGGCTCGATCTCCTCGATCGTGAAGCCGGAGACCGGACAGGCGAAGCGCTCTGAAAACACGATGCGCTCGCCGGTCTTGTAGGTCCGGGGCGCCCCCCGCTCCGACCCTACTCCCGCGGGGGAGGGGTGAGCTTCGACGTCGGCCTCATCGGCATCCCCGTAGGACCCGGCCATCTCCGCCTCCCCTTGAGGGGAAGGCCGGGACGGGTGGGGGCCTTTTTCGGAAGCGTCGCTTGCGAACTCGGCCGCGGCGAGACCGTCGGCGAGGCGAAGGGCGGTCTCCAGCGAGTCCGCCAGGCGCTGCTCCAGCCCAGCGCGCACGACGACCCGGTCCACCACCACGTCGATGTCGTGCTTGTACTTCTTGTCGAGCGTGGGCGGGTCTTCGAGCGCGTAGAACTCCCCGTCCACTTTCACGCGCTGGAAGCCCTGCTTGAGGAGCTCGGCGAACTCCTTGCGGTACTCGCCCTTGCGACCGCGCACGATGGGCGCGAGCAGGTAGAGCCGCGCGCCCTCTTCAAGCGCCATCAGCTTGTCGCCCATCTCAGAGACGGTCTGGGCCGAGATCGGCTCACCGGTC
>CAZKBB010000070.1:0-11676 GCA_964550935.1 uncultured Caulobacterales bacterium
CGATATTGCCCTCCTGGATCAGGTCCAGGAACTGCAGGCCGCGATTGGTGTATTTTTTCGCGATCGAGATCACCAGGCGCAGGTTCGCCTCGACCATCTCCTTCTTGGCCACGCGCGCCTCGCGCGCGCCTTTCTGGACGGTGGCGACGATGCGACGGAAATCATCGATCGGAACCCCGGACTCCTGAGCCAGAGAAGCGATCTCGTCACGGATCTTGCCCGCCTCGACCGTCTCGCGGTCGATGAAGCGGTCCCAGGCCTTGGTCCGGCCCTTCAGCCCGTCGAACCAGGACGGGTCCAGCTCGGCGCCCTGATAGGCCTTCAAGAACTCGCTGCGCGGCACGCCGTGGGCTTCGGCCATGCGCAGAAGCTTGCCCTCGTGGGACATCAGGCGCTTGTTGATCGCCTCGATCTGCTCGACCAGCGCCTCGATGCGCGCATTGTTCAGATGCAGCGAATTCAGGTTCGCCACAATCGCCTCGAAGATGGAGTCGTAGGTCTCGCGCTCCTTCTTCGTCAGGTCCTTGCCCGACAGGCGCTGGTTGACGAGCTTGTCCTGCAGCTTGCGGAAGGTGTCGAAATCGGACGCGATGGCGTCCAGCGTCTCCATGACGCCGTCGCGCAGCTCCGCCTCCATGGCCGCAAGCGACATGTTCGCGCCGTCCTCGTCGTCGTCATCGTCGTCATCGGACTTGGCTTCGGCGTTTTCGCCCGTTTCGCTGTCGGCCTCGTCGCCGGACTTTTCAGCCGCGCCGGCCTCGCCCTCGCTCTCCTCGGCCTCGTCAGCCCCCTCGCCCGCGGCGGGCTGGGCGGTGGCGTCCTCGCGCACGCCGCCATAGGTCGCGTCCAGGTCGATGATGTCGCGCAACAACACCTGGCCGGACTGCAGCTCGTCGCGCCAGACCATGATGGCTTCGAAGGTCAGAGGGCTTTCGCACAGGCCCCGGATCATCGCGTTGCGACCGGCCTCGATGCGCTTGGCAATGGCGATTTCGCCCTCGCGCGAGAGCAGCTCCACCGAGCCCATCTCGCGCAGATACATGCGCACCGGATCGTCGGTGCGGTCCTGGGCCGCGCCAGTGTTCTGGCCGGCGACCTCGGACTTCTGCTTCTTCGCGACCGCGCGGGTCTCGGTTTCGTCCTCGCTCTCTTCAGAGCCCTGATCGGCCTCGTCGGCCTCTTCGTTGTCGACAACCGTGATGCCCATCTCCGACAGCTGGGCGAGCACGTCCTCGATCTGCTCGGAGTTGAACTCCTCAGAGGGCAGGACCTTGTTGAGTTCGTCGTGGGTGACGTAGCCGCGCTTCTTCGCGGTCTTGATCATCGCCTTGACCGACTGGTCGGTCAGATCGAGAAGCGGTCCGTCCTGGCTCTCCGGCGCCGCTTCCGCGGTTTCAGTGGCGGTTTTCGTCATGTCGGGCTGATGCTCCTGCCTGAGCGTGTAAGGGCCGCCGGACCCGACGGGGACTCGGGACCGCGCCGGCGTTCACCGTCGCTTGCGCGTGCGTCGAATCTCAGCCACGAGGCGCATCATCCGTTCGGAGTCGTCTGCTCCAAGGACCTGCCAGGTCAGGGCGCGCTCGTATTCCTTGCGGTCGTGTGATTCGACAGTTTCCATATAAGAAGCCGCGAGCGCGCGCCAAGCCTCGGCGCGGGCCGCGATTGCAGCGTCCTCTCCCCCGAGCGCGGCGCGCATGGGCGCGCGCTCTATGTCCAGCGTCGCGATCTCTCTTGAGAAGCCCCGATCGGCCAGCGCCGCTTTCAGGCCGCCATCGCGTAAAACTTCTCCAGAAGACACTGCGTCTAGGACGGCGTCACGCAGACTGTCAAGCGGCCCGAACGGCATCTCCGCCAGCAGCTCGGCGTGGCTTTCGGCGAGCTCGGGCCAGTCGAGAACGGCCAGCAGGAGATGGCGCGCCCGCGGGCTGGCGCGCTTGGTGGCGCGCGCGCGCTTCAACGCCGCGCTGGCCGGCCCCTGGAGCCCGGGCTCACGCCAACGCCCGCCGCCCGCACCGCGCCGGGCGAGCCCGCCGCGCGGGCGCTGGAACAGGCTGGCCATGCGCTGGTCGAACTCGGCGCGATATTCCTCGCGCACGTCCGGATCGGCGATTTTCGAGACCAGGGCGCGCAGGCGCCGGCGAAAGCCCGCGCGCCGGTCGGGATCGTCGAGGGGTTCGGCGTCGCGCTCGCGCTCCCACAAGACGTCGGCCAGCGGCCTGGTCTCGGAGACCGCCTGGCGCAGCGACTGAGCGCCGCCCTCGCGCATCAGATCGTCCGGATCGGCCCCGTCGGGCAGGAAGACGAATCGCAGCGTGCGGCCCGGCTGCAGAAGCGGCAGGGCGCGTTCGGCCGCCGTGGCCGCCGCGCGCCGGCCGGCGCCGTCGCCGTCAAGGCAGACCACCGGCTCGCCGCCTGCGCGCCAGAGCAGGCGCAGTTGATCCTCGGTGAGCGCGGTGCCGAGCGGGGCGACCGCCTGCTCGAGCCCGGCCCGGGCGAACGCGATCACGTCCATATAGCCTTCCGACACGATCAGGCCCCGGGCCCCGCGCTTGGCATCGGCGGCGGCCTTTCGCGCCTCGGCGTAGCGGTAGAGCGTCGCGCCCTTGTGGAAGAGCGGCGTCTCGGGCGAGTTCAGGTATTTCGCGCGCGCCTCCTTGGACAAGGCGCGCCCGCCGAAGGCCACGACGCGCCCGCGCGCGTCCCCGATCGGGAAGATGATGCGGTCGCGGAACCGGTCATAGCTCTCCGAGCCGTCGTCGGGCTTGATCAAGAGCCCGGCCTCGACGAGTTCCTCTATGCGCGCGCCTTCGGCGGTGAGCGCATCGCGCAAGGCGCGGCGATCGTTGGGCGCATAACCGATCCCGAAACGCGCCCAATCCTGCGGGCCGAGGCCGCGACGCTCCAGATAGCTGCGCGCCTCGGCGGCCTGACTCGACTTCAGACGACGCTGGAAAAAGCCGTGCGCGGCCTCGGTCCAGCGCGACAGATCGCGCTTTCGCTCCTCGCGCTTGCCCGCTTCCGGGTCGGGCGCGGGCATGGGCAGGCCCGCCTCGGCGGCCAGACGCTCGACCGCCTCCATGAAGCTGAGGCCCTCCATCTCCTGCAACCAACTGATCACGTCGCCGTGCTTCTGCGAGGCGAAGCAGTGATAGAAGCCCTTCTCGTCATTGACGAAAAAGGAGGGCGTGCGCTCCTTCTTGAACGGGGAGAGCCCGGCGAACTCGCGGCCCTGACGCTTCAGCGCAACCGACCGCCCGATCAGCTCGGAGGGGCGGATGCGCGCCTTGATTTCATCAATGAAGCCGTCTGGAAGCGCCATGGTCGCCTAAATCGCGCGGTGAAGGGTCGACCGCGCAGGATAGGCGCGCGGCGACGCGCTGGCGAGGGCGCTCAGCGCAGGAGCTGCTTGACCTGCTGACCGGCGCGGGAGAAGTCCATCCGGCCCTGATAGCGCTCCTTCAACGCGCCCATGCAGCGGCCCATGTCCTTCAGCCCGGTCGCGCCGAGCTCGTCCACGACCGATTTGGCGGCCTGCTCGATCTCGGCCTCGTCCATCTGCTTGGGCAGATATTCGCGCACGATTTCGGCTTCGGCGCGCTCGCGCTCGGCCAGGTCCAGGCGTCCAGCCTTTTCATAGGTCTCAGCGCTCTCTTCTCGCTGCTTGGCCAGCTTCTGGAGAATGGCGTGTATCTCCTCCTCGCCGCAGCCCTGGCAGCGGTCCTCGGCGCGCGCGGCGATGTCGCGGTCCTTCACCGCAGCCTGAATCAGGCGCAGCGTGGCTAGGCGCAGCGCATCTTTTTCGCGCATCGCGGTTTTAAGGTCGGCGAGAATCTGATCGCGCAGGGCCATGACCCACCCGTTCTTCGCTCGGCTGAAATTGCGAGCTGACGATTGCTAAATCGTTGGTTTCGTATCGCTTTTCAGCGGTCTACCGTGCTTGACGGAATCCGGAGCTTCCCATAGCTTCCCGGCCGTTTGCCCGCGCGTATCGCGCGGTCGCCCCCCGCGCGCTTTCTCAAGCGCCCGGCCAGCGTCGGAGCGCGAAATATGACGGATACGCGAAAACTTCAAGAGCCCGCTGGCCTGAAGGCGCCCGAGCAAGCCACGGCGGTGCTCGTTCTGGCCGATGGCGGGGTCTATTACGGTCTCGGCGCAGGCGCGACCGGCGAGGCGGTGGGCGAGGTCTGCTTCAACACCGCGATGACCGGCCATCAGGAGATCCTCGCCGATCCCTCCTACGCCGGTCAGATCGTCTGCTTCACCTTCCCCCATGTGGGCAATGTCGGCGCGAACCCGGACGATGAGGAAGCCGCGAGCGAGCGCGCGCGCAAGGCTGCGGTCGGCATGATCGCGCGTGCACCGATCACCGATCAGGCGAACTGGCGCGCAAACCAGCGATTCGACGCCTGGCTCGCTGCGCGCGGCGTGGCTGCGATCACCGGCGTGGACACGCGCGCCCTGACCCGGCGCATCCGCGAGCGCGGCATGGTGATGGCCGTCATCGCCCATGACCCGAGCGGCGATTTCGACATTGAGGCCCTCAAGCGCCGCGCCGCCGAGGCGCCGCAGATGGAGGGCCGCGAGCTCGCCCGCGACGTCGCCAGCGAGGAGCGCCTGGACTGGACCGCGGCGGGCTGGGACTGGCCTGACGGCTATGTCGACGGACCCGCGGACGGACCGCGCGTCGTGGTGCTCGATTACGGGGTGAAGGCGAACATTCTGCGCCGCCTCGCCGCGGCGGGCGCGCGGGTGTCGCTGGCGCCGGGCGGCTCTTCGGCTGAAGACATCCTCAACACCAAGCCTGACGGCGTCGTGGTGTCCAACGGTCCGGGCGATCCGGCCGCGACCGCCGAGTACGCGGTTGAAACCATACGCGGCGTGATCGATGCGGGCGTTCCGGTGCTGGGCATCTGCCTCGGCCACCAGATGCTCGCGCTCGCGCTCGGCGGGCGGACCGAGAAGATGGCCCAGGGCCATCACGGCGCGAACCATCCGGTAAAGAATCACGAGACCGGCCAGGTGGAGATCGTGTCGATGAATCATGGCTTCGCAGTGGACCGCGACAGCCTGCCCTTGGACGCGGTGGAGACCCATGTCTCGCTTTTCGACGGCACCAATTGCGGCTTCCGGTTGAAGGACCGCCCGGTCATGTCGGTCCAGCATCACCCCGAAGCGAGCCCCGGCCCGCAGGACTCTTTCAACGTCTTCGACCGCTTCGTCGCTTCGCTGAAAACCGCCGCCGACGCGTGACGCGCGCGGCGGCGCGCCCTACTCTCTGGCTGGATCTGAGGCCTGCTGGAGACGGGAATGAGCCTGAAGCGCGCGCTCCTCGGCGCGGTGTTCGCCACCGCCGCAATCGCCACAGCCGGTTGCGGAGGCGGGGGAGGCGGCGCCGGCGGCGGGCCGGGCCCGATCGCGCCGCTCCCGCCTTCGCCGCCCGCTCCTTCCCCGCCGCCGCCGCCGCCACCGCCTCCGGGCGCGTCGGTCTTCGAAACGCCGGAATACTTCGGCGGCGGCACCGAAACCGCCCCGCGCACGGGCCTGCCGTTGATCAACGCGTCGAGCGCCTACGCCGCCGGCGCCACCGGGGTCGGGATCACGGTCGCGGTGATCGACACCGGCATCCAGTTCGGCCATCCCGAGTTCGGAACGCGCATCTCGCCTGACAGCACCGATGTGGCCGGCTCTCGCGGCGCAGGCGATAGCGACGGGCACGGCACGGGCGTGGCCGGCGTGATCGCCGCGGCGCGCGACGGCGTCCGCAGTCACGGCGTCGCGTTCGAAAGCACCGTGTTGGCCATCCGCGCCGACACGCCCGGAAGCTGCGAGGACGACGGCGGAGAAAACTGCACCTTCACCGACGCCAACACGGCGGCCGCGATCGACTACGCCCGGGAGAACGGCGCGCGGGTCATCAACATCTCGCTCGGACGGGATGCCGAGCTCGGCGACACCGCCACCCTCACCTTCGACGCGATGCGCCGGGCGGCGAATGCGGGGGTGCTCATGGTGATCTCGGCGGGCAATCAGGACGACGAGCAGCCCGGGCCCGACCCGTCCCCCGGCTTCCCGGCGAGTTTCGCCAACGACCCCGGCGCGCGCGGTTTCGCCGTGGCGGTCGGCTCGGTCAGCGACGACGGGACCATCTCCGCCTTCTCCAACCGCGCCGGGGACACCGCGGACTTCTACCTTGTCGCGCCGGGTGAGGAGATCTTGAGCCCGTTCAAGAACTCCGACACCGGCGATGTGCAGTACGCCCTGTTCTCGGGCACGTCCTTCTCCGCGCCCCATGTGGCCGGCGGTCTGGCGCTGCTGCTGGAGGCGTTCCCGAACCTTACCGGCGACGAGGCGCTGTCGATCCTGTTCGACACCGCGGTGGACCTTGGAACGCCGGGCGTCGATGAAGTCTACGGCGTCGGACTGATCGATCTCGCCGCCGCCTTCCAGCCGGTGGGCGAAAGCTCGGTCGCGGTGGCCGGCCAGGCGGTCTCGCTGTCGGCGTTGTCCTTGCCGCCTGCGGGCGCGGCGGGCGACTGGATCCAGGCGAGCGGGCTGTTCGACCGCGCGATCCTGCGCGACGGGTATGAGCGCGCCTTCCGCTTCGATCTGGCGCCGAGCGAAGCGCCGAGCGCAGGCTTGTCCGCGATGGAGGGTGCGGCCGAACGCGCCTTGCGCCCCGTCGCCTCGATGCGCGCCGGGCCGGCCTCGGTTTCGCTGCGCGCGGCCGAGGACAGGCCTCATCCGCTGACCCACCTGCCCGATCTCGACGCCGAAGAGGGCGCGGACATCGCCTTCGCTTTCGAGACCGGGCGGATTTCGCTGCGCGGCGGGCGCGGCTTCTCAAGCCCCGGCCCCGTCGACGCCGCCGGCGCGAGCGTTCTGTCTCACGCAGCCTTCTCAGGCGCGGTCTCAGGCCTGACGTCCAAGCGCGCCTGGGCGGCCGGCTCGATCGCGTTCGGCGAGATCGAGGTAAGCCTTCGCGCCTCCGGCGACGGGGCTGACGGCTTTTCCGCCGTCTCCGTCGCGCGCGATCTCGGCGCGCATCGCCTCGCCTTCGAGACCGGGCGCGGGGCTGAGGACGATCGCGCGCTCGGCGGCTTTGTCGCGACCCGCTTTGAGGCGCGCGAGCGCACCGAGACCCGCTTCGCGGCCCTTTCCTGGTCCGGCCCCGTGGCGGCGGGCTGGCGCGGGGCGGCGCGGATCGAGCGCGCCAGCGCAGACCTCGCCCTGCCCTCCGGCGTCACGCTCGCAGACGATGTCGCCGCGAGCGCCTGGACGCTCGGCGCGGAGCGCGATCTCGGCCCAGGCGTGTTCGGCCTGACGCTGAGCCAGCCGCTGCGGGTCGAGGACGGCGCGCTTTCGGTCGCCGTGCCCGTCGGCGTCGATGCAAAGACCGACGAGACCCGGTTTGAACGCCGCACCGCCGCGCTAACCCCGTCCGGCCGCGAGATCGGGCTTGAGGCGGCCTATCGCTTCCACGCCGGCCCGGCCGCGGCCGAGATCGCTGCGCGTTACGCCGTCGATCCGGGCCATGTGGCCGGCGCGCCGGACGAGGCCGTGATCTGGTTCGGCGCCTCCACGCGATGGTGATGCGCCTGACCCGGCGCGGCGCGATCGCCGGCGCGGGCGCCCTGGCGCTGTCGGCGTGCGGGGGCGAGCGCCTCGCGCCGGCGGGGTTGTTGCGCGCCGCGCTGGACACCGAGCCGGACAGCCTCGACCCGCTCAAAGGCCAGTTCGCCTCCGCCGCGCTGATGTACAAGCAGCTGCACGCGCCGCTGACTGAGTACGGCCCGGCCGGCGGGCTCGCGCCGGGCCTGGCGCAGAGCTGGCGTTCCGATGACGCGATGCGCTGGGTGTTCCGCCTGAGGCCGGGACTGGCCTGGTCGGACGGCGCGCCGCTCACCGCCGATGACGTGGTCTGGACGGCGAGACGCGCGGTCGACCCGGCAACCGGCTTCGCCGATCTCGGCGACTTCTTCGCGGTTGAGGGCGCGCAAGGCGCGCTCGCGGGCGAGCGCGCGCCGGAAACCATTGGCGTGGCTGCGCCGGACCCGCTGACGGTCGTGTTCCAGCTGGACCGCCCGGTCGGCGCCTTCCCGGTGTTGATGCGCGAGTTCTATCCCCTGCCCCGCCATGCGGTGGAGGCTGAGCCGGAGGACTGGACCCGGCCCGAACACTGGGTCTCGGCCGGTCCCTACGTGCTCGCCCGGCGCGGGGCGCTGGCTTATGAGCTCGCCGCGAACCCGCGCTTTCACGCAGCCGACAGCGTGTCGATCCCGGCCGCGCGGGTCTCGGTCGTGGAGGACGCGGCGACGCGCGCGCGTCTGTTCCGGGCGGGCGATCTCGACCTCGCCGACCGCCCGCCGCCGGACCAGATCGCCTTCCTGCGCGAGCGCCTCGGCGACCGGCTGAAAAGCTGGCCCGCGCCGATCCTGACCTATCTGAAAGTCAATACGCGAAAGCCCGGCCTCGCCGACGTGCGCGTGCGTCGCGCGCTCTCCCTATCGATAGACCGGCGGTTCTTGAGCGAGCGCTTCTTCAACGGCGAAGCCACGCCCAGCGAACACGTCATCCCGGACGATGAGCGCGACGCGCCGCGGCCCGACCCGGACCGCGCCGCCGCCCTGCTGTCCGAGGCCGGATACGGCCCGGGTCGCCCGCTCTCGGTGAGCCTTCGCGCAAGCGCCGGCGGGCGCGAGCGCCTGGCCGTCGCGATCGCGGACGATCTGGAGCGCGCAGGCTTCGCGTGCCGGATTCTGGCGACCTACCCGGTCGATCTCTACCAGGCCGTGGACGGCGGGGATTTCGACCTGGCGCTGTCGCGCTACGACCGGGGCCTCAAGACCGAGCCGGACTTCATGGTCCAGCCCTTCGCGCGCGGCGGCTTCGCCGACGACGCCGGCTGGGAGGGCCCCGAGCGCGAGCGCTTCGACGCCCTGATGCGCGAGGCCCGCGGCCGGCTCGACGCGGATGCGCGCGCCGCCGTGCACGCCGAGGCCGAGGCGATCCTGCTTGACGCCCAGGCCGTCATCCCGCTCCTGCACGAGCGCGCCTACTGGATGGTCTCCGACCGCGTCGAGCTCGCCGGCCCCCTCCAGCCCCAGCTCTGGCGGGATCTGGCGCTGGGGTGAGCGGGCGGCGCGTCAGCTTCGGCCGTCGCGCACGACGAACCAGAGCGCCAGGGCGAGCAGCGTGACCTGATACTCCATGCCGCCCATGGGAAAGCCGTCGGCTGGCGAGAACGCCCAACGCCCCCAATGCATGGTGAAAATCGCCCCGAGCAGCACGGGGATCGCGGCGAGGCCCGCCAGACGCGTGGTCAGCCTGCCCGCCGCGCCGGGCAGCACCCCGGCGACGAGTACGGCGGCTCCGGCGAACAGCTCCGCCGCGCCGACGGCCCCGGCCATCAGGTAGGCGAGGGAGCCCTCCACGCCGAAATTCGGCGCGATCATCATCTGGGCGAAACGCTCCAGCCCCATCCCGAAGAACTTGCCGTAGCCTTTGTGAAGGAAGACCGCCGCGAAGGCGGCGCGGGGAACCCAGTGCGCGACCGGCGCGGCCGGCGCCAAAGCGCGGTCGAGCCCGGTCGAAAGTGCGGCGAGCATGGTGGTCTCCTGTGATGCGATGCGCAGGCGGGAAGATCACGGCCGGCGCGCTCACATGAAACCCGCCGGCCGATCACTTCCGATCACGCCGCGCTGAGCCTGCGTGAGAACACACGCACATCGCCCCTCGCCATGGCGGCGATTCCCCGCTAGACAGCCCTTCTAGCGAACAATCCAGCCCGAGCGCGCAGCGCCGCCTGCATGACCGCCCAGCTCTGGCGGGACAGCGCGTTTCTCACCAACATGTACTAAGCCGAGATCGGCGATCAGGCGCGGGTGAACATTTGCGGCGAGCTTGAACAGGCGTGACCCGCCCCCATCCACGGCACCCTTCAAAAGTAGCGGGTCATCAGGCGCGCCCATCACGCTTGCCTCGTATCGCAGGGCCAGCTTACACCTAAGGAATCTGGGGCTGTATTTGTTCGCGCTAGACGGGGCATGCATTGCTAGCCTTGACGTTCGATCAAGCGCGGCTCACCGCCGCGCAGGCCGCGTATCGTGAGCAAGGGACCCATCACGGTGCCCTCGCCGCCCTGCGAGCACGCAACATGCGACTGGCGCTGGAAGCGCTGGCGAGGAATTTTGAAACGCGCCAGAATGAACTTCAAAAACAAGGCCAACCGTACCTAGCGGACGGTCGGGCTTCGACGCTGGAGACACTCGTGGTCGACCCTGGGGCTAAGATGGCCTGGCCAGGGCGTGCGGCGGCCATGCTCCAAGGTCTCGAGCTGCCCGGCTGGCCGATCGCATCCTCGCACATCGATTCGCATAGCTATTTAGCGTACTTGAAGTGCGGGCCGCAGGTGGAACGACGCTTTGCCGATCTTACAGCGCTGGTGTTGTACTTTGACCCGCTCCGTCGTCTGGAGATCGCCTGGATCGGGCTCAACGAAGATGTCTCAGCGGCCGTTAGTGACCTTCACCGGGAAACAGCGACGCTCACCAATTGGTCTCACCGCGCGCCGGATTATGCCAATGCGCTATCCAACTTGCGTTGACAAAAAAAACAATTTTGCTAAAATCGCCAACGTTAGGAGGCTGATGTGACAACTACGAAATACTTTCTGACTGAGACGCCTCAGTTATCGACCCAAGATATCAGAGACGTGCTGGCGGCAGCGCAGGATCAATCCGCGCATCGAGAGGCGCTCCGGGAAGCGGCGGATTTTCTAGCGCGCACCGAAGCGGCTGACGCGGTGACCACGGCGATGAACACGTATCAGGGCAGTCTACAGCTGTTGGCGAAGGATGGGGGCCCTGATCCGGCCACCGTCTCACGGCTCGCCAACGGCCGTTCTGCCAAAGGCGGCACTGTAGCCACGCTCGCGCAAATCGCGCTCGCCATGAACAAGACACTGAAAATCGTCATCGAGTAAGTCCGTTGCAGGTCCTTAGCTGGATATCGGATCTGCTTTTGATCACTGCAGGGCTCTACACTGTCTCGCGCGCGCTCGAAGCGCGATGGCTCGAGTGGCGGGCGCGACAAACCAATGATGAGGGCAAGAAGAGCCAATATCTGGAGGACGCCAAGACACTCGTCTTGGTAGCCAGCCTTCAGCAGACCTGGGTATTGGTGGCGCTGGCTGTCGGCTTCGCACTGAAGGGGTTTAGGCTCTTAGCGACGGCTGTCGCCGTGCTCGGCGACGTAATGTGGTCCTGAGTTCGCGCGCACATCGCCCCTCGCCATGGCGGCGATTCCCCGCTAGACAGCCCTTCTAGCGAACAATCCAGCCCGCCCAGCGCCGCGTCCGTGGGAGCCTCCTGCGACGCTGCGCCTGCGCGCGCGCACGCCATGAGAGGCCCGCCATGCCCAAGCGCACCGATATCGAGACCATCCTGATCATCGGCGCCGGGCCCATCGTGATCGGGCAGGCCTGCGAGTTCGATTACTCCGGGGTTCAAGCGATCAAGGCGCTCAAGGAGGAGGGTTACCGGGTCGTCCTGGTGAACTCCAACCCGGCCACCATCATGACCGATCCCGATCTGGCCGACGCGACGTACGTGGAGCCGATCACGCCGGAGATGGTCGCCAAGGTGATCGAGAAGGAGCGCCCGGACGCGCTTCTGCCGA
>CAZKBB010000071.1:0-11651 GCA_964550935.1 uncultured Caulobacterales bacterium
TCTATGATCCCAAACGCATCGGCTTCTCCGACCTGTTGAAGGTGTTCTGGGAGAATCACGACCCGACCCAGGGCATGCGTCAGGGCAATGATGTGGGGACCCAGTACCGCTCCGCGATCTACTGGAGGAGCCCTGCGCAGAAGGACGAGGCCGAGGCGAGTGCGGCTGAGTATTCCAAAGCGCTGCAGGCGAAGGGCTTCGGACCGGTCACGACCGAGATCCGTGAGGCGGGGCCGGTCTACTACGCCGAAGCCTATCACCAGCAGTATCTGGCGAAGAACCCGAACGGCTATTGCGGCCTCGCCGGCACCGGCGTCGCCTGCCCGATCGGGGTCGGGGTGAAGGCCTCCTAGGCCAGGTCCGCCTGCGGAAACGAGACGGCGGCGGTTCGGTGATGGGCGTCGGCGGGGTTAAGCCGCTCTCAGATCACAGCTAGCGCGGGCGCGCGGTCGGGGCGCCCGTCGCTGTGGCGGGTGCGATCATGCAGGGTGTGACCTATGGGTCTCGCTCCAGCCTCGTTCGGCAGCCGCGTCAGGCCGCCCGGCGTGGCCAAGGCGGACGCGAGCCGCTAGTCAGAGCCGAGCCCTCAGAACCCCGCCGCCCGTCCGAGCGTTCCCGATCCCTGCAACCGGCGATCCGCGCCTGGAGCCCCCATGTCCCGCCTGTTCGTCTTTGATGTGGATTCAACCCTGTTGCGGGTGGAGAGCCTCGACTTCGCCGTCGAGCGCGCGTTGAAGCGCGCCAAGGACGGGGCGGCGCGCGCCGAGGCGCTGAAGGCGCTGACCGATCAGGGCATGGCCGGCGAGCTGGACTTCCGCCAATCGCTGGAGCGCCGTCTGCAGATCGCCAGGCTCACAGAGAAACAGGTCGCAGCGGCCGCCGCCGCGCTCGCCAAGGAGACCACGCCCGGCATGGCAGCGCTTCTGAACCGGCTGCGGGCCAAGGGCGACGTCGCCGCCGTCTCGGGCGGTTTTTCTGATCTGTTCGTAACGGCGCTCGGAGACCTCGGCTTCGCCGCAAGCGAGATCCGCGCGAACCGCTTCGTGTTCGAGGCCGGGCGCGTGGCGGACTTCGACCGCACCAATCCGCTCTCGCGCTCGGGGGGGAAGGCGGCGGTCGTCGCGGCGCTGAAGCAGCAGACGGGACGCACCACCGCGGTGATGATCGGCGACGGCATGACCGACTACGAGGCCTTCTCCGCCGGCGCTGCGGACGCCTTTATCGGCTTTGGCGGGATCAGGCGCCGCGACGCGGTCGCAAGCCGCGCACCCGCTTACGCCGACGACGTGGAGACGCTGGAGCGTCTGCTTCTGGACTGAGCGCTCTTTGTCTCTGGTCGCCGTTTCGAACCGCGAAACCGGTTCCCACTTTCGCTGAAACGGCTCTAGAGCCGCAGCGCGTCGCCGGCCGCGTCGCGCAGGCTTTGAATGAGCCGCGAGACTTCGGTGGTGCGCTTGCCGTCGAAAAAGGCGTTCTTGTCCAACACCGTCACGTCGACGCCGAGCTTGTCCGCATCGAACGAGGCCGAGCCGGTCAGCACCAGGATCGGCGTGCCCTTCGCGCTCTTTTCCACGCGCTTCAACGTGTCCGCCGGCGTGATCGAGTCCGGCAGGCGCAGATCCAGGACGATCAGATCGTAGACGCGGCTTGTCAGCTTGCGCTTGGCGTCGGAAAGCGTGCGGGCGACCTCCAGCTCAAGGTCGAACGCCCCCGCATCGCACAGCGCCTGCTGCAGCAGCATGGCGTCTGCGAAATCGTCCTCGACGTGCAGAATGCGCAGATTGTCGGTCATGAAGCGGTCCGCCCGGCGGCTTTACGCCTTTATAGGCCGGCCAAGTTGCAACGGGGTAAACGCGCGCCCTCAGCTCGACAAATTTAGAGGATCGGCGACGCCGGCGCGCGCGGCGGCGGCCGTGACCGTGTTGGCCAGCAGCATGGCGATCGTCATCGGCCCGACCCCGCCGGGCACGGGCGTTATGAAGCCCGCCGTCTTGGCGGCGGCCTCGTAATCCACATCGCCCACCAGGCGTGTCTTGCCCTCGCCCTTCTCCGGCGCGTCGATCCGGTTGATGCCCACATCGATGACGCAGGCGCCGGGCTTGATCCAGTCGCCCTGGACCATGTTCGTGCGCCCGGCGGCTGCGACGACGATGTCGGCCTCGCGCACGCGCGCCGGCAGGTCGGCGGTGCGCGAATGCGCGATCGTGACGGTGCAGTTCTTCTCAAGGAAGAGGAGCGCGGCCGGCTTGCCCACAAGGATGGAGCGGCCGATCACGATCGTGCTCAGCCCTGACAGATCGCCCAGCGCCTGTTCGGCGAGCCACACGCAGCCGCGCGGGGTGCAGGGGCGAAGCCCCGGCGCACCCAGCACGATGCGCCCGGCGTTCGCCGCGGTCAGCCCGTCCACGTCCTTGTCGGGATCGATCGCCTCGATCGCCGTGCGCGCGTCGATCTGGGGGGGAAGCGGCATCTGCACCAGGATGCCGTCCACGCCGATATCCGCGTTCAGGGCGGCGACGAGATCAAGCAGCTCCAGCTGGGTGGTCTCGGCCGGGAGCCGATGCTCGATGGAGCGCATGCCGGCCGCTTCGGTGCGCTTTCCCTTGTTGCGCACATAAACCTGGCTCGCCGGATCCTCGCCCACGAGGACGACGGCGAGACAGGGCGGGCGGCCCAGCGCCGGGGTCAACGTCGCCGCGGCGGCGGCGACCTTGGCGTCGAGCGCGGCGGCGGCGGCCTTGCCGTCGATGACGGCCGCGCCGGTTTCGGATCGGCGGATGAAATCAGGGGTGTTCATGGCGCCGGACGTGCAGGAAAGCCCCGCCGAGGTCAAGGCGCGCCGGAGGCCGCGCCGCGCTCGTTTCGTAGCGTGTCGACACCGTCGAGGAACACGTCCCAGGCTTCGCGGCAGGTGGCGTCGGCCCAGCGGCACAGCCCGATGGTCGCAAGCGCCTCCTCGAAGCGATCTCCAGCCAGGATCAAGCCGTCGTCGCGCAGGATGTCGCCGAAGCTGGCGGCGAGCCCAGGCGACCAGTCGAAAAGCTGGAACGCGGTGGATGCGCGCAGTTGCGGCTCATCGCGGAAGCGTTCGGCCATATGCGCAAAGAAGTCCGCCTGGATTTCGGGCGAGGCCCCGAGGCCGCCCGGCGGGCGCGCCGGTGCGCCCGCGCCGTCGTCGCCGTAGCCGGCAGGGCAGCCGAGCTCCTGAATGAAGACCGCCTTGCCCTCGGCCAGGTCGAGCCATCGGTCGATCACGGCGTCCCATTCGGCCGGCGCGCGCACGAGGAAATCCTCCCCGCTGCAGTAGAAGTTGAACGCGACGATGTCGAACGCGGCCAGATAGTCATCCAGCAGAAACGACATCGAGAGCGCGTCGTCAGCCGTCTCCGTGAAGGTGACGGTTACGGCGAGGTCCGGGTCCAGCGCCTTCGCGCGCTCGGCGCCGCGGGTGAAGAAGGTCAACGCCGCCTGAGGATCCACGATCCCGTCGTCCACCAGCACGTCGGTTTCGTTGCCCAGGGACAGCCCCCAGACCTCGTGATCGGCGAGCCGGGGGACGAGCCAGTCCAGAAACGCCTCGAACGCCTCCAGCACCTCGGGCGAGTCCAGGCTCAGCCCGGGCGCGAGCGCGCCGTCGCCGTCCATCAGGTAGGCCGGCAAGGTGATGTCGAAGCTGTCAAGTGTGGACAGGGTCAGATATGGCGCGCGACCGCCGGTCGAGACCGCGGTCAACGCGGCCTCCAGCGTGGCCGCGTCGTAGACGCCCCTCGACGGCTCCAGCTCGCTCCAGTCGAGCTGGGCGCGGCCGATGCTCTCCCCGGCCGCGGCGAGTTCACCGCGCAACGCCTCCGCGCGGGCGGCCCGATCGGGTTCGCCCGGGCGCGCGGAGAGATCATCGAAGCCTGTGATCACGCCCCAGTGCGGGCCGGGCGCAAGCCTGGGGATCGGACCGTCCGGCGCGACCGGACCCGGGGGCGGCGGAGGGGGTGGAGGAGGCGTCGGAGCCGGCGCCGCCGGCGGATCGGCCGCGGCCGGACCGGACGGCGAAGACCCGCCGCAGGCGCAAAGCGCGAGCGTCAGCGCGGCGACTCCAAGGACCGTCGGGCCCGTGGCGTGCGCGCGTCGTGGTTCGCTAGGGCCCTTCATCGCGGCTCTCCCGACGCATCGACACCGCCCCGCACCTGATGGAATCGACACTATCGCCGGCCGAGAGGCGCCACAATGCGTGAGGGAGTCAGCGCTGGAAGGTCGCGCGCCATGCAGCGCCGGCGCGGCGCGCCGCGCTGCGGCTAGCCCAGCGCGCGCATCAGCACCTGACCGACGATGTAATTCTGGATGAAGTAGATCAGCAACAGCAGGATCAGCGGAGACAGATCCATGCCCCCCAGAGGCGGCAGCACGCTGCGGATCGGGCGCAGGAGCGGCTCGGTCAGAGCGCTCGACATGCGCCAGAGCGAGCCGACCAGCTGGTTTCGTGGATTCACCACGTCGAACGCGATCAACCACGACAGGACGACGCCGATCAGCAGGATGATGACAAGAAGCGTCAGGATCGGGTCGACCAGATAGAGCAGGATCGCCTGACCGAATGTGGGAGAGGACATGAACGCCCCGCGTTGATGAGAACCGAGACGTCCCGATTAGCGCGCAACACACGGGCCGCGCAAGGCGTGCTAGTTTTCAGATGGGCGCAGCGCCGTGCGGTTCCAAAACTGGTCGACCGAACGCGCCACCTGCTGGTAGCCGTCAAGGTCGGCCGGTTTCTGGACGAAGGCGTTCGCGCCGGCTTCATAGGCCTGTCGCACCTCGCGACGGTCTGCGGTGGTCGAGAAGATCACCACCGGCGTCAGATCGCGCGCGGAGCCCTCGCTCGAGCGAAGATTGCGCACGACCTCATCGCCCCGGATGCCGGGGAGGTTCTGGTCAAGCAGCACCAAGTCGAACCCATTTCCCGCGAGCATGTCCAGCGCAGCGACGCCCTCTGAGGCGCGCTTCACGACCGCATCGCTCTCGCGCCCGAGCGCATCCTCGGCGAGAAACGCGTCCGCGGGATCGTCTTCAACCAATAACACCTTGAAAGTCATGATAGACCTCCGTTGCTTGGAGAAGCCCGGAGGCGGATGTGCATGCAGCGCAACTTTCCCGAGGCACGCCGCCATCGATGCGACTCATAACAAGTAACGTCAAACCGTCTCCGACGTTCCACGAGCCTGCGCCAGCGCGCTTGACAGTCCGCGCGCCCGCGCCTACTCACGCGATCCCTTGAGTTGGGGCCGTAGCTCAGTTGGGAGAGCGCGTCGTTCGCAATGACGAGGTCAGGGGTTCGATTCCCCTCGGCTCCACCATTTTTCGTGATCCTCCCTCGCCTCCGCTCGGTCGGTCCTCGCTGAAGCTGCGGGCGGGCGGTCGCCCTTGCGAACCCTGGCGGGTTCGAACGTGGTCCGTCCAGCTGCGGCGTCATTGGCGCGCTTCGCAAGCTTCGGCCGGGCGAGCCGCCCGTTGATCCGAGCGGAGCGTGTCTCGCCGAAGCCATAAGGCGAGGGCGGACCCTGCTTTTCCCTACTCGCAAGGCGCGTCTCGCGCGGCGGGCGCGCAGGGGAAGACACCGATCGGACGTGGCGTCGCGCCGCGAAGGGCGGTAGACGGCCGGAACGTGCGGTGCGACCGGCCGGCGCGCGTTCAGGCCGGCGCGCGTTTAGGCCGGTGATTGGCGGCGGCAGATGGCGAAACGACTGGTTCTCCATGCGGGTCTTCACAAGACCGGCACGACCTTCATCCAGCAGCGCCTGTTCCTGAATCGCGAGCGACTGGCGCGCGACGGCGTCGACGTGCCCGAGGCGCTGAACCATCATCCGGCCGGGCTGCGCGACTTCGCCTTCTCCTTCCACCGGCCGGCCTTCCAGACCGCGTTCCGCCGCCTGGTGCTCGACAGCCCCGGCGAGACCGTTCTGGTATCCTCGGAAGAGCTGTCGCACGCGATCCGCGATCATCATTTGACGCGTGCGTTTCTTCGCGCCCTGGCGCAGCGCGACGCGGTAGCGGTGCGCGTGGTCGCCTATCTGCGCCGGCAGGACGAGATGCGCGAAAGCACCTACCAACAACAGGTGCGCACGCACTTGCGCGGCCCGATCGAGGCCTTCGACGACTATCCGTTCGACTACCGCCCGACCGTCGCCGCGTTCCGGGAGGCCAGCGCGGACGTGGTGCTGCGTCCCTATGAGCCGGGGGAATGGCGCGACGGCGACATCTTCGAGGATCTGATGCACGCCGCCGACCTGCACGCGCACGGCGCGCCGGAGGTCCCCGACTGGACCAACACCAGTCTTGACCGCCGGCTGGTTCTGCTTCTCTCCACGACCCCCCCGGCGCTCAAGCGCGAGTTCGGCTCGCGGTGGGACGGGTATCGCGTGCTCGATCGCTTCAACGTCGTCAGACCCGACGGCGAACGCTTCTTGGCCTCTCCTGACGCGCGGCGAGCGTTCATGGAGCGGTTTCGCGAGGCCAATACCGCGCTCGCCCGCGAAGACGCCGCGCTGAAGGCGCACCTGCTCAGCGCGCCGAAGGATCACGACTGGGCGCCGCCGGCGCCCGTCACGCCGCGCGAACGCGCTGCAGCCTACGCCGTCCTCGCCGGCGTCGACGCAGTCCACCGTCTCCGGCGCGGCGCCGCGCGCGCAATCCCCTGGGTACGACCGAAACCGGGCGCGGGCGACCCGCCCGACGAGGGCGCATGATCAAGCCCGGACCCGCCCGCCGAACGCGCCGCATGATCGGGTTCTCCCGCCGCACCATCCGCTCTACGCTTGAAGCGAGCACCGTCTTCAAGGGCCTGACGCATGACGATACGCGCCGCCGGCTTCTCGCCTCCCGACTGGGCCTTCTTCCCGGGCGCCCTCATCGGCGCCGCCGCGATGGTGTGCCTTGCAATGCTGGTGCGCCCGGCGGGCGACAGCCCGGTGTTCGCCGATGGACGCTATGTCATGGAGGGCGCGGCGCTGAGCGGGCTGATCGCCGCGCCCGGGGCCGAGTACGCCTTCGTCGCGAACGAGACGGCCCCGTTCGTGAGAGCCACCGCGCTGGCGAGCCTGGGCGCGCCCGGCGGCTCGATCGGGCTGGGGGTGCTTCTGCCCGAGGCGTTCGAGACCCAGGCGCCCGGCCGGATCGTCGCGGTTGAGGCGAGCTGGCGCGCCGCGCCGAACTCCGACCTTGATCAAGCCCAGCTTCGCTATTCCACGACCGGCGGGGGCGATAGCGGCTGGCGCGCGCTGCCCGTCAGCGAGGCGTTCGAGACCGTCGGCTTCTGCTATGCGGTCCGCGCCGATGCGCCGCTGACCGGTCAGGAGTGGCTCGGCGTATGGCCGGACGCGGAAGGGCGCGGACGCGCGATCGATATCCAGCGCTTGAGCGCGACGATCCTGCCGCCCGGCGCCACGGTCGAGGCGTGCGAGACCGAGCGCGCCGCGGGCTGGAGCTGAACGCGCGCCTCAGGCGTCGTTCGCAGGCGCTGGCGGATCGAACGCGGCGAGCCAGGCGCGGGCCTCGTCGATGCGGCGCACCTCGCGCGCGGCCACGCCGGCGCGTCTGAGCGCCTGGACCATGGCCGCCACCGGTGCCCCGCCCACATCGCAGCACACCGCCGCGGCCTCGGCCCCGCCCTCGCCTGCCGCGACGGCCGCGCCTGCATACGGGTCGATCACGTCCGCGTCGGGCTCAGGCTCAATGCGTGAGAGGTCGAGAATGAGGCGGCGATACCCGCCCTCGGCCGCCGCCGCGGCGGCCTCGCGCAGGCCGGACGCCAGCTCGCCGGCGCTTTTCGGACCGGTCAACGCAGCCAGAAATACGCCCCCGGAGAAGATGCGCCAGTTGTCTACGCCGCCGCCGGGGTGATCCACGGCGCGGGCCTAGAAGCGCTTGCCGAGCGCAAGGCCTGCGAAGGTCTGGTTCGCGCTGCCGCGAATATCCGTGACCGGGCTGTCGGCGAAGTCGCCGATCAGGCGCGAATAGCCGAGCGCGCCGGTGACCGACCAATCGGCGCCGATCCCATAGTCGAGGATCACGAACAGGCCGACATCGCGCGCCCCGCCCTCAGCGTCGAACGCCGGCAGACCCGAGGCGGCCGCGCCGGCGGCGTCGATGGAGAAGAGCTGATCGGCGTAATCGTCGCTGAACCCGGACAGCGATAAGCTGGCGGCGAGGAAGACCTCCCGCGACAGCGCAGCGCCGTAATCGAGCGAGGCCGACCAGGTCGCGCCGTCGAACGTGCCGGCCAGGTCCGCGCCGACGCGGCCGGTGACGCTGACCTGGTCGAACGGCCCGAGCACGCCTTCAGCCAAGGTCGCGCGCACGAAGCCGCCCCCGACCACCGACGCGTCTACGTCGGGCAGGCGCGCCACCACGGCGTCGTCGATGTCGTCGCGCCCGCCCACATAGCGAACATACGGCCCGGCCGTGATCGGACCCTGCTCGATCAGATCAACCGCGACGCCGGGCCCTTCGGTGCGCACCGTCACGCCCGCCACCTCGAACCGCGCCGCGCCGAACGGCAGAACGCGGAAATCGTCCGAGCCGGGATAATCCGGAGCGAGCGCGGCGCCGAAGGAGACGAAGCCCGTGGGAAGCGGCGCCGCCGCGTCGCGCGCGGTCTGGGCGTGCGCGGCGGCGGCTGCGCCAGCGGCGAGGGCCGCGGCGACTGCAATCTTGAAGGTCAAACAAATCTCCCTGTCCGTGCGGTGTTAAGGTATGCAGCTGCGGGCGCCGGACAAGGCGCGGTCCCCGAAAACGCTTCCTTTACTGCACAGAGCCTAGCATCGCTTATATGAAGACGTCGCATCGCCTCCTCACCGCGCTCTGCCTTGTCGCGAGCCTGGGCCTCGCCGCCGCCGCCCCGGCGGCCGCGCTCGCCCCGTCCGGCGGCGGCGAAGCGTCCGGCGATCAAGGCCGCAATCGCCCGATCACGCCGGCCGACACCTACATGCCCATGGCGCCTCTGGTCACCGGCGTGCGAAAGGATTTCCGCCTGCGCGGGCTGATCCATATCGAATTCGGCCTGGACGTGGCGACCGAGCGCGAACGCCACCGCATCGCCCGCCTGGCCCCGCGCCTGCGCGACGCCTGGACCAGCGCCATGGCGACCTATTCCGGCGCCGGGTATCGCTATGGTGACGTGCCCGACGCCGGTCGCATCTCGATGATCCTGCAGGACGCCGCCGACGGCGTTCTGGGACCGGACAGGGCGCGCGTCGTGTTGAGCATGATCATCGTCCACGACAGCTGAGCCGACGCGGCCGGACCATCACCGGCTTGCATGGGCGGCGCAGGCGCGCCATCTCTAGGAGGCGAAACGCTCCGGAGAGACGCCCATGTTCATCCAGACCGAAGTCACACCGAACCCGGAAACGCTGAAATTCCTGCCGGGCCGGGAGATCTCGCCCGATCAGCCGCGCGACTTCGCCACCGCCGAAGAGGCGCAGGACTCCTACCTCGCGCGCGAACTGTTCAATGTGGAGGGCGTGACGCGGGTCTTCGCCGGCGCGGACTTCATCGCGGTGACCAAGGCCGACGACGCGGATTGGATGCAGATCAGGCCCGCCGTGCTCGGCGCGATCATGGACGCGCTGAATGACGGCCGGCCGCTGTTCGCCGACGCCCCCGGCGATGACGGCCACGCCGAGTATGAGGGCGAGGCCGCGGGGATCGTCAACGAGATCAAGGAGATCATCGACACCCGCGTGCGCCCGGCCGTGGCCCAGGACGGCGGCGACATCGTCTTCCACGCCTTTGACGAAAGCTCCGGCGTGGTCAGCCTGCACATGCGCGGCGCGTGCTCGGGCTGCCCGTCCTCGACCGCCACGCTGAAATACGGCATCGAGAACCTCCTGAAGCACTACGTGCCCGAGGTCACCGCCGTCGAAGCGGTGGTGTGAGCCCGAATGCTTGACTTGCTGACGCCCCCATCGGAACGTAGTAGTTGCGCTGCGTGTTCAGTTTGACCTCATTTGGGGAGAGGCGATTGTGAGCGATTGTGAAACTCACGTGCTCGGCTTGATCGACAAAGCAAGTTTCGATGGTCGCCTCGCTAAATTGATCGCGAAAAGACATCAACTCGTGTTCCGGGAGGATGACCCCGCCGAGGTCCAGCGCATAAAGAACGAAGTTTTTGACCTGTGTCGATCTAAACTCAATAAGCATATCGCCGCTGTGATTTGCGCTGAAAGCGATGTCGTCAGTCACGAGCTGCATCGTCCTGCGAACCGGCAAACGGTCCTCAAACCCAGCGATGAGCTTACAGGGCTAATCGCCGCGTTCATTCGCGAGGCCCAGCCGGCTTGGCGTCGGGCACGGGTGCGAAAGCGGCTCACGGGCGTGCTGAATACTGTTCTGTTTCACATAGGCCGCGACATTTACAACGCTCGATACGCCTAGTTCGCCTCACGATGCTCGATCGGTTCGCCCACAGTCTGCGCAGGGCTCGACGGCGCTGGACGTGCTCTTTTGAACGTTGGATGCGCATCGAAGGCGGATGGATAAGGCTGAAGCTGCTACTTCAGTCTTCCCAAGCGCTGCCCATCGTTGTGGGGTTCGCCGCGGTTGTCGCGGCTCCGACCGTGGAAGCGAGTTCGGAAAGCTTCGCCTTCTTGCTGGCGTTCGCGATACTCTTGACGTCAACGGCGGCGTTTTTCATGTCGATGGCCCTGTTCACCGTGTTCGTTCCACGAAAGGTCGCCTATCATGACAACCTTGAGGCGTTCGTAGCAGCTACGCTGCATCTCCGAAGGAGAGAAAACGGCCCGTCGGCGGACGACTGGACACAAACGAAAATAGACGCGTGGGACGCCTCGAACTTTGACCGCGGCAGACCAATCCACGGGATCGTGCGGCGTTTATGCTGGATTCTTCTGGGCGTGGCCGCGGCGGGCTTATCCTTTACGTCCGCACTATTCTTTGCTCTGGTCTTGATCCGTCTTTTCAATTGACCGCAGTTCGGCGGCGGCCCGTACGAGCATCTCGTCGATCGCCTGCACGAGCGGATTTGTATCATCATCGGCTTCGGCGGCGCACAGGAGCTCGTCGAGGCTTTTGCTGATCTGATCCTCGTCCGGTTTGGGTACCGCGGCGGAAGGCTGCTTCACCATTTTTGACTGACCCTCAGATGCTGATCCTGCGCAGTCCGCGGACGCGGATTGGCTGACCCTCTAGCGATAGCGGAACGCGCGTCGCGGGATCGGTCATGGTCGATCACCAGCCGCCTTGCGCCTGTATGGCGGCCGCGCCTCTTCCGGGAAGTCGGCTTTGAGCTTTGTGATGCGGGAGCGCCGTTTTTCGGCGGGCTGGGACACGAACTCCGCCAGGAGAAGGGCCCCAAGACTGGAGGCGGACAACGCCTCGGCACGCGCGGCTTCGTGGACCTCGCGCCAAAGTGCGTCGGCCTTTAGCCGCACATAGATGTGCGGCGTGTTCTGCGGACGGTGCGCAGCATGAGCGCCGGAGGCGGACCTGCCTATCATACAAATGAGGCTACTCCAATTTATGAGTCGACTCAATTAATGAGTCGACTCGAAAATTCGCTTATCAGGCCCGCGGTTGGCGCGGGGCGCCGCGCAACCTAGTCTCCGGCTGGCGCGTTGACCCGCGTTCCTGCCTGACAGACCCGG
>CAZKBB010000072.1:0-11280 GCA_964550935.1 uncultured Caulobacterales bacterium
CGCCCGGGGGAGAGGTCGATGAGCGAAACGCGTTCCACGCGAGGCGAGGCGGAGCGTCAAACGGGCCTGCTGGGCGTGATCGAGCGCGCCGGGAACCGGCTGCCGGACCCCGCCTTCATCTTCTTCTACCTGATCATCTTGATGGCGATCGTCTCCACGATCACCGCGTTCTTCGGCCTGTCCGTGCCGCACCCGACCCAGACGACCGAGACCGGCGAGCCGATGACGGTCTCCGCGGTGAGCGCGCTGTCGCCTTCGAGCATCGAGTATCTGCTCACCGAGATGCCCGGCATTTTCACCGGCTTTTACCCGCTGGGCTACGTGCTGGTGGTGATGCTGGGCGCGGGCGTGGCCGAGCGCGCCGGGCTTTTCGGCACCGCCATGAAGGCCGCGGTTCAGGACGCGCCGCGCTTCCTGCTGACCCCGGCCGTGGCGCTTGCGGCCATGATGGGCAACCTCGCCGCGGATGCGGCCTATGTGGTGCTGATCCCGCTGGCGGGCGTGATCTTCGCGGCCGCCGGCCGGCACCCGATCGCAGGGATCACCGCGGCCTTCGCCGGGGTGTCGGGCGGCTTCTCCGCGAACCTTCTGCCCGGCCAGCTCGACGCGCTCTTGTTCGGCATCACTGAGGCCAGCGTGCTCGCGCTCGATCCGAACTGGATCATGAACATCACCGGCAACTGGTACTTCATCGCGGTGATGACCTTCATCTACCTGCCGGTGATCTGGTTCGTCACCGACCGCATCGTGGAGCCCAAGCTCGGCGCCTGGACCGGCGGGGCGACCGCCGGCGCCACCGAAGACGACGACGATCCCGACGCGCCGATCACCGAGGCCCAGAAAAAGGGTCTGGCGCGCGCGGGCTGGGCGGTTCTGGCGGTGTGCGCGGTCTGGCTGGTGCTGACCGTGGACCTGATCGCGCTCGTGCCCTTCACCGACATTTCGCTCTACGGCGGGAACGTCCCGCTTTACGACGAGACCGAGGGGCTTCTGCCCGCCCAGGCGCTGGTGCCCTTCTTCACCTCGCTGGTGGCGGGCTTCATGATCTTGTTCATCTTCGCCGGCGTCGCCTACGGCCAGGCCGCGGGCACCATCAAATCCCATCGCGACGTGGTGGAGATGATGGCCGGCGCGATGAAGGACATGGGCTACTATCTCGTGCTCGCCTTCTTCGCGGCCTACTTCGTGGAGCTGTTCAACATCTCCAATCTGGGTCTGATCTCGGCGGTCAACGGCGCGAACGCGATCCGCGAGAGCGGTCTGCCGCTGCCGATCGTGCTCGGCCTGATCGTGATCTTCGCGGGGCTGTTGAACCTGTTCGTGGGCTCGGCGAGCGCGAAATGGGCGCTGATGGCGCCGGTCTTGGTGCCCATGCTCATGCTGCTCGGCGTCAGCCCCGAGATGGCGACCGCCGCCTACCGCGTGGGCGACAGCGCGACGAACATCATCACCCCGCTCATGGTCTACTTCCCGCTGGTTCTGGTCTTCGCCAACCGCTGGGTGCCGGGCTTCGGCATCGGCTCGCTCACCGCGGCGATGATCCCGTACTCGATCTGGCTTTTGATCTCCGGCGTGATCATGACGATCATCTGGGTCTATCTGGGCATCCCGCTCGGACCCGGCGCGCCGGTGAGCTACGCCCTGCCGGGCGCGGGCTAGCGCCATGGCGGTCACGCTTCATCACCTGCAGCGTTCGCGGTCTGAGCGGATCATCTGGCTTCTGGAGGAGCTCGGCGCGCCCTATCAGCTGGTGCGCTACGAGCGCGATCCGAACACCCGCCTGGCGCCGCCCTCGCTTGCGGACGTCCACCCCATGGGCAAGGCGCCGCTTCTGGAGGACGGCGAGGCGGTCATCGCGGAGACGGGCGCGATCGCCCAGCATCTTCTGGAGCGCTATGACGGAGCGAATGCGCTGCACCCGGCGCCGGGCTCGCCCGGGCGCGCGGCCTTTCTGGAGTGGATGCACGCGGCCGAAGGCGCGGTCTTCCTGCCCTTCCTGATGAGCACGTATCTGAACGCGACGGGGCTTACCGACAGCCTGCTCGACCAGTACATGGCCGGCGAGCGCGAGAAGGCGCTGGGCGTGATCGAGGCGCGCCTGCGCGAGACCCCCTGGTTCGCCGGGAAGGCCTTCACCGCAGCCGACTGCATGATGGGCTTCCAGCTGGAGAACGCCGAGGCGGCCGGGCGCATCGGCAACGGCTCGCCGGTCCATGACTGGCTCAAGCGCATCCGCGAACGCTCGGCCTATCAGGCCATGCGCAAGCTTGAGCCAGCGCCGGGCGGTTAGGGCCTACTCGCCCTCGTCCTCGTAGCCGACAAGGCTGAGCGGTCGGGCGCGATAGCCTTCCAGCTCGGCCCAACGCGCCAGCGCGTCTTCGCGCCCATGGGTGATCCAGACTTCTTCCGGATCCACATCGCGGATCGTGTCGGTCAGCTCGTCCCAGTCGGCGTGATCGGAGAGGATGAGCGGCAGCTCCACCCCGCGCTGGCGCGCCCTGGCCCGCACGCGCATCCAGCCGCTGGCGAAGGCCGTGACCGGATCGGGAAAGCGCCGCGCCCAGCTCGTCTGGAAGGAGGACGGCGGGCCGACGATGATCTTGCCGGCGAAGTCGGTCTTCTCGCCCTCCCCGTCCTTCAGGGTCGCGTTGCGAAGCTCGCCGAGCTCCACGCCGTGATCGCGGTAGAGATCGCACAGCTGCTTCAGCGCGCCGTGGATGTAGATCGGCTCGTGATAGCCCGCCTCGCGCAACAGCCCGATCACGCGCTGAGCTTTGCCGAGCGCGTAGGCGCCCACGAGATGGGCGCGGTCTGGAAAGCGCGAGACGCTGGCGAGCAGCTTGGCGATCTCGCCAGCGTCGTCAGGGTGGCGGAACACCGGCAGGGCGAATGTCGCCTCGCTGACGAACACGTGGGCGGGGACGACCTCAAAGCGCGCGCAGGTGGGATCGCGCCGGCGCTTGTAATCGCCGGAGACCACGATCACGAGCCCTTTCCACTCAAGGCGCGCCTGGGCCGAGCCGAGCACGTGCCCGGCTGGATGGACGCTGACATCAACCTCGCCGATGCGCTGGCGCTCGCCATAGGCGAGCGGCAGGCGTTCGGCGCAAAAGTCTTCGCCGTAACGCGCCTCCATGATGGCGAGCGTCTCCGGCGTGGCGGCGACTTTCGCATGGCCGGCTCGCGCATGGTCGGCGTGGCCGTGAGTGATCACGGCCTTCTCGCTCGGGCGCATCGGATCGACGAAGAAGCCGCCGGGCTCGCACCACAGCCCTTCAGGGGTCTCGCGCAACAGGTCTTCGGGGCGGATCATCATGGGCTCGGAGGTAAGGCGCGCACGGTCCGGGTCCAAGCGCGGTCCGCCGGGCTACTCCTCGGAGAAGATCTGCTCGATCGGCATCTCGAACGTGCGCGCGATGCGGAAGGCGAGCGGCAAGGACGGGTCGTACTTGCCGCGCTCCAGCGCGTTCACGGTCTGGCGCGAGACCTCCAGAAGCTCGGCGAGATGGGCCTGGCTCCAGCCCCGCTCGCCGCGCAGCGCCTTCAGACGGTTGTTCATCGCGCGCCCCCCGCCGCGGTGCGCGTCGTCGTCGAGGACGTCATGAATAGCGCCTCAGCACGCCATGCAGCGCGGCGTAGTAGCCGAAGACCCCGATTGGGAAGACGAGGATCGCCTCGAACCGCGGCGCGCCTGTCGCGAAGCTCACCGTCTCCCAGAGCATGACGAGGATCGCCGTCAGTCCGAAGCCGATCGCGAGCGCGGTCATGTGGACGCGGCTTTGCAGCTCATCGAGCGAGCCCATCAGGATGATGAACTCGCGCGTCGCTGCGACCAACGCGATGAAGACCACGCCCGCGATCGCGATGAGCAAGGGTCGGGGCGCCGTCTCTTCACGCAGCGCCACAAGGGCGACGATCCCGAAGGCGATGCTGAGCCCCCAGATCATCGACCAGCGCATGTAGCGCCGGCGCGCCTTGGGCGGCGCCGAGTTCGCCTCCGGAATCAAGAACCCAAACGCCATCAGTCCTCTCCTCAGTAAGAGCGCCCGGTCAGGTGCGCCCATAGCCCGTGGCGGTTGGCGAGCGCGGTCCAGCCGAGCAGCACAGCGCCGCCCCAGATCGCCGCCTCGGTGCTGAACGCGGCTGCGAACACCGCGAACATCTTAATACCCTCGGCCCAGTCAAGCGCCAGCGAGGCGCCCAGCAAGGCCCAGGAGGCCGCGCAGGCCGTGATCAGGATCACTGCGGCGATCAGGCGTAGGGTCTGTGTAACGGTCATGGATAGCTCCTTTGATTTGCGTCGGGGAAGAATCGGCGCGCCTGTCACGGCGCGCCCGGCGCGTCGAGCAGAGCGTTCGCGCCGTCGATCACGGCGTCTCGCTCGTAAAGGCGCCCGTCGCTCATCACCCAGCCGACATCGCGGGCGTGGGCGAGGTCTGCGAGCGGATCGGCGCGCAAGAAGACCAGGTCGGCCTCGTGGCCCTCGGCCCAGAGGCCGGTCCGGTCCTTTAGGCTCATGACCTCGGCGCCGCCGGCTGTGGCCAGCTCAAGAATGCGCCAGGGCTCGAACCCGCCCTCGGCCATGATCTCCATTTCGGTGGCGAAGAACGGGCCGCCCCCTGGGCCGTCCGTGCCCACCCCGATCGGGACGCCGGCGGCGTCGAGGCGCCGGGCGAACTCGTCGACCTTGTCCATGGCGGCCTCGGCGCGGCGGGTATCCCCCGCGGTCCAGCCCATCATCGACATGGAGCCGAACTGGAGAAGGCCTTGCAGCGTGCGCGGGTGGATGTAGGCGCGATGCGCGGGCGGATAGATGCGGTCGATCGCGTCCGGCCCGGTCATCAGCACGTTGACCTGCAGCGTCAGGTCTGCGGTCGCCTCGGTCTCCACAAGCGTGTCGAAAAGCGCCTGCATCAGCGGACCGTCGAAATCGACGCGCTCGAACCACTGATACATGAAGCGGGAATCCACCCCGCGAACGCTGAGATAATCCGCCCGCGCCTCCGGCTCGAGCAGGTCCGGGCTGGTGGGCAGGGCGTGCAGGAAGCCGCGCACGCCAAGCTCGGCGGCCCGGGTCCAGCTCACACGGTCCAGGTGCGCGATCGGCTCCAGCCCGTGGGCGCGCGCCGCTGCGACGCCTTGCGCCAGCTCATCTTCGGTGAGGCTCTGGTAGAGCTTGAAGTAAGCCATGCCGAGCGCAGCCTGGCGCGCGGCCTCCGCGTCCCACGCCTCAGGCGTGGTCGGATAGGCGAACGCGGCCCCGCCCATGGGCGGGGGCTCGATCACCGCGCCGGCGTGGTAAGTGCGCGGACCGATCCAGTCTCCCGCCTCGATCCGGGCGTCATAGGCCGCGCTGGCTTGCGGATCGGCGCCGGGGTTGCGCACGGTCGTGACGCCGAACGCCAGCGCCATGCGCGCGTTATAGGCGGTGACCTCGTCGACGCTGGCCATGGTGAGCGTCGGCTGGCCCTCGATCATCTCGACCGCGTGGGGCCCGGCGGTGAGGTGCCCGTGCACGTCGATGAAGCCCGGCAGGGCGTAGTGCCCCGACATGTCTTGACGGACCTCGAAGGCGCCCTCGGGCGCCGGGCCGGTCCCGAACGCGGCGATGCGCGCCTCGTCGACAACGACCCAGGCGTCTTCAGCGACCGTGCGTTCGACCGGGTCGATGAGGGTGAAGCCGGTGTAGAGCGCGCCGCTGAGCGGAGCTCTATACGACACGGTCTCCGCGCAGCCGGTGAGCGCAGCCGCACTCGTTCCAACGGCGAGGACCGCCGCGCAGGCGCGCGCCAGGACGCGGGGTTGGATTGAGCCGATCGCCATTACGCCTCTCCCTGGTTCTTGCGCCCGGTCAGGCGCGACCACAGCCGGGCGCGGTTGGCGAAGGCGGTCCAGCCGAGCGTGACGGCCGCGACCCAGAAGGCCGCTTCCGTGGCGATGGCGGCCGCGACCACCGCGCCGACGAGGATCGGTCGCGATGCGTCGAGCAGGAAGGCGGCGCCGACCGCGCCCCAGCCGGCGATGAGGCCGGCGACGGCGAGGCCGACGAGGGAGCGGCGGGCCAACTCGCCGCGGGACAGGTTGGCGGACATGGGCGTCTCCTATGGATTTATGTCAAGCGACCTTGACTTCGTATCCATAGGTCGAGGCGGAGTCAAGCACCCTTTACAAAAGTCCATGAAAAAGGCCGGCCCCGCGAGCGGGACCGGCCTTCAAAGCCTTGCGCCGAGGGCGCGGGCTTACTTGTTCGGCTGCGGCGTGGTGCGCAGATAGGGCTTCACTGTGGTGTAGCCCTTCGGGAAGAGCTTGTCGGCGTCCTCGTTCGACAGGCTCGGCACGATGATCACGTCCTCGCCGTCGCGCCAGTTCACCGGCGTGGCCACCTTGAAGCCGTCGGTGAGCTGCAGGCTGTCGATCAGGCGCAGCACCTCGTCGAAGTTCCGGCCCGCGCTCGGGGGATAGGTGAAGGTGGCGCGGATCTTCTTGTTCGGATCGATGATGTAGACCGCCCGCACGGTGACCTTCGGATCCGCGTTCGGGTGGATCATCTGGTACAGCTCGGAGACCTTGCGGTCGGTATCGGCGATGATCGGGAAGTTCATCGCGATGCCCTGGGTCTCCTCGATGTCTTTCACCCAGCCGTGGTGATCGTCCAGCGGATCGACAGAAAGCGCGATCGCCTTCACGCCGCGCTTGGAGAATTCGTCCTTCAGCTTCGCGGTGTAGCCCAGCTCGGTGGTGCACACCGGGGTGAAATCGGCCGGGTGGGAGAAGAAGACCACCCAATCCTCTCCGATCCAGTCGTGGAAGCTGATCGGACCGTTGGTGGTTTCAGCTTGAAAATCGGGCGCGGTGTCGCCAAGCAGAAGACCCATGTCGTTCTCCATCGAAAGGGCGGGTTTGTCGGACACGCGTTAGGTGAGGCCCCGGGGCCTTCGGCGCAACCCTGCGCTACGTGATCGTGAACAGGCCGCGCCCAAGCCCGTCCCGACAACCGCCCAAGCGGAGCCCCTCAGCCCATGGCCCAGCTCGTCATCATCCGCCACGCCAAGGCCGTCGACCGCTTGGAGGCCGAGGACGATTTCGAGCGCGGCCTGACCGATCGCGGGCGCGAGGACGCCGCGCGCGCAGCCGACGCGATCGCGAAAGCCGGCCTCACCGCAGACCGCGCGCTCGTCAGCCCGGCCCGGCGCACCCGCGAAACCTGGGCCCTGATCGCGCCCCTTCTGGGCGATGCGCAGATCGACGATCCCATGGCGCTCTATCATGCCTCCGACACCATGCTGCAAAGGCTGGCGCTTGAAGCCTTCGAACGCGGCGCGCAGCGGGTCATCATCGTGGGACATAATCCCGGCGTCGGCACCTTCGCGCACCATCTCGCCGGCCTTGCAGGCGACGCGGGCGACCTGCCCTATGGCTGGCCGACCAGCGCGGCGGCGGGCTTCACCCTGGAGCCGCGCGCTGATGGCTTCGACGCGGTCAAGCGCGTCTTTTTCTTCGATCCAAAGGCTTAGGCGACCCGTTTCCGGCGGCGCGCTTCCCTTTTCAAGGGATTTTTGACATCGTCACTCCCCTCCAGGGGGACGATCGTTCGATGACGCCTGAAGACGGTTCCGCCGCGCCGCGTCCGGCGCGGGCGGTCGCGCCGCGACGGCGGCGGGCTGAGGCGCGCTCGGCCGCGTTCGCGCTGCGCCGGCGGTCGCCGCATCTCAGCGCCTCGCGCCGAGATGCACGCACGAGCGCGCTGTTCGCCGGGCCGTCGGCCTTCGTTTGCGGAGCGATCGCGCTGGCGCCGCAGGCGACGCTCACGATCCTGTGGGCGGTCGCGGCGCTGGCGCTTCTGACCGTGGCGGTCCTGCGCGCGGCCGCCGCCCTGACCGCCCCGGTCTACAGTCCGCGCCGGCCGCTCACGCGCGCCCGCCTGCCCAGCCTGTCCGTGCTCTGCCCCGTCTATGACGAGCCCGGTGAGGTTCTTTCCGCCCTGGCCGCCTCGCTGTCGCGCATGGACTACCCGCGCGACCGGCTGGAGATCGTCTTTGTGGTGGAGGAGACCGACCCGGCCACGCTCACCGCCGCGCTCGCGGCCGCCGCGTCCTACGGCTTCAGCGTCGTCGCGGTCCCCAATATCGGTCCGCGCACCAAGCCCAAGGCGCTTAATGCGGCGTTGGCGCGCACATCCGGCCGACTGGTCGCGGTGTATGACGCCGAGGACGCGCCCGCGCCCGACCAGCTGCGCGCGGCGGCGGAAGCCTTCGCCGCGGACGAGACCCTGGGCTGCGTGCAGGCGCCGCTTGGCTGGTACAACGCGGACGAGACCTGGATCACGGGGCAGTTCGCGCTGGAGTACGCGGCGCAGTTCCACGTCATGCTGCCCTTCTACCGCCGGCTCGGCTGGCCGCCGCCCCTTGGCGGGACGAGCAACGTGTTCCGGCGCGACGCGCTGGAGGCCTGCGGCGGATGGGATGCGTTCAACGTCACCGAGGACGCCGATATCGGCTTCCGGCTGGCGCGGTTCGGATGGCGCATAGGGCTGATCGAGCCGGGCACGCTAGAGGAGGCGCCGCTTGGCGTGCGCCCCTGGCTGGCTCAGCGCTCTCGCTGGCTGAAGGGCCATCTGATCACGACGCTGGTGCATCTGCGCGACGCGGCCGGATTGGTGCGCGCGGCCGGCCCGGGCGCGCTCGTCTCGCTCCTTGGAACGCTTGGCGCGAACGCGGCGAGCGCCGCGCTGCATGCGCCGAGCCTCGTTCTATGCATCGCCCTCGCCGTTCTGACTGGAGCCGGCGCGAGCGGGTCGAGCGCGCATGCGGGCCTGGCGGTTCTGTTCGCCGGCTACGCCTGCGCGGCCCTCGCCGCCCATGTGGGGCTGAAGCGCGCCGGGCTCGCCTCGCGCCCGTTCATGCTCGCGACGATGCCGCTCTACTGGCCGCTGCAGAGCCTCGCCCTCGTCAGAGCCTTGCGCGAGCTCGCCGCGCACCCTTATTCGTGGGCCAAGACGCGCCACGGGCTCAGCCGGATGACGCGCACCCGGCGGAGCTGACGGCGCGTTCGATGACGCTTCTTGAAACCTTGATCCTGTTCGCTGGCGCGGCCGGCGTGTTCGCGCTCGCGGTCTGGCGCAGCTCCAGGCCGTCCGACCCGCTGCGTCCCCGGCTCATCCCCTGGACGATGGTCATGCTGGTCGCGGTCACGGTGATGCTCGTCGCGCTGGTGCGCGTGCTTGCGATCTACGGGATCGACCTGTCCGGCCTGCGCCGGCGCTGAGCCTCACCCGCGCGCGCCGGCGAGCCCGGACAGCGTCCAGGCGAACAAGGCCACAAACGCCGCCAGGAAGACTGCAAGCCCGGCCGCGCGCGTCCGCCACGAGCGCCCCGCCCACCAGGCCATGACCTGCTCACCGAAAATGAAAACCAGAACGCCCATCGCCGCGTAACGCAGGAACCGTCCGGTCACGACGGCCAGGACGAACCAGCCGAACGCGACGCCGGAAAGCCCCGCGGCGAAGCTCGCCAGCTGAACCGGCACCGGCGCCATCATGGCCAGGAATACCGCCCAGGCGCCCGCCTCCTCCATGCGCGCGCGCGCCGCCTCGACTGACGCGGCCCCTTCGATCAGGGGCGCCAGCGCTTCAAGCGCGGCCAACCCGGCCAGATAGCTGATCAGACACCCCACCGCGGACCCCGCGGTGACCGCAAGCATCGCCGGGGCGACGTGCCGACGACCGCGCAGCATCACCGCCAGCAGGGGAAACTCGATCGGCCAAGGCAGAATGGAGGACTCGATCACCGAGCCGACGAACAGGGCCGGCAGCGCGCGTTCGCCCCGGGCCGCCCGGTCGAGCCGCTTCATGACAAGGCGTATGCGCCGCCAGGCGCGCGGGCCGCGCCGCTGGTGCAAGTATGACGCCTCAGCGCTCATCGCATCCCATCTAGCGCGCGTCGGCCGAAAATCGCACGCGGCGTTCGGTCTGGGAGGTGATCTGAGACGAGGACCTGGAGCGGGCAGCGGGAATCGAACCCGCACGATCAGCTTGGGAAGCTGACAGGCTACCGTTACATCATGCCCGCGCGTGTCGTGTGCGCCCACGTGTTTAGGCGCGACACGCCCGGCTGGGCAAGAGGGGCGATCAGGGCGCGGCGGACGCAGCGGGCCTGGACGCTCGCTCAGCCCCGCACGGCGACGGCGCCGGGCGCAGGTGCGCCGCCTTCCGGCCGCGCATCCCGGCGCGAGATGGACTGGAGCACATGGCAGTCGCCGACCCGGTCGCTTCCGCACCCGGCGATGACGCGTTCAAGCTCACTCTTGAGCGCGGTCAGCTGTCGGATGCGGCCATCTATCTCGTTGACGTGGCGTCGCGCGATCGCGTCAACCGCCTCGCAAGGCCGGTCCGGGTCGGCCGCAAGCCCCAACAGCTCCCCGATCGCGGCCAGGTCAAAGCCCAACAGCCGCGCCTGACGGATGAAACCCAGCCGTTCCAGCGCAGCCTGGTCATACCGTCGGTGACCGCTCTCGGCGCGCTCGGGCTCGCGCAGCAATCCGTTCTGCTCGTAATAGCGGATCGTCGTCACTTTCACGCCGGTGCGCCAGGACAACTCGCCGATGGCGTAGCTGCAGGTCATGACGTCGCGCCCTTGTATCTACAGTCGCTGTAGATCGTACATGTCACTGTGACCCGCGCCAAGCAAGCAGACCAAGAGACCGACCATGTCCGGCTCGTGTTGCGCCGAGCAGCCGAAATTCGACGGGATGAGCCCCGGCTTCAAACGCGCGCTGTGGATCGTGATCGCCATCAATGCGGTCATGTTCGCCGTTGAGATGGCCGCCGGCGCCTTGGCCGGGTCTCAAGCCCTGAAGGCCGACGCGCTGGATTTCCTGGGCGACACCGTCACTTACGCGCTGAGCCTCTTCGTCATCGGGAAATCCGTGCAGGCGCGCGCCGGCGCCGCCCTGTTCAAGGGGCTGGGCCTGGCCGCGATGGGTCTGTGGGTCTTCGGCTCGACGCTCTGGCGGGTCTTCGTCCACGGTCAGCCCGACCCGACCGTCATGGGCGCGATCGGGTTCCTGGCGCTGGCGGCCAATCTGGCCAGCGTCGCGGTGCTGATGCGCTATCGCGACGGCGACGCCAACGTCCGCTCCGTTTGGGTCTGCAGCCGCAATGACGCCATCGGCAACAGCGCGGTGATCGGCGCGGCCGCGTTGGTGGCGATCACAGGCGCGGCCTGGCCGGATCTCGTCGTCGCCGCGCTCATGGCCGGGCTGTTCTTGTGGTCGTCCTCCCAG
>CAZKBB010000073.1:0-10393 GCA_964550935.1 uncultured Caulobacterales bacterium
GGAGCATAGGGCGATCGGGCCGCCGGGCGAACCCGCCACGGGCGCGGGTCAGATGTCGCCGTCTCGTTTCTGCTTGGCGCGAACGCGCACAAAGCGCACCACGCCATAGCCCAGAAAGATGAGAAGCGTGAACAGACCCAGCGCCGGAACTAAAGTGGACTGGTCCATGATCGGATCCTTTCCCGGAAGCGACAGCGAGCAAGGTCGGCCCTGCGCCGAAAGGGCTCGCAACCCGGGGTTAACGCGCCCGGCGCGTTCGGGTTTCATTCCTCGGTGTCGCCGCTGTGATCCCTGTCGCCGCCGCCGTCCTCGTCGCGCGTGTCGTCGCGATTGAGCAGGATCAGCTCGCGCACGCCCCACACGATCACCGCGCCGGCGATCAGCCCTTCAAACAGCAGCGGCAGGTAGTCGCGCATCAGCCCCGCCCGGCGGTCTGCGCTCCAGATTCCAGGGCTGCGCGTTCGCGCAGCTCAAGCTCCATAAGGATGTCGGCCATCCGACCCCAGTGTTCGCCCACATTCCACCAGGCCGGCTCTTCGGGTTGCGGCTCGCCCGGCGGGGTGGAGAGCACCAGAAAGCGCGTCTCGTCCAAAGGCTGCGCATCGGTCTCGCCGCGCGCCATGGCGGCGTCGGCGAACCCCGCCAGCGCCAGCGAGAGCTTGCGCCCGGTCGAGGTGCTGACGCGTGCGCCTACGGTATCGAAACCGGCCCGCTCGGCCTGAGCGCCGATCTCGCGATAGATGCGCGCGGCGGCGTGGATCGCCGGCCGGCACGTGGCCGGCAGAAGCGCCACGCCGGGCCGGGCGCGATCGTAGAGACGCGCCGCCTCATCGAGCAGGCGCTCGGTGACCCGGCCCAGGCGCTCGTCGAAACGCGGCGCCGCGCGCCAGCGCTCCGGATCGATCCCGGCCTCGCGCATCCACGCGCGCGGCAGGTAGAGGCGGCCTTGCCGGGCGTCCTCGCCGACGTCGCGCGCGATATTGGTCAGCTGCATCGCAACGCCCAGATCGGCCGCGCGCGCCAGGGCCGCTTCGCCGCGCACGCCCATGACGAGCGCCATCATCACGCCAACGCTGCCGGCCACGCGCGCGGCGTAGTCGCGCAGCTGTGAGATGGTGTCGTAGCGCAGGCCCGACGCGTCCCACGCGAAGCCCTGGACCAGCGCCTCGGGCAGGGCTTCGGGGATGTCGCATTCGCGCACCAGGTCGGCGAAGGCCCGGTCCACCGGATCGCGGCCCGGCCGTCCCGCATAGATCGCCTCGATGCGCGCCTCCAGCGCGTCGCAGGCCGCGCGCGGATCCCCGCCGCCATCCACCAGGTCGTCGGCGCGGCGGCAAAAGCCGTAGAGGGCGTAGGCGCGGTCGCGCACCGCCGGCGGAAGAAGCAGCGAGGCGGCGTAGAAGCTCTTCGACCCGCCGCGGATCGAGCGGCGGCAGGCGTCGAGGTCGGCCGGGTTTGCAAACCGGTCAGACATGAACCCTCCCATCAGGCACGACGGCGTCGAGCACCCGCGCCGAGGACAGAACCCCCGGCACGCCTGCGCCGGGATGCGTCCCGGCGCCGACGAGGTAGAGCCCGTCGACGTCTTCACTTTTGTTGTGGGCGCGGAACCAGGCGCTCTGGGTGAGAACGGGCTCGAGCCCGAACGCCGCGCCGCGCGTGGAGTTGAGGCGGTTTTCAAAGTCGAGCGGCGTCATGACGCGCGACACCGTCACTTCGTCCTTCAGGCCGGGCAGGAGCGTCTCCTCCAGGCGCTGTTCGATGGCCTGGCGATAGGGCTCGGCCATGGTCTCCCAGTCCGTTCCGCTGTCCAGATTGGGCACCGGCGAGAGCACGTAGAAGGCGTCATGGCCTTCCGGCGCGAGCGAGGGATCGGTCGCGGTGGGCCGGTGGAGATAAAGCGAAAAGTCCTCCGCCAGGCGCTTGTGCTTGAAGATGTCGTCGAGCAGGCCCTTGTAGCGCGGCCCCAGCACGATGGTGTGGTGGTCCACCTCCTCGTAGCGCCGGCGCGTGCCGAAATACCAGACCACCAGGCTCATGGAGTAGCGCGCGCCCTCCACCTTGGCGTCCGACCAGCGCTTGCGTTTCGTCCCGGAGAGCAGGTGCTTGTAGGTGTGCCCGGTCTCGGCGTTGGAGACGACGATGTCGCTGGCGAGCGTCTCGCCACAGGCCAGGCGCACGCCTCTCGCGCGCCCGTCCTCGACCACGATCTCCTCCACCTCGCTGTCGCACCGGACCGTCCCGCCCTGTCCCTGGATCAGGTCGACCAGACCGGTCACCAGCGCGCCGGTGCCGCCCATCACGAAATGCACGCCCCATTGGCGCTCCAGATAGGAGATCAGGCAGTAGATCGAGCTCGCCGAGAACGGATTGCCCCCGATCAGAAGCGGATGGAAGCTCAGCGCGACGCGGACCTTCTCGTTCTTCACATACTGCGAGACGAGGGCGTGGACCGAGCGGTGGCCGGAGAAGCGCAACAGGTCCGGCGCGATCTTCGCCATGTCCAGTAGCTTGTGGAACGGCACGTGGCCGAGCTTCTCAAAGCCGATCTCGAAGATCTGCCGGCTCTTCGCCATGAAGCGGTCGTAGCCGGCCACGTCCTCCGGCGCGAATCGGGCGACCTCGGCGCGCATCGCATCGGCGTCGCGCGAGCAGTGGAACACCGTGCCGTCGTCGAAGCGGATGCCGTAGAACGGATCGATCTCGCGCAGGTCGATATCATCGGCCATGCGCTTGCCCGCCAGCTCCCACAGCTCTTCCAGCAGGAAGGGCGCGGTGATGATGGTCGGCCCGGCGTCGAATACGTAGCCGTCTTCGCGAAAGACGCAGGCGCGCCCGCCGGGCTGGTCGAGCTTTTCCACCACCGTCACGCGATACCCCCGCGCGCCCAGCCGCACCGCGGCCGCGAGCCCGCCGAACCCGCTGCCAATCACCACCGCGTGCGGGAGCCGGTCATTGCGCACGCCGTCCGCCTCGTTCGTCTCGACCCGTTTCAGCACATCATTTCTCCGCCCGCTTGAGCGTGCGCCGGATCCGGCGCACGCCGATCATCAATCCCAGCGCCACGATCGGGATGGCGATCGCGGTCACGAGGGCGGAATCTAGAGGCGAACCGACGGTCTCCGAGCCCTTGGCCGCATAATTGATCAGCCCGACGACGTAATAGGTGATCGCCGCCACGGAGAGCCCCTCGACGGTCTGCTGCAGGCGCAGCTGAAGCTTGGCCCGCCGGGCCATCGCCTCGAGCAGTTTGCGGCTCTGCTGCTCTTGCGTCAGAGCGACGCGCGTGGACAAAAGCTGCGTGGCCCGCGCCAGGTGCTTGGACATGGACTCCAGGCGCTGGGAGACGGCGTGGACCGTGTTCATCGCCGGAGCCAGGCGGCGCTCCGTGAACTCGGCGAAGGTCTGCAGCCCTTCGATGCGTTGCTCGCGCAGCTCGCCGATGCGCGCCTGGACGATGCCGTAATAGGCCGCCGACGCGCTGAAGCGGTAATAGTGCGTCGAGTGACGCCGCTCGATATCGGCGGCCAGGCGCGAGAGCCGGTCGAGCAGGGCGTTCTCGTCCGAGGTTCCAGACTCGACCATTTCGCGCGTGATCCCGGCCAGATCCCGCTCGCGCCCGGTTAGAAGCCGGCCGAGTTCGCGAGCCACCGGCAGGCCGAGCAGCGCCATCATCCGATAGGTGTCCATCTCCAGAAGGGCGCGCACATGGCGTCCGGCCTGGCGCTCGCTCATGCTCCGATTGCGGATCAGGAATCGGTTGAACCCGTCCTCGTAGGTGCGGAAATCGGTCAGGGCGACCGCGCCCCCGGCCGCGATGGACGCGCCGACGATTTCAGCGTCGCCGAACAGGCGCCGGGTCAGGTCGCCCGTGGCCGGATCATCGCCTTCGTCCTCGACCATCAGCACGTGGGCGGCGAACAAGACCTGACCGGGCAGGGCGACCAGCCATTTTCGAGGCAGCTTGCCGATGGGGGGATCGTCCAGAGCCCCGTCCACGTCCGGATCGGAGCCGATGAAGGTGTAGCGGGTGAACTCGCTGTGGCACTCCCAGATGACCCGGACCGGCCCCAGATCGGCGGTGAAGTAATTGGCCGAAACCTCCGGCGCGCTCAGCTTGAAGGCGGCGGCCAGATCGGCGACCGCGGCCCAGTCCGACTCGCGCCGGTCGGGGGCGGTGTGCAACACCAGGTAGGAGGCCTGCATCGGCGGGCTTAACGGAAGCGGCGGGCGCGCGTGGACCTCGCCTGACAGCTCTGCGCGTAAGGGATGGTCGCCGGGCAGGCTGAGAACGGTCATCGCGCGTCTCCCGCGGTGCGGGCCGGCGCCCGGTCCGACGCAAGAGCGGGCGCTGCAGTCCGCGCGGCGGTTCGCGCCGGTGTCCGCGCAGACGGCCGGATCGGGGCTGACGCAGCAGAGAACAGGCCGGCCTGCTCGGCGATGGCCGTGATGTGGTCGGCGACCGCGTCGGGGTCCTCCTCGTGCAGGAGGTGGCCGACGCCTGGAAGGCGGATCAAGCCGGCGCCGGGCATGCGCCGCGCCGCCCAGCTGATATCGCGCAGCGGCGTCGCCAGGTCGGCCTCTCCGGCCAGCAGCGTCACCGGCGTCGTCATCCCAGCGAGCCGGTCCAGCAAGGGCTCCAGCTTGACGTGCGCCATCAGTCCGAGCGTGCCCGCGATATGGGCGGGCCTTGAGAACAGCCGGGTGTAAAGCGCCAGCCCCTCCTCATCGAGGTGGGAGCCGGTGCGCGCGATCAGCCGCGCCACCCGGGTCGGGTTCGCGCGGCCTGCCACGAAGCGGGGCGTGACCGGGTTCAAAAGGGCCAGATTCACCGCGCCGGCCGCCAGCCCCTGCGCCGGACCGCCATAGGGTTTCAGCGCCGGGGCCAGGCCGATCACCGCCTTCGGCGCGACCAGACCGTTCATCGTCATCTGCAGCGCGATGGGCGCGCCGGCGGAGTGGCCCGCCAGCATCGCCGGCTCGACATCAAGATGATCCAGCAGCGCGGCAAGCGCGCTCGCCACGCGGCTGAGCGCTGGCGCGGGCATCGCGCCGGAGAAGCCGTGACCGGGCAGGTCGGCCATGACGATTTCGAACCGGTCGCTCAAACGCTCGGCCAGCGCCCGATAGGAATGCACTGAGGCCCCGGTGCCGTGGATCAGAACGAGCGCGGGTCCTGAACCGAAGCGCTGGACATGCCAGTCCACGCCGCCCGCCTGGACCTGCCGGCTGGCCGCGCGATGGGGCCAGTCGGCGGGCGGTGTGGCCGAGCCGCTCACGCCGCCGCCTCGCGCGCCAGCCGGGCCAGAGCGTCCGGTCGCGCGGCGGGCAGGCGGACATAGCGGGCGTCCATGGTCTGGGCCAGGGTCCTGGCCGCGTCCGCGCCGCGCCGTGAGACATCCACGATCAGGGCGGCGTGGCCGGCCGCGCGCACGCGCTTGGCCGCCTCCAGCGCCTGCGCGCCGGCGCGTTCGCGCCCCGGCGATCCGTCGCGCGCGACATTGGCCGCGCCGTCGGTAAGGAAGACAAGCGTGGCGCTGCGCCCCTGTCGCTGGGCCTGACGGGCCATCGCCTCGGCCGCGTCGATCGCGCTGGCCAGCGGCGTGCCGCCGCCGCCGGGCAGGGCCGACAGGCTGCGCTTGGCCCGGGTGAGCGAGCGGGTCGGCGCGAGCAAGGCTTCCGCGCCCTCGCCCCGGAAGGCGATCAGGCCGACCTGGTCGCGCCGTACATAGGACTCGCCCAGCATCAGCTCGACCGCGCCCTTGGCCTCGGCCAGGCGGTTCAGCGCCAGCGAGCCGGAGGCGTCCACGGCGAAGATCGTCGCGGTCTCAGGCACGTGCTTGAAGCGGCGCACCCGCAGATCCTCCTTATGGATCCGCAACGGCCCGCGCACGCCGTACCGCTCCGCTCCGCGCCGACGCATGCGCTGGAAGGGAGCGGCCGCCATGATGGTTTCGCGCACGTCCAGGCGGGCGCCGCCGGTCGGCTCGCCGCGCCGGGTTCCGGCCGGGCGTCCGCGAAGCGCCATCTTGCGCACCGCCTTGGAGCGTCCGGCGCGCCGGGCCGGGCCGAGGGCGCGCCCTTCCTGGCGCGCCAGCAGCAGCCCGGGCGGAAGCGCGGCGGCGGCCGCGTCGATGCTGATCTGGGTCAGCGCATCGGCTGAGATCTCCGGCTCGGCCTCATCGGACGGATCCTCGTCCTCAGACCGGCTGTCGGCGCCGTCATCGGCGGGATCGCGATCGGGCTCGCGCTCGGACTGGGTTTCCTGGGTCTCCTCCGCGCCGGGCCATCGGGTCGCGCGCGGCGCCAGCACCAGCCGCGCGGCGAGCGCGATGTCGGCTTCGCTGACTTCATCTTGTCCGTTCAGTGCTGCATTGGCGCAGGCGACGCGGACGGCCATGACCGGCGTGCGCATCGACATCGCGCCGAGCGCCAGAGCCGCTTCGGTCAGCGCCCGGACGGCGTCGCCGGTCTCCACATAGGGCAGGCGCACCTGAGCCATGGCCACCGATTCGCGGTCGAGCGCGGGAAAGCGGCGGTTCAAATCAGACAGCCGGACGCCGGACAGATCGAGCGCGAAGGCCAGCCGGTCGACCAGCGCCTCCGGCACGGCCTCCTCCTCTTCGCGCCCGTCTTCGCCGCCTGCATCGCCTTCGTCCAGAGCGATGAGGACTGGCGCGTCTTCCCCGTCGAGCGCCTGGCACAGGCGCGCGGCCACGCCGGCCTCGATGCGCTCAGCCATGGGCAGGGTTCCGATGCCGCCCGCGATCGTCTCCAGAAGACCAGCGCGGCGCACGGAGCGCCCGCTGGCGAGCGTGGCGGTCAGGTCGAGACCCCCGAGCAGCGCCTCGTCCTCGACGCCGGCGGGAATGCGCCGCGAGCGCACGTCGCCGAACACATCGTGCAGTGTGTCCAGCCAGGCCTCGCGGGCCGGGCCCGGGCGCGCCCGGACCACCGCTCCGCCGAGACCGGGATCGATCGCCAGCAGGCCGGCCGCCAGATGCGCGTCGCGCCAGGCGTCCGCAGGAGGCACCAGATCGGTCACGCGGCGAACGCCTCCGCCAGTCCGCGCTCGATCCGGGCCGCCGAGCCGGCTTCGTCCAGCGGATCGCGACGCAGGCGATGGCGCAGCGCGCACGGCGCGACGGCCTTCATGTGGGCTTCGGTGATCGCGTCCTCGCCTTGAAGGGCCGCCCTGGCCCGGGCCGCGCGGATCAGGGTGAGCTCGCCGCGCAAGCCGTCCGCGCCCAGTGCGACGCACAGCTCCGAGGCCTTGCGCAACACCGCTTCGGGCGCGTCGATCTTCGACACGCGCGCCTGTGCGGTCACGATGGCCTCAGACAGGTCGGCCTCGGCCTCCGCCCAGTTCCGCGCAAAGGCGGCCGGGTCGCGCTCATAGGCGTCGCGCCGACGCACCACCTCGACGCGGTCGTCGATCGCGCTCGGCGTGGACACCTCAACCGACAGCCCGAACCGGTCGAGCAGCTGCGGGCGCAGCTCGCCCTCTTCCGGGTTGCCGCTGCCGACCAGCACGAATCGCGCCGGATGGCGCACGCTCAGCCCGTCGCGCTCGACCACGTTTTCCCCGGTCGCGGCCACATCGAGCAGAAGATCGACGATATGATCTTCAAGCAGATTGACCTCGTCGATGTAGAGAAAGCCGCGATTGGCCCGGGCCAGCAGGCCCGGCTCGAAGGCTTTCTTGCCCCGGCGCAGCGCCTTTTCAATATCCAGCGCGCCGACCAGCCGGTCCTCGGTCACGCCGAGCGGCAGGTCGATCACCGGCATGGGCTTCATCTCCGGCTCGCCCCGGCCTTGGCTCAACCCCTCCACCGCCGGCGCGTCCGGCGCGCTGTTGCAGGGGCAGCCCGCGCGCACCTCGATATCCGGCAGCAACCCCGCCAGCGCGCGCACCGCCGTGGATTTGGCCGTGCCGCGGTCGCCGAAGATCAGCACCCCGCCGAGCCGCGGCTCGACGCAAGCCATCAGCAGGGCCTGCTTCATCTCGTCCTGACCGACGATGGCGGTGAAAGGAAACGGTGCCGTCATGGGACGCCCTCAAGTTGCTAGACAGGATCGAGTGTCTAAAAAAATTGACGCTTACACAAACCTTTTCGGAAAAAAGCGCCGTTGCGGGCGTTTGGCCGCCCCGACGCGCGCTTGCAGCGCGCCTGTGACGGGCGCGGGCGATCAGGGCGCGGACCCACGAATTCGCCGCGCCAGCCGTTCGGGCCGCCGCGCCGGACCGGCGCAGGTCGCGCATCAACCTGTCCGCGCCGGCCCTTTCACCCTCCCGGAGGAGGGTCGCCGGAAACGGTCACCGTGTCGCCGGTCGCCGGCGCAGGAGCGCCTATGGGATGTTGCGGCGAGTCTCCCGCCAGCCTGCGCATATCGACCGGTCGGCTGGCGGCTTCGTCGAGATGGGTTCGAACGCGCTCGGCGACCTGTCTGAGCTCGCCGGGCTCGACATCGCCGATGACGCCGACGGAGAACCGGTCGTGCTTGAGGAAGGCCACGCCCTGACCTTGATGACGCCCCAGATGGATCCGGGCCGGGTCCGTTTGTGGTTGCGGCTTCAGAATGATGCTCACGCTTCGACCGTCTCTCGATCGGTAACGCATGCGCTGCAACACCCCGCTCGCGGTGCGCAGGCGCTCGGTCCGGGACAGATAAAGGCCAAGCTCGGTCAGCGTCGCCGGCGCGATCCCGTCCAGCCCGGCCCCGTCCAGCCCGGCCCCGTCCAGCCCGGCCCCGTCGAGGCTCGCCAGCTCGACCTGCTCGTCCCAATCCCGGTTCGCCTCGACCAGTTCACGCGCTTCGCCGTCAACGGCGTCGGGGGCAACCGTAAGCCATTCATCGCCCGCCCAGCCGGCTGCGAAAACCGCCGCCGCGGCGACGGCGAGCACGCCTCGGCGGATCCGGCTCTCGTGCTTTCGGGCGCGATCGGCCATGGTCGCCAGGCCGGGCGGCGGGGACCCGTCGGCGTACAGATCCAGGGCGTCGGCGAGCTGGCGGTCGATCGGATCGCCGTCCGGCTCGGATGAGCGGTTATTCTCCATCGGCTCTGGCCTTCGCTGCCGCTGTCCCGTCCGCGCCCAGGCCCTCCAGCGGCCGCTCTCCGGTCACCCGCCGCAATTTGGCGCGGCCGCGCGATACGCGCGCACGCACGCTCCCAGCGTCGATCGACAACATCTCAGCCGCCTCCTCGCTCGAAAAGCCGTCCACGCAGACAAGAACCATCGCCGCACGCTGGTCGTCGGGCAGTTCGGCCAGCGCGTCCACGACCCTGACCGCGCAGAGCTTGACCGCGCTGGATGCGCCGAGCGCCTGCTCGGGCGCCTGGCCGGCCCCGATCTCGTTGCGCCGCGCCGCACGGCGACGTTCGGACACGAACTGGCGATACATGATGGTCATCAGCCAAGACCGGACTTTGGAGCCGCGGCGCAGGCTGCGGCGCTTGCGGAACGCCGTCTCGCAGGTCGTCTGGAACAAATCATCGCCCTGGTCGGGTCCGGCGAGCGTGATCGCGAAACGCCTCAGACTGCGCGCGTGAGCTCTGATCGCCTGCTCGATATCGTCCGCTTTCATGAGCTCTCACGGTCCTCGCGAGCTTCGACGCCGCCTCGACATCTGTGAGACGCCGGCGGGGCGCGAAACGTTGCCGGCCCGTCGCGGAATTCTTTCGGACAGGTCGATGCAACGATGCGATGCGCGCCAGCGTCCAATGTGCGTCACCGTCAACGGTGATGCAGCACTCTGAGAGAAGTCTGACATGAAAATCGATCTGATGCGTAACACCGCCGCCGCCCTCGCGCTCGTTTTCGGGGCCGCCGGCGGAGCGGCGGCGCAGCCCGCGGACCCGGGGCAGGGGGCCTACCAGGAGCCGGCCGGGATCGGGCCGGTCTCTGACGCGGAGATTCGCAGCTTCGTACAGGCCGCCGCCAACGTCACGGATGTCGTCGAGACATACCGTCCGCAGCTCCAGGCCGCTGAGAGCGAGGACGCCGCGATGGCGATACAGACCGAGGCCCAGGACGAGATGGAACAGGCCATCACCGAGGCGGGCATGGAGATGGACCGCTACAACGACATCATGGCGGCCGCGCGCCGTGATGTGGAGCTGTCTCAGCGGATCGCTGCGGAAGTCGAGCGCGCCGACCAGCAGGGGCCGCAAAACTAGCCGCCCCAGGGCTCGGATGCGGCACCTGTCGCAACCCTCCCCCGGGTCAACTCCACGCGACGGCGTCGCGGCGGCGGCCCTGGTTCGATCAGATCCGGGGCCGCCGCGGCGCGTTCGAGTCCGGACGCTCCGCGTCGCTCGCGGGCATGACGACTCTCCGGCGACGGCCTCCGGCGGGCTCGCGACGCGTTGCCGCGGGCGGCCAGCGAACCT
>CAZKBB010000074.1:0-10302 GCA_964550935.1 uncultured Caulobacterales bacterium
GCCACATAGGCCGCCGAGCGGTCCACCTTCGTGGGATCCTTGCCCGAGAACGCGCCGCCGCCGTGGGGCGCCGCGCCGCCATAGGTGTCCACGATGATCTTGCGTCCGGTCAGGCCGGCGTCCCCGTCAGGTCCGCCGATCACGAATTTGCCGGTCGGATTGACGTAGAACTCGTCTTCGGGCGGGAACCAGCCCTCGGGCAGGACCTGCTTGACCACGGGGCGGACCATTTCGCGCACGTCGTCGAGCGAAACGCCGTCCTTGTGCTGGGTGGAGACCACGACGCTGGTGACCTCGGCCGGCATGCCGTTCTCGTAGCGCAGCGAAACCTGCGATTTCGCGTCCGGCTCGAACTCCGGTCGCTCGCCGGACTTTCTCAGCCGCGCCATCTCTTTCAGGATCTGGTGCGAATACAGGATCGGGGCCGGCATCAGCTCCGGGGTCTCGTCGGTGGCGTAGCCGAACATGATGCCCTGGTCGCCGGCGCCTTCTTCCTCATAGGCGCCCGAGCCTTCGTCGACGCCTTGCGCGATGTCGGCGGACTGCTCGTGGAGGTAATTCTGGAACTCGGCCGTCTTCCAGTGGAAGCCGTCCTGCTCATAGCCGATCTCCTTGACCGCGCGGCGCGCGACCTCCTCGATCTCGGCGTCATCGATATCGCCCGTGCAGCGCACTTCGCCGGCGAGCACGATGCGGTTCGTGGTGGTCAGCGTCTCACACGCAACGCGCGCGACCGGGTCCTTGGACAGGAGCAGGTCGACGACGGCGTCGGAGATCCGGTCGCACACCTTGTCGGGGTGGCCTTCGGAAACGCTCTCGCTGGTGAAGTGGTAGGACGAACGGGCCAATCGGCTCTCCATATAAAGCTTCCTTTATATGGTGCGATAAAGCCCATCCGAGCGCTTAAAGCAAGGGGGGCCGCCGGGATGCGAAGCAGACAACGAAAAAGCGCGCCCCGGATGGAGCGCGCTTCGCGGTGACGTTTCGATGCGCTCGGCCTTGGTCGGCTAGCCCGCGTCGGCGGCCGCTTCGGCTTCTTCAGCGGCCAGCGTGCGCACCAGCTCCAGAACGCGCCGGCGCACCTTTGCGTCGCTGATGCGCGCGAACGCCTGGGCCAGAGCCACGCCGTCGGCGGACTGGATGAAGTCGTCCACGATCGGGGTCTGGTCGCCTTCGGAGAAGCCCGGCTGGACCATGCTCTGCTTGACGCCCTCGTAGAAGAAGGAGACCGGAACGTCGAGCGTGTGGGCGAGCATCCACAGCCGGCCTGCGCCGATGCGGTTCGCGCCGCGCTCGTATTTTTGAATTTGCTGGAAGGTGACGCCGAGTTCCTCGCCAAGCTTTTCCTGGCTCATGCTCAGCAACTGGCGGCGAAGGCGCACGCGCGCTCCGACATGTTTGTCGATCGGGTTGGGGCCCCTGGGATTGGTGCTCATCGCAGTGTTCCTGCCTGACTTGTCAACGTCGCCGAAGGTGAACTGTAGCGGACCTTCGTAAACAACGCTTATGCGTGCATAACGCGTCTATTCACGAATGCTACCACGAGATGCACCACGAAAAGCAGAATAAACGCGACCGCAGCCCACGGCGCATCGCCGTATTTCGCGTAGAGCGTTTTGCCGAGACCTTCAAGTATGTGAATGTCAAGCGTTTTCTCTACACGCACCGGTAATAGATCAACGCCGCGTCCCCAAGGGTCCACCAGACCGGACGAGCCGCCGGACGCGGCGCGCGCCATGGACAGACCCTCCTCGATGGCGCGATAGCGCGCCTGATTGAGGTGCTGTCGCGGCCCTGCGCTGTCGCCGTACCAGGAGTCGTTGGAGACGTTCAGAAGGAAGGCCGGGCGCGCCGCGCCGCGCGGGACGAAACGCGGGAAGATGACCTCGTAGCAGATCAAGGGCGCGAAGGCGGGCAGGCCGCGGGGGTCGAGCGTCGCCGCGCCGCCGCCGGGCGTGAAAAAGTTCCGCGCCAAGGCGGTGAACCCGAACATTTCGGTCAGCCCGCGCGCCGGATTGCCCTCGCCGAAGGGCACCAGGCGGGTCTTGTCGTAGACGCCAAGGCTTGCGGCCTGTCCGCCCGTGAAGTCGATCACGAACAGCGAATTGTAATAGGCGGTCTCATCCGAACTGCGCTCAAAGCGCGCCGCGCCCGTGATCAGCAAGGGTCCGTCGGCGAAGGCGGCCGACATGGCGTCGATCAGGTCCGGCTCGCTTTGCAGGTAGGCCGGGACCGCGACCTCGGGCCAGACCACCGCATCGACGCCCTCCAGGCCGGGCTCCAGGCTCATCTCCAGATAGCGGCGCAAGATGGCGCGCCGGTTCTCATAGGTCTTCTCAAGCGGCGGGACCTCGGCCTGCACGACGCGCAAGACCCCGCCTTCGAGCGGGTCCGCGCTCGCGTCGGCGAGCCTGAGCGCCCCGAACGCGCCGGCGCCGGCGAGCAGCCCCGCCCCGGCGATGACCGGGATCAGGCGCGCGGCGAGCGGCGCGCGCGCGATCAGCGCGGCGGGGCTTGAAAACGCGTAGAGCGTCAGAAAGGACAGACCCGACGCGCCGATCACGCTTGCGGCCTGACTGACCGCCCCGCCGGCGGGCCAGACATGGCCCGGCAGGTTCCAGGGAAAGCCCGACAGCGCATACGAGCGCGCCATCTCGGTTGCGAAAACCAGGCCCGCGAACACCGCCACGCGATGCACGCCCGGTCGCGAAATCCGCGCATAGACCGCGCCCGCGACCCCCCAAAACAGCGCCAGCCCGCCCGCCAGCAGGAGCGCCGCGATCGGGCCGAGCCAGTGGTAGGCCGGGTTGGGGTTGTTCGCGAAGGCGTTCGCAACCCACCACGCGCCGGCCAGGAACAAGCCGAAGGCGAAGGCGAAGGCGCGTATGAAGCCGGACGCAAGCGGGCGGCGGGAGCGGCGCGCGCCGTCCAGCGCCAGGATCAGGATGATGAGCGAAACAACGAAGGCGGGCTGGAGGAAGTACGGCGCGTGCGCCAGGACCCCGACGGCGCCGGCGAGCGCCAGCACGATCAACAGCGGCGCGCCGGACAGCCGCCTCAGGCGCGCGCGCATGCGTGCCAGGCGTCGGCTCACTTGGCGGCCGCCATCGAGCGTCCGTCATCGTCGTCGCCGCGGCGCTCGCAGCCTTCGCCAGCGATCTCCACTTGGCGCACGCGCAGGCGCTTGATCCGGCGCGGGTCGCTGTCGGTGACCTCGAACTCGAAGCCGGAGGGGTGACTGATCACCTCGCCGCGCTCAGGGATGCGCCCGGCCAGCATGAAGACCAGACCGCCCAGCGTGTCGACGTCCTCGTCCTCTTCCGGCGTGGCGATCTCGCGGCCCACGATCTCCTCGAAGTCGTCGATCGGGGCGCGGGCGTCGGCCTCCCACACATTGGGCGCCTTGGCGCGCACCTGCGGCGCGCCCGCCTCGTCATGCTCGTCCTCGATATCGCCGACGATGGGCTCGAGCAGATCCTCGAGCGTCACGAGGCCGTCAGTGCCGCCGAACTCGTCGACCACCAGCGCCATGTGGATGCGCCGGCTTTGCATCTTCACCAGAAGATCCAGCGCGCGCATCGACAGCGGGACGTAAAGCAGCGGCCGGCGGATTTCGGGAAGGATGCGCATCTGCGTCCACGCTTCCCGGCTCGCAGTGCCCTCGTCGCCGGCGATATAGCCCATCACGTCCTTGATGTGCGCCACGCCGACCGGATCGTCCAGCGTCTCGCGATAGATGGGCAGGCGCGAATGCGCCGCGGCGGCGAAGCGCCTGGCCAGTTCGTCGAGCGGGGTGTCGATCTCCACCGCGATGAGGTCCGCGCGCGGGACCATCACGTCGGCGACTTTCAGCTGCTCGAACGCGCGGGCGTTGGCGAGCAGTTCATGGGGCGGCTGGTCCGCGCTGTCGGGCGCGTCGGCCGCTTCGGCGTCGCCCGGGCCGCGAAACGCGCGCGACACCCAGGCGAACAGACTAGACGAGTCGTCGGTCATCTTTCCGGGACGGCGTAGGGGTCGTGAAGCCCGATCCCGGTCAGGATCGCGGTCTCCAGAGCCTCCATGGCCGCAGCCTCCTCCTCTTCGACGTGGTCGTAACCGTGCAGGTGCAAATACCCGTGCACCGACAGATGCGCTGCATGGGCCGCAGGCGCAACGCCTTTCGCATCGGCTTCGGCCAGACAGGTCTCCAGGGCGATGGCGACATCGCCGGGATAGCCTTCTGAAACCGGCGCGGGAAAGGCGAGCACGTTGGTGGGCGAGTCCTTGCCGCGAAAGCGCTTGTTGAGGTCGCGCAACAGCCGGTCGTCGGCGAACAGGATCACCGCCTCGCCGTCGCGCGCCGCGTCCAACCCGGCCGCAGCGGCGTGCAGCGCGCGCAGACACGTGAGTTCGAGATCGGCGATTTCGGACCAGCCCTCGGCCTCGACGACAAGCTCGGCGGGCGCGTTCATCGCGTCTTCGCCTCCCGCGCGTCAGCGGTTTCGTACGCCTCCACGATGCGCGCGACCAGATCGTGGCGCACCACGTCGGACCGGTTAAAGCGGTTGACCCCTATGCCCTCCACCCCTTCAAGGATCGACAGGCCGTGCGCCAGGCCCGAGGGCTCGCGCGGGTTCAGGTCGGTCTGGCTCGGATCGCCGGTGATCACCATGCGCGAGCCTTCGCCCAGGCGCGTGAGCACCATGCGCATCTGAGCGGCGGTGGCGTTCTGGGCCTCGTCCACGATGATGAAGGCGCGGTTCAGCGTACGACCGCGCATGAAGGCCAGGGGGGCGACCTCGACCCGGCCCTCCTCGCGCATCTTCTCAGACAGCTTCTGGCCCAGCGCGTCGCGCAGGGAGTCCCAGATCGGCAGAAGATAGGGGTCGATCTTCTCCTCCAGCGCGCCGGGCAGGAATCCCAGCCGCTCGCCCGCCTCGACCGCGGGACGCGTGATCACCAGGCGCTCCACCGCGCCGGCGGCGAGCTGGGCCGCGCCGTGGGCGACCGCGAGCAGCGTCTTGCCCGTGCCGGCCGGGCCGACGCCGAAGATCATGTCGTAGCGCGCCTCGTCCTTGAGCATGCGCACATAGGCGCGCTGGCCGTCAGTGCGCGCGGCGAAGCTCGCCCCGCGCGGCACGCGGATCACGCCGTCGAAAGGCTCGCCCGCCTCGTCGTCGGCCATGCGGCAGGCCGCACGCGTGGCGTTGGGGTCGATCGGCAGGCCTTCCTCGGCGCGCCCGTAAAGCGCGTTCAGAACGCGGCGCGCCTCCTTGCGCGATCCCTCGTCCTCCGCGGTGACCACGAGCGCGCCGCCGCCCGGCGCCTCGATGCGCACGTCCAGCGCGCGTTCGATCACCGCCAGGTTCTCGTGCGCGGGGCCGGCGAGCGCGCGCACGGCTTCAGCGTCCTCGAATTCGAGCCGCTCCGAGCCTGAGGGCCGGGTGCGGCGGGGCTTGCGGGTGCGGCTCAAGCGGCGGCGGTCCCCGTCCGGCGCGCCCCGCCCGGCAGGCGGGCGGCGAGCGCGTTTTGCGAGGCGGAGACGATCTCCACCTCGGCGATCTGTCCGATCAGGGCCTCCGGCGCGTCGCAATGGACGGCCTGAAGATAGGGGCTGCGCCCGCCCAGCTGGCCGGGATTGCGGCCCGCGCGCTCGAACAGGACCGGCGCGGTGCGGCCCACGAGGCTCTCGTTGAAGCCCCGCTGCTGCGCGCCGAGCAGCGCCTGCAGGCGCTGCAGCCGCTCGTGCTTCACGGCCTCGTCGACTTGGCCTGGAAGCGCCGCGCCGGGCGTGCCGGGCCGGCGCGAATACTTGAACGAGAAGCAGGACGCGTAATCGACGCGCTCCACAAGCGTCATGGTGTCGGCGAAGTCGCGCTCGGTCTCGCCGGGAAAGCCCACGATCATGTCGCCGGAGATCGCGATGTCGGGGCGCGCTTCGCGCAGCCGGTCGATGATCGCGACATAGTCTTCGGCCGTGTGCTTGCGGTTCATCGCCTTGAGGATCTTGTCCGAGCCCGACTGCACCGGCAGGTGGAAGTAGGGCATAAGCTTGGGCGTGTCGGCGAAGGCCGAGATCAGATCCTCGTCCATGTCCTTGGGGTGCGAGGTGGTGAAGCGGATGCGCTCGATCCCGTCGATGAGCGCCAGATGGCGCACCAGACGGCCGAGCCCCCAAATCCCGTCGGCCTCGCGCCCGGCCGGCGCCGCGCCGTGATACGCGTTGACGTTCTGGCCGAGCAGCGTGATCTCGCGCACGCCCTTGGCGGCGAGCTGGCGCGCTTCAGCGACCACCTGGTCGACCGGGCGCGACCACTCAGCGCCGCGCGTATAGGGCACGACGCAGAAGGAGCAGAACTTGTCGCAGCCCTCCTGCACGGTGACGAAGGCGGTGTAGCCGTCCACCTGGCGCTCGGGCGCGGCCAGGGAATCGAACTTCTCCTCGACGTCGAATTCGGTGTCCAGGCCCTCTCCGCGGCCGCGATGGACGTTTGCGATGAGCTCTGGAAGCTTGTGATAGGTCTGCGGGCCCACCACCAGATCCACCACCGGCGCCCGGCGCTGGATCTCCGCGCCCTCGGCCTGAGCGACGCAGCCGGCGACCGTCACCGTCATGGCGCCGCCTGCGGCCGCGCGCGCCTCTTTCAGGGGCTTCAACCGGCCAAGCTCGGAATACACCTTTTCGGCGGCCTTCTCGCGGATGTGGCAGGTGTTCAAAATGACCAGATCGGCGCCGTCGGGCGTCTCGCTCGGCTCATAGCCCAGCGGGGTCAAGATATCGCGCATGCGCTGGGAATCGTAGACGTTCATCTGACACCCGTAGGTCTTGATGAACAGGCGCTTGCGGCCGGTCTCGCCTGGCGTCTCGATCGCGGTGTCGGTCATGCGCAAAGGCCGGCCTCCTCGCCGGCGGATCTTCGGGTGTCAAGGCGTGCAGGCTCGTCGCCCGCGGGACCCCCGGTTTTTATGGGGCTCATGCGCCTGTCTGGCAAGGGAGCGGCGGTGATTTCGCCCTCCCCGCGCCATTGTGTGGACCGGGCGCGTGAGGTGGCCGTGGGTGAGGCCGATGACGGAGGCGGCATGTACGTAGTGTTAGGCGGCCGCGGCGCGGTGGGCCAAGCCGTGTGCGCCGCTCTGGCGGCCGAGGGGCGCGCCTTCGCCGCCCCGTCCAGCCGGGACGCTGACGCCCGCGACGCCGACGCGTTAAGCCGGTCGTGCAAAGGCGCGGAGGCGATCATCAACTGCATCGGCCTGCCCTACACTGCGAAGGCGTGGCGGCGCGACTGGCCGAAGGTGGCCCAGGCCACGGTCGCCGCTGCGGAGCGCACCGGCGCACGCCTGATATTCCTCGACAATATCTACATGTACGGCCCGGCGCCGCTTGAGGTCCCAATCAGCGAGGACCACCCCCAGTCACCGCCGAGCCGGAAGGGGAGGGTGCGCAAGACCGTCGCCGACACCCTGCTCGACGCCCACGCGGCGGGGCGTGCGCAGGTCACGATCGGGCGGTCGGCGGACTTCTACGGGCCGGGAGCGCCGAACAGCCTTCTGTATGCGTCGTTCCTGGAGCGCATGGTGGCCGGCAAGCCGCCGCTTCTGCTGATGACGCCGGAAGCCCGGCACACCTTCAGCTATGCGCCCGACATCGCCCGGGCGCTCATCCGGCTCGCCGACGATCCAGGCGCGGCCGGCCGTGCCGGGCACCTGCCGGTCGGCGACGCTGCGGCGCTGGAGACGTGGGTCGCGCGCTTCAACGCTCTGCTCGGAACCGATTTCGACGCGACTTATCTCTCGCCGCCCGTCTCGGGCGTTCTGGCGTGGTTCGCGCCTGTCGTGCGGGAGGCCCATGAGATGCGCTATCAGTTCGACAGCGATTACATCGTGTCCGACGCCGATTTCCGCGCCCGCTACGGCGACTTTGAAACGACGTCCTACGACGACGGCGCCGAACTGCTCGCGGCGTGGGCGCGGGCGAGGGGCGGCTAGCGCCGCTACTCCCCGTCCTTCAGCTTGGTGCCGTAGAGCTCCAGGCGGTGGTCGACGAGCTTGTAGCCGAGCTTGCGGGCGATGGCCTCCTGCAGGCGCTCGATCTCTTCATCGACGAACTCCACGACCTCGCCTGTGTTCATGTCGATCAGGTGGTCGTGGTGGTCTTCGGGGGCTTCTTCATAGCGCGAGCGCCCGTCGCGGAAGTCGTGACGCTCAATGATGCCGGCCTCCTCGAACAGGCGCACCGTGCGATAGACCGTGGCGAGCGAGATGCGCGGGTCCTCCGCCGAGGCGCGCCGGTGCAGCTCCTCCGCGTCCGGGTGGTCGTCAGCCGTGGAGAGCACCCGCGCGATGACGCGGCGCTGCTCGGTCATGCGCAGCCCCTTGTCCAGGCAGATTTTTTCGATGCGGTCCGACATGGCGGCCTCCCGATGACGGTGAAGGCTCCTAATTACTCAGCGCCGCGCGCGCGTGTCCACCAAATGCGCTCAGGTCGTCAGCCCCGCCTCCAGGACAAGCGCGTCCGCGCCGTCGGCGTAATAGCGTTTGCGCCGCGCGATCTCGGTGAAGCCGAGGCTCCCATAGAGGGCGCGCGCCGGCGCATTGGCCTCCGAGACATCAAGGATCAGGCGCGCCGCCCCGCCGAGGCGCGCCGCGTCCAGCCCTGCCGTCAAAAGCGCGCGGCCGACGCCGTCCCGGCGGCGTTCGGGCCGCACGGCGATCGTCAGCACTTCAGCCGCGTCGCCGGCGACCTGCAACAGGATGAAGCCGGCCGGCGCGTGCGACGATCCCGCGATCAGCGCCGTGCTCGTCGGCAAATCCAGAAGGCGCGCGAACTCCGCCTCGCCCCAGGGCGCGGTGAAGCTTTCGGCGTGGATGGCGGCGAACAGCCCGGCGAAGGCCGGCCCGGCCCGCTCGATCGTCAGCGCGCCGAGGGCCTGCGCGTTCACCGCGCCGCCGCCTTCGGCAGGGCGGCGTCGGGTTTTCGCGCATAAAAGGGCGCGGGCGGGCCGGCGGCCGGCGGCGCGCTTCGGGCGAGCGTGCACATGGCCGCAAGCGGCGGGCGCGGGCTCGACACCACGCGCGCGTCCGGAGAGGCCTTGCTCAAGCCGACCGCGCCCGAACCGGCGAGCACGCCGGGCGGACCAGAGCGCGCCGCCTCGAACGCCTCGTCCATGCGCCCGCGCCGGATGTCGCCGGCCGGTTCGCCGCACGCGTAGCGCCGCCAGACCGCATCGCCGCGTTTGGCGTCGTGCACGCAGAGCACCTCAAGAGCGCGCTCCGGGTCGGCGTCGAGCGCGAGGGCGTCAAGATCGTTGATCCCGATCGCGCGCACGCCGCACGCCAGCGCGAGCCCGCGGGCGAAGGCGACGCCGACGCGCGCTCCGGCGAAGCTGCCCGGCCCCACGCAGGCCGCGATGAGCGTCAGATCCCCCGGGCGAAGCTTGATCTCGTCCATCACCGACGCCACCACGCCCGGGAGCGCCTCGGCATGGCCGCGCGCCATGGGCTCGGCGCGCTCGGCGCAGAGCGGACCGGCTTCCACCCGCGCGGCGCAGAACGGGCCTGCGGCATGCAGGACGAGAACGGCGCCGAGGTCCGAGGGCGGGCTCAAGCGCGACCTATTTGAAGATCTTCGCGGCGTCGTCGAAGGCGAGCCGCGGGCTGCGCGGGAACAGCTTCTCGGTCGTGCCGTAGCCGATATTGCACAGGAAGTTCGACCGCCAGCAGCCCATCTCTGGATCGCCCTTGAAGAAGGTCTCGTCCACGCCGTCCTTGTCGAAGCCGGACATCGGCCCGCAATCAAGCCCGAGCGCGCGCGCGGCCATGATCAGATAGGCGCCCTGGAGCGAGCCGTTGCGGAAGCCGTTGTCGAAACGGGACGCCTCGTCGGCGAACCACTCCTTGGCGTCGGGATTGTGCGGAAACAGCTCGGGGATCTTCTCATGGAACTTCCAGTCCCAGGCGACCACGACCGTCAACGGGGCGGTCATGGTCTTCTCCACGTTCGGACCGATCAGGTGCGGGCGCAGCTTCTCCTGGGCGTCCCCCTTCAGGAACAAGAAGCGCGCCGGGGACTGGTTCGCGCTTGTGGGCGCGTATTTCAGAAGATCGTAAAGCGCGTGGATCGTGGTGTCTGAGACGTCGCGATCCTCCCAGGAATAGAAGGTGCGCGCGCCGCGGAACAGCTGATCCAGGCATTGGTCGGGAAGGATGGCGTGGCGGTCGGGCTTCACCAGCGCGGCTTCGGGCGTCTCGTCGTCGGCCATGGGAGGTCTCCGGGTCTGTCAGGCAGGAACGCGGGTCAACGCGCCAGCCGGAGACTAGGTTGCG
>CAZKBB010000075.1:0-10136 GCA_964550935.1 uncultured Caulobacterales bacterium
AGCCGGGCCCACCCGAAGATCGCAGCCTATCCCTTCACCACGCTGCATCCCCATCTCGGCGTGGTGGACCTCGGCGCCGGATCGCGCTTCATCATCGCCGACATTCCCGGCCTCATCGAAGGCGCCCATGAGGGCGCAGGCATCGGGGATCGCTTCCTCGGCCATGTGGAGCGTTGCGCCACGCTCATCCATCTGGTCGACGCCACCGAAGAGGATCCGGGGCTGAGCTATCGCACCGTGCGCGGCGAGCTTGAGGCCTATGGCGCAGGGCTTGGCGAGAAGTCCGAGATCGTCGCGCTGAACAAGATCGACGCGCTCGACGACGAGACGCTCGCCGAACGCCGTGCGGCTTTGGAGGCGCAGACCGGCGCGCCGGTGCGCCTCGTCTCCAGCGCGGCCGGCGCGGGTGTGAAGGACCTGCTGGGCGAGGCCTGGCGGGCGGTGGAGGCCGCGCGCGAGGCCGAGGCCGAGGCGGACGAACCCGAAGGCTGGACGCCTTGAGCGAAACCGGCCGTCCCTTTCGCGCTCTCAAGAGCGAGCTTTTGACGCCGGGCATGCGCGTGGGGCTGTTCGGAGGCACGTTCGATCCGGTCCACGGCGGACATCTGCACGTGGCGCGCTGCGCGCTGGCGCGGCTCGGGCTTGATCGGGTCTGGTGGATCGTGACGCCGCAAAACCCGTTGAAGCAACACGCGCCGGGCGATTTCCGCCGCCGGCTCAACGGCGCGCGCGAAGCCGCGCGCGAGCCGCGCATGGTCGTCTCCGACATCGAGGCGCGCCTTGGCGTGACGCGCACGGCCGAGCTGATCGATCATCTCCAGCGCGCCCATCCAGCGGTGAACTTCGTCTGGATCATGGGCGCGGACGCGCTGGCGGGGTTTCACCGCTGGGCGCGTTGGCGCGACATCGCCGAGCGGGTCCCGATCTGCGTGATCGCCCGGCCCGGCGGCGCGCTCGCCGCGCGCCATTCGCGCTTCGCCCGGGTCTACGCCGGCGCCTTTTTGCCCGAGACCCGCGCGCGCACCCTTCCAACGCGGCGCGCGCCGTGCTGGACTTATCTGACAGAACCGCTCCACCTGCACGCCTCGAGCGCCATGCGCGCCGCGGCCCAGGACTGACCCGCCAACCCTTCCCCTTAAGCCGATCCGGACCTGACGAGCATGAGCCTCGCCTCTTCTGAGCGCCCGACCCCGGGCGCGCTCACCTTCTTCGTGGACATGCAGCCACCCGCCTCGGACTTCCGCGCCGACGTGCTCGAAGGCTTGCGCAAACCGCAAAAGACGCTGTCGCCCAAGTACTTCTATGACGAAGAGGGCTCGCGCATCTTCGACCGGATCACCGAGGCGCCGGAATACTACGTCACCGACGTGGAGCTGGAGCTGCTTGACCAGGCCGGTCCGGGTCTGCGCGCCCTCGCCGGGCCGGGCGCGGTGGTCCTTGAGCCGGGCGCCGGCTCCAGCGTGAAGATCCGCGAGCTGCTCGACGCGCTCGACCGGCCGGCCGCCTTCGTGGGCATGGACATCTCAGGCGATCATGTGCGCAGCGCCTGCGAGGCGCTGGCTGGCGAGATCGACCTGCCGGTCGGCGCGGTCTGCCATGACTTCACCGCCACGCTGGACCTGGATCGGCTCGACCTGCCCGAGGGCAAGCGCGTGGTCTTCTTCCCCGGCTCGACGATCGGCAATTTCGAGCTGATCGACGCGCTGGGCGTTCTAAAGACATTGCGCGGCTGGCTGCGCCCAGGCGACGCGCTTCTGGTGGGCGCGGACCTGCGCAAGGACGGCGACGCGCTGGAAGCGGCCTATGACGACGCCGGCGGCGCGACGGCGGACTTCAACTACAATCTGATCGCGCGCATCAATCGCGAGCTCGACGGGACGATGGACCCGGCGAACTTCCGCTACGCTGCGTTCTGGAACCCGTACCGCTCCCGCGTGGAGATGTATCTGGTCAGCCTGAAAGATCAGAGCTTCACCGTGGCCGGCGAGCCGTTCTCCATGCGCGAGACCGAGACGATCCACACAGAGAACTCCCACAAATTCACCGTCGGGGGCTTCCAGGATCTGGCCGCACGGGCGGGGCTGGCGGCGCGGGAGGCCTTCGTGCACCCTGAAACGCCCTTCTCACTTCATTGGCTCGAACCGGGCGACGAAGCGTGATAGTTTCGCTCGCGCGTTAAGACCATAGAGGAGCGAGGCACCCTGTCCGCGAACCTGCAACGCCGCGACGCGGCGGCGACCGGCGAAGCCGGAACCGCGTCGACCGAACCCCCGGGCGCTCACCCCCCGGCGGACGCTGAAGCGCTGGAAAGCCTGGTCCTCTCCATTCTTGAGGACGACAAGGCCGAGGACGTCGTCTCCATCGACCTGTCGGGCAAGTCCACGGTCTGCGACTTCATGGTGATCGCCAGCGGCCGGTCGAACCGGCATGTGGGCGCGATCGCCGATCACGTCATCTCGCGGCTGAAGGACGCCGGTCGCGGCGCCTCGCGCGTGGAAGGCCTGAAGACCTGCGACTGGGTCCTGATCGACGCCGGCGACGTGGTGCTGCACCTGTTCCGCCCGGAAGTGCGCGACTTTTACGATCTTGAGAAGCTCTGGTCGGTAACCCCGTCAGAGCCGTCCTGAGCGACCGGCCGGCGCGCCGCGGCGAGGACCAGGCCCGTTGAAGCTCGCCATCGCCGCGATCGGCCGCATCAAGTCAGGCCCTGAGCGCGAACTAATCGACGCTTATGTCAAACGCGCCGGCGCGGTCGGGCGAACCATTGCGCTCGGCCCGGTGGAGGAGCGCGAGCTTGATTCGCGCCACCTGAAGGACCGCGCCGCGCAAACCGCCGCCCTTGTCTCCGCCGCGCCCGACGGGGCGGCGATCTTCCTTCTTGATGAGCGCGGCGAGCAGGTTTCCTCGCGCGATCTGGCGCGCGAAATCGCGGCTCTGCGCGACCGCGCCGTCCCCGCGGCCGCCTTCCTGATCGGCGGACCGGACGGGCATGATCCGAACCGCGCCCCCGCGGGCGCGAAGTCCATCGCCTTCGGACGCGCGGTCTGGCCGCACAAGCTGGCGCGCGTCATGCTGGCTGAACAGCTCTATCGCGCCTGCTCGGTACTGGCCGGCGCGCCCTATCACCGCGACTGACGGCTCATCGGCCATGATCGCCCTGCTCCTCGCCGCCCTCTCCCTCCAGACCGCGCCGCCCGACCCGCCAGCGCCGCAGGATGTCGACGCGCTTGAAGCCGAAGCGGAGGAGGCGCGCGCGGCGAGCGAGGCGGCGAGGGCCGAGGCCGACCGCATCGCCGATGAGATCGCCGCGCTTCAGGCTCGTCTGATCGAAGCCGCCGAGCGCGTGCGCCGGCGCGGAGCCGCCGCAAGCGAGGCCGAGCTGCGCTTTGAAGAGCTGAGCCTTGAGGCGGCCATGGTCGAGGCGCGCCTGGAGCTCGAGCGCGACAGCCTGAACCGGGTGCTCGCCGCGCTTCAGCGCATCGAGGGCGGCGCGCCGCCCGCGCTTGCGGTCTCGCCCGGCGACGCGGCCAAAGCGGCCCGGGCGGCGGGGCTACTCTCTCGTGCGGCGCCGGCGTTGTCCGATCGCGCACGCGCCTATGCTGAGCGCCTGGCCGAACTTGAGGCTCTGCGCGACGCGCTGGACGTGCAGGGCGAGACGGTTGCGGACGCGCGCGCCGCACTGGCCGAGACCCGCGCCGAGGTGGACGGCCTGATCGCTGAGAAGCTCGACGCGGAGCGCCGCTTGCGCGCCGAAGCCGAGGACTTGTCACGCCGCGCTGCGCGCATCGCCGATCAAGCCGGAGACCTGCGCGATCTGATGGCCGATATCCGCCGCTTCGCCGCGGCCGAGCCACGCTTGAACCCGAGGCGCGGCGCAGTCGAATCCGGCCTGGCGGTAGACGAGGCCTCCGCGGCGCCTCCTGACCTGGCCGGCGCCGTTCCAACCCCGCGCCTTCGTCCGCGCCCGAGCCCGGCGCTGGTCGCGGCCCTGCCCGCCGACGCCGCGCCTGACGCCCAGCGCTTCGCCGACGCGCGCGGGCGCTTGAGCCCGCCCGCCGGGGGACGCCTGATCGCCGGGGCGGGCGAGAGCGGACCCGACGGCGTGGCGCGTGGGGGCGTCTGGTTTGAAACCCGCCCCGGCGCGCCGGTCACCGCGCCGTTTGACGGCGTCGTGGTCTATTCAGGGGTTTTTCAGACGTTTGACGGCGTACTGATGATCAACACGCCGGATGGATACACTTTAGTTTTGGCCGGGCTCGGGTTGATCTACGTTATCGAAGGCCAGACCGTGCTGGCCGGAGAACCGGTCGGTCTGATGAGCGAGGGTGCGCAAAGCGCGCCGCGGCTCTATCTTGAGATCTGGCGGGACGCCGATCAGGCGGAGGATCCCGAGCGCTGGCTGCGGCGCGAGCATCGACGACGCGGCTGACGTGGCTCCCGAAAGGGGGCGCGAACGAACCGAAACGGCGGGCCGCCGAGCGCCCGTCCGATCAAGGGTGAGACGGCATGCGCATGCATATTCTGGCCTCCGCGGTCGCGTTCGGCCTGGGCGCGGCGACGCTGGCGGTTTCCGCCGAAAGCGAGCAGACCAGCCGAGAGGAGACGTTCCGCCAGCTCGAGCTGTTCGGCGACGTCCTCTCGCGCATCGAGGCCGATTACGTCACCGAGGCGGACAAGGCCGAGCTGATCGAGGCCGCGATCGACGGCATGCTCGGCGCGCTCGACCCGCATTCCAGCTATCTGCCGGTCGATGAGTTTCAGGACATGCAGGTCTCCACCCGCGGCGAGTATGGCGGGCTGGGCATCGAGGTGACGATCCAGGACGAGGTGGTCACCGTCGTCTCTCCGATCTCCGACACCCCGGCCGAACGCGCCGGGATCGAATCCGGCGACCGCATCATCGCGGTGGACGGCGATTCCATTCTGGGCGCCGATCTGGACGAGGCGGTCGACCTGATGCGCGGCCTGCCCGGCGAACCGATCACGATCACGATCGCGCGCGAAGGTGAGGACCCGTTCGAGGTCGAGCTGGTGCGCGAGATCATCGAGGTGCGCTCGGTGGTGTGGAGCATGGAGGGCGACCTGCCCTATCTGCGCATCGCCACCTTCAACGAGAACACCACGGAGAACCTGCTGGAAGGCGTGGCGGACCTGCGCGAGGCGGCCGGTGGCGAGCTGCCGGGCCTCATTCTGGATCTGCGCTCCAACCCGGGCGGGCTTCTGGAGCAGTCGGTCAGCGTGTCCGACGTGTTCCTGGACGGCGGCGAGGTGGTCTCCACGCGCGGACGCGACCCGCGCGAGACCAATCGCTACAACGCCCGGCCCGGCGACGCGCTCGACGGCGCGCCGATCGTGATCCTGACCAACGCCGGCACGGCCAGCGCGGCGGAGATCGTCACCGGCGCGTTGAAGGATCGCGGCCGGGCGACCGTCATCGGCACGACCAGTTTCGGCAAGGGCTCCATGCAGACCGTCATCCCGCTGCGCGGTGGACGCGACGGCGCCCTGCGGCTGACCACGGCGCGTTATTACACCCCGGCCGGCGTCTCGATTCAGGCGACCGGTATCGAGCCGGACATCACCATCGCGGCGCGCCGGCGCGACCCTGAAGACGACCGCCCGTCGCGCTTCACTGAGGCGAACCTGCGCAACGCGTTGACCAACGAAGACGGCGTGGAGCGTGAGGAGCTGGAGCCTGAGCAGATCGAGCAGCCGCCCGAGGATTGGCCGGAGGGCGAGGACTACGTCCTGCACCGCGCCAAGGAGATTCTCAGCGAGCGCATCACGCCGCGCCAGGCGGCCTTGAGCGACAATCAGGGTTGAGCGGAAACTTCCGCGCCGGCGGAGCGCGGCGCGGGCCACGGGGCGTTAACGTTTCTTTACCCCGGCGCAGCCATGGTCGCTTGAGCGGTAAAGACGCCGCACCGCGCCCGCTTCCCGGATCGCCCGCCCGGCCATGCCCGACCGCAACGCCGCCCGTTCTCCCTTGCGCACCCCGCTCGCCGCGGGGCTGAGCGCGGCCGCCGCGGCTGCAGCCGGGCTCGGCCTGATCGCCGCGCTGTCCGGCGGCCAGCCGGACCCCGTCAGCGCGCGCGTCAGCCTGGCCGGGCTTGACGCCGCTCCGGCGGCCGAGCAAACCGTCGAAACCGATGGCCCGACGCGCGTCATCTTCGCTGAACCGCGCGACACGGAGATGTCTCTGCCCGGCGTCTCCGACACCGCCGAAGCCCTCGCCGCGCCGCCCCCGGCCGAGACCGCCGATCCGGCTTCCGTGGAGCGTCAGGCCCGCGCCGAGGCGCCGCGCGCGCCGCTTCCCGGTTTGTTCGAGCCGGGCCCCGGCGGACCTCTGCCGATCATCGCCGCGGACGGGCGTCGCGCGTCTGAGGCTTACGCCAAGAGTTTTAACGGCGATGCAGGCGCGCCGACCATCTCCGTCACCGTCGGCGGGCTGGGCCTGAACCGCGCGCTGACGCGCCGGGCGATCGATGAGCTTCCCAGCGAGATCACGCTCTCCTTCGTGCCCTACGCCAACGATCTTCAGACCTGGGTCGACGAGGCGCGCGCGGCCGGCCACGAAGTGGTGATCGAGCTGCCCATGGAGCCGTTCGACTATCCCAACAACGATCCCGGCCCGCACACCCTGCTCGCCGGCGCGCCGGTCGCGGAGAATCAGCGCCGGCTCGAATGGCTGCTCTCGCGCGCCTCGGGCTATTTCGGCGTGACGAACTATCTCGGCGCGCGGCTTGCGACCGAGGAGGCCGCGCTCGCCCCGATCTTCGCCGAGCTTGAGCGCCGCGGGCTCGACGTGCTTCATGACGGCGCCGGGCGACGCTCCACGCTGGAAGCCGCGGGCGCCGAGGCCGAGGCGCGCCTTGCGGTCGCCGACCGGGTCATCGACGCCGATCCGGCCCCGCGCGCCATCGACCGCAAGCTTCTGGAGCTGGAGGCGCTCGCGCTGCAGACCGGGACCGCCTTCGGCTCCGGCTTCGCCTATCCGGCCACAGTGGACAGCATCATCGCCTGGTCTGAAGGCCTCGCCGCGCGCGGCTATCAGCTGGCGCCGGCCTCCTTCCTCATCGATCTGCGCGCGGACGCGGACCGCGGCGCATGACGCGCCCGGCCGTCGACCCAGACCGCGACCTCGCCGCCTATCGCCCGAACGCCGGCGTGGTGCTGTTCAACGCATCCGGCCTGACCTGGATGGGCCGGCGCAACGGCGAGGTGGGCCCCTTTGTCTGGCAGTGGCCACAGGGCGGCATGGACGCCGGCGAGGACCCCGAAGAAGCCGCATTGCGCGAGCTTTACGAGGAGACCGGCGCGCGCCGGGACCAGTGCGAGCGGCTGGGCGAGATTCCCCACTGGCTCGCCTATGACTTCCCCCCCGAAGTGCTCGCGTCGCGCAAGAAGAACTGGAAGGGCCAGCGTCAGCGCTGGTTCGCCTACCGCTTCCACGGCGAGGACGCCGACTTCAACCTCACCGCTGTCCCGCCGCAGGAATTCGACGCCTTCGACTGGGTCGCCCTGCAGGACGCGCCCGATCTGATCATCCCGTGGAAACGCCCGGTCTACGAGGCCGTCGTGGAGGCGTTCGCCCGCTTCGCGCGCTGAAACCGCGTGCATCCGATCGAGGTCCGGCGCGCATCTAAAGCGGACCACACGCAAGGACCCGCCATGATCCGCTCGCTCGCCGCCGCCACGCGCCTGGTCGAGGCGGGCGAGATCACAGTCGACACGCGCATCGGCGAAGCCGCGACGGACGTCGCGGTCACCAATGCCTTCGAAGGGGACGCGCCGGTGCGCGTCGTCCATCTCATGGAGCACCCGGCCGACTGGGACGATATTCAGATGCAGGAGTATCGCAGCTTTCCAGACGGCGCGACGCTGAGTGAAGGGCTCGCCGGCGATCCGCGGTCGCACATCTCGCGCTGGGCGCCGGGCCGGTATGCCAGCTATGCGAACTCCGGTCCCACCGCGCTTGGCCTTGTGATCGAACACGCACCGGGGCCGGCGTTCGAGGACGGCGTGGAGGCGCTGGTCTTCGATCCGCTCGGACTGGAGAGCGCAAGCTTCGAACAGGACACCGTCCAGCGCGTCCAGCGGCGCATCCCCTCATACGCCTCGACCGGCGAGGCGGTCGCGCCGCAGACCGTCGCGCGCATGGAGCGGGCCGAAACGAGCCACGCGGCCGAGACCGGCCTTCCGCCTTTCGGGCTCGGCGTCTATCCCGTGCGCGACGTGCACGCGCTCTTGATCCGCCACGCCGGGGCGATCGACGCCTCGCGCGCAGAGATGCTCTACGACCGCCAAGCCGGCTTCGCCCACGCCTTGCTGGTGAACACCGGCGGCGGCGCCTTTCCTGAGATGCGCGATGGGCTTGGCGCCGGCGCGCCGGACGTGCATCGCTAGGTCAGTCCGCGTCAGGAGCTGACCCGGCCGCTGGCGGATCTGTTCGATCCGGTCCGGCTCTCGGCCTGCGACGGTGCGCCGTGCCTTGTGCGCGGCCTCGACGGCGAGATTGAGCGCCACACGCCGATCGATCCGCTTCGCCAAGGCCGAGGCGGCGCATGAGCGCATCGCCCGGATCGAGACCGGGCCTGGATGGCGGCCTGCGGCTGGGCCGGGCTCACGCCCTGGAGCTATACGCCGCAGGTCTTTGGATAAGAAAAGCCCCCGCTCGTGACGGAGCGGGCCTCTCACGGCTCGTTTCGCTGGGCGCGCCTCAGGCTTCGAGCGCCGACTTGAGGGCTTCGAGCTTGGTCAGCCGGTCCTCGGCGAGGCGGCGCTCGGCCTCGTCGGAGACGTCGGAGACGTCCTCGCGCGCATTCTTGATATCCTGCTCAAGCTCGGAGCGGTCGACGTCGTCGAGCGCGATCGCTTCTTCGGCCAGAATGGTCAGTCCGGCCGGGGTCACCTCGGCGAAGCCGCCGTGGATGAAGGTGCGCGTGACGTCCTTGCCGTCATGAACCGCGATCGCGCCGGGGCGGATCGTGGACATGAAGGGCGCATGGCCCGCCAGCACCCCGAAATCGCCCTCGGTCCCCGGCGCGACGACCATGTCCACCTCGCCGGAGAAGACGCGCTGTTCCGGCGCGACCAGATCGAATTTGAGTTTCTCAGCCATCCCGGCGGTCTTTCTTCAGATCAGCGGTTCCAACGGTCGCCGCCAAGGCCGGAACGTCGGATACGTCGGCGGCGGTCAGTGCGAAGACCTCAATCGCGTCCATCATAGTCCTCCAACCGTGCGGCGGCCCGGGCCGGAAACGGGCTGACGGCGAGAATGATACCACCGTAAGCCACCAGGTCGAACGTCACGGCGTCATCACCGATGACCGCAGCGAGAAACAACCCCAGCCCGATCGCTCTCATCGATCCCGCGGCATGATCAGGCCAGCTCGGGCCGAGCAAGATGAACAGCCGGCGCTCGGGGTCGGCTCCTTACGCCGCGTCGGCGGCGAGCTGCTCGGCCTTCTTCACCGCGTCTTCGATCGTGCCGACCATGTAGAAGGCCTGCTCGGGCAGGTGATCGTACTCGCCTTCACAAATCGCCTTGAAGCCCTTCACCGTGTCCTTGACGTCGACCAGAAGCCCCGGGAAGCCGGTGAAGACCTCCGCAACGTGGAAGGGCTGGGACAGGAAGCGCTCGAGCTTGCGCGCGCGCGCCACGGTCAGCTTGTCCTCTTCGGACAGCTCATCCATGCCCAGGATCGCAATGATGTCCTGAAGCGCCTTGTAGCGCTGCAGGATCTCCTGCACGCGTCGCGCGGTCTGGTAATGCTCATCGCCCACGATCCGGGGCTCAAGGATGCGCGAGGTGGAATCCAGCGGATCCACCGCCGGATAGATCCCCTTCTCAGAGATCGCACGGTTCAGCACGGTCGTCGCGTCCAGGTGCGAGAAGGTCGTCGCCGGGGCCGGGTCGGTCAGGTCGTCGGCGGGCACGTAGACGGCCTGCACCGAAGTGATCGAGCCCTTCGAGGTCGTGGTGATGCGCTCCTGAAGCCCGCCCATGTCGGTCGCGAGCGTAGGCTGATAGCCCACCGCCGACGGGATGCGGCCCAGAAGCGCGGACACCTCAGCGCCGGCCTGGGTGAAGCGGAAGATGTTGTCGACGAAGAACAGGACGTCCTGGCCTTCCT
>CAZKBB010000076.1:0-10129 GCA_964550935.1 uncultured Caulobacterales bacterium
GCGCACGTGAAGTTCATCTTCGCCACCACCGAGATCCGCAAGGTCCCGGTGACCGTGCTCTCGCGCTGCCAGCGCTTCGATCTGAAGCGCGTCGACCGCGAGGTGCTGACCGACCATCTGGCGCGCATCTGTGAGACCGAAGGCGCGAAGGTGGAGCGCGACGGGCTCGCCGCCATCGCGCGTGCGGCCGAAGGCTCTGTGCGCGACGCGCTCTCGTTGCTCGACCAGGCGATCGTCCAGGCCGATGACGGCCAGCCGGTCAACGCCGCGCAGGTGCGCGACATGCTGGGCCTCGCCGACCGGGCCCGGGTGCTCGACCTGATCGACGCTGCGCTGACCGGGCAGGCCAAAACCGCGCTCGGCGAACTGCGCGAACAGTATGATCGCGGCGCGGACCCGCAGGTGCTGATGCGCGACCTGCTCGATCACCTTCACGCCATGAGCCGGCTGAAGACCGCCGGCGATGACGCCGATCTCGGCGAGGCGCCCGAGACCGTGGAGCGGCTGCGCACGCTCAGCGACACGCAGTCCCTGGCCGGCCTCGCCCGGCTTTGGAAGGTCGCGCTCGGCGGGCTGGAGGACGTGCGCGCCGCGCCGGACCCGGTCGCGGCCGCGGAGATGGCCGTGATCCGCCTGATGGCGGCGGCCGCTCTGCCCGGTCCTGAAGACGCCGCGCGCCTGCTCGCCGGCGCGCCCGCAGGCGAGGCCGCGGCCCCGGTGCGATCGGCCGCCGCCCCGGCCGCCGCTCCGGCCTCCGACCGCTCGCCGCCAAGCGCGGCGGCCGAACCGGCGATCGATGCGGCCCCGGCTGACCCATCCATCACCGAGCCGTCCGCCACTGGAACGCCCGTCGCCGACATTGCAACGCCCGCCGATCCGCCCGCGCCCGCCCCGAGCGAGGGGCCCGACAGCATCGAAGCGCTCGCCCAGATGCTGCGCCAGGCGCGCGAGGCGCGGCTTCTGATCGATCTGGAGCGCTATGTGCGCCCGGTCTCGATCGGGGCGGGCAAGTTGGTGTTCGAGGCCGCCTCCGGCGCGCCGAGCGATCTGGGCGGGCGGCTTTCGGCCTTCTTGAAGGACCATGCCGGGCTTCGCTGGCTGGTTGACGCGAGCTCGGATGCGCGCGGCGCGGAGACGCTAGCCGAGCGCGCCGCGCGCGAGCACCGCGAGCTGATGGAGGCGGCCGCGCGCGATCCCGTCGCCGCCAGGGCGCTCGAGCTGTTTCCGGACGCGGAAATCTTGACCGTAGAGGACCCGCGCGGCGATCCGCCCTCGGCGGCGGCCGCCGCGCCCAGACAGGAGCGTTCGCGATGAAGGATATGGCCGGCCTGATGAAGCAGGCCCAGGAGATGCAGAAGAAGATGGGCGAGGCCCAGGCCCGTCTCGACGAGGTCGAGGTGACCGGCGAGGCCGGCGCCGGGCTTGTGCAAGTCCGCATGACCGCGAAGGGCGAGCCCAGGGGCGTCTCCATCGACAAGACCGCCGTCGATCCGAACGAAGCCGAGGTTCTGGAGGATCTGGTCATGGCCGCGATCGCCGACGCCAAGCGCAAGGCCGACGAGCGCCAGAAGCAGATCCTGTCCGACGCCATGGGCGGGATGGGCCTGCCGCCGGGCATCGACATGCCCTTCGGGATCAAGCCCTGAACCGATGAGCTGCGCGCGCTCGGGCTAATTTTTGCACCCCCGCCAGGTCGAACGCGTCAACTCCCGCCGCAACGGATCCGACCCCATGTCCGCCGCCGGGCCTGAAATTGAGCGCCTGATCACGCTGCTGGCCAAGCTGCCGGGGCTGGGGCCGCGCTCCGCGCGCCGCGCCGCGCTGCAGATGCTGCAAAAGCGCGACACGGTGATGCGACCGCTCGCCGACGCCCTGGCCGACGCCGCCGAGAAGATCGTCGCGTGCGCGGAGTGCGGCAATCTGGACGTGACCGATCCCTGCACGGTGTGCCGGTCGAACAGCCGCGATCCGGCGACGATCTGCGTGGTCGAGCAGGTCGGCGATTTGTGGGCGCTGGAGCGCGCCGGCGCGTTTCGCGGCAAGTATCACGTCCTCGGCGGGGTGTTGTCAGCGCTCGACGGGGTCGGGCCGGAGGAGCTCAATCTGGCCCGCCTGATCGAGCGCGCCCGGCGCGAGGAGGTCACCGAGGTGATCCTTGCGCTCAACGCCACGGTGGAGGGCCAGACCACCGCCCACTTCATCGCCGACAAGCTGGAGGCCGAAGGCGTGACCATCACCTCGCTCGCGCGCGGCGTGCCGGTAGGCGGCGAACTGGACTATCTCGACGACGGCACGCTCGCCGCCGCCTTCAAGAGCCGCCGTCCGGCTTGACGCCGGCGCCGGCATGGGCGGCGTCGAGCGCGTCGAGCACGGCCAGACCGGCCTCGCGGTCCCCGCGTGCGGCGCGCACGCGGAACCGCTGCTCCGTGTCGAACTCGGTGATGGCGCGCGCGGACAATTCTTCAAACAGCTTGTTCACGCTGACCCCGCGGCTGCGCGCCATGGTCTTGAGCCGCTCGTGGATGTGGTCGGGCAGGCGCAGGGTCAGCGTGCTCATCGCAATCTCCATCGCGTCATGAAGTCGCCGGCGTCCAGCACGGCCAGATCGGGAAAGCGAAGCTCTCCCCGCGTCAAACCCGGATCGGCGGTGACGATCGCCTGCGCGCCGCCGGCCAGGGCCAGCTCGACGAGATGATTGTCAGCCTCGTCGGGCAGGTTGGGCCGCCACGCATACCAGATCGAGGTCCACTCGCAGGCGCTGAAGAACGCGTCCGCCAGCGTGCGCCGCGCCGCTGCGTCCACCGCGCACCTCTCGAACAGCGCCTCGCGCGAGAGCACGCCCTCATACTCCGCAAACAAGGCCGCGCCTATCACAGGCGTCGTCCGCCCTTCGAGCGCGAGCCGGACCACCGCGCGCGGAGCGCCGTCGGCGTTCATCATCGCCGAGACGATGATATTGGTGTCGACGACGATCCGATCCATGCATCATGATGGCACATACGCCATCATCAAACCAGTCTCACGGAGCGCCCATGACCCGACGCAGCGACCATCCGGCGGGAAGCCTCACGCGCATCGACGTGGACAGCGCGGCCGCGGCGGACAATCTGCTGGGAGATCCGGGCCGGCGCGGGATCGACGTCTACACGCCGGCCGGTCATGACGGGTCGGGCCTGCCGCTCCTTGTCGACATCGTCGGCTATACCGGCAGCGGCTTCTCGCACACCAACTGGAAGAATTTCGGCGAGAACGCGCCGGAGCGTCTGGACCGGCTGATCGGATCGGGCGCGATGGCGCCGTGCGTCGTCGCCTTTCCCGACTGCTTCACCACGCTCGGCGGCAACCAGTACGTGAACTCGGCCGTCATGGGCCGGTGGGAGGACGCGCTGATCGAGGACTTCACGCCGGCCGTGGAGGCGCGCTTTTCCTGCGGCGGCCCCGGCAAGCGCGCCGTGTTCGGCAAAAGCTCGGGCGGCTACGGCGCGATCGCGCATGCGCTCTTGCACTCAGACTTCTGGGCCGGGGCGGCCTGCCACAGCGGGGACATGGCCTTCGAGCTGGCCTACGGACGCGACTTCCCGAACACGCTGCGCGCCATCGCCAAGCACGGGTCGATCGAGGCGTTCATCGACGCGGTGCTGGACGCCGACAAGCCGAAGGGCTCGGACATCCACGCTTTGATGATCCTCGCCATGGCGGCCACGTACGACCCGGCGCCGGACGAGCCTTACGGCGTGCGCCTGCCGGTCACGCTGGATACGTGCGAGATCATTGAGGCGCGCTGGGCGAACTGGCGCGCCTGGGATCCGCTGAGCCTGGTGGAGACACATGGCGAGGGCCTGAAGCGGCTCAAGGCGCTGTTCATCGATTGCGGGACGGTCGACGAGTACGATCTCCTCTACGGCGCGCGACGCTTCACGCGCCGGCTCGGCGCGCTGGGCGTGGAACACCGCTATGAGGAGTTCGACGACGACCACTCCGGCATCGACTACCGCATGGACGTGAGCTTGCCCTTCCTCGCCAAGGCTCTGTCGGCTTAAGGCCGAAGCGGCGCGCCCGTTTCGCGATCCCGGCGCGGCGCGCGCCTTGCAGCGCCCTTGGCGCCCGGCGCCTCACCATGTGACGCTTGGCGGCGAGAGAGCGAGGGGATGATGGCGAACCGCGACAAGAGCGCTGATGAGATCGAGGCCGAACGCCGCGCCGAGGCGCTGGCCGACGATCCCTTGACCGTCGACGCAGGCGAGCTCTCAGAGCTCACCGCGAGCGAGCTTCGCCGGCTGATCGACGGCGCGCGCAGGCGGCGCACCCGCACGGACGCGCTGCTCGCGAACGCGCGCCGCCCGCGGCGGCTGCACTGAGGCTTAGTCTTCGGCCGGCACCAGGCGCAGGACCTGGCCCTCGTCGGGCAGGTCGGTGAGCACGTAGAGCGCGCCGTCAGGGCCGGTCTCCACGTCGCGGATGCGCTCGGCGAGGCCCTCCAGAAGGCGCTCCTCGGAGATCACCTGGTCGCCGTCGACCTCCATGCGCACCAGGATCGAGCCGGCCAGCGCGGAGATGAAGACGTCCCCGTCCCAGTGCTCGAACGCCTCGCCGCGATAGAAGTCCATGCCGGACGGCGCGATCGAGGGGTTCCAGTACCAGATGGGCTGGGCCATCCCCTCCATCTCGCGGAACTCTGAGATGATCGTGCCGTCGTAATTGATGCCGTAGGTGATCTCCGGCCAGCCGTAATTCGTGCCGGCTTCGAGCACGTTGATCTCGTCGCCCCCGCGCGCGCCGTGCTCGTGCGTCCACACCGAGCCGGTCTCGGGATTGCGCGCGATGCCCTGCACGTTGCGATGGCCGTAGGTGAAGATCTCCGGCGCGTAGCCCTCTTCGCCGACGAACGGATTGTCCTCAGGCACGTCCCCGTCGAGCGTGAGGCGCACCACCGCGCCCATGTGGTTTGCCGGGTTCTGGGCCTCGTCCTGATAGCTTCCCCCGTCGCCGAGGCTCAAAAACAGCGTCCCGTCCGGGTTGAACACGATGCGACCGCCATAGTGAAAGCCGCGGCGCTTGTCGAAATTGACCCGGAACAGATCCTCCACGTCCTTAAGCGCTGAGAGGTCCTCGCTCAGCCGGCCGCGGGCGAGCGCGGTGCGGTTCGCCTCCTCGGTCCCTTCCGCGTAGGTGAAGTAGACGAGGCGGTTGTCCTCGAACTCGGGATGGAGCGCGACCTCCATCAGACCGCCCTGGCGTATCGCGATGAGATCGTCCGGCAGGCCCGAGACCGGCGCTTCGCGCAGGCCGTTCTCGTCGATCACGCGCAGGCGCCCGTCGCGCTCTGAGACCAGCATCTCGCCGGACGGCAGGAAGGCGATCGACCAGGGAAAGCTCAATCCGCCCGAGACCAGCTCGGTGCGGAAGGTGGCCTGCTCGCTCTCCACGACCTCGCCCACCTGGGCGTGCGCGGAGGCGGCGGCGAGGAGCGCGAGCGGGGCGGCGGCGAAGGCGGGGGCGCGGATCATGGCGGTTCTCCGGTGCGGCGGGATGTCTCGCACGCGAAGATAGCCGCTAGAGGGCGTGGGTAAACGGGGGCGGGGATGAACCTGGCGTGAGGCGTCAGGCCGCGCGGCGGCCTTCGGGCAGCACCGCGCCGGCGACCGCTTCGCCCATCAGCGCCAGGCGTCGGCGCGAGCAGCGCTCGAACGCGCAGGTCTGCGCCCAGCGCCGGCGCAGCTTCACCGGCGCCGCGCTCAGCCCGGACGGCAGAAGCCGCGCCAGGGCTTCGGCGCTCTCCCAGGCCGCCACGCCCGCCGCCGTCACGCCCGGCGCCAGGGCGCGGCCCTGCGCCAGCGGGACCTCGAAGTCGGCGTAATGCTTCTTGTAGTCGCCGTCGCTCTTGCCGAGATCGATGCGCTGAAGGCCCAGCCGGTCGCTCGCCTCGATCACGCCGTGGAGCAGCTGAAGCCCCGGGGAGACGGCGGCGAAGCGCGCGTCATAGGCGGGGAACCAGGAATGATAGACGCCCTGTGAGACCAGGCCGAACTCCACCGCGGCGAGCTCATCGCCGAAATAGAGCGAGGCGACAAGGCCCTTCAGCCGCCCGAAGCGCGCCGCGGCAAGCTGCGTGGTGAGGCGATCCACCCAAGTTAGCGCGAACAGGTCGAGCTTTCCGCTCGCCCGGTATTGCGCCGACTTCCAGCGTTTGAGCGTCTCGAAGCGCGCGCCGTCCGGATCGCCGAAGACGATGCGGGCCGGGCCGAACTCGCGCTCGGCGCGGCGCAGGCGGCGCGCGGCCTTCTTGAAGTGGTCCTTCGAGCGGGCGCGCGCGCGCTCGAACCAGGCCGACCCGCCTTGGGACACGTCGAGCACGGTGGAGCCGGCGCGCTCGCGCACGCCCCCGGGCGCGCCCGGGCCGGACCAGTTCTCATAGGCCAGGACGCCGGCGCCCAGCGCGTCGAGCATGCGGCGCGCATCGACATCAAGCGGGCCCGGCGATGCGAAGCCCTGATGGTCCGACATGGGCGCGCCGACGGGCCGCACGACGCTTGAGGCGCGCTCAAAGGCCATGTAGCCGCGCGGCCCGGTGTCGTCCTCGGCGATGAGCACTTGGACGCCCTCGCGCACGTCCTCCACCGCGCGGGCGAAGTCGTAGGAAAGGTAGGGACTGGCGCTTAGCGCGGCGAAGCTGTTCCACGCGGCGACATCGCGATCGCCGATATCCCGGATTGAAACGCTGTTGAGCCGCATCGCGCCGTCTCCCGCTATTGCCGGGCGGTGACGCTGCAAGGGACGGACCGGCCGTGTTCGCGTTATCCTCGTTGGCGATTCGTTCCAGCCTTGCGAGACCGCCCATGGACGCCCTCGACCCCGCCCTGATCGCCGCCGGAGCCGCGCTCGCGCTCGCCGCCCTGATCGTGGGCGCCATCGCCATGCGCGCCATGGGAGAGGCCGGCTCGCTGAGACGGGCGCTGGAGGCGGCCCGCGCCGAGCACGAGAGCGACCGGCGCGAGCTCGACCGCGCCCATGAGCGCCTGGAGCACCTGGCCCGGGTCGAGACGCGCCTGGAGACGAGCGAGGCCAAGCTCGCCGAGGCGCGCGAGCAGATCGCGCGGCAGGATCAGGAGATCAAGGCGCGCGAGCGCGCGCTGGAGAGCGAGAAGGCGCGCCTCACCGAGATGTCCGACCAGCTGCAGGAGCGCTTCAAGAACCTCGCCGCCGACGCGCTCGACAAGTCCCAGAAGCAATTCCTGGAGCGCGCCGCGGAGACGCTGAAGCAGCAGCACGAGACCGCGAAAGGCGGGGTGAAGGAGCTCGTCGATCCGATCCGTCAGCGCCTCGAGGAGTTTCGCACCAAGGTCGAGGCGATCGAGAAGGAGCGCGTCACCCACCGCACCGAGATGGGCGAGCAGATCCGCCAGCTCTCGCAAGGCTTGGAGACCCAGCGCGCCGAGACCTCCAAGCTCGTCAACGCGTTGCAGCGCTCCTCCACCACGCGCGGCCAGTGGGGCGAGCGCACGGTGGAGAACATTCTGGAGCTCGCCGGTCTGACCAAGGGCATCGACTACGACGCCCAGCACCAGACCCGCGACAGCGAGGGCGCGGCGCTGCGGCCCGACTTCGTGGTGCGCCTGCCCGGCCAGGGCCGCTTCGTCATCGATTCCAAGGTGGCGCTGACCGCCTATCTCGACGCGGTGGACGCGCCCGATGACGCCGGTCGGCGCGACGCGCTCAAGCGCCACGCCCAGCAAGTGCGCACCCACGTCAAGCAGCTCTCCAAGAAGGAGTACGCCAAGGCTGTGGAGGGCGCGATCGACTTCGTCGCGCTGTTCATCCCCGGAGAGAGCTTCTACGCCGCGGCCGTGGAGGAGGATCCGAGCCTGTTCGACGATGCGATCGCGGCGGGCGTGATCATCGTCTCTCCCGCGACGCTCCTCGCGCTCGCCAAGGCGGTCGCCTATGGCTGGCGCCAGCAGGCGCTGGAGGACAACGCGGAGAAGATCGCGGCTCTGGGCGCGGAGATCCACGACCGGCTCGCCACCTTCTCCGATCACATGGGCCGCGTCGGCTCTGGGCTGAAAAGCGCGACGGCGAACTACAACAAGGCCGTGGCCTCGCTTGAGGGACGGGTCATGGTCTCGGCCCGGCGCATGTCCGAGCTGAACGGCGCGGCGGCGAAGAGGCTCGAAGCGCCCGAACAGGTCGACGAGACGCCCAGAGCCCTCGCCGCGCCCGCTGATGATCCCGCAAGCGCGGAAACTTGATCGAAACCGGAGCCGGGCTTACCTAGCGGTTATGGCCGTACGCGACATCCTCACCGTTCCCGACCCTCGCCTGAAGGCGGTGTCCAAGCCCGTCGAGGGCGTGGACGACGATCTTCGCGCGCTCATGGACGACATGGTCGAGACCATGTACGCGGCCGACGGCATCGGCCTGGCCGCGATCCAGATCGGAGAGGCCAAGCGCGTCATCGTGATGGACCTCTCCGATACGCGCGATCAGCCGCGCTATTTCGTCAATCCGGTCATCACGCCCCTGACCGAGGATTTGAAGCCCTATGAGGAGGGCTGCCTGTCCGTGCCCGACGTGTTCGACGAGGTTGAGCGCCCGTCCAAGGTGAAGGTCGCGTATCTCGACTATGACGGGAACGCGGTCGAGGAGATCGCCGACGATCTCTATGCGGTGTGCATCCAGCACGAGATGGACCATCTCGAAGGCGTGGTCTTCATCGACTATCTCTCGCGCCTCAAACGCGAGCGCGCGGTGAAGAAGGTCCAGAAACAACGCGCCCGCGAGGCCGCGGAGTAGGATTGTCCGCCCTGCGCGTGTTCCCGGCGAAAGCGGGGATAACTCCCGAACGTGAATTCCCGGACGGCGCGAAGCGACGATCCGGGACCGCGTGGCGATGAAGCGCCCTTCCGCTCCGAGGCCCCGGCTCTCCCTCCGGTCGGCCGGGGATTCAATCACATGAATAAGTCTTCCCCACGAAAGCTGGGACCCAGGAGATCGGAGGGCTCAGCCCCCGCTTTCCGGGTCGGCGCGTGCAAGCGCGCCGCTCACCCCGGCAGGGTCACCACGGCGCGAAGACCGCCCATGTCGGAGGTCTCCAGCACCACCTCGCCGCCGTGGGAACGCGCGGCGTCGCGCGCGATGGCCAGGCCCAGCCCGACGCCCTTGCGGTTCGCGTTGCGCGCATCGTCGAGACGCGAGAACGGCTTGAACGCCTCCTCCCGGCTGTCCTCGGGGATGCCGGGGCCGTCATCATCGATCGCGATCTCGACCCGCCGCCCGAGCCGGCGCGCGGTCAGGCGCACATGGTCGGCGTGGGCGAGCGCGTTCTCCACAAGGTTGGAGACCGCGCGCTTCAGCGCCCCGGCGCGCCCCTCCACCACCAGACGGTCGGGGATCTCAGCGATCAGGCCTGAGCGGTCGCGCGAGGCGGCCGCGGCGATGTCGGCGAGCAGGGCGGAGAGATCGACGCGCTCGGTCTCCTCGCCGTGGCGTCCGCGCGCGAAGGCGAGATACTCCTCCAGCGCGGTCTCCATGTCGGCGAGATCGCGCCGGGCGGCCTCGCGCTCCTCGCTTTCCGGCATCAGGGCGAGTTGCAGCTTCAGCCGGGTCAGCGGCGTGCGCAAATCGTGGCTGACCCCGGCCAGAAGCGCAGTGCGCTGCTCCAGATGCCGGCTCAGGCGCTCGCGCATGTCGAGGAACGCGCTGGCGGCCCGGCGCACTTCGCGCGCCCCGGCGGGCTTGAAGTCCGGCGCGTCCTGGCCGCGCCCGAACGCGTCGGCGGCCTCGGCGAGCCGGCGGATCGGCTTGACTTGGTTGCGGATGAAGATCACCGAGACCGCGGTCAGAAGCGTCGAGGCGACCAGGATCCACAAGATGAAGATGTGGCCGGTGGTGGCGAAGACCTGCTCGCGCACGACGATGAAGGTCAGCACCCCGCCGTCCACGCCCACGCGGATGTCGACATATTCAGGATAGCGCGTGGTGTCGAACCAGAACGGGCGGTCGAGCTTGGCCGCCAGCGCGCTGCGCAGCGTGCGGTCGAGCGCACGGAAAAAGGCCGTGCGCCGGCTCGTGGGCAGGCTCTCGCCCTCGCGCAGCACCACGAAGAGCACGACCCTGACGTCGCCCTCCCAGC
>CAZKBB010000077.1:0-9843 GCA_964550935.1 uncultured Caulobacterales bacterium
CGAACACCCGGGGACCTGACGGCCTCCGTCCCGCAAGCATCATGGCACAAGCGCAGTACACAGGGACCTGCTGCACGCGCTTGGGGGGCCTCCCCGAGTGTTTCCGGCAGGTCCCGGTTCGGCGCTGACGCGCCGCCCGGGAATTCATTTCCTCGAACCTGAACTCCCGGACGCGGCGAAGCCGCGATCCGGGACCTCGGGACGGAAAAGCGCCTAGCCTGCGGTGGAGCGGAGCATCCAGGCGAACTTTTCGTGGACGGTGACGCGCGGGGCGACGATGTCGGCGGTGGCTTCGTCCTCGTGCTCGCCGGCGAGCGCGAGGATCTCGCGCGCGGTGCGTACGACCTGTTCGTGGCCGGCCACCAGATTGCGCACCATGGTGTCGGCGTCCGGGGTCTTGGCGTCGAACTCGATCGAGGCGGACTTGGCCATTTCGTCATAGGAGATCGGGGCCAGAACGCCCAGCGCGCGCACGCGCTCGGCGATGTCGTCGGTGGCCGCCCAGAGCTCGGCGTACTGCTCCTCGAACATGGCGTGCAAGTCGTGGAAGCGCGGGCCCGTCACGTTCCAGTGATAGGCGTGCGTCTTGAAATACAGCGCGTAGGTGTCGGCGAGCAGGCGGGTGACGGCCTTGGCCATCGTTTCGCGCACGCCCGTCTCGAGGCCCATATTGATATCCATGATCGTTCTCCGTTCAGGGGCCGGGCTCGGCGCAACTGAAACGGCCGCCCGGCGAAAACCATGGTTGTGGATGATCGCGCGCTAAAGGTCCAACTCAGTTTCGCGCTTCAAGCCATAGAGCGCGTCTATGACACCGCCTCGCAGAAGCGGCGGATGCGCCGACCCGCCTCCTCCAGCGTCTCGTCCGACGTGGCGTAGGAGATGCGAAAGCCCGGCGCAGCGCCGAAGGCCGTGCCCGGCACGACCGCCACGGCCTCTTCGCTGAGCAGCGCGTCGCACAGCTCGATATCGCTTTGCAACTGCACCCCGGACGAGGCGGTCTTGCCGATCAGCTCGGAGCAGTCGGCGAAGACGTAAAACGCGCCGTCCGGGACCGGCGCGGTCAGGCCCGGCGCGGCGTCGATATGGCCCATGACCAGATCGCGCCGGCGCTTGAACGCGGCGTTGCGCGGGGTCAGAAAGCCATGGTCGCCGTTCAGCGCGGCCACGCTCGCCCACTGGCTGATCGAACACGGGTTCGAGGTGGTCTGGCTCATCACCTTGGCCATCGCCTTGATGAGCGCCTGCGGCCCGGCGGCGTAACCGATGCGCCAGCCCGTCATGGCGTAGGCCTTCGACACCCCGTTCATGGTCAGGGTGCGGCCGTAGAGATCGGGCGCGACCTCGGCGATCGTGGCGAACTTGAAGCCGTCATAGACGAGGTGCTCGTACATGTCGTCGGTGAGGATCCAGACGTCGGGATAGTTGCGCAGCACCTCGGCGAAGGCCTTCAGATCCTCGCCCGTGTAGCCGGCGCCGGTGGGGTTGGACGGCGAGTTCAAGATGACCCAGCGCGTCTTCGGCCCCAGCGCTTCGTCGAGCGCTTCGGGACGCATCTTGAAGCGGTCCTCGACCCCGGCGGACACGACCACCGGCTCGCCGCCGCACAGGCGCACCATCTCGGGATAGCTCACCCAGTAGGGCGCGGGGATCACCACCTCGTCGCCCGGGTTCAGCGTTGCGGCGAAGGCGTTGTAGAGCACCGGCTTGCCGCCCGGCGAGACGTTGACCTGATCGGGCGTATACTCCAGCGCGTTGTCGCGCTTGAACTTGGCGCAGATCGCCTCCTTCAGCTCGGGCAGGCCGTCCACCGTGGTGTACTTCGTCTCACCGCGCCGTATCGCCTCGATCGCGGCCTCCTTGACGTGGTCGGGGGTGTCGAAGTCCGGCTCCCCGGCGCCCAGCCCGATGACGTCGACGCCGGCGGCCTTCAGCTCGCGCGCCTTCTGGGTGACGGCCATCGTAGCGGAGGGCTGCACGCGCGAGAGCGCATCTGAAGGGCGGAAAGGCGTGGCCATGGCGTTCGTCCTGTAGCCGGGTTGGTGCTGCAGCCGCGAAGCCTAGCGGCGTTCGGGCGCGATGCAACGCATGTCCGGACCTTTCCGGCGCCGGATCGCCCCAATTCGCCGCTAATCGGCCGCATCGCGGACCTGAACCGGTCCTGAACGGGCTTGAGCATCCCCTGGTCGATCAATCGTCAGGGGAGGACGCATCACATGACCCGCACACGCCGGAAACACCCCGCCGCAGGCTCTCAGTTCAGCCTTGCGCTCGCCGCGATCTGCTTCGCCGCGACGCTGTTCCTGTTCTCCACCGCCCAAGCTCAGGAGGCGAGCGAGCCGGCCCCTTCCGAGGCCGAGCTGCGCGAAGCCGGGCTGGTGCGCCTGTCCGACATCGCCGACGGCGCCTTGGTGTTCGAGAGCAAACAGCCCGGCTGGTACGTGCCCGCCCCGCGCCTGGCCACCCATGTGGATATGGAGGTCGCCGGCCCGATCGTGCGCGCCACGGTCACCCAGCGCTTTGAAAACCCGTCGGAGGGCTGGGTGGAGGGGCGGTATCTCTTCCCCCTGCCCGAGGACGCCGGGGTGGACGGGCTGCGCATGATGATCGGAGAGCGCCTGATCGAGGGCGAGATTCAGGCGCGCGCCGAGGCGCGGCGCACCTATGAGCGCGCGCGCGCCGACGGTCGCCGCGCCTCGCTGATCGAGCAGGAGCGGGCCAACATGTTCATCACCTCGGTGGCGAATATCGGCCCGGGCGAAACCATCCTCGTCCAGATCGAGTACCAGGGGACCGCGCGCATGAACGGCGGGGACTGGGAGCTGCGCTTTCCCATGGTCGTCGCCCCGCGCTTCAATCCGGACGGGGATCCGCTGCAGCTGGTCCATAACGCGCCCGACCCCGTCCCGGACCGGGACCGCATCACCGCGCCGGTCGTCCACCCTGACGCCGAGCCGGACGAGACCCTGCGCCTGCCGGTGCGCCTGTCGATCGACCTGAAGGCCGGCTTCGCGCTCGGCGATGTGGAGAGCGTGCACCACCGCGTCGACATCGAACGCCAGGGCGCCGAACGCGCGCGCATCACGCTGGCGGACGGAGCCGCGCCGGCGAACCGCGACTTCGTTCTGCGCTGGCGCCCCGCCGACCCGGACGCGCCCCAGCTCGCCCTGTTCCGCGAGCGGTTCCAGGGCGAGGACTACGTGCTGGCGGTCGTCTCGCCGCCGGCCGAGCTCGGCGAGAGCGCGCCGCGCCGGGCGCGCGAGACGATCTTCGTGATCGACAATTCCGGCTCCATGGCCGGCGCCTCCATGGACCAGGCCCGCGCCGCGCTGGATCTCGCCCTTCAGCGCCTGGAGCCCGGCGACGCGTTCAACGTGATCCGCTTCGACGACACCCATGAGCTTTTATTCGACGAGGCGGTGGCGGCGACCCGGACCAATGTCGCCGCGGCGCGCAAATTCGTCGGCGGGCTTCGCGGCGAGGGCGGCACGCGGATGCTGCCCGCCATGGCCGCCGCGCTCGCCGACCGCACCCCGGACCCCACGCGGGTGCGCCAGGTCGTGTTCCTGACCGACGGCGCGATCGGGGATGAGGCGCGCCTGTTCGCAGAGATCGACGAGAACTTGAGGGCCTCTCGCCTCTTCCCCGTGGGCATCGGGTCTGCGCCCAACACCTATTTCATGAACCGGGCCGCGCGGCTCGGGCGCGGGACCTTCACCCATATCGGCTCCACCCAGGAGGTGGAGGCGCGCATGGCCGCGCTGTTCCAGGCGCTGGAGCGTCCGGTGATGACCGGCGTCGACGCGCTGTTTCCAGAAGGCGCGATGGCGGAGGTCTGGCCCGCTCCGCTGCCCGATCTCTACTTCGGCGAGCCGGTGATGTTCACCGCCCGGGCCGACGATCTCGGCGCGCGGGTGATCCTTGAGGGCGAACTCGCCGGCGAGACCTGGCGTGAGGCGGTGCGCCTCAGCGAAGCCGAGCCCGCCTCGGGCGTCGCCAAGCTGTGGGCGCGCGACCGCATCGCCGGGATCGAGGAGCTGCGCTTCCAGAACGCCCCGCGCGAGACGATCGATCGTCAGGTGAAGGCCACCGCGCTGCGGTTCGGCCTCGTCACCCGGCTGACAAGCCTGGTGGCCGTCGACAAGACGCCGGCACGGCCCGAGGGCGAGGCGCTGCACCAGCGCGACGTCCCGCTCATGCTGCCTGAGGGGTGGGACTTTGAGGCGGTCTACGGCGAGGCGGGCGCCGACCGCGCGGCCGCGCTCCAGCGCCTGTCGGCCTCGATGCAGACCCGCATGGCGTTCGCTGCGGCCGCCCCGGCGCCGCCGCCCGCGCCCCAAGCCGGCGCCGGCGCCGGACAGGGTCTCGCCCTGCCGGGCACCGCGAGCCCGGCGCGCATCGCCTTGATCGCGGGCCTGGCGCTTCTCGCCATGGGACTTCTGGCGCTGTGGTGGGCGGTCTGGTCCCGGCGCCGGTCGTGAGCGGCGCGCTGCGTCTCCTCGTCCCGGCCGCGCTGATCGCGGCCGGGACGGCGCTGAGCCTATGGGGCGCATGGATCCCGGCCAAGGCGGCGGCGTCCCAGCTCCTCCTTGAGCGCGCCTTCGCCGCAAGCCTCGCCGCGGGCGAGCCCCAGCGGCCCTGGCCGTGGGCGGACACCTGGCCCGTGGCGCGCCTGGAGGCGGAAGGGCGCGCCCTGGTGGTGCTGGCCGAAGGCGGCGGCGAGGCGCTGGCCTTCGGTCCGGCTCATCTCGCCGCGAGCCCCGCGCCCGGCGAGCCTGGCGTCAGCGTCATCGCCGCCCACCGGGATACCCATTTCTCGCTCCTGCGCACGCTGGAGCCGGGCGAGACCCTCGCCGTCACCCGCGCCGACGGCGTGACCGAGCGCTTCGTCATGACCGGGTCTGAAGTGGTCCGCCATGACGCCTCGGACATCCACCCCCATGACGGCGGGCCGCCGCGCCTGGCGCTCGTGACCTGCTGGCCGTTCGGGGCGGTCACGCCGGGGCCGCTTCGCTACATCGCCTGGCTGGAGCCGGAAGCCGCCTGAGCTGCAGCGCATAAGCCCGATTTCATTTGAAGCCGCGCGCCCGCTCGGCCATCTGTGGCCTTGTGCGCGAGTTCCCTGACACGATCCGAAACGCCGTCCGCGATCCTGAGACGCGCCGGCGCGCCGGCGCCTTCGGCGCGGCCGGGCTCGCCCATGCGGTCGGGTTCGCGCTCCTGCTCGCCGCGCCGCTGCAGGCCCCAAGCGGGCCCGCCGGCCCGGGCCGCGCGATCGACGTGCGGCTCTACACGGTCGCCGGCGAGAACGCGGAAACCGACGCGCCCCTGAACGAGCCGCCGCTCGCCGGCGCCGGCGCGGGCGAGGCCGGCGCTGAAGGCGAGGCCGGCCGATCGGGGGCCGGCGCCGACGCGGATGAGGCGGACACGGACGAGGCCGGGACCGACGTGACCGGGGATGACGCGGCGAGCGAGGAGACGCCAACGGCGTCCGACCTGGGGGCGCCGGATCTTGCCGAGCCTGAGCCGTCCCAGGCCGAGCCGGAGGCCCGGCTTCTCACTGCGCCCGGCGGGGAGACGTCGGTCCCCGCCGGCCCGGCCTCCGACCCGGACACCGCCGCCGCCGCGCGCCGCGTTGCCGGCCCGCCGAGCCAACCGCCTCCGCCGGGCGAGCCGGTTGAGACCACGCAAGATCTGCCCGAGGCGCCGGCGCGCCGGCGCGGCCCGCCCACCTTCGCCGAGATCGCCGAACGCGCCGCTGAGCGCCCCCGTGCGGAGCGCTTCATCACCGCCGATCTGAGGGGCGGCGTCGCCCAGGCGGTGCGCGAGAGCTTTTGCACCTCTTCCTCCGACGCCAACCGCGCCGCGTTCGACTGCGTGGAGCTGCCCGACGAACTCGGCCGCCGCCTCGCCGAGATGGGGCTGAGCGGTTTCGGTGAACAGGGCCCTGAATTCCTGGTCGACATGGACCGTCTGGAGTTCCAGCTGCGCCAGCTCGGCGACGACGCGCCCCTTTTGGAAACCATCCTGACCTATCGGCGCGAAGCGCGCCGCAACCGCCTGGCCACGCCGGGCGTCCAACGCGCCCTGCAAGGCGATGACGCGCGCATCCGCGCACAGGACAATCTCGGCCTTGGAAACAACACCCGCTCCATCCCCACCCCGGACAATCCCGGCGGATGAGCGCAGCGCCTGTCACCCCGGGCGCGAAGCGACCCGGGACCCGCCGGGAAGGCTTCGGTAGGCTCCTCGAGCGCCTGCAGCCGGTCCCGACTCTCGCCTGTAGGCTCGGCCGGGATGACAGGGCGGGCTCTCTCTCACTGTCATCCCGGACGATGCAAGGCATCGATCCGGGACCTCGGCGCGATGACGCGCCCAGAGGCCCGAATCGCGCGTATCGCGGGAGGTTAGGGTAAACGCGCACGGGCCTTGGGCTTGCGGGGGTCGGGGTCGGGCTATAGGGGCGCCGGAGTTGGCGCGGGACATTAAAGCGTTTTCGATCAATGCGTTAGGCTTAACCGGCGTGCATCTTGGGTCAGCGGAGCTGCAATTAGGTACCGAACCAATCTGCTGGCCTTCGCGTTCAGGCACAGTTAACGTGGCTTTAAGCACGGTTAACGCGCCGCTGACCCATCGGTCCGCCGGGGGGCGATGCGGCGCCTGGGATGTCGGTTTGAGGGAGCCCTCACCCGGGATCGTGTTTGAAGAGCCGTATGGGGGAATGCACGGCGCATGACCGGGTTGCAGATCCTGCTTCTGATTACAGCCGCCGCGGTGGTGCTCACCGTGGTGCTGGCCTATGCGCTGTCGCACCGCTCTGTCGGCCGGCTTTTAGGCATACTGATGCTGATCGGCGCGGTCAGCGCCGGCGGCGCGGCGGCGACGGCCTGGTTCGCGGTGGAGTGTCACGAGAACCCGTTGCGCCCCTGCCGCAGCGCCGGCGAGGTGATCTACGAAAGCTGCAAGCTGGATCTGGGCTACGGCCTGGACGCGGCGCCCGACCATGCGCGCCGGTGCGAGTGCTTCGCCAGCGCATTGGAGGTCAATCTGGGCTTCCGCGCGCTTGAGGACTACGCGATCCAGGCCACGATCAGCTTCACCGGCATCCGGTATGACCGGCGCGACGCCTATCTGGTCAGCCAGGCCGCCGATGTGTGCCGCGTGCCGGCGCGCAATCTGGGCCATCTGACCGGCCCGGCCGATACGATATTGCGCGCGTGCGTGGCCTCGGAGCGGCGCTTTGCGCCGAACGCGCCGGGGCCGGGCTGGCGGCGCTGCGAGTGCTTCACCGCGTCGGTGGAGCGCGTTCTGCCGCGCGGCGCCTTTGCCGATTACGCCGCCGCCGTGCGCCTTGATCCCTTCGCGCTGGGCGACCGGCGAGTGCTGGCCAGCCTGTTTACGCCCGAGCAGCAGGGCGCCGTCGACGCATCGGCGGATCAGTGCCAAGTCTACAGCGTTCTGCGGGAGGCGGGATGATGACACCCACGAGCATGGCGCGCGGCCTTTTAAAGATCGTCGGCGCGGCCGGCGCGGTCACGCTTCTGGCGATGACCGGCTGCAGCGACCCGTCCCGCTTCGGCGAGCGCGAGACCGGCGACTACCGGATCAGCTCAGACCGCGACGAGCGCGACGATCGCTTCGCCGACCGCGGCGCGCGGCGCGACGAGCCGCCACTCGGCTTCGGCCGCAACGAACCGATCGAGCCGACCTCGCGGCGCGGCTCGAGTTTGAACGATCCGTTCGACGACTTCTTTTTCAGCGGCGGGACGGGCTATCCGCGCCGCTACGCCGACCGTGAGGAGTTCCCGCGCGATCCCTGGGACGTGGAGGACTGCGACGATTGCGAGGCGGCCGACGCCTATCCCGATCAGCGCGTGGTCTGCGTCGTTCCGCGCCGGGGCTCGCAGCGCTACTGCATGCCGCGCGAACAGGCTGCGCGGCTGTATTCCAACGGTGCGCGCTACTGGCTTCTGCGCGGCGACGCCGAGCTGACCACGGTGGACATCGACTGCGACGAGGAGCGCGGCGGGCTGTTTCCCCAGACCTGCCGCCTGCCCACGCGCCCCAGCATCGTGTCGGGCTATAACGAGGTCGGCTTCGACCAGCCGATCGACCGGGCGATGGAGTATTGGGACTACGCCGCGGCCTGGGGCCGGGCCTTCGGCGCTCAGGCGGCGCTCCTGGCTCAGCGCCGCCGTCAGGCCCACATGGTTCAGTGCGAAAGCGATGCGGCCTCGCTGCGCCGGATCTCGCGCGTAGGGCCGGGCGGTGTGGGCGACGTGATCTCGCTGAAGCTGCGCCAGCGCGCGTTGCAGGCGCTGGGCTATTACGCCTTCGAGGTTGACGGCGCCTACGGGCCCAACACCCGCGGGGCGGTGCGCGATTTCCAGCGCGAGCTCGGCTATGACGAGACCGGCTCCCTGACCCCGCGCCAGACCACGCTCCTGGTGTGCCACGCCGCGCAGACCGCGCGCGATCCGCGCCTGCAGAACGCTCTGGGCATCATGTACTCGACCGGTCTGGGCGTGAAGCAGAACACCGATCTGTCGCTGGAGTGGTTCGAGACCGCCGCGCGGCGCAACGATCCCGACGCCCATTTCAACCTGGCGATCATCTACGGCACCGGCGCAGTGCTGGGCAGCTACCGCCTGTGCGGGCTGATCGAGAACCCCGAACGCGCCGACGCTTACTTGCGCGACGCAGCCTCGCTGGGCCACCCGATGGCGACGCGCTGGCGGCGCTCGGGCGAGTTCAGGCGCTTCGCCTCGGCCGAAGCGCGCTGGGTCGCGATCGGTCACCGGCTGGTCGAAAGCGCCATGCAGCGCGAGAGCGAGTTCTTCCTGGAATGGACCGACCGGATCAATCTGGCCGCGATCCAGAACCTGCAGCCGGGCTGCCTGGCGCCGAACTCCGGGCCCGGCGGGACCGACGCGCGCGGGGGATAGAGGACTGAAGACGGCCCCCGCGTGCGCACGTGCGGTGCGGGGGATAGACGGAAGCGAACGGGGGCATGCCTGCGGATGGTCGCAGGCGGAAAGGACGGTGACCCATGTTGCGTCAATTCACGGCGATCGCCGCGGCCGGGCTGCTGGCCGGCTGCGCCACGGGCGGAGGCTCGGTGCATGAACACTCCATCCAGCGCGGCATCGTGCCGGCGGTGGACGAGTTCGGCGTGCAGGCCGCACAGCAGCTGTGCAATATCGACAGCCTGGCCGAGCAGCGCGAGGAGATGATCGAGGAGGTGCGCCGCACCACCTTCGACAGCGACCAGATCTTCGGCCCGGACACCACGCGCGAGGCCGACACCACCTCGACCACGAACACGATCACGCCCCAGCCGCCCTACATGAACCCGCCCACCGAGACTCTGGAGCTGGTGCGCACCTTCGTGACGGATCTCGATGCGAGCTACCGCTTCGTGACCCAGTCCTGCCAAGCCTACGCCATGTGCATGCACCAGAACGGGTTCGACGAGAACGACTGCTCGAACTCACGCGCGGAGTGGTCGCGGGCGCAGCAGCGCTTCGAGGGCATGAGCGACCGGCTCGCCGACGTGCGCACCGAGATCGCGACCCAGTGCCCGGACTGCTGGGGGTCCTATCGCGGCGGCGGCCGGGTGATCCATCGCGGACGCCATCGCCAGGGCGACTATCTTCTGCGCCATCCCGCGCCGAACCACCATTACGGCGGCTATCACCGCCCCCACCGGCCGCACCATCGCCCGCACCACCGGCCGCACTACAAGCACGACTGCGACGACGGCGTGCTCGGCGACGTGTTCACGACCGGGACCTGCCACCCCTATCGCGAGCCCTGCTACGGCGATCACTGCCGGTATTGAGG
>CAZKBB010000078.1:0-9006 GCA_964550935.1 uncultured Caulobacterales bacterium
CTTACACCCATTCCGGCGTGCTCGCCTCCGCGCTCGCCATGGACAAGCAGCGCGCCAAGGCGGTGCTCTCCGGGGCCGGGATTTTGTGTCCTGAAGGCCTGATCGCGGACCGGTTCGCCGCTGCGCGCACCCATCTGATGGCGCCGCCCTACGTGGCCAAGCCGAACGATCAGGGGTCCTCGGTGGGCGTCGTCATCGTGCCTGAACGGGCCGACGCGCCCCCGGGCGTGCTGGCCTCTGAAGACTGGCCCTATGGCGATGCGGTTCTGATCGAGCGCTTCATCCCGGGCCGCGAGCTCACCGTCGCGGTGATGGGCGATACGCCCCTTGCGGTCACCGAGATCGTGCCAAAGACCGCGTTCTACGATTACGAGGCGAAATACGCTGACGGCGGGTCGGTCCACGCCGTGCCCGCCGACATCCCGCAGGCGGTCGCCGACGCGGCCATGGCCCAGGCGCTGAAGGCCCATGAGACGATCGGCTGCCGCGGCCTGACGCGGTCTGATTTTCGTTGGGATGCAGGCGGTTCCGGCGACCTATGGTTACTCGAAATTAACACCCAGCCCGGCATGACTCCGACATCGCTCGCGCCTGAACAGGCGGCGTATCGCGGGATCGAATTCCCCGATCTCGTGGAGTGGATGGCGGAGGACGCGTCGTGCCCGAGGTAAGACGCGCTCGTCCGGGTCGCGGTAAACACAAGAACAAGCCCGCCGCCCGGCGTAGCGCCCGAAAATCCGCCGCGCGGGCGAGCCCTGCGTCAGGCCGCAAGGCGGCGAACTGGGCGGCGGCGCAAGTGCGCGCGGCGCGTTATCGCGGGGCCAATGCGCTGCGCCTGGCCGGCTTCGCGCTCGCCGGCGTGGTGATCGCCGCTGTGGGCGCGCTCGCCTTGCTCGGACGACTTAGCGATGTCGGTGATAGCCTTTACGCCGGCCTTGAGGCCCGGCTGGTGGCGTCGGGCTACACCGCATCGGTGGTGGACGTGACCGGCGCGAGCCGGCTCGACCCGGACGTGATCGCCTTCGCGGTGGGCGTCGATCCCACGCGCAGCCTTCTCTCCGTCGACCCCGAACGCGCCCGCGCCAATGTCGAGAGCCTGTCCTGGGTGAGGTCGGCCGCGGTGGTGCGCCTGTGGCCGAACCGCATCGCGGTCGTGGTGGAGGAGCGCGAGCCTTACGCGCTGTGGCAGCGCGACGGGGACTTCCGGGTCATCGGCGCGGACGGCGCGGTGATCGGCGACGCCGATCCGGCGGCCTATGCCGAGCTGCCGCGCGTGGTCGGCGCCGGCGCACACGAGGCCGCGGCCGAAATCCTGTCGCTGATGGCGCGCCAGCCTGAGATCGCCGCGCTGACCACCCATGCGGTGCGCGTGGGTGAGCGGCGCTGGAATCTACGCCTGGCCGCCGGCGGCGACATTCTTTTGCCGGAGGACGATCCGGCCAGCGCGCTTGCGCTTCTGGCCTCGCTGCACGCCGAACGCGGCACCCTGCATCTTGATGCGGCCGCCTTCGACATGCGCAGCGACGGGCGTCTGGTCATTCGCGCCTGGCCCGACCGGGCGCAGCGCTATCGCGAGGAGGGGCGCGAGGCATGAACTGGTTCGCCAGAACGCGCGACGAGCGCGCGCCGTCGTCATCGTCGGCCAAGAAGCCCGCCGTGTTCGCCGCGCTCGACGTGGGCGCGGCCAAAACCGCCTGTTTCATCGTTAAGGTGGAGCAGACCGTGGTGGGCGCGCGCCCGCGCGTCATCGGGGTCGGTCACCAATCCACGCGCGGCGTGCGCGCCGGGGCGGTCACCGACATGGAGGCCGCCTCCAACGCCGTGGCCAGCGCGGTGCGCAACGCGGAGAAGATGGCCAAGACCGCGCTGACCGAGATCACGCTGGTGACCAGCTCCGGCGCGCCGGCCTCCGCGAACGTCTCCGCCGAGGCCGCCGTTTCGCCGCGCCGTGCGATCGACGACCGCGATCTGCGCCGGGTGCTGAACGCAGCGATGGAGGAGTTCTTCCAGCCGGGCCGCGTGGTGCTGCACGCCATTCCCGTCGCCTGGCGCGTCGACGATCAGACCGGCGTGCGTGATCCGCGCGGCATGTATGCGCGCCGGTTGGGCCTGGACCTGCACGTCATCACCGCCGCGGCCGATCCGCTGCGCAACCTCACCACATGCGTGGAGCGCTGCCATCTCAACGTGGCCGGCGTCGTCGCCACCCCTTACGCGGCCGGGCTCGCCACGCTCACGCCTGACGAGATGAGCCTCGGCGCCATGGTCGTGGACATGGGCGCGCACGCCACCGCCGCCGGGGTCTTCGCCGAGGACGGGCTGGCCCATGTGGACTGCGTGCCGCTGGGCGGGGCGCACGTCACCGCCGACATCGCGCGCGGGCTTTCAACGCCGGTCTCCGCGGCCGAGCGCATCAAGGCGCTGAACGGCTGCGCGCTCGACAGTCCCGACGATGATCAGGTGATGATCGAGGCGCCGCCGGTGGGCGCGGATGCGGGATCGGGCATGGTCCAGCACCCCCGCGCGATGCTGAACGCCATCATCCGCCCGCGCCTTGAGGAGATCTTCGAGCTTCTACGCGATCGCCTCCAGGCCGCCGGCGCCGACACTGCGTCCGGGCGGCGGCTGGTGCTCACCGGCGGCGCCTCCCAGCTGCCCGGTGCGGCCGAACTCGCCGGCCGCGTCCTGTCCAAGCAGGTGCGCCTGGGAAGGCCCGACGGTCTGGCCGGGCTCGGCGACGCCGTCTCAGGGCCGGCCTTCGCCGCGGTCTCAGGCGCGATCCTTCGCGAGACCAAAGGCGCGGCCGAGGCGATCTCCGGGCCGCCCGTGGTGTCCAGTAGCGGGGGCGGTCCGCTGATCGAAGCCGGCGGGCGCGGGCCGCGCGCGGTGCTGCGCTGGCTCGCCGAGAGCTTCTGATCCTCGGCGAGGCGCAGCGCGCGCGGTTTGCGTTAACCGTTCACTGCTGAATTTTTCGCGAGTTCTTTCTTCGTTCCTGAAGAAAGGCTTTTCGGGCCTTTCCCGTTTAACGCGTGATTAAACAAGCCTCTTCAGAGTCTTGGGTCATGATCCGTTAACCCCGCCGCGCGCCCGAGGGAGCCCCAGCCGCCCATGGCCCTGAACATCTCCATGCCCGAAAACACCGAATTGAAGCCGCGCATCCTGGTCTTCGGCGTCGGGGGCGCCGGGGGCAACGGCGTGAACAACATGATCGACTCCCAGCTTGAGGGCGTCGACTTCGTGGTCGCGAACACCGATGCGCAGTGCCTGCACCGCTCCAAGACCGAGCGCCGGGTGCAGCTGGGCGCCTCGATCACCGAAGGTTTGGGCTCGGGGGCTCGCCCGGAGATCGGTCAGCAGGCGGCCGAGGACTCCATCGCCGAGATCCTTGAGCACCTTCACGGCGTGCACATGTGCTTCATCACCGCCGGCATGGGCGGGGGCACCGGCACCGGCGCCTCGCCGGTGATCGCGCGCGCGGCGCGCGAGCAGGGCATTCTGACCGTCGGCGTGGTGACCAAGCCCTTCCACTTCGAGGGCTCGCGGCGCATGCGCATCGCGGACGAGGGCATCGAGGAGCTGCAGCAGCACGTCGACACGCTGATCATCATCCCGAACCAGAACCTGTTCCGCGTCGCCACCGAGAAGACCACCTTCGCGGAAGCGTTCGGCATGGCCGACCAGGTGCTCCATTCCGGCGTGCGCGGGATCACAGACCTGATGGTCATGCCCGGGCTCATCAATCTCGACTTCGCCGACGTGCGCACGGTGATGAACGAGATGGGCAAGGCCATGATGGGCACCGGCGAAGCCTCCGGCGAGCGTCGCTCGGTCGAGGCCGCCCACGCGGCGATCAACAACCCGCTGCTCGACGATGTCTCGCTGAAAGGCGCGCGCGGGGTGCTGATCAACATCACCGGCGGCATGGACATGACGCTGTATGAAGTCGACGAGGCGGCCAATGAAATCCGCAACGAGGTCGATCCGGACGCCAACATCATCGTCGGCTCGACCTTCGATGAGACTCTGGAAGGGTCGATCCGCGTCTCGGTCGTCGCGACGGGCATCGAGGCCGAGGCCGAAGCGGCCCAGCCGCGCCGCAGCGCCCAGGGCGTGACCGCGCTGCGCGGGCGCGAGGCGTCGCGCGCGCCGGCGCGGGAGGCCGCCTCCGGCCCTTTCGTGCAACGCCTGATGGACGATGGACAGACCCGCGTCCGCGCGCCGGGCGCGGCGCCGCCTGAACCCGCACAGCCCGAGCGCTCGATCACGACCGAGACGCCGGCCGAGCCGGCCGCGGACATCAAGCCCGCGCAGGCTCGCGAACCTGCGCCCGAACCGCTCGACAAACCCGCCGTCGTGCGCGTGCGTGAGCGCCTGGCCCAGGCCGCGCCGGAGCTGCGCCGCGCCGCCGCCGAAGCCCAGGAGGCCCAAGCCGCGTCACAGCCCCAGGAGGCGCCTGAAGAGCACAGCGCCGTCGGGCACGGGCCTGACCCGTCGCGCGTGCGTACGCCGGAACGCCCGGAACAGAAGCCCGCGCGCCGCGGGCTCGGCATCTTCGGCCGACGCAAGCCCCAGCCCGAGCCGGCGCCCCGCCAGGAGCCCCAGCCGCGCCAGCCCGTCCCGCGCACGCATGGAAACGCCGCGGTCCAGATGCGCCCTGAGACCGGTGACCTGTTCGGCGCAGAGTTCGACGAAAGCGAGCTGGAAATCCCCGCCTTCCTGCGCCGCCAGGCGAACTGAGCGGCGCCGCGCCATCAACACGAAGTCCCGTGTCTTCGCTTCTGCTCCGCCCGGGAATTCATGGACCACGAAACTGAATTCCCGGACGCGGCGAAGCCGCGATCCGGGACCTCAGGGCGGAAAAGCGCCCACGTCCGCAAGGTCCGGGTCTTCGCTCCTGCTCCGCCCGGAAATCCATGCTCTTCCTCAGTCTTCCTGACGAAAGTCAGGACCCAGAGATCATGGGGCCGCGCCCGTCGCCCCCCTCATGTTCCAGCTTTCGCCGGGAAGGCTTGCTTTGGGTGAGGGCGCTTAATCGCATTGAGGTCCCGGATCGCTGCGCGCCCGGGAATTCATGTGTTGGAGGGTGATTTCGAGGACGCGGCGAAGCCGAGATCGGGCGCCCCTGGGCGGAGCGTGGCCGCTGAAAGCGCGTGGTTTCATTTCGTTACAGGGTGCAACAATCGTTTAGTTGCACTGCGGCAAGGCCGGCTTACCGTTCGTGAACCGAGAGGGATGGTCGCGCGCGTGGGTTGGCGCCGGCCTGGCGTCGGGGGTCTGATCCAGGGTCTGATCCGGGGGGAGCGCGGCGTCGATGTCTGAGCGCGAAAAGGCGGCGAGCATGATCGAACGCACCACTCTGGCCGGTCCCGCGGTCTGCGCCGGCGTCGGCCTCCACACCGGCGCGCGTGTGCGCATGGCGATGACGCCTGCGCCGGTGGGTTCAGGCGTGGTGTTCCACCGCACCGATCTCGATCTCGACGATGTCGCCGTTCAATCGCGCTACGACGCGGTGCGCTCCACCGATCTGGGTACCACGCTCGTGAACGACGCCGGCGCGTCTGTGGCGACCGTGGAGCACCTGACCGCGGCGCTCGCCGGGGTCGGCCTGGACGATGTGATCATCGAACTGGACGGGCCTGAAGTGCCGGCGATGGACGGGTCGTCCGCGCCGTTTCTTGAGTTGATCGATCAGGTCGGCCTGCAGACCCGCCCGGCGCCGCGCCGCGCGATCCAGGTGCTCAAGCCGATCGCCGTCGAAGAAGGCGGGCGGTGCGCCGAACTGATCCCGGCCTTGCGCCCGGCGATCGACGTGACCATCGACTTCGAGGACGCCGCCATCGGGCGACAGAGCTTCGCCTTCGAGGTGTCGGCGGCGAATTTCCGCGAGCTGGTCGCGCCCGCGCGCACCTTCGGCTTCCGCCGCGATTACGACAGGCTCACCGCGATGGGTCTGGCTCGCGGCGGCTCGATGAAGAACGCCGTCGTCATTGAGGACGATGGCGTGGCCAATCCCGAAGGCCTGCGCTTCGCCGACGAGTTCGTGCGTCACAAGGCGCTGGACGCGCTGGGTGATTTGTACCTGGCCGGCGCGCCGATTCTCGGCCTCTACAAGGCGATCCGGCCCGGCCACGGGCTCAATAATCGCGTCCTGCACGCCCTGTTCGCCGATGCTGACGCCTGGCGCATGGTCTCCATGCGCGAGGGCCACGCCCTGACCGAGACCGCCGCGCGCGGCTGAGCCTGGCCGCGTGCAAGTGCTTTCACGCGTCGCGCCGATCGGATAGAAGGCGGAAGAGCGCGCGGGGATTCCGCGCGCGCCCTGTCCGGCCAGCCTATCGGGACCTGTCCATGAGCTTTGTGCGTTCCGCCGTCCTCGCCATCCTCGCCGCCGGCCTGCTCGCCGCATGCGGCGGTAATGACCGGCGCTCACAGCTCGCCTATGAAGAGCGCCCGGTGGAGACGCTGTACACTCTCGCCTTTGAACAGCTTCAGCGCCGCGACTATCAGCGCGCCGCGGCCCTGTTCGATGAGGTGGAGCGCCAGCATCCCTTCTCCGAGTGGGCGCGCCGCTCCATGCTGATGGCGGCCTTCGCGAACTACGAGGCGAACCGCTACGGCGAGGCGATTTCGGACGCGGAGCGCTTCATTGCGCTCCATCCGGGCAATGACAGCGCGCCCTACGCCTACTACCTCATCGCGATCTCGCACTATGAGCAGATCTATGACGTGGGCCGGGACCAGTCGAACACGCGCCAGGCCCTCAATTCCCTGCAGCAGGTGGTGCGCCGCTTCCCCGACACGCCCTACGCCAAGGACGCGCGGTTGAAGATCGACATGACTCGCGACCACCTGGCCGGCAAGGAGATGGCGGTCGGGCGCTGGTATCTGCGCAACGGCTATTTCCTGGCCGCGATCAACCGCTTTCAGACCGTCATCGCAGAGTACGAGACCACCAGCCACACGCCTGAGGCGCTGCACCGTCTGGTGGAATCCTATGTCTCCCTCGGCGTCGACGCCGAGGCGGTCCAGGTCGCCAGCGTTTTAGGTTTCAACTTCCCCGGTTCGAACTGGTACGAAGACAGTTACGACCTCCTCACCGCGCGCGGCATCGACCTGCCCGATCAGCGCATTGAGGAGGAGGACCCCGGCGTTCTGCGCCGGGCGATGGACCGGATCTTCGGGTGACGGCGAGAGGCTGACGCATCCAGCATGCTCGCCGGCCTCACCATCCGCGACATCGTCCTGATCGACCGGCTGGAGCTTAGCTTCGAGCCAGGTCTAAGCGCGCTGACCGGCGAGACCGGGGCGGGCAAGTCCATCCTCCTTGGCGCGCTCGCGCTGGCGTGCGGAGAACGCGCCGACCGGGCCATGGTGCGCTCCGGCGCCGAGCAGGGCCTGGCTTCGGCCGTGTTCGAGCTCGCCGGCGATCATCCCGCCTGGGCGATCGTGGCCGAAGCCGACATCGCCGCGGAGCCCGGCGAGCCCCTGATTTTGCGCCGCACCGTCACCGCGGACGGACGCTCGCGCGCCCATGTGAACGATCAGCCCGCCTCGGTGGGGCTTTTGCGCCGGCTCGGCGATCTCCTGGTGGAGATTCACGGCCAGCATGACGGGCGCGGACTGCTCGACCCGCGCACCCATAAGGGCTTGCTCGACGCGTTCGCGCGCAACCGGTCGGAGCGCGAGGCGGTCGCTTCGGCCTGGAAGCGCCTCGCCGATGCACGCGGGCATCTGGAGACGCTCCAAAGCGATCGCGAGCGCGCGGCCGGCGAGGAGAGCTTTCTGCGCCACGCGGTGGAGGAGCTGGAGGCGCTGGACCCCAAGTCCGGCGAGGAGACCGCGCTGGCCGATGAGCGCAAATTCCTGCAACAGGCCGAACAAGCCCTGTCAGAGCTTCAGGAGGCGCAAGGCGCGCTCGGCGGCGATGCGGGCCTGTCGGGGCGTCTGAACGCGGCGCTTCGCGGTCTGGAGCGGGTGCGCGACGCGCTTGGCGCGAAGCAGGCCGACGCGGCCGATCCCGAAAGCGCCGCAGGCGGCGCCCGCGCAGCCGTCGACCGCGCCGCAGCCGCGCTCGACCGCGCGCTCATCGAGTTCAACGAGGCCGAGGACGCCCTGTTCGAGGCCGGTCGCGCCTTCGAAGTGGAGCCCGGGCGACTGGAGCAGGTGGAGGAGCGCCTGTTCGCGCTGCGCGCCGCCGCCCGCAAGCACGAGGTCGAGGTCGACGCGCTGGCCGCCCTGCGCGACGACTTCACCAGGCGCCTCGACGCGGTGGAGACCGCCGATGATCGCCTGAAGGAGGCGAAGGCCGCGCTCAACGCCGCTCAGACCGAATACGACGTCGCGGCCGCGGCCCTGTCCAAGACGCGTGCGGGCGCCGGCGAGACGCTGGCCGAGGCCGTCGCCGGGGAGCTTCCCCCGCTGAAGCTCGACAAGGCCAGGTTCCGCGTGCGCGTGGAGAGCGATCCCGGACGCGCCGGGCCGCAGGGGCGCGACCTGGTCGCTTTCGAGGTGGCGACCAATCCCGGCTCGCCTTTCGGTCCGCTCGACAAGATCGCCTCCGGCGGCGAGCTCTCCCGCTTCGCGCTGGCGCTGAAGGTCTCGCTCGCGGCCGAGGAGGGCGGTCTGGTCCTGGTGTTCGACGAGGTCGATCAGGGCGTGGGCGGCGCGGTCGCCGACGCGGTCGGCCACCGCCTCTCCCGGCTCGCCGAAGGCGGTCAGACGCTCGTGGTGACCCACTCGCCTCAAGTCGCCGCGCGGGCCGATCATCACTGGAAGATCGAAAAGGGCGAAGCCGGAGACAGCGTGCGCACCACCGTGCGCGGGCTGAACGGCGCCGACCGCCGCGAGGAGATCGCACGCATGCTCTCCGGCAAGGAAGTCACCGAAGCCGCCCGCGCCGCCGCCGACGAGCTGATGGCGAGCTAGGCGCGCGCTTCGGTCCCGAGGTCCCTGTGTATTGCGCTTGTGCCATGATGCTTGCGGGACGGAGGCCGTCAGGTCCCCGGG
>CAZKBB010000079.1:0-8737 GCA_964550935.1 uncultured Caulobacterales bacterium
CCCGCGATCTCGCGCGTGACGTCCTTCAGCCCGTGCCGGTCGGTATAGGTGCGCACCAGCTTGGAGGCGATCTTGGTGCAGAAGACCGGCCGCATGGAAACGCCCAGGTGAAGCTCCACCATGGCCAGGTCGAAGCGCGCGAAGTGGAGGATCTTCTCCACCCCGTCATCGCCCAGAAGCGCCTTCAGGTTCGGGCAGTCATACGTCTCGCGGTCGAGCTGGACCAGATGGGCCTCGCCGTCGCCGGCGGAGAGCTGAACCACGCACAGCTTGTCGCGCACCAGGCTCAGCCCCATCGCCTCGGTGTCGACCGCGACGCTGCGGCCGAGATCGAGCCGGGAGGGTAGGTCGCCTTGGTGCAGATGAACGGTCATGGGGCTCGGGCGTCCTTTCTTGGCGCGTCGCGGCGTATGGCGCACAGGTATCGGCCGCAGGGCCGGGCGCGTCAACGCAACCATGCCGCGCGTGCAGGGCCGCCATGCTGAATCGCGCCTTGGCGCGCGCGGCGCGGCGCGTGATACCGCCCGTTTCGCGGCCGGGGGGCCACGAACGGGACGAAACGCCATGGATCGAGCGATCCGATCGCCCAACGGAGACGTCGAAGCCGGCTATGATGCGGCTCACGCGGTGTTGACCTGCCGCTTTTCCGGCGAGATCGACGTGAACGGGCTCGCCCGCGCCCGCGCGCTGAGCCTCGAGGTCGCCGGCGATTGCGACGTGGCCGGCATGCTGATCGACGTGCGCCGCAGCCGGCCGGGCTATCGCCCTGACGATTTCATCGAGTCCGCTGAGGAGTTCCTGACCGTGTTCGCCCCGCGACGGTGCGCGTTCGTCGCCGGTGAGGATCCTGAGCGGGTGCGCCAGGCCGCGCTTCTGGAGACGATCGGCGTGGCCAACGCGATGCGCGTGCGCGCGTTCTCAGACGTGGATACCGCGCGGGCCTGGCTCTGCGAGCTTTAACCGTCTGCGACACCTCGCCCCAGCGATTCGCCATCGGTCGTAATTCGCTCCAAGTGCGCATTTCCGTTGATGAATGGAGACGCGCATGGCCTTCACGCTGCTCGACGGCGGTACAGGACAAACGCTGCATCGCCGCCTTGGCGAACCGGCGACGCCGCTCTGGTCGGCCGAGGCGCTGAAACGTCGGCCGGACGCGGTTGAAGGCGTGCACGCCGACTTCCTGCGCGCCGGCGCGGACGTGATCACGCTGGCCTCCTACACCGCGACGCCGCTCCGGCTCGCCGAGGCCGGGCGCGAGGGTGAGTTCGACGCGCTTCAAACCGCCGCGCTGGAGGCTGCGAGGCGCGCGAGAGACGCCGTCTCGCCGGGGGCGCGCATCGCCGGCTGCCTGCCGCCGCTGCACGCCAGCTATCGCCCCGAAGACATGCCCGACGAGGTGGAAACCGCCGCTGAATACGCCCGCATCGTCGACGCCCAGGCCGATGGCGTGGATCTGTTCCTGTGCGAGACGCTATCGACCCTCTCCGGCGTGGTTCACGCCACGGCGGCGGCCGCCTCGACCGGCCGGCCGGTCTGGACCGCTTTGACCGTGCACGAACGCGACCCGATGCGCCTTCTCGGCGGCGCGCCGCTGATGGAGGCCGCCGCGGTCGCGCGCGAGAACGGCGCTGAGGCCGTGCTCATCAACTGCTCCCCGCCCGAACACACCACGCGGGCCGTGACGGCCTTGCTGGAGGCCGGCTACGAGACCGGCGGCTACGCCAACGGGTTCACGACGATCCGGCCGCTGGCGGAGAAAGGCGCGACGGTGGACGCGCTGGCGCGCCGCGATGATCTGGGCCCTGACGCCTACGCCGACATCGCGCTGGGCTGGGCCGCCGCCGGCGCGCGGATCGTCGGCGGCTGCTGCGAGATCGAACCCGCGCACATCGCGGCGATCGACCGGCGACGCCAAGCCGCGATGCGCCCCCGCGCCTGAGCCAAAGCCTCAGGGCGCCCCCGAGCCCGCAAGGGCTCGCGAGGACGACCGTCTGCCCGCAAGCGCGAGGAGCGACGCCCCGCACGGGGCTGAGCCTTTCTACAAAAATGGTGCCCAGGAGAAGACTCGAACTTCCACGGCCTTTCGGCCACTGGCACCTGAAGCCAGCGCGTCTACCAATTCCGCCACCTGGGCAGCGCGGAGGCGTTTTCGTATGACCGGGGCGCGCACGAGTCAACGGTTTGCGCGCAGGGGTTGGCGCACGCCGGCGCGCCGCCTCGCGTCGTGGACAGGCCGGGCGGTTTTTGGCTACACGACGCACACCCGGCTCGCCGCGCCGGCGCATGGCTCCAACTTCCACACCGGGCGCGGCTGATTGAAGGCGAAGGACTTGCTCCATGCTCCGCGATGAAATGATCACCGTGTTCGGCGGTTCCGGCTTCGTGGGGCGCTATGTCGTGCGCGCCCTCGCCAAGGCCGGCTATCGCGTGCGCGTCGCCACGCGCCGGCCGCATCTGGCCGGCGATCTGCGCGTGGCGGGCGTGGTCGGCCAGGTCCAGCTCGCCCAGGCCAACCTGCGCGACGAGGCTTCCGTTGCGCGCGCGGTCGAAGGCGCGGCCGGCGTGATCAATCTGGTGGGGATCCTCGCCGAGGGCGGCAAGCAGCGCTTCGACACGCTGCAGGCGCGCGGGGCGGGGCTGGTGGCGAAGGCCGCCCGCGACGAAGGCGTCCAGCGCTTCGTCCATGTGTCGGCGATCGGCGCGGATGCGAGCTCCAAGTCCAAGTACGCCAAAACCAAGGCGCTGGGCGAACAGGCCGTGCGCGAGGCCGTGCCCGAAGCCGCGATCGTGCGCCCCTCGATCGTGTTCGGCGCCGAGGATGAGTTCTTCAATCGCTTCGCGGCCATGGCGCGCTTCGCCCCGGCCCTGCCGCTGATCGGCGGGGGCAAGACGAAGTTCCAGCCGGTCTTCGTGGGCGACGTCGCCGACGCGGTGTTCGCCGCGCTGGAGTCCGACGCCGCGAAGGGCCGCACCTATGAGCTCGGCGGGCCCTCGATCTACACCTTCAAGGCGCTGATGACGTTCATCCTCGACACGATCAAGCGCAAGCGCCTGCTCGTGCCGATCCCCTTCCCCGTCGCCATGGCGATGGGCGCGTCCGGCGAGCTGGCGGCGAAGTTTCCGTTCGTGGAGCCTTTCCTGACACGCGATCAGGTGATCCAGCTCAAGCGCGACAACGTGGTGGGCGAAAGCGGCGAGGATGTGGGCCGGATCGAGGATCTGGGCGTGGAGACCGAGACGATCGAGGCCATCGTGCCGAGCTATCTCGCGCGCTACCGCAAGGGCGGCGAGTTCTACGAAGACCCCGACAAGGAAGCCCGCCGCGATATCTGACGTGTCTCCAGCCGCTCCCGGGTCTGCGGCCGGACGCTCAGGTGCGGCGTCTGCGTTCTTCCTCCCCTTCGAGGGAAGGGTATGGGTGGGGCGGAGATCAGCGCGCTTCGAGCCAGGCGGAAAAGCTCAACCCGCCGCCCACTCCGCGCGCACGGCCTCATCCGGCTCGGCGTCTTGGCGGGCGGCGCGTTCCGTGTCGAAGCGGGCCGGATCGAGGCGGGCGAGCGCCCAGATCGCCATGGCGCGCACCAGCGGGCTGTCGTCATCGAGGCGCGCGGCGGCGGTCTCGCCGAGCGCAGGATCGCCTGAATTGCCAAGCGCGATCAGGACGTTGCGCACGAAGCGGTCCCGCCCGATCCGCTTGATCGGGGAGGCCGTGAAGAGCGCCCGGAAGGCGGCGTCGTCCAGCGCGGCGAGTTCGGCGAGCTTGGGGCCCTTGAGCGCCTCGCGCGGGTGAAACGCGCGCTCCCGGCTGGTTTCGGCGAACTTGTTCCAGGGGCAGACCGCCAGGCAGTCGTCGCAGCCATAGATGCGGTTGCCCATCGGGGCGCGGAATTCGCGGTCGATATGGCCCTTGTGCTCGATCGTCAGGTAGGAGATGCACCGGCGCGCATCGAGCTGATAGGGCGCGGGGAAAGCGTTGGTCGGGCAGACGTCCAGGCACGCCCGGCACGAGCCGCAGTGATCGGCCTCCGGCGCGTCCGGCGCCAGCTCGGCCTCGGTCAGCATCACGCCCAGGAACAGCCAGGAGCCGAGCTCGCGGCTGACCAGGTTGGTGTGCTTGCCCTGCCAGCCGAGCCCGGCGCGCTCGGCGAGGGGCTTCTCCATCAGCGGCGCGGTGTCCACGAACACCTTCACCGCCTGGCCGGTCGCCTCGTGAAAGGCGCGCGCCAGGCGCTTCAGGCGCTTCTTGATCAGGTCGTGATAGTCGCGGTTCTGCGCATAGACCGAGATCGCGGCCTCGTCGCGGCGCTCCAGCTGGTCCAGAGGATCGTGATCGGGGCCGTAGTTCAGCCCCACAACGACCGCCGACTTCGCCTCGGGCCACATCGCTGTGGGGTGGGATCGGCGCTCCAGCGTGTCGGCCATCCAGGCCATGTCGCCGTGCCGCCCCGCCTCGACGAACTCGGCCAGGCGCTTCCCTGCGAGCCAGGGATCGTCCGCGCGCGCCACGCGCACTGCATCGAAGCCGATCTCGGCGGCGAGGCGTTTGAGCGTGTCGGCGTCGGTCGGCGCGGTCATCGCCGCTTGGCGTATCAGAAATCCAGCTCCGCGTACCAGCTCGCCGGCTGAACGCCGGGCAGGCGGTCGTCCAGGAGCGGGCGGAAGGCGGGGCGGCATTTCACCCGTTCATACCACGTCTTCACGCCGGGATAGGGGTCCCACGGCACGTCACCCAGATAATCCACGCAGGACAGGTGCGCGGCCGCGGCGATGTCCGCGATCGTGTAGCGCGGCCCGGCCAAGCCCTCGCGCGCCTCCAGCAGCCCGGCGAGATAATCCAGATGCCAGCGCAGCGCCTCGCGGCCCTCCCGGATCGCGGCCATGTCCGGCGCGCCGCCGCCGGTGAAGCGCTTCTCCAGCTTCTCAGCCAGCAGCCAGGCGTTCACCTCCGCCTCGAACTTGCGGTCGAACCAGTTCGCTATGCGCCGCGCCTCCGCGCGCTCGGCCGGGCTTTTCGGCAGAAGGCCCGCCTCAGGCGCGATTTCGGCGAGGTATTCCAGGATCGCGCGCGCCTCCACCGCCACGACGCGCCCGCCTTCCGCCGCGGGGCGGTCGTCGACCAGCACCGGCGGCAGGCCGGCCGGGTTCAGCGCATCCAGCTCCGGATCGCCATCGAACGGGCGCACCAGCTGAAGCTGGAAGGCGAGCTTGGTCTCGCCGAGCGCGATGCGCGCCTGACGGGAGCCGGGATCGAGGGGCCAGTGATGGAGAACGCGCATGGGCGGGGAGCCTAGAGCGCTTCGCGTCCGGCTTTAAGCGGACTTGTCCGCGCCGGCTTCATCGCCGCCCCTATCGTCCGCGCCGTGCTCCGGGGTTTTATCGCCCTCGCCCTCGAACATGGGATGGCCGTGCGGCTCGGCGCGTCCGCGCGGATCGGGATGGATCAGGATGTCGGCGGCCGGCCAGGCCTCCATCAGCCGCTCCTCGGCGGCGACGACCACGGCGTGGGCGTCAGTGAGGCTGAGATCAGGATCGAGATCCATGTGCAGCTGGATATGCACGAAGGGACCGGCCGCGCGCGTGCGCAGCTGATGCACGCCGAGCACGCGCGCGTCGTCTCCGGCGATCCTCACGATCGTGGCGCGGTCCGCGTCGGACAATTCCCGGTCCATGAGCATGTTGAGGGCGTTGCGCCCGACGTCCCAGGCGGTCTTCAACAGCCACAGCGCCACGAGGAAGCCGACGATCGGGTCGGCGCGCTCCACGCCCATCAGCCCGGCGAAGACGAGCCCTGCGATCACGGCCGCGTTGGCGCCCAGATCGGCCGCGTAGTGCGCCCGGTCGCCCTCAACGGCCACCGAAGAGGTCTGGTTCAGAGCGCGCTGCTGGGCCCAGATCAGCCCCAGCGTCAGCACGATGGACAGGATCATCACGCCGATCGCCAGCTCGCCCTGCTGGATCGGGCGGGGATCGAGAAAGCGCCTGACGCTCTCATAGATCAGATAGCCGGCCGACAGGACGACGAGCTGGGCCTGCAACAGGCTGGCGAACGCCTCCGCCTTGCCATGGCCGAAGCGATGCTCGTCATCGGCGGGCGTGGCGGCGTAGCGCACGGCGAAAAACGTCGTCAGCGAGGCGGCGAGGTCGAGCGCTGAGTCCGCTAGAGACGCCAGCATCGCCACGGAGCCGGACAGCAGCCAGGCGGCGAGTTTCGCGGCGACCAGCGTAGAGGCGACCGCCACCGACAGTGTGGTGACGCGCGCGGTGATCTTGCTCGCCTTTTCAGGCTCCACCTTGCCGGGCCCGGCCTCCAGCGCGTCATGGGGCATTTGAGGTCAGCGCTCCGGCTTGCGTGCAGGCGCCGGCGCGGCGCATCGTGCCCGGCCTCGACGGACCGGAGCGCGCGCACGGCATGGGCTTTCTACATCTCATTGTTCTGGCTCTTGTCCAAGGCGTCACGGAGTTTCTGCCGATCTCGTCATCGGCCCATCTCATCCTGGCGCCGGACTTGGCCGGCTTCGCCGACCAGGGCCCGCTGATCGACGTGATGGCGCATCTGGGCTCTCTGTTCGCCGTGCTGGTCTATTTCAGGGCCGACGTCGCGGCCGTCATCGCGGGCAAGCTCGACGTGTTGCGCGGGCGCATGACGCCGGGGGCGAAGCTCCTGATTTTGATCATCGCGGCCACGCCGCCGGTTTTGATCGTCGGGGCCGGGCTTTACGTCACCGGCGCGGCCGAGGCGATGCGCAGCCCCGTGGTGATCGCCTGGGCGACGCTGATCTTCGCCGCACCGCTCTGGCTCGCCGATCACTTCGCCCCGCGCGCACGTGCCGTGGAGGCGATGGGCTGGCGCGACGCGGTGCTGATCGGGCTGGCTCAGGCCCTCGCGCTGGTGCCCGGCGCCAGCCGGTCGGGCGTGACCATGACCGCGGGGCGGGCGCTCGGGCTGACCCGCGAGGCCGCCGCGCGCTTCTCCATGCTGATGGCGATCCCGGTGATCGCAGCCTTCGGCCTGCTCGCCTGCATCGAACTCGCCCGCGGCGCCGCGCCGGGCGCCTCGCTCACCGACGGGCTGATCGTGGCCGCGCTCTCATTCCTGGCCGCCTGGGCCGCGATCGCGGTCCTCATGCGTGTGGTGGAGCGGATCGGCTTTCTGCCCTTCGTGCTCTACCGCGTCGCGCTGGCCGGCGCGATTTTGTGGGTGCTGGCCTAGCCGCGCACCATCAGCGCCGCCCCGGCGAACAGAAGCCCGGCGCCGGCGATGCGGATCAGGGTGGCCGGGCGCTGCTCCAGGCCCAGAACGCCGAAATGGTCCATGATCATCGCCGCGATCAGCTGGGCCGCGATCAGCACCGCGAAGAAGGCGCCGACGCCGATCTTCGGCGTGCTCCACGCCGCGGTGGACACGAAGATCGCGCCCAGCGCCCCGCCCGCGATCCACAGATGCGGCGGCACCTTGGCGATCTGATCGCCCGTGGGCAGGCCGGAGCGCAGCGCGAGAAGCCCCGTCAGCGCGAACAACACCGCCGCCCCGGCCAGAAAGTTGATCAGCGCCGCACGAAGCGGCGAGCCCAGAAGCTGGGCCAGCTGAGCATTGAACGCCGGCTGCAGCGCCACCGCCGCACCGGCGAAGGCCACCATGGCCACAGGGATCAGGATCGCAGGGTTCATGGGGTGTCCTCAGGGCTGCTTTCGGCGCGTCGTCCACGCCAAACTAGAACGGGCCGGATCGATTTCCCGACCCGGCCCGCCAGAGATGTGAGATCGGGGCGAGCGCGCGCTTACAGCTTGCGCTCGATCTCCTCGACTTCGAAGCACTCGATCTGGTCGCCGACCTGCAGGTCTTCGTATTTGGCGAAGGCCATGCCGCATTCCTGGCCGGCGCGCACTTCGGAGACTTCGTCCTTGAAGCGCTTCAGGGTGGAGAGCTCGCCCTCGTGGATCACCGTGTCGTCGCGCAGGAGGCGCACGCCGCAGCCGCGCTTGACCACGCCTTCGGTGACCATGCACCCGGCGACCTTGCCCACTTTGGAGATGTTGAACACCTCCCGGATCTCGGCGTAGCCGATGAAGGACTCGCGCTTCTCCGGCGCGAGCAGGCCCTCCAACGTGCCCTTCACATCGTCGATGATGTCGTAGATCACCGAGTAGTAGCGGATCTCCACGCCCTCGCGCTCGGCGAGCTCGCGCGCCTGCTTGTTGGCGCGCACGTTGAAGGCGAAGACCGGCGCGCCGGACGCCTTGGCCAGCAGGACATCGCTTTCCGACACCCCGCCCGGCGCGGCGTGGATGGCGCGCGCGCGCACCTCCTCGTTGCCGAGCTGTTCAAGCGAGCTGGCGATGGCCTCGGCCGAGCCCTGCACGTCGGCTTTCACCAGCACGGGCAGTTCCTGCACCTCGTTCTGCTGCAGCTTGGCCATCATCTGCTCCAGCGAAGCGCCCGGCCCGCCGGTGGCGGCGGCCTGCGTGTTGCGCTGCTGGCGCTGGCGGTATTCGACGATCTCGCGGGCGCGTCCTTCGGTGTCGACCACCGAGAAGGGCTCGCCCGGCTCCGGCGCGCCGTCGAGGCCGAGGACCTCGACCGGCACGGCGGGCCCGGCTTCCTTGAGCTGTTGGCCGCGCTCGTTCTGGAGCGCGCGCACCTTGCCCCAGGCTGAGCCGGCCACGACGATGTCGCCGCGCTGAAGCGTGCCGCGCTTGACCAGGACGGTCGCAACCGGACCGCGGCCCTTGTCGACCT
>CAZKBB010000080.1:0-8292 GCA_964550935.1 uncultured Caulobacterales bacterium
TCGATCATCCACTTCTGGGCGCTGATCTTCATCTACATCTGGGCCGGGCCGCACCACCTGCACTACACCGCCCTGCCTGAGTGGGCGCAGACGCTGGGCATGACCTTCTCGGTGATGCTGTGGATGCCGAGCTGGGGCGGCATGATCAACGGTCTGATGACGCTGTCCGGCGCCTGGGACCGGCTGCGCACCGACCCGGTCGTGCGCATGCTGGTCGTCTCGGTCGCCTTCTACGGGATGTCGACCTTCGAAGGCCCGGTGATGAGCATCCGGGCGGTGAACTCGCTGTCACACTACACCGACTGGACCATCGGGCACGTGCACTCCGGCGCGCTCGGCTGGGTCGGCTTCATCTCGTTCGGTGCGCTCTACTGCCTGATCCCGTGGCTCTGGAAGCGGCGCGGCATGTATTCGCGCGCGCTCATCGAGTGGCACTTCTGGCTCGCGACGCTGGGCATCCTTCTCTACATCACCTCGATGTGGGTGTCGGGCATCATGCAAGGCCTGATGTGGCGCGCCTACAACTCGCTCGGCTTCCTCGAATACTCCTTCGTGGAGACGGTCGAGGCGATGCACCCCTATTACGTCATCCGCCTGCTCGGCGGCCTGCTCTACCTCGCCGGCGCGCTTCTCATGGCCTGGAACGTCTACAAGACGATCAAGGGCGATGTGAAAGCGACCGAAGACGCGGCGCAGCCGCAGAGCCGGGCGATCCAGCCGGCCGAGTAAGGGAGATTTCTAATGGCGAAGAAGCCCAATCCCGTTTGGCGCTGGCACAAGCGGTTCATCGAGAAAAACTCCCTTCTCCTGACCGTGGCCACGCTCGGCGTCGTCTCCATCGGCGGCATCGTGGAGATCGCCCCGCTGTTCTACCTGGACACCACGATCGAGGAGGTCGAAGGCGTCAGGCCCCACTCCCCGCTCGCGCTGATGGGCAGGGACATCTACATCCGCGAGGGCTGCTACACCTGCCACTCGCAGATGGTCCGCCCGCTGCGCGACGAGGTGGAGCGCTACGGCCACTACTCGCTGGCCGCGGAGAGCATGTATGACCGCCCGTTCCAGTGGGGCTCCAAGCGCACCGGGCCTGATCTGGCGCGCGTGGGGGGCAAGTATTCCGACGAATGGCACCGCGACCATATGCGCGACCCGCGCTCGGTGGTGCCCGAATCGATCATGCCGAACTACGCCTTCCTGGAGACCACGCCGCTCGAGGTGGAGGTCGTCGAGGGCCGTCTGCGCGCCCTGCGCCGGCTTGGCGTGCCTTACACCGACGAGATGATCGAGAACGCTGAGAACGACGTGCGCACCCAGGTCGACCCGTTCGCGGCCGACTATGACGGGTTCCAGGAGCGCTATCCCGGCGCGCCGATGCGCAATTTCGACGGCGACGCCTCGACCATCACCGAGCTGGATGCGTTGATCGCGTATCTGCAGGTGCTCGGCGCCATGGTGGACTTTTCCACCTACGAAGCCGAAGCCGACGAGAATCTGAGATAGGCCCGGGACCGCGTATGTACGAAACCCTCGCCAGCTTCGCCCAGACCTGGGGCCTGTTGCTCTTCATCGCGCTGTTCCTCGGCGCGGTGGTCTACGCGCTATGGCCGAAGAACCAGGCGAAGTTCGACGAGGCCGCGCGCATCCCGCTTGAAGAGAACTCCCGGCCCCATGCGGCCGACGAGGCGGACCGCGAAGCGGCCTCCGATGAGCAGACGCAAGCGGGAACACCCAAGGACGAGAAGAATGGCTGACGACCGCAGCGAGAAAGATGTCGACGCCGCCACCGGCGTCGAGACCACCGGCCACGAGTGGGACGGCATCAAGGAGCTGGATAATCCGCTGCCGCGCTGGTGGCTGTGGATCTTCTACGCCACGATCGCCTGGTCAGTCATCTACATGATCTTTATGCCGGCCATTCCTGGGCTTCCCGGCATGAGCTGGCACTCCGAAGGCGTCCGCAATCACTCAGAGCGCGCCAATGTCGCGCGCGCGATGAACGAGCTCGAGGCCGCGCGCGCGCCGGGCTTCGAGCGGTTGCAGTCCGCGGGCGAGGAGGGGATCGACGCCATCATGGCCGATCCCGACATCTTGAACTTCGCCCTCGCCGCGGGTGAAAGCGCGTTCGGCGACAACTGCGCGACCTGCCACGGCTCCGGCGCGCAGGGCTTCATCGGCTATCCGAATCTGAACGACGACGTGTGGATCTGGGGCGGAACGTTCGAGGACATCCGCCGCACGCTGCACGTGGGCATCCGCGCCGAGCACCCCGAGACCCGCTTCTCCCAGATGCCGGCCTACGGCCAGGACGGGCTGCTCTCGCGCGAAGAGATCGCCGGCGTGACGAGCCATGTCATGACGCTGGCCGGCATGATTCCGGCCGAAGAAGGCTCGGCGCGCGGCGCGGAGATCTTCGCCCAGCAATGCTCGGCCTGCCACATGGCCGACGGGACGGGTGATCAGTCCCAGGGCGCGCCGAACCTGACGGACTCCGTTTGGCTCTACGGCGGCACGCGCGAGCAGATCGAGAACACGATCTGGCGCGGCCCCTACGGCGTGATGCCCCACTGGGAGGACCGGCTGTCGGACGAGGTGATCACCGCTCTGTCGGCTTACGTCTTCATGCTGGGCGGCGGGCAGCCGGACGCGCCTGTCGAGAGCGCCTCGGCCGCACCCGCCGACGCCGCAGCGGCCGCGCCTGGGCGGTGACGGACAAGGGGGCTTTAAGCGGCTGGGAACGAGCCCGGCCCGGATGGTGACATGAACCTGATCTCATCGCGTCCCGAGACCGGTCCGCAAGCCGCCGACGGCGTACAACGCCACGACGCGGACGCGGTCAACGACGCTGCGACCCGCGAGCTTTATCAAAAGCGCGAGCAGATCTATCCCAAGCTCGTGCACGGCCCGTTCCGCATGGCGAAGTGGGTCTTCATGATCCTCGCGCTCGGGGTCTATTACCTGACGCCGTTCGTGCGCTGGGACCGCGGTCCGGGAGCGCCGGACCAGGCCGTGCTGGTCGATTTCGCCAACGCGCGCTTCTACTTCTTCTTCATCGAGATCTGGCCCCAGGAGGTGTATTACATCACCGGGCTGTTGATCCTCGCCGCGCTCGCCCTGTTCCTCGTCACCGCGCTGTTCGGCCGGGTCTGGTGCGGCTATGCGTGCCCGCAGACGGTGTGGACCGACCTCTTCATCGCGGTGGAGCGCCTGTTCGAGGGCGACCGCAACAAGCGCATCAAGCTCGACCGTGCGCCGTGGAGCTTCGACAAGGCCTGGCGCAAGATCTCCAAGCATGCGGTGTGGCTGGTGATCGCCGCCGCGACCGGAGGCGCGTGGATCTTGTACTTCCACGACGCCTTCGAGGTGCTGCGCAACTTCTTCACCGGAGAGGCGGCCCTGACCTCCTACCTCTTCTTCGGCGTGCTCACCTTCACCACCTACGCGCTCGCCGGTACGATGCGTGAGCAGGTGTGCACCTATATGTGCCCCTGGCCGCGCATCCAGGCCGCGATGACCGATCGGGAAGCGCTCAACGTCACCTACCGCGTCGATCGCGGCGAGCCGCGCGGCCCGCACAAGAAGGGCGAGAGCTGGGAAGGCCGGGGCGACTGCATCGACTGCAAGGCCTGCGTGGCGGCCTGCCCGATGGGCATCGACATCCGCAACGGCGCCCAGCTGGAATGCATCGGCTGCGCGCTGTGCATCGACGCCTGCGACGACATCATGAGCCGGATCGGCCGGCCCAAGGGCCTCATCGCCTACGACACCGACGACAATATCGACCGGCGCCTGGCCGGCGAGAAGCCGCGCTATCGCTTCCTGCGCACGCGCGTGGTGGTCTACGCCGCGGCCGTCCTCGTCGTCGCCGCGGTTATGCTGGTCGGTCTGGTCACGCGCTCCGAGCTCGATCTGAACGCCCAGCGCGACCGCAACCCGAACTACGTGGTTTTGTCTGACGGATCGGTGCGCAACGGCTATAATCTGAAGGTGCTCAACAAAGCTCAGACCGCGCGCGACTTCGAGCTGCGTATCGAGGGGGATCCGGCCTTCGAGCTCCGCGTTCTGGGCCGGGAGGAGGGCGCGCGCACCCTGTCCGTCGGGCCGGACCAGACGCGCGACTTCCGGCTTTTCCTCACCCTACCCCCCGATGCCATCGACGGACCGGCCGAGCCTTTGACGTTCGTGGTGGTGGATCCGGCAAGCGGTGAAACCGCGCGCTCGCCCTCCACCTTCCGCACCGGGATGGGAGACGCCTCATGACCGACACCACCGACTATGAGGCGCTTCGCAGCAGCGACGACCAAGACAGCGGGCGCGGCTTCGCGATCCGCGGCTGGCACGTGCTGCTGGCGCTCGTCGCCTTTTTCGGCGTCATCTTCGCGGTCAACATCGCGTTCATTTTGGTCGCGCTCGGCACGTTCCGCGGCGAGGAGGTGCGACGCTCCTACGTTCAGGGTCTGGCCTATAACGACGTGCTCGCCGAGCGCCGCGCCCAGGCCGAGCTCGGCTGGAGCGCCGCGGTCAATCTCGATGGCGACCGGCTGATCCTTGAAGTCACCGACAGCGAGGGCGCGCCGGTGGGTCGGCTTCCGCTCGAAGCGACGCTGCGCCATCCCGCAGACATGGACCGCGACGTCGCGCTCGAGTTCGCCGAGCGCGAAACCGGGCTCTATGTCGCCGACGTATCCGGCCTGGCCGACGGACGCTGGCGTTTGGAGGCCGAGGCGCGCGGGGACACGCCCTTCGTCGTGGAGCGCGAGCTATGGCGCCGCTAGACGTCGCGCCCGGACCCGACGCCGCCGCCTTCGTGCGCGGGGGGCGCGGGCGGGACGAGAAACAGCTCGATCTGGCGGTGCAGAATGCGCGCTGCGCGGGGTGCATCTCCAAGATCGAGACCGGCCTGACCGGAATGGACGGGGTGCGCTCGGCGCGGCTCAACCTCTCCACGGGCCGACTCTCGGTGCGCTTCGTCGGCGAGGACGACCGCGCGCGAGACATTGTCGAGCGCCTGACCGTGCTCGGCTATCCCGCCCAGCCTTACGCGCCTGAGACCGGCGTTGACCCGCGCAAGGCCGAGGAGATGCGCCTGTTGCGCTGTCTCGGCGTGGCGGGCTTCGCCATGGCGAACGTCATGCTGATCTCGGTCGCGGTCTGGTCGGGCGAAGGCGAGATGGGCGCGGCCACCAAGCAGCTTCTTCACTGGATCTCCGGCGCCATCGCGCTGCCCGCCGCGCTCTACGCGGGCCGGCCCTTCTTCGAAAGCGCCTGGCGCGGGCTGAAGGCGCGCAGCGTCAACATGGACGTGCCGATCTCGCTGGCGGTCTTCCTGGCGCTGGGGCTGTCGATCTACGAGACCGTGATCGGTCAGGGCGACACCTTCTTCGACGCCTCGGTCATGCTGCTCTTCTTCCTCCTGATCGGGCGCTATCTTGACGGGCGCCTGCGCGCGCGGGCCGGCCGCGCCGCGCGCGATCTCGCCGCGATGCAGGCGAGCGTGGCGCATCGGCTGCAGCCGGACGGTTCGCCCAAGGCCGTGCCTGCGCGCGAGATCGAGCCCGGCGACCGCATCCTCGTCGCGCCCGGCGACCGCATGCCGGTCGACGGCGTCGTGCTGGACGGGCGCGGGACCGCGGACGCCGCGCTCGTCACCGGAGAGACCGAGCCCCAGGCGCTGGAGCCCGGCCATCAGGTCTATTCCGGCATGATCAATCTCGACGCCCCTCTGACGGTGCGTGCGACGGCGGCGCGCGAGGATTCGCTGCTGGCCGAGATCGCGCGCCTTGTGGAGGCGGGCGAGCAGAACCGCTCGCGCTATGTGCGCTTCGCCGACCGCGCCGCGCGGCTCTACGTGCCGACCGTCCATACGCTCGCCGCCGCGACCCTTATCGGCTGGCTCGCCATTGGCGGCGATCCGCGCACGGCGATCCTGAACGCCATCGCCGTGCTGATCATCACCTGCCCCTGCGCGCTCGCGCTCGCGGTGCCGGCGGTGCAGGTCGTCGCCTGCGGGCGGCTTTATCGCGACGGCGTGCTGGTGAAGTCCGGCGATGCGCTGGAGCGTCTGGCGAGCGCGCGCTCCGCCGTGTTCGACAAGACGGGCACGCTGACGCTCGGCCGGCCGCAGCTTCTCAACGCCGACACGGTCGGCCCGCACGCGCTCGAGGCGGCCGCGAAACTCGCGCGCACCTCGCGCCATCCGATCTCGCGCGCGGTCGCGGACGCCGCGATCGGCATGGGCGACACGGCCCGGGACGTCCGCGAGACGCCCGGCGGCGGCTTGCAAGGTCTCGTCGACGGGCGGCGCGCGCGCTTCGGCTCGGCGGCTTGGCTCGGGATCGACGCTGAGACCCGCGAGGAGGATCCCGGCGTGCTCGAAGCCTGGCTGCAGCTTGGCGCGGACGCGCCGGTGCGCTTCGTCTTCGCCGACGCCCTGCGCGAGGACGCGCCCGAAGCGGTCGAAGGCCTGAAGGCGCGCGGGCTGACGCCGCGGCTCCTGTCCGGCGATCGGCGCGAACCGGTGGAGACGGCTGCGCGCGCGCTCGGCGTCGAGCGCTTCGAGGCCGGGCTGAAACCCCAGGAAAAGATCGCACGCGTCGAGGCGATGGAGGCCGAAGGCGAGAACCCGGTGATGATCGGAGACGGTCTGAACGACGCCCCCGCGCTCGCCGCGGCGCACGTCTCGGTGTCCATGGGTTCGGCGGCGGACATCTCGCGCTCGGCCGCGGACCTGGTGATCCAGGGCGACCGCTTGAGCGCTCTGCCCCGGGCGGTGGACGTGGCGCGCGCGGCGCGCTCGCGCGTATTCGAGAATTTCGGTCTCGCCGTGATCTATAACTGCATCGCGGTGCCGCTCGCAGTGTTCGGCTTCGTCACACCGCTGGTCGCGGCGATCGCCATGTCGGCGTCCTCGCTTCTGGTGACGGGCAACGCCATGCGGCTGCTGCGGCGCTAGGGACCGGCCTCGGCGATGAGCGTTCTGATCTTCCTCATCCCGATCGCGATCGGGCTCGGCGTTCTGGGGCTGGCGAGTTTCCTGTGGTCGGTGCGCTCGGGCCAGTACGACGATCTTCAAGGCGCGGCCGAGCGCATCCTGATCGAGGATGACGGCCCGATCGTCGACGAGGAGGAGTCTGACCGAGCCGAGGACGACGAGACAGCCGGCGAGGATCCGCGCGGCTGATTACTCTGACGCGGTCTCGCCCTGCGCGCTGGGATAGGTTTCCGGCTGAGGCGCGAAGTCCTTGTAGGCCCGCCAGCTCGCATGCGCGATCCAGGGGAAGGTCAGCGCCAGCCCCACCAGGAAGAAGGCGAGCCCCAGAGCGGTGATGAAGGCGATCAGCCAGGCCCAGGTGAGCATCACGAAGGGCTGGTCCTTGACCGCCTTGACGCTCGCCACCACGGCGGTCACCGCGTCCACGTCCTGATCGGCGAGCATGGGGAAGGACAGCGCCGAGACCGTAAAGGCCATCAGCGCCAGCGCCGCGCCCACGAGCGTGCCCACCGCGAGCAGCATGACGCCGGAGGGCGATTCCAGAAGGAAGGGCAGAAACTCGCCCAGCCGCATGTCCGCCCCATGAGCGAACATGGCGAAGATGAACTGCGCCAGGCGCGCCCACATCAGGAAGAAAACCAGAAGCAGGACGCTAAGCAGGGCGAGCTGGGTCAGCCGCCCTGGCGGAATGCGCCAGAAATCCAACAGCTTCGGCGTTTCGCCCCGGTCCTTGACCTGGTTGATCCGGTAAACCCCGACCGCGAAGACCGGGGCCACCAGCGCGAAGCCGCCGGCCAGAACGGGCGTGAAAGTCACGAGCCCCTGGCTCGCCAGACCCACCGTGATGGCCAAGCCCGCCAGCGTGAACACCGCGCCGTATCCAAGCGAGATCAGCGGCGAGGCGCCGATATCGGCGAACCCGCCTGCGAGCCAGCTCCACGGCGCGTCGCGCCGAACCTTCTGAAGACGGACCATGGCCTTGCTCCCGTTCCCGGCCGCGGGCGCACTCGCCTCACCATAAACCTCAATCAGCGTAGGGTCGCCCGCCCGCCCGCGCAAGCGCGCGCGCGATCAAACGTCGCAAGACAGCTGGAAAGCGCCCCCGAACGCGCAGCGTTCGCAAGGGCGACCGCCCGGCCGCAGCGCAAGCGAGGACTTAAAAAAATCCCTAGCCGGAGCTCGCGAAAGCGAGCGAAGGCCCCTGCCGGGGCGTTCTGCGCCTGAAATCGATCCCCCGGATCGATTTCTCCGCCCCGGCGGACCGGCTTGAATGGTGGGCGCGACAAGATTCGAACTTGTGACCC
>CAZKBB010000081.1:0-8237 GCA_964550935.1 uncultured Caulobacterales bacterium
TCGCTCCCCATGGGAATCCCAAATCGATTCAACCAGAAACAACCCCGCTCTAGGCGCCGGGCCGGCCCGGAATATCCCCACCCTTCGCGCCCGCTTTAGGCTCCCCTGACGCAACAGTCGGGGCTTCGTCATGAAACGTTTGGTCGTGGTCTGCGACGGCACCTGGCAGACCCTCATCCAGAGGACTCCGACCAATGTCGCGCGCTTCGCGCAAGTCATAGAAAGCCGGGACCAGAAGGGCGACGAGCAGATCGTCTATTACGACTCCGGCGTCGGCACGCCTTTCACCATGAACGACCAAACCTGGTGGAGCCGGCTGAAATCCATGCTCCGGCGGACCAAGGAAGGCGCGTTCGGCGGCGGTCTGGAGGAGAAGATCTACGACGCCTACCGCTTCCTCGCGATGAACTACGCCCCCGGCGACAAGATCTTCCTGTTCGGCTTCTCCCGAGGGGCCTTCACCGTGCGCTCGCTCGCCGGGCTGATCTACAACTCAGGTCTTCTCCATCGCCAGAACCTGTTCGCGCTGGAGCACGCCTATCGGCTCTATCGCGACCCTGACCTGCGTCCGTCGAGCTGGACCTGCACCCAGTTCCGCAAGCAGCACAGCCGTGAAGTCGATATCGACTTTCTGGGCTGCTGGGACACGGTGGGCATGCTCGGCGTGCCCGACCTGATCGGCAAGATCGATTTCGACGACTGGGTCAACGCGCGCTACACCTTCCACGACACCCAGCTGAACCGGCGCATTCTGAACGCGCGCCACGCCTGCGCCATCGACGAACGCCGCGAAGCGTTCCCCGTCACGCCGATGACCCCGTCGCCGAGCCGCGGCCCCGCCCAGGTGAAGGAGCGCTGGTTCATCGGCGGGCATGGCTCGATCGGCGGCGGCGAGGCCTGGTCGCAGCCTCTGGCGGACTTCGCTTTGACCTGGATGGCCGAGCAGGCGCGCGCGTCGCGGCTGGCGATCAACGCGGCGTTGCTCGAGCAGCGCACCGCGCCGGACCCGTTCGTGAAGCTGCGCGACCCGACGGGCTGGCTCGCCCGGCTCGGTTTCAAAGACCGCGAGATGGATTCCGGGGCGACGGTCGAGGATCTCGATCCCAGTGTAATCGTTCGCTGGAAGCGCGATCCGGAGTACCGGCCCGGCACGCTCGGCCCGCTGAAAGGCGCGATCGACGGCGCGCCCGATCCCGACAGCGCCTAAGCCCCCAGCGTGCGGCCCACGGCGAGGAAGCGTTCGCGCCGGCGCTGGCGCAGCGTGGCCGCGTCGAGCCCTTCAAGGCTTGAAAGCGCGTTCTCGATGGAGTTCGCCACCCGGTCCATCGCGACGTCGCGCTGGCGGTGCGCGCCGCCGACGGGCTCGGGGATGATCTCGTCGACGATCTTCAGCCCGATGAGGTCCTGCGCGGTGACCTTCATGGCGTTGGCGGCGTCTTTGGCGCGCGCGTTGTCACGCCACAGGATCGAGGCGCAGCCCTCCGGCGAGATCACCGAATAGATCGAGTGTTCGAGCATCATCACCGTGTTGGCCGAGGCCAGCGCCACCGCGCCGCCCGAGCCGCCCTCCCCGGTGATCACCGACACGATCGGGGTTCCAAGCGTCAGGCAGCGCTCGGTCGAGCGCGCGATCGCCTCGGCCTGTCCGCGTTCCTCCGCGCCGAGCCCGGGATAGGCCCCTGCGGTGTCGACGAGCGTGACCACGGGCAGGTCGAAGCGCTCGGCCAGATCCATCAGGCGCACCGCCTTGCGGTAGCCTTCGGGCTTGGCCATGCCGAAATTGTGGGTCAGGCGGGTCTCGGTGTCGTGGCCCTTTTCGTGGCCCATCACCACGCAGGGCCGGCCGCGAAACCGCGCCAGCCCGCCCACGATCGCCTGGTCGTCGCCGTAGCGACGGTCCCCGCACAGCTCCTCGAAATCGTTGAACAGACGCTTGAGGTAGTCGCGCAGGTGCGGTCGCTCTGGATGGCGCGCCACCATGGTCTTGCGCCAGGGATCAAGCTTAGAATACAGCGTCTTGAGCTGGTCGTTCGCCTTCTGGCGCAGCTTGGCGATCTCCTCGCCCACGTCCGGCGCGTCCTCTCCGGCGTTGGCGGAGACGTTCTCGAGCTCCTCGATCTTGGCTTCAAGCTCGGCGACCGGGCGTTCGAAGTCGAGATAGGTGCGGGTCGGATTGGACATCTTGACCTGTTGCGGCGGGGGGGGCGCGACTGGCGTGCGGCGGACTTACAGGAGGGCGCGACGACTGGCCAGCCCCTGCGACAGGGCGCTTTGCAAGCTTTGCGCCGCCTCAGCTCTCCCGCGCGAGCGGGTGGGAGGTGTTGACCAGCGCCTTCAGCCGCTCGTCGAGCACATGGGTGTAGATCTCGGTGGCGGAGACGTCGGCGTGACCGAGCAGGCTTTGCACGCTGCGAAGGTCCGCGCCGTTGGCCAGAAGATGCGTCGCGAAGGCGTGGCGCAACACATGCGGGCTGACCCGCCCTGCGTCCAGGCCCGCCTCCAGCGCCACCGCGCGCAGGATCTGGGCGAAGCGCTCACGCGTGAGATGGCCTGCGGCCGCGGTCTGAGAGGGAAAGAGATAGCGCTCGGCCTTGCGCCTCAAGCTTGCGCCATCTTGCGGCAGATGGGTCTCGCGCACGCTCCGATACGCCGCGACCGCCTCAAGCGCGGCCTCGGTGACCGGAACCAGGCGCTCGCGCCCGCCCTTGCCGCGCACCAGAAGGCAGCGCTCCGCGCTTGAAAGCGCAGATAGCGGCAGGCCGACCAGCTCGGAGACGCGCAGCCCTGCGGCGTAAAGGAGTTCGAGGAGCGCGCGCGCCCTCGCCCCGTTCGCGCCCTCCATGCGCTCTGCGGCCTGAAACAGCGCGTCGACCTCCGCCTCGCTCAAGATCTTGGGCAGGGGGCGAGGCTTTTTGGGGCTGGCGAGCCGCGCGGAAGGGTCGTCCGCGCGAAGGCCCTCCTTCATGAGGAAGCGGTAAAAGCGCTTCACCGCGGACAGACGCCGCGCCGCGGTCGCCGGCGACAGCCCGTCCGCGGCGAGCCCGCGAAAAACGCCCTCAAGCGCGTCCGGATCGGCCTCATCGAGCGCCGCGCCTTGGCGGGCGAGGCGCGCGGAGACGTCGTCCAGGTCCCGGCGATAGGCGTCGAGCGTATGGGGCGAGGCGCCGCGTTCGGCCGCCATCATGTCGATGAACAGCGCGATGCGTCCCGCACTCAAGCCGCGTGCTCCGCGATCGTCTCGAGAAGCAGCCGCAAAGCCTCCTCGCGCAGGCCGGCCTCGGCGAGCAGACGCGCGGCGAGATAGGCCGAGGCGACCCCGCTCGGGTCGCGCTCCAGCGCCAGCGCGGCGTGCAGCATCGCCGGCGCGCGCGCCCCGGCGCCCGCGTCGAGCAGCGCCGAGGCGAGCCCGGCCTGAAGCGAGGCGGCGGACGGCCCGGCGGGCGCGGCTTGCGAGGCTGCGTCTTCGGCGGCCTCACCGGCCCCCGGCTGATCCGTCGCGTCGTCAGACGACCGCTCGCGCGCGATGCGCTCGGCAAGTCCTTCAGCGCGCACCGCGCCAAGCCCGGCCGCCAGCGCGGCTTCCGCGTAGCGGGCCTGCGCGCCGGTCTCCAAGCGCGCGGCGAGCAGGGCGGGGAAATCGGATCGGCGCAGCCGGTCTTCCGCAGCGGCGAGCGCGAAATCGAGCGCGACCAGAACGCCCGGCGCGGGCGGATCCCAAGGTTCGGGTTCAGGCTCGGGCGCGGCCATGGGCGAGGTTCGGTCCGGTTCGGACAGGGGCCCAGACGACGGTTGCGGACCTGACAAGGGTTGCGGGCCTGAGCGCGCGCGCTCGCCCGCTTGATCCGGCGCTGTCGCGGCCTCGCCCTCGCCGGCTTCGATCAGGGCGCCGATTTCATCGCCGGCGAGCGCGGTCGGGAGTTCCGGCGGCGGCGGGGGCGGCGGGCCCTGTTCGACGCCGCGCCGCCAGGCGCGCGCAGTCTCCAGATCGCCGGCCAGCACAGCGGCGAGCACGAAGCGCGGGCCTGAGGGCGCGGCGAGGCGCTCGCGCGTCATCCCCACGGCCGACACCTCGCCGCCATAGGCGCGCGCGGCCTCCACGAAGCGCTCCTCGCCGGCCGCGGTCTCAAGGCGCAAGGCGAGCGCGTCCGCGGCGACGTCCCGGTCGGCGTCTTGCTGGATCAACGCGCCGAGCGCGGCCTCTCTCTCAGCGCCGGTCAGCGCGCGGGCGGCCTCCAGCGCGTCGGCCGGATCGCTCGGCAGATCGATCGGGCGACCGGTGCGCGCGGCGGCCTCGGCGAGCCAGGCGGGCGCGGCGTCGGCGGTCTCGATACGGGTGTCAGGCGCGATTTGCGCCGCGAGCGCCAGCTCCAGCCCGCGAGCGATCGGCGCGCCGGACGGCAAGCCACGATCGAGCACGTAAGCGTCCAGAAGCGCATCAAAGCCGGGCGCTGCGACATCGGAGGCGCGGGCGAGTTCTGCGGTCAGCTCCGCCGCCGGCGCATTGCCGGAGAAGGCGAGGCACGCGGCGCGCGCGCGCAGCCAGTAGGGCTGGTCGCGCCCCTGCAAGAGCGCATCCGCCGCGCGGCAGCCCGCGTCCAGCTCGCCGATCGCAAACGCGGTCTCGGCGAACAATAAGGAGAGCGCGGGCGACTCGTTCAACCGCGGGGTGCGCGAGAGAAGTCCGTAGACCGCCCTGGCCCCGCCGGCCGCCAGAAGGCGGTCGGCGCGCTTGGCGGCGAGGTCGAAATCGCCCCGGCCGCCTTCAGGCGGCGCCCCGGCCCCCAGCAGCGCACGCGCGGCCAGGCGCGCGGCGGCCGCATCACTCCAGCCCGCCGCCTCGGACGCCGGCAAGTGCTCGAGCAGCGCGGAGAGCGAGGCTGCGCTGGTGCGCGACCAGGCCGCGTTCTCCACCCCGCCTGAGACGTCGACCTGGAACGGATCGACCGCGCCCAGCTCGCGCACCTCGATGCCGGAGCGATCCTGCGCGCCCGCCGGGGCGAGCGCCAGCGCGCCGAGCACGAGCGCGGCCGCAAGCGCCCTAATCATCAAGGGTTTCCGTGACATCGACGCGGATCTCCTCAGGCTCAGGCGCCATGTTGTCCGCGGTCACCAGGAGCATGACGAAGCCGCCCGCGCCCAGCACCGCGACCACGGCCAGTCCGATCAAAAAACCACGCATCACGTTTCCCCTCGCGCGCCGGCGCGCCCTCGGCCCGGCTTTGCGCGCACTGTAAGCGCGCGAATGGGGCTATTTCCAGACGCCGCCTGCGCGCGCCCGGCCTCATCCGCCCTGATTGTGCGCGGGCGAAACACTGTTATATCGGCGCCATGACGCATTTTTCGCCGGACTTTCGGCTGCATCGGCCGGTGGTGCTTGTCGGCCTGATGGGCGCGGGCAAGACCACTGTCGGGCGCCGGCTCGCGCGGCGGCTGGATCTGCCTTTCAAGGACGCCGACGCGGAGATTGAGGCCGCCGCCGGGCGCACGGTCGCGGAGATCTTCGAGGATTTCGGCGAGGCCGGGTTTCGCGACGGCGAGCGCCGCGTGATCGCGCGCCTCCTGACCGAGGAGGGTCCGATGGTGCTGGCGCTCGGCGGCGGCGCCTTCGTGGACGCCGACACCCGCGCGCTCGCTCGAAGCCGGGCGGTGACTGTCTGGCTCCGAGCCGATCTGGACACGCTGATGGAGCGCGTCTCGCGGCGCGACGACCGCCCGCTCCTTCGCGCTGAAGACCCGCGCGCGGTGATGGCCGAGCTGATGGAGCGCCGCGCGCCGTTCTACGGCGAAGCCGACATCACGGTGGATGTGGACGACGCCTCCCATGACGCGACCGCCTCGCGCATCGCAGAGGCGCTTATCGCCCACCGCGCGGAGGCCGGACGATGAGGCGGGTCGGCGTCGAGCTCGGCGCGCGCGCCTATGACGTGCTGATCGGCGAGCGCGCGCTGGAGGCCGGCGCCGAGGCGATCGCAGCGCTGTGCCCGCGAAGACGCGCCGTCATCGCCGCGGACGCAACCGCGCTCGGTCATCACCGCGCGCGCCTTGAAGCGGCCTTGTCCGGTGTCGGGCTCAGCCTTGAGATCATCGAGATCGAGGGCGGCGAGCAGGCCAAGCGCTGGGATCAGCTGGAGCGGCTGTGCGACCGGCTACTCGACCTCAACATGGAGCGCGCCGAAGCGCTGATCGCGTTCGGCGGCGGGACGGTCGGCGATCTGACCGGCTTCGCCAGCGCGATCCTGAAACGCGGGACCGGCTTCATCCAGATCCCCACCACCCTGCTCGCCCAGGTGGATTCCTCAGTCGGCGGCAAGACCGGGATCAATACGCGCCAGGGCAAGAACCTGATCGGCGCCTTCCACCAGCCCGCTCTCGTCATCGCGGACTCACGGCTTCTCGACACCCTGCCGGAGCGCGAACGCCGCGCCGGCTACGCCGAGATCGTCAAGGCCGGCCTGATCGGCGATGCGGCCCTGTTCAAACGCCTTGAAACGGCCGGCGCGGATGCGCTGTCGGGCGAGGCGTTGAGCGAAGCGGTCGCGGCTTCGGTCGCGTTCAAGGCGCGCATCGTGGCCGAAGACGAGCGCGAGGGCGGCGTGCGCGCTCTGCTCAATCTGGGCCACACCTTCGCCCACGCCTTCGAGGCCGAGGCCGCGCCGGGAACGCTGATCCACGGCGAGGCGGTCGCGGCGGGCCTGGCGCTGGCCTTCCGCTTCTCCGAGCTTGAAGGCGCGTGCGCGCCGGGCGCGGCGGCGCGCGTGGCGGCTCACCTTGAAGCGGTCGGCCTGCCGGCGCGCATCGGCGATCTTCCCGGGGGGCCGTACGACGCGGCCCGGCTCGTCGAGCGCATGGGCGAGGACAAGAAAAACGCCGGCGGCGAGATCACGCTTATTCTGGCGCGCGCGATCGGGCAGGCTTACATCCGGCGTGGCGCGCCCCGAGGCGCGCTTTTGTCATTCTTGAAAGATGAGATCGATGGACCTGCCGTTTGAACCCTGGATGGCCTGGGCGGGCCTGGCCATTCTGGCGCTCATCCTCTTGTCGGGCTTCTTCTCCGGCTCCGAGACCGCGCTGACCGCGACCTCGAAGGCGCGCCTGCTCTCGCTCGGCAAGGAGAAGGAGCGCGAGGCCGCGCGCGTGCTGCAGCTGGTCGCCGACCGGGAAAGCCTGATCGGCGCGATCCTTCTGGGCAACAACATGGTCAACATCCTGGCCTCCTCGATCGCGGCGGCGGTCTTCCTGGCCCTGTTCGGCGAGGCGGGCGTGCCGATCGCCACCCTGGTGATGACGGCGCTGGTGCTGATCTTCGCCGAGGTCCTGCCCAAGACCTACGCCCTCTCGAACCCTGAGCGCATGGCGCTGGTGGTGTCGCTGCCGCTGACGATCTGCGTGCGCATCTTCTCCCCCGTGGTGGCCTTCGTGCAGGTGCTGGTGCGCTTCGTTCTGCGGCTGGCCGGCGCGAACGTGGAGGGCTCGCCCTTCTCAGCCCACGAGGAGATCCGCGGCCATATCGACCTGCACCACCAGGAGGGCGCGGTGGTGAAGTCCGACCGCGACATGCTGGGCGGCGTGCTCGACCTGCGCGAGCTGACCGTCGACGACATCATGGTCCACCGCAAGACCCTGTCCATGCTCGATCTGGACGAGCCGGTGGCCGATCTGGTGGGCGAGGCGCTGAACTCGCCCCACACCCGCCTGCCGCTCTACCACTCCGATCCGGAGAACATCGTCGGCGTGCTGCATGTGCGCGACCTCGCCCGTGCTTTGCACCAGGCCGGCGGAGACGCCGCCAAGGTCGATATCGAAGCGATCCAGCGCGAGCCCTGGTTCATCCCCGAGACGACCGAGCTGCAGGACCAGCTGACCGCCTTCCGGCGCAAACGCGAGCATTTCGCCCTGGTGGTCGACGAATACGGCGCGCTGCGCGGCGTGGTGACGCTGGAGGACATCCTTGAAGAGATCGTCGGCGAGATCGAGGACGAGCACGACGTGGCCGTGGAGGGGCTGTCGCGCGAGGCGGACGGCTCTGTGATCGTGGACGGGTCGATCGGCATCCGCGATGTGAACCGCGCGCTCGACTGGGACCTGCCCGACGAGGAGGCCGTCACGATCGCGGGCCTGGTCATCCACGAAGCCCAGACCATACCCGATGAGGGCCAAGTCTTCCGCTTCCACGGGGTGGAGTTCCACATCCTGGAGCGCCGCCGCAACCAGATCGCCCGCATGAAGCTCATGCCCGA
>CAZKBB010000082.1:0-8067 GCA_964550935.1 uncultured Caulobacterales bacterium
TGCAGGTCCTTGTGGTTCCGGTCGAGCGTCGGCTGATCGCCGGTATAGGCGTGGATCGTGGTCATGTGACCGCGCGCGATGCCGACCGCGTCGTTCAGCGCCTTGGCCACAGGGGCGAGCCCGTTCGTGGTGCACGAGGCGTTCGAGACGATGACGTCCTCGGCGGTGAGATCGGCGTGGTTCACGCCGTAGACCACGGTGCGGTCGGCGTTCTTGGCCGGGGCCGAGCACAGGACGCGCTTGGCGCCGGAGCTCAAGTGCGCGCTCGCGGCCTCCTTTGAGTTAAACTTGCCGGTGCACTCCAGCACCAGGTCGACGCCGAGATCGGACCAGGGCAGCTGGGCGGGGTCGCGGTTGGAGACCTTCTGGATCTTGCCGAAGCCGGCGTCGATCCAGTCCGGACCGGTCCCGATGTCGCCCGGCAGGCGGCCGTGGACGCTGTCATATTTGAGAAGGTGGGCGTTGGTCTCCGGCGTCGCGGAATCGTTGATCGCGACGATCTCCACCTCGCCCCAGCGCTCCTGCTCGATCACCGCGCGCAGGGCGAGCCGTCCGATCCGGCCGAAACCGTTGATCGCTGCGCGAAGGGCCATGGAGCGCTCCTGAAATCGTGGCGGTCGTGATTGGACGGCGAGGGCGGTCCGCCCCTGCGGCGTCTCGCCTTGATGCGGGCGCGGTTTAGCCCCTTCGCGCGGGCGCGTCCATACGCGGGGATGACAAACGCGAGCGGGCGGCGGACGCGGCGGCGCACGAGCGGCTTGCATCCCCCGCCCGGCCCTGCCAGAACCCGAAGAAATCGGGCGGCGACCCCCCTATCCGGCGAGGATGACCCATGAAAGTTCTTGTGCTTGGCGGCGACGGTTTCTGCGGCTGGCCTTCCGCGCTGCACCTGTCCGCGCGCGGCCACGATGTGGTGATCGTGGACAATCTTTCGCGCCGCAAGATCGACATCGAGCTTGAAGTCGACAGCCTCACCCCGATCCGCCCGATCGGCGAACGCCTGCGCGTGTGGAAGGAGGTCACCGGCAAGGAGATCAAGTTCCGCGACTTCACCGTGGGGCTGAACTACCAGCAGCTCGCCGACCTGATCAAAGACGAGCAGCCCGACGCCATCGTGCACTTCGCCGAGCAGCGCGCCGCGCCCTACTCGATGAAGAGCGTGCGCCACAAGCGCTACACGGTGAACAACAATCTCAACGCCACCAACGACGTGCTCGCCGCGATCGTGGACTCCGGCCTCGACATCCACCTGGTGCATCTCGGCACCATGGGCGTCTACGGCTATGGCACGGCGGGCATGAAGATCCCGGAAGGCTATCTGAAGGTGAAGGTGGAGACCTCCGAAGGCCTGAAGGAGGAGGAGATCCTCTATCCGGCCAATCCGGGTTCGATCTATCACATGACCAAGACCCAGGATCAGCTCTTCTTCCACTTCTACAACAAGAACGACAAGGTGAAGATCACCGACCTCCACCAGGGCATCGTCTGGGGCACCCAGACCGCGGAGACGAAGAAGGACGAGCGCCTGATCAACCGGTTCGACTATGACGGCGATTACGGCACCGTCCTGAACCGCTTCCTGATGCAGGCCGCCATCGACTTCCCGCTCACCGTGCACGGTACGGGCGGACAGACGCGCGCCTTCATCCATATCCAGGACACGGTGCGCTGTATCCAGCTCGCGGTGGAGAACCCGCCTCAGACCGGCGAGAAGACGCGCATCATGAACCAGATGACCGAGACGCACCGCGTGCGCGATCTGGCCAAGATGATCGCGGACATGGCCGGCGCGGACATCGCCTACCTGCCGAACCCGCGCAACGAGGCCGACGAGAACGACCTCCACGTGGAGAACGACACCTTCCTGTCCATGGGGCTGCAGCCGATCACGCTGGCTGAAGGCCTGATGGAGGAGGTCACCGAGATCGCGCGCAAATACGCCGACCGGTGCGACCGCTCAAAGGTGAAGTCGGTGTCCTACTGGAACAAGGACCGCCAGGCCGCCGACGCCGCCGCGGAGCAGAAGGCGAGCTGAGCCGCGCCCGTCGCGCCTGAGCGACAGATCGCCCAGCGCCGCCGCGTTAGACCCTCCAGGACCGGGGCGACACCGCCCCGCTTCGTCGAGGAGGGTCTGTCATGCGGGAAAGAGATGCGGCCATCGCCGCGACGCGGTTCGGGCTCGGCGCCCGGCCGGGCGAGATCGAGGCTGCGGCCGAGGCCGGACCGCGCAACTGGCTGAGGCGTCAGATTGCGGCCGGCGCGCCGGACATCGGCCCGGTTCCGACATCGCGCGAATGCTGGCTCGCGCTTTTGCGCTATCGCGACGAGATCGACCGCATCCAGAACGAGGGCGGGGCCGATCTCGAAGCGCGCATCGCCGAGGCGCAGCGGCGCCTGCGCGAGCCAACCCTCGCCCATGTCGCCGCGCGCACCGGCGCGGCGGTCGCGACCCCGGCCTCCTTCGCCGAGCGCTGGGTGCGGTTTTGGTCGAACCACTTCACCGTCGCCGCGTCCGGCCAGGAAAGCGCCGTGCTGGCGCCGACGCTGGAGGCCGAGGCGATCCGCCCGAACCTGTTCGGCGCGTTCGAGGACCTCGCCCTCGCCGCGATCCTGCATCCGGCGATGCTGGTCTATCTCGACAATCACGTCTCGGTCGGGCCGAACTCTCCAGCCGGGCGCTATGCGGGTCGCGGCCTGAACGAGAACCTCGCCCGCGAAGCGCTGGAGCTGCACACCGTCGGCTCGCAGGCCGGGTACGCTCAAGACGACGTGGAGGCGTTCGCGCGCGCCCTGACGGGCTGGACGATCGGCTCGCGCGGCCTTCACCCGCAGGACCAATGGGGCGTCGGCCTGTTCGATCCGCGCCTGCACGAGCCCGGCGCGCAGGCCGTGATGGGCGTCGTCTATCCCGATCGCGGCGCGGACCAGGCCCGTTCGATCATCCGCAATCTGGCGCGCGCGCCTGAGACCGCGCGGCGGATCTCGGAGAAGATCGCCCGCCACTTCCTCACAGATGAGCCGAGCCCAGCGCAGATCAGCCATATCGAGCTGGCCTGGCGGCGCTCGCGCGGTGATCTCGCCGAGGTGGCGCGCGCTGTGATCGAGGCGCCGGGCGCGTTCGATCCGGCCTTCGCCAAGTTCAAGCCGCCGGAAGCCTTCCTGATCTCGGGTCTGCGCGCGCTGGACGCCGAGCCGCCCGAGCCGGAAATGCTGATCCCGGCCTTCACCGCGATCGGCCAGATCCCCTTCACCGCGCCCTCGCCGGAAGGCTGGCCCGACGATGAAGCAAGCTGGGCCGATCCGGACGCGGTGAAGAAGCGACTGGAGTTCTCCAACGCGCTGGCCCGGCGCGTCGGCGGGCGTGCGATGCCGGTTCAGCGCGCCGAAGCCGTGCTCGGTGAGCGCCTCGACCCGGACACCGCATTGGCCGTCTCGCGAGCGGAAAGCCCCATCCAGGGCTTCACCCTGTTCCTCATGTCGCCGGACTTCATGCGCCGCTAGCGCGCAGGACCTCGCTCAAGGAGGCGTTCCATGACCCGCTTTTCGATCAATCGCCGCCGTCTTCTGCTGACCGGCCTGGCCGGCGGCGTGCTCACCGCGCCCGGCGCGCGGGCCGCGTTCGCTCAGGTCCCGCGCACCAACGGGCGCAAGCTCGTGCTTGTGATCTTGAGGGGCGCGATGGACGGGCTCGCGGCGCTCGCGCCCGTGTCGGAGCCGCGCTATGCCGAGCTTCGCGGCGCGCTCGCCCTTTCGGGGGGTACGCCGCTCCCCGGCGGGTTCCGCCTGCACCCGCGCTTTGAGGCGCTCGCCTCGATGTGGGCGCGCGGTGAGGCGCTGGCGCTGCACGCCGCCGCCTCGCCCTATCGCGAGCGCAGCCACTTCGACGGTCAGGACATGCTGGAGACCGGCGGGACGGAGATCGGGCTGCTGCGCGAGGGCTGGCTGAACCGCGCGCTGCAGGTGATGGGCGCGGGCGCGCCCGGCGCGGTCGGCATCGGACCGGCCCTGCCGCTCGTCCTGCGCGGCGAGGCCGAGACCGCGACCTGGTCGCCGCCGGTCCTGCCCGAAGTGGACGCAAGCACGATCACGCGGCTCATGGACCTCTACGCCGACGACGCGGTCCTCGGCCCTGCGCTTCAGACCGCGATCGACACCGATCTGATCGCCGGCGACGGCGATGGCGGCGGGGCGCGCATGGGCCCGGCCGATCTCGCCGAGGCGGCGGCCAATCTGATGACCGCGCCCGGCGGGCCGGATCTCGCCGTGATCGAGCTGGAGGGGTGGGACACCCATGTGAATCAGGGCGCCGACGAGGGCGCGCTCGCCAACCGCTTCTCCGATCTCGACGCCGCGCTCGGCGCTTTGAAGGCCGGGCTCGGGACCGCCTGGGGCGAGACCGCGGTGCTCGTGGCCACGGAGTTCGGCCGCACCGTGCGGGTGAACGGCGGGAACGGCACCGATCACGGCGCCGGAAGCGTCGCCTTCCTCGCCGGCGGCGCGGTGCGCGGCGGCGACGTGATCGGCGACTGGCCGGGCCTGAACACGCTCCATGAAGACCGCGACCTCGCCCCGGCCAACGATTTGCGCGCGCTGTTCAAGGGCGTGCTGCGCGACCTCTGGGGCCTCGACCGGGCCGACCTCGACCGTATTGTTTTTCCAGACAGTTCGGGCGTTCGCGCCTTCGATGGCCTGATCGTGTGAATCACGGTAGCCATATGCAGTTCCATAGGCGCGGAGCGGCGCGATGTTCGCCCTCTTCAAGACCCGCGCGGACGACCCGCCATCCCCGGCCGCCCGCATCGCGCCGCGGCCCGATCCGGTCGCGTTCAACCGCAAGCCGGGCCTCGTCGTGGACGCCAACCTGCCCGTCGCGCTGTCCGACGCCCTGAGGGCGCGCCGCGAGGACAGCGTCCATGTGAGCGAGGTGGGGCTCGCCGAGCGTGACGACGAGGCGATCGCGGACTTCGCTGCGCGCCTGTCACGCGCCGTGGTCACGCGCGACGCCGACTTCATCGCCTTCACCCGCCGGCGCGGCTATCCGATCCAGATCGTCCATATCCGCCTTGGTCAGGCCGACCGCGCCGCGCTCCTGGACGCGCTCGAGCGCGGCTGGGCCGAAGCCGCCGCGGCGCTGGCGCGCGGCGAAGCGCTGGTGAGCCTGGGTTGAGCTGAACTCCCGGCCAAGCGGCGAAGCCGCGCAGAGCCGGACCTCGGTGCGGAAGGGCGCGTAATCGCAACGAGGTCCCGGATCTCCGCTGCGCTCCGTCCGGGAATTCAACGCCGCGGCCTCACCGCGCTTCGAATTCGCACCAGAGCGGGAGGTGATCGCTGACGCGCCAGCTCATGGACTGGGCGGTGAGCTGGGGCTCGGCCATGAACAGCCGGTCCTTGAAGTTGAACCCGCCGGCGGAGCGGAAACGCAGCGACAGCTTGATGTCCTCGTCGTCGGCGAACCAGGCGATCTGGTCGTAGTATTTCGGCGGCTTACCGTCGGCCTTGAACGAGACCGTGCGCGGTTCGTCGTCGAGCTCGGGCGGGATGAAGAGCCCTGTGGAGCGGAACGCCTCGTCGTTCACATCGCCCTTGTTATCGATGTTGAAGTCGCCGAGCAGCATCAAAGAGTGGCCCCACTCCGCGGTGTCGCTCGCCCAGTCGCGCATCCATTGCGCGATTGCGTAGAGTTCGGGCGTGCGGTCTTCGTACCCCTCGCCGTAGAGCACGTGCATGGTGGTGAGGATGAACGTCTCCCGCCCCGCCCGGAAGCTCACCGCGTAGGGGCTGCGCGCGAACTGCCTGAAGGGCGCGCCGGCGCGCTGTTGCAGCGCCTCTTGAACGTCGTAATCGTCCGGAACGGTGAGTTCGCCGGCGAGGCCGGAGAGCTGCACGCGGCTGGTGTCGAAAATGAAGGCCATGCGCTCGCGATTGCCCGCATCGCCGCGGTTCTCATCGGTCATGATGAAGGACCAGGACGGTCCCAGCGTCTTCATCAGAACGCGCAACGCCTTGAAGTTGCGCGTCACCTCCTGCACCGCGATGACGTCGAAGCGCGAGATGATCTCGGCTATGTAGACGAGCCCGCGCCAGTTGCGTTTGGGACTTTCATCGCCGGAGCGCCAGCGCTCGGTCAGCCCGCCGAAGGCGCGGATGTTCCAGGTGGCGATGAGGAGGTTGCGCCCCACGTCGCGCTTCGGCGGGACTTCGGCATCGAGCGCAGCGCGCAGGGCTCGCATCTCGGCCTGCATCGCCGCGATGGCGGCGGCCTCGCCCGGATCGTCGGACGCGACGCGCTCCCAATCGTGCAGACTGACGCTCATCCTCGCCTCCCGCGCCTTCAGGAGGAGAGAGGATACCACCAATGCGTGCGCTGCGGCAGCCTCAAAGCCGCCGGATCAGCCCGTCCACGCCCCTCTCGATGAGGTCCAGCGCCCGCTCGAAATCGGCCGGCTCGCCATAATAGGGGTCGGGCACGTCGGTTCCCGCAAGCCCCACCGACCAGTCCAGAAGAAGCGAGATCGGGCGCTCGCGCAGCCGGCGCGCGTCGCGCGCTGTGACGAGCCAGCGCTTGTGCCCCGCGTCGAGCGCGATCAGCTGGTCGAAGCGGTCGAAGTCGGCGTTGTCAAAGCAGCGCGCGCGATGGCCGTTCAGATCATAGCCGCGCGCGGCGCCCGCCTCGAGCGCGCGCGGGTCGGCCGGCTCTCCGGCGTGCCAGTCGCCGGTGCCGCAGCTTTCCACCTCCACCGCCTTGGCGCGCCGCTCGGCGTGAGCGCGCGCAACCGCCTCGGCCATGGGCGAGCGGCAGATATTCCCGGTGCACACGAACAAGAGGCGATGGGTCTTCGGCATGGCGCCACGCTAACGCGGATGGCGAAACGATGCAGCGCCGCCGCGCAGACACGGTGAACGCGCGGTTGTCTTTGAGGGCCCCGCCTGAATTCCCGGCCGAGCCGAAGGCGAACGCCAGGACCTCAGCGCGGAAGGGCGCAGACTCTCAACGAGGTCCCGGATCTCCGCTGCGCTTCGTCCGGGAATTCAGGAAACGCTCAACTGAACTCCCGGCCAAGCGGCGGCGCCGCGCAGAGCCGGGACCTCAGCGCGGTCGGGCGCAGACTCTCAACGAGGTCCCGGACCGGCGCTTTGCCCCGTCCGGGAATTCAGGTGTTACACATCCACTTCCGCTTCCAGCGCGAACTCCTGGATGAAGTCGCGGCGCGGCTCCACGAGGTCGCCCATGAGCTTTGTGAAGAGCTCGTCGGCGGTGTCGGCCTCGTTGACCGAGACGCGCAGCAGCGAGCGGGCTTCGGGGTCGAGCGTGGTCTCCCAGAGCTGATCCGGGTTCATCTCGCCAAGCCCTTTGTAGCGCTGGATTTTCAGCCCCTTAGCGCCGGCCTTGGTGACCGCGTCCACAAGGCCCCAGGGGCCGTAGACCACGGTGGATTCGCTTTTGCGGATGAAGGCGGCCGGACCCTGATAGTCCTCGGCGACGTTCAGCGCGCGCTCTTGGAGCCGCTTCGCGTCGGGGCTCTCAAGCAGTTTCGCGTCGAGCACGACCGTCTCGGTGACGCCGCGCACTTCGCGTTTGACCACCAGGGCGCCTTCCGGCGCGACCGTGCCGGCCCAGCCGTCTTCGCCCTCGTCGGAGGCGCGCGCGAGCCGCTCGGCCACGCGGTCCGCGCTCGCCTGATTCGCATCCGGATTGAGCGCGCCTTCCAGCGCGGCGGCCTCCAGAGCGAAGGCGGGCGCGCGCGCGGTGAGCCGGTCGAGCGAGAGCACCACGCCGCGCGCGGCCTTGACCCGTGCGGCGAGGTCCTGGCCCGTGATGGTGGAACCGTCGGCGAGCTCCACATGGGCCTCCTCGCAGCCCTCCTCGATCAGGAAGGCGTCCATCTCGGCCTGGTCGGTGAGATAGCGCTCCGACTTGCCGCGGCTGACTTTGTAGAGCGGCGGCTGGGCGATGTAGAGATGGCCGCGCTCGATCAACTCGGGCATCTGCCGGTAAAAGAAGGTCAACAGCAGCGTGCGGATGTGCGCGCCGTCCACGTCGGCGTCGGTCATGATGACGACCTTGTG
>CAZKBB010000083.1:0-7631 GCA_964550935.1 uncultured Caulobacterales bacterium
GGCGCCATGGCGGAGTGGTGACGCAGAGGACTGCAAATCCTTGTACCCCGGTTCGATTCCGGGTGGCGCCTCCAACCCTTTTCCGACTGATGAAGCCTTGGCTATTCGGCCGCCTGGGCATGGGGATGGTCCTCCACCCCGGCTGCGGCGAGATGCGGCTTCAGCCGCCCGGTCAGCGCCAGGAAGGTCATGCGATAATCGCTGATCAGCGACCACCACGGATGAGTGAAGGTGGCCGGCTTGTTGCGCTCCACGAACGCGTGGCTCACCCAGGCGAAGCCGTAGCCCACGACCGGATACAGCAACACGCCCCACCAGGTGAGCGTCACAGCCGCCCAGACCAGCACCCCGGCGCTCAACAGCGTGCCGGCGTAGTGGAACCCGCGCGTCACCGGACGGGCATGTTCGCGCAGGTAGAACGGCCAAAATTCGGCGTAGCTCGCGCAACGTTCAGGCATCGGGCTGCTCCAGATCTGTCTTCGCGCCGCCTGACGACAACGCACCGCGTCACACTAGCATGCCCGCCGAAGCGGCGCGAAGCGCGCGCGGCGCCGTTGCGATTAACGCCCCGGTGAGCTTGATGAGAGAAATCCACCAAACCGGCCCTGCGTTAACGCGTCATAAACCAACGAGAGGCTACTTCTTTAATCGTCTTCTCAGGAAGACACCCCACCATCCACCCAATGCCTTTTCGGGAGCCTCCGGGCTCCCGATTTTTTTGGCCGCGGCTCGGGGTGGAGCCGCGCTGCATCACGGCTGCGCTCCAGTCCTGCTGAGCGCTTGCGCGTCGCGGACGGCGTTGCTAAAGACCACGCCTCCATCGCGGATGGGGTGTTCCCCGGTAGCTCAGTTGGTAGAGCAAGCGGCTGTTAACCGCTGGGTCGCTGGTTCGAGTCCGGCCCGGGGAGCCATCCGATCTTACCCGCCGCGATGGCTTGGACGCCCTGCGAGCGTCAGACCGACCGGCGCTTGTCGCGGTAAGACATCACGTGAAGCGCGACCACCAACTCACGCACGGAGAGATTACTGTCGACGGTGGACTGAAGCGCCTGCGTCGGCAGCCGCAGCGTCTCGGACTTCAGCTGTCGAACGCGGCTCTGAAACCGGCCCGGCCGTGTCGAGGATTGATCGCGCCTATGCAGCCAGACCGGATTGATCTTGAACGGGATCAGGATCACCAGATCTTCGAACTCGCCCGTCTTGAGGCGTTCTCGATGATCGCTTTCGCGCTGCGCCCACCACGCGTCCACCGACGCGTGCAAATCCGCGCAGGCGCCCTGCTCGTCCGGCGTCGACCAACTCTTCTTGATGATCGCCGCGAGGCTCATTCCGCCGAGCCTGTCGAGCGTCTGAGGCGCGATCCCGGACAATGCGTTCTTCTCGACGAAAAGATCATGGTCGATCGCGTGGTAGTCGATCTTGCAGGATAACCGGTTCGACCAAACGCAGAACCCCTCGTCGCCGACGCCGATCTTGTACTGAGCCGAGCCGAGGTAGAGCGACCGGTGCGTCGCCGCGGCCTCCAGCCTTTCAGTGAGCGCTTTGATGCGCCTGCGTACCGCGAAGACCAGAATGGAGCCGAACACGCCGATCCCCATCAGCGACAGAACGAAGCCGATCTCTTCAAGCCGCCGGATCGCGACCCTCGGCGGGCCCTCAAGCGCCAGCGTATAGCCGAGCCGATCCGCGAGGATGATCGAACCTCCGATCGTTGCTCCGGCCAGCGCCAACCGCCCGAAGCTTCCCGCTCTTGAGGTAAGGGTTTCGACGCTCTGCGCGGAATCCACCGCTCGGCGCTCGGTGATGTCGCCGGAAAACTGGTCGGGATCGACTTTGGCCGCGCCAGAGACGAAACGCCGGTAACGCAGATCGCGCCCGTCCGACGACGAGCCGTAAGCGCCCGTCGGATAGCGCTGCCCCCCGCTAATCGGTTTCATGCTACGCCCCCCCTCAGGACTACTCTCGGATTAACCGTAACGAGCCACCCCTCGGCGGGATAGAGGGCCGTTGAAGATCGCGTTGTGGTTTTATCGCCTGACGCGATGACAATTATCTCTGGTTGCGCTAGCCTCGTCTGCACGCAACGTCCCGGAGGCGGCCAGGTGGTGTACGATTTCGTAGGCGTCGGCTTTGGACCGTCGAACATCGCCCTCGCTGTCGCCGCGCGGGAGATGGCGCCGGAGCTGAGCGGGTTCTTCCTGGAACGCGCCGACGAGGTCCGGTGGCATCCGGGCATCCTGTTCGACGGCTCGCGCATGCAGGTCTCCTTCCTTAAGGACCTGGCCACGCTGCGCAATCCGTCGAGCCGCTACAGCTTTCTGCACTATGCCCGCGCTCGCGGCCGCCTGGAGCGTTTCGCAAACCTGCGCGAATTCCATCCCGGACGGTTGGAGTATCAGGATTACCTGCGCTGGGCGGCCTCGCATTTCGAAGATCGCACCCGCTTCGGCGTTGAGGTCGTCGCCGCGCGCCCGGCCACATCGCGTCGCGGCGGACCGTACGATCGCATCGAGATAGAGGCGCGCCCGCGCGATGGCGGCGAGGGGTTCCGGCTCAAGACCGAGAACCTCGTGATCGCCACAGGCGGGCGCCAGTCGCCGCCGCCCGGCTGCGACGCGGCCGGCAAGCGCCTTATCCTTTCAGGCGAGTTCCTGCATCGCTTCCCGGACTTCAACGCGTCCGCAGACGCGCCGATGGAGGTGATTGTGGCTGGCGACGGCCAAAGCGCCGGTGAGATCGCGCTGCACCTGATGGCGGCCCTGCCCCGCGCGCGTGTACGCATGCTCGCACGCGGGTTCAGCCTGCGTCCGGCCGACGCCAGCGCCTTCGTCAACGAAGTGTTCTCGAGCACCCAATGCGCGGCCTTCCGCGCCGCGTCGCCAGCTAAGCAGGAAGCGTGGCTCGCCGATGTGCGACACACAAATTACGGTGTGATCGACGAGGATGTTCTGAATGCGCTCTACCAGCGCTCCTACGAACGCGAGGTGGTTGGCGCTCCGCCGCTCGAGGTCACCGGATTCTCCAAGCTCGCGGGGGCGCGCGAGACCGGCGACGGGCTGGAGGTCGTCATTGAGGATCGCATCGACGGCGCGCGCCAGACCGTCAACTGCGATCTGCTGATCGCCGCGACAGGATACGAGCGCAAGCCTGACGAGGCGGTGTTCGGCGACGTGGTCTCGTTCCTGCGCTTAGGCGAGGACGGCGCGCCGCGCGTCGACGACGCCCATCGCGCGGTCTCCGATCCGCGGCTTGAGGCGGGGGTTTATCTGCAGGGCTTCTGCCAAAAGGAGAACGGCGTCGCGGAGACGCTTCTGTCGAACCTGCCCTTCCGCGCCGGAGCGATTGCTGAGGACATCAAGACCCGCCGCGCAGGCGCCAAGCGCGCGCCCGCCTATCCGCCCGCACGCCACGTCCACAACGACGAGGCGGCCATGTACGCGTTGATGGAGCGCTACCGCTTCGCCGTGCTGGTGTCGGCGGACGATTACGACGCTCCGATGGTGACCGAACTGCCCCTGATGCTGGAGCGCGACCATGACGGGCGCGCGGTGTTGTTCGGTCATCTGGACAGAAGCAACCCCCACGTCGCCGCCGTCGACGGGCGCCGCGTGACCGCAGTGTTCCGCGGACCGAACGCCTACATCTCTCCGCACGTATACAAGAGCGATCAACTCCCGACTTGGAACTCCATGTCGGTGCATGTGCGCGGGCGGGCGCGCCTGATCGACGATCAGGAACGGTTGGTCGCCGGGCTGTGCTCCATCTGCGAACGGGCCGACCCGGGCGACGGCGCCTACCGTCTCGACCCGGCTGACGGGCGCATCGCACGCCTGATCGACTACATCGTCGGGGTCGAGATCGCCGTCGAGGAGATGACCGGGCGCTTCAAGCTGTCTCAGGATCGCGATCCGCCCGACCAGCGCCGCGCCGCGGCGGCCCTTACCCGAAACGCCCAACGCGACCCCAGCGATCTCGTAAACGCGATCATCAATCCGGCTCCAGAGCGAAACGCCGCGCTGGACCCGGCCGGCGTGTGAGCGCGCCGAAGCCTCTTTCAAACAGGGAGTTCCAACATGGACGATCAATCGAGCCCCGCCGACGACGAGCAGCTCTACTACGTCGTGCGCAATCACGAGGAGCAATACTCGATCTGGCGCGCCGACAAGCCCGCGCCCGCCGGTTGGCAAACTGTCGGGGAGCCGGCGGCGAAGACGGCCTGCCTCGACAAGATCGAAGAGCTCTGGACCGACATGCGTCCGAAGAGCGTGCGCGAAGCCTCCGCCTGAGGCCCGCCCGGTGACTCGCACCCGCGCGCCTGACGCGGCCGCTGAGGCGCGCGCGCTCGCAGCGGATCTCGCTGCGCAGGGGGTGCGGCTGTGGCGAGACGGCGAGGCGCTGCGCTTCTCCGCTCCGCCCGGCGTGCTCGACGACGCGGCGAAACAGCGCCTGCGGACGCTGAAGCCGGCGCTGCTCAATCTTGTCCAAAGCGAACCGGCGGCGGACGCCGGCGCGGACGCGCCCTCGCCCGGGTTGCACGCGGGCGGCCAGGCCCCGCTGTCCGACGGCCAGCGACGCATGTGGCTCGCCTGGTGCCGGGATCCGAAGAGCCCGGCCTACACCATCGCCTTCTCGATCGAACTGGACGGCCCCGTCGACGCCGCCGCGCTCAACCGCGCCGTCCTCGCCCTGCAGCGCCGCCACGCCATGCTGCGCGGGCGATATGTAGAGCGAAGCGGCGAGCCGGTTTGCGTGATCGATCCAGACCCGGCGGCGCGCCTTGACGCGATCGTCGATCTGTCCGACCGCAGCCTCGCGCAGGCTGAGGCCGAGGCCGCCGCTTCGATGCGCCGTCTGGCGCGCGAGCCGTTCGACCTTGCCGAAGCGGCGCCGTTCCGGGCCAGGCTGTTCAAACTGTCCAAGATCCGCTTCAGCCTGTTCGTGAGCCTGCATCACATCGCGGCCGACACCGCGTCGATCACGCTGATCAACACCGAACTCGCCGCTCTCTACCACGCCGAGACCGGCGGCCCGGCGCCGCCCGAGCCCGCCCGTCTGAGCTACGCCGACTACGCCTGCTGGCGCCGCGATCGTCTGGAGAGCGCTGCAGGCCGAGCCGCGGTCGCAGCCGCCGCCGAGGCGATGCGACCGCCGCCGGAGGCCTTCTCGCCGCCGCCGATCGATCCCGCACACCGGGCCGGGGCCGGACGCACGAGCGTCACGATAGACGCCCGCGCGACGCAGGCCCTTGAAGCGGTCGCATCGACGACCCGCTCAAGCCTGTTCATGATCTGGGTCGCGGCGCTGCGCGCCCTGCTCTATCGCTATAGCGGCCAGCCGGACGTGCTGATTTGCGCGCCTGCGCTGGCGCGTGACCGGCCGGAACTTGAAGGCGTGCTGGGCTATTTCGGCGACACGCTTCTGTTTCGCGCACGCGTAAGCGGCGATGACCGCCTTCACGATGTGCTTGTGCGTGAACGCGATGCGGCGCTCGACGCGCTGCAACACCGCGAAGCCCCGTTCGAGCGCGTCCAGGAGGCGCTCGCCGAGGACGGCGTGGACCTGTCCGCGCTGGCGCGTGTCATGGTGTCCTTCGGCCAAGGCTTCACGCCGCCGGATTGGCCCGGTCCGGTCACCGCGCGCATGAAGGAGGCGCGAACCGGCGTCGCCAAACTCGACCTCATGGTCTGGATCAATCACGGCGATGCGGGCATGGACGTGGTCCTGGAGTATGACGGGGCGCGCTTCGACGCCCGGCTGATGCGCCGCTTCGCCGCGCAGCTCTGCGAGACGTTGAGAGCATTCGCCGCACGTCCGCAGAGTCGTGTGGGTGATTTGGCCGAAGCCGAGCGCCCGCAGCCGCCGTCGATCCCGAGAGCGCCGCGCGACCACCCTCTCGATCGGGTGCTCGCTCAGGCCCGGCGCACGCCGCAGGCGACGGCGCTGCGCCATGCCGGCCGCGCGATGAGCTACGCCGCACTGGACGCGGCGTCGCGTGCAGCCGCGGGTGCGCTGACTGAAGCCGGAGTGAAGCCGGGCGATCGGGTCGCGCTTCTCAGCGCGCGCTCGCCCGATCTCGTGAGCGCGCTTCTCGGCGCCTGGCGCTGCGGGGCTGCGGTCACGCCGCTCGATCCACGCCAGCCCGACGCGCGACTGGCCGCAATGATCAGTACAAGCGCGCCGGCCGTCATCGCAGCGGATGAGCTGCACGCTGGGCGCGCGACGCGCCTGCACCCGTCGGTGACGCGAATAGATGGGCGAGGCGACGCCGCGCCGTTCGACCTGGTTACGACAGCGCCGTTTGCGCTCATTCTGCATACGTCCGGATCAACCGGCGCACCGAAGGGCGTGCTCGTGCCCCACGCAGGCCTGGCTGCGCTGTTGGATTGGGCCGCCGCCGCCTACCGCGACGAGGACCTTGCCGGCGTTCTCGCCAGCTCCTCGATCGGCTTCGACTTGGCGATGTTCGAGCTGCTGGCGCCGCTGTCGCGCGGGGGGACCGCCATCCTTGCAGACACCGCGCTGGACCTGCCCGGCCATGAAGACCGGGACGCCGTCACCCTGATCAACACAGCGCCGTCCGTGATGGCCGCGCTGCTCGACGCCTGGCGGGGCCCCTGGCCCTCGCGCCTGCGGGTGGTGAACCTGGCCGGAGAGCGTTTGAGCGCGGAGCTGGCGGACGCGGTTTACGCAGCCACTGGCGCGGCCTCTGTGTTCGACCTTTACGGCCCGACCGAGGACACGACCTATTCCCTGTTCGCCCGGCGCGCGCCGGGCGGCGCGGAGCGGATAGGCCGCCCGCTTCCGGGGGCGCGCGCCTATGTGGTGGGCGCCGACGGGCGTCTGGCTCCGAAGGGCGCGGCCGGGGAGCTCCTGCTCGCCGGCGAGGGCCTTGCATGGGGCTATGACGGCGATCCTAAGCTCACCGCGCAGCGCTTCACGCCGCCCCCCGACGCCGCGATCCCGGAGGACCGCGTCTATCACACCGGTGATCGCGTGCGTATGTGCGAGGACGGCGCCTTCGCATTCGCTGGACGGCTGGATGACCAGCTGAAGGTGCGCGGGCGCCGCGTCGAGCCGGCCGAGATCGAAACCGCCCTGCGGCGCGAGGTCGGCGTGACGCAGGCGGCCGTCCGCGCGCGCGCCGGGGACGACGCAGACACGCGTGTGGACGCATATGTGACCGGCGAGGCGGCGCTCGACTTCGCCGGGATTCGCGCCGCCCTCGCAGCGGTGTTGCCGGACTGGATGATCCCTGACACGCTGACTCAGATCCCGGCCTTGCCGTTGACCTTGAATGGCAAGATCGATCGCGCACGCCTCCCGGCGCCCTCGCTCGCCACGCTCGGCGTCGGCGATGAAGACGAGGACGCCGCGCCCCGCCCCGGCGTGGAGGCGCAAATCGCCCAGGCTTGGCGAGACGTGCTGCCCGGCGCCGTGATCGGGCGGCGAACCTCGTTCTTTGAAGTCGGCGGCCACTCCCTGAGCGCGATGCGCGCAGCCGCGCGGATCACCGACAGGCTGGGCGTCGAGCTGCCCTTGCGCGCCTTTTTCGAGAGCCCTCGTCTCGAAGGATTGAGCCGGCGGGTGGAGGCGTTGCGCCTCGGCGCGGCCGGCTCGGTCCGGGGACCTAG
>CAZKBB010000084.1:0-7545 GCA_964550935.1 uncultured Caulobacterales bacterium
CCGTGCAGGCGCCTGCGGGAGAAGCCGGCGAGGGCGGTGAAGGCGGCGAGGGCGGTGAAGGCGGCGGCGAGTTCGGCATTGATCCAGATCTCGCTCTGACCGATCCGGTCGTCTACCGCACCGCGATCGAGGTGATGCGCGCCCACTACATCGCCGGCCTCGCCGCGCTGGAGATGGGTGAGCGCGCCGCGGCGTCGGAGATGTTCGCCCACCCGGTCTCGGAAATTTACGTCGATCTGGAGCCGGTGATCGAGGAACGCGGCGGCGTCATGATGCTGGACGAGCTGAACCGGGCCGCGGTGCTGCACTTCCAGGGCGGAGCGGAGGCCGAGATCCGCGCCGCCGTCGCCGATGTGCTCGCGCGCCTGGACGCCAATCTGGAGGTCGCGCCCGAGCCGCAGACCGGCGAAGCGGGCGCCCATGCGGGCGTGCTCGCCCGCCTGATCGAGCGCGCCGCGCTGCAATACGCGCTCGCCGCCGAACAAGGCGGGCTCGGGCCCTGGCTTGACGGTTACGGCCTTTCGGAGGCTGCGGTGCGATACGGCGCGCAGACGCTGCCGACCATCGCCGCGGCTGACGAGGCCGCGGCGGACGCCATAGCCGGGGCGCTTGACGCGCTTGCAGCGGCCTATCCGAGCGCGAGCCCGCCTGACGCGTTCGACATCGAGGTGGATACGCTGTCTCAGCGCGCCGATGCGGCCGCCAACGCCGCCGCCCGGCTTCAGGCCGGTTAGAGCGCGTCCTCGGAGAAGGGCTCCACCGACCGCACCGCCATCGTGTAGGCGGCCTCGGCGAGCTCGGAGGAGGCGCGGCTCACCTCCATGCGGCCCTCTACGATGACCGGGTCCCACAGCGCGTCGTAGCGGATCGGCGTTGCGGACCGGATGAAGACGATCTGGTTCGGCGGCGGCGGGGGATAGTGGATGCACGCCCCGTGATAGGGCAGCAGCAAAAACTCCCGCGCCGAGCCGGCCTCGGCCTGATCCAGCGGCAGGATGAAGCCCGGCATGCGCACGATGGCGCCGTGAAGATCTTCAACCGCGTTGAACGTGCCGATCTGTTCATTGTCGCGCCCCGCAAACCGGCTCATCAGAGACGGCGAGGCCTCGCCGGCGCGCAGCTGATCGATCAGCGCCTGCTCGCCTTCGGGCAGCAGGTCGCGCCAGACCAGCGTCTCGGCCGGCGCATCGGGATCGACCTGCAGCCAGGCCTGATCCTCGGCCGGCGCCGCGCGCGCGCTCGACGCGCGCTCCGGCGCGCCGCACGCGGCGAGCATGACGCTGAGCGCCGCGAACAGGCTGAAACGGGCGCTGGCTCGGCGAATGCGCATGCGGGCGTCTCCAGGGCGGCGTGAAACGATGTTTCATTGCAAACCGGACTTTAACCCCGGCCGTTTACAGATGGGCGAGATGAGAGCCCGCGTAAAGCGGTCCGGAGGATGGTTATGGGGTATGACACCGCTCGCGCCGAGGCGCGGGCTGCGGAGATCGCGCGGCGCACCCGGGAAGCGCGCCGCCAGCTGATCGCGAAAAGCGCGCTCACTGCGGTTCCGTTCAACATCATCAACGGCGCGGTCCTGGCGGCCTTCTTCTATTCCCATGTCTCCACACCCTTGCTGGCGGGATGGTTTGCGCTGATGTGCCTGTCCGCCGGCGCGCGGCTGGCCGTAATCAACCCGGCGCGCCGGTCCGGCACGCCGCCGAGCCCGAAAGTCATGCGCCTTTACGCCGCGCTCTCAAGCGGTGTGGGGGCGTGCTGGGGCGTCGCGCCCTTGTTGTTGCCCGCCGGGGCGCCGGTGGAGACCGTGATGATCACGGTGTTCCTGGTTGCAGGCATGACCGCCGGCGCGGCGATGACGTCGGCGGCGGTCGTGGGACTTACGACGGCCTACAACCTGCCTGCGCTTTCACTCCTGGCGGTGTTCTTCGCGCTGCAGGGGGCGCCGGTTTACTGGGTCATGGGCGCGCTGACGCTGGTCTATTTCTTCATCATGCGCCGGCTTGCGCGCACCTACGCCGGCACGCTCGGCGATGCGGTCACCGCCAATGTTCACCTTGAAGAAGCGCGCCGCGAGAGCGAGTCCCAGAGCCTGGCCCTGTCGCGCCTGGCCGACCAGCACGAGGCGGCCGCGCGCGCCGCGGAGCGTCAGGTGTCCACGAACGCGGCGATGCTGACCAATATGAGCCATGAACTCGGCGCGCCGCTGGACAGCGTGCTCGGCCTGTCCGAGCTGCTCGCATCGCGCAAGCTCGGCGAAGAGGAGGCGCGTCTGGTGCGCGGCGTGCGCGAGTCCGGCGAGCGGCTGAACGCCCTGATCGGCGACATTCTGGACGTATCGCGCATCGACGCGGGCCGGTTCGACCTGGTGGTCGACGACGTGACCGTGCGCGAGCTCGGCGAAGCGGCCGAGGCCGCCATCGCGACCGCCGCACGCGCCAAGGGGCTCGCCTTCGAGGTCCAGTACGAGGGAGACGCCGACAAGGCGCTGCGCATGGACAAGGCGCGCGTGCTTCAGATGGTCGGGGTCTATATGCGCAACGCGGTGCGCTTCACAAACGCCGGCGCGGTGACGTTGCGGCTTTGCGCGGTCGAGGATGGCGAGCGCGTGCGGCTTAGCGCAAGCGTGCGCGACACCGGCTGCGGCGTGCCTGAAAGCGCGCGCGGGCAACTCTTCAACGCCTTTTCCGAGACCGGCATGGATCCGGCGATCCGCGAATCGGGAACCGGGCTCGGCCTTACTCTGGTCGACCGGCTCGCGCGCCTGATGGGCGGGCGCGCCTGTTACGAGCCGGCTGAGACCGGATCGGTGTTTTCGTTCGAACTCGTCACCAAGGCGTCCGCGCGCAGCGATCGCTATTCGGCTGGTGAAACTTTCAACCCGTCGGCGCGACGCCTGCGCGTGCTCGTCGGCGAATGCGACAACACGCGACGCTCCGTGCTTTTGGGTTATCTGAAATCGTTCAACTGCGTGGTGACCTGCGTGAGCGACAGCGTCGCGCTGGAAGAAGCGCTCGGCGCGTCGGCCTATGACGCGCTGGTGTTCGGTCTTTCGCTATCCGACTGCGATCCGGAGACGGCCTCGGCGAACGTGCGCGGGCTCGCCTCGACGGCCTGCATGACGCCGATCCTCGCCCTCGACGAGGAGCTGGATGCGCCGGTGCGCGCGGCCGGCCAGGAGACGCGCGTGCGCGCCCCGATCACGGCTGAAGCCCTCTTGGAAGGCCTGCGCACCGCGCTCGCCGCCGACCCGTCCGCCGCCGCGAGCCTGCGCGACATCGCTTGCTGAGGCGTGGGCGCCCGGGTCAGGGCCGGGTTTCTTCGGCCACCCAGCCGGTGAAGCCGGGTGCGCTCAGCGCGCGCTCGGTCGAAATCGCCAGCACGCACGGCTCGTCATACGGGTGAAGCGCGAGCAGGCGCGCTGAGGTCTCCTCGGCTCGCGCGCGCGAGGTCTTGAACAGGACCGGGGTCTCGTCCTCGGTCTGCACCTCGCCCTCCCATCGGAAAACCGAGACCATCGGGCTGAGCACGTTCGCGCACGCGATCAGGCGCTCCTCCAGAAGCACCGCCGCGGCGCGCGCCGGGCCCTCCGGATCGGGCCAGGTGGTGTAAAGGATCACGGTGGCGTCAGGGGTGTCGCTGCTCGCTTCGGCCATGGCCTCGCCTCCTTGGCTTAAGGGGTGGACGCAGGCGCGCGCTTGAACCGAAGGCTCCGCGCGCGGATATACGCCTGCATGACACGTTCAGCCGATCATGAAGCGCCCGCTCGCGGCAAGGCGCTAATCCTGTTCTCCGGCGGACAGGATTCAGCGACGTGCCTGGCTTGGGCGCTCGATCGCTTCGAGGCGGTCGAGACGATCGGGTTCGAGTACGGCCAGCGCCATGGCGTGGAGATGCGCGCGAGGCAGGCCGTGCGCCAGGCCATGGCCGAGCGGTTCGCCGACCTCGCCGCGCGGCTTGGCGAGGACCACGTGGTCGATCTGTCAGGCTACGGCGCGATCGCCGACAGCGCGTTGACGCGCGAACGTGAGATCGAGATCGCCGAGACCGGCCTGCCCACGACCTTCGTGCCCGCGCGCAACCTGGTGTTTTTGACCGTCGCGGCGGCGCAGGCCTGGCGCATCGGCGCGAAGACCCTGGTCGGGGGCATGTGCCAGACGGACTTCTCAGGCTATCCCGACTGCCGCGAAGAGACGATCACGGCGCAAGAGCGCGCGCTCTCGCTCGGGCTCGGCGAGCCGGTCGCGATCGAAACCCCGCTCATGCACCTGACCAAGGCGGAAACCTGGGCGCTGGCGCACGCGCTCGGCGGCGAGGCGTTGGTCGATCTCATCGTGGAGGAGAGCCACACCTGTTATCGCGGCGAGCGCGGGCGGCGCTTCGACTGGGGCTATGGCTGCGGGGACTGCCCGGCGTGCGATCTGCGCGCGAAAGGCTGGGCCGAGTGGCGGGGGGCGGCGTGACCTATTCGGTCAAGGAGATGTTCCTCACCGTGCAGGGCGAGGGCGGCCAGGCCGGCCGGCCGGCGGTCTTCATCCGCTTTTCCGGCTGCAATCTGTGGAGCGGGCTGGAGCGCGACCGCGCCGCGGCCGTGTGCACCTTCTGCGACACCGACTTCGTGGGAACCGACGGGCCGGGCGGTGGCAAGTTCGCAGCGCCGGGCGACCTGGCCGAAGCAGCCGCAGGCCTTTGGCCGGGCGGCGGCGCGCCGCTCGCGGTGTGCACCGGGGGCGAGCCGCTTCTCCAGCTGGACCCTGCGCTGATCGACGCGCTGCACGCGGCCGGGTTCGAGATCGCGATCGAGACCAACGGCACGCTGCCCGCCCCGCCCGGGATCGACTGGATCTGCGTCAGCCCGAAATCGACTGCGCCCTTGAAGCAGACCTCCGGGGACGAGCTGAAGCTGGTCTACCCCCAGGCCGACGCGCCGCCTGAAACCTTCGAGCATCTCGATTTTCGCGAGTTCCGCCTGCAGCCCATGGACGGGCCGGAGCAAGAGGCGAACGCAAAGGCCGCTTACGAGTACTGCCTCAAGCGCCCCAAATGGCGCTTGAGCCTTCAGACCCACAAATGGATCGGCGCGCCCTGACGCGCGGCTGCGCTACTGCGCCAGCGCCTCGACCGGGCCGGTTCGCCGCGCCCGGTAATCGCGCGGCGTCTCGCCGGTGGCGGCCTTGAACGCGCGGTTGAACGGGCCGAGCGAAGCGAACCCGCTGTCCAAGGCGACGCCCAGTATGGAGTCGTCCGGCGCCTCGGTGAGCAGGCGCCGGGCGTGGGCGATGCGACGGGCGTTCAGATACTGGTTGAAGTTCGCCGCGCCGAGCACGCGCGTGACGGCGCGGCTGATCTTGTAGGGCGGCTCGCCGAGGCGCCGAGCGAGATCCTCCACCTTCAAACTGCTGGTCAGGTAGGCTTGGCGCGTGACCACCTCAGCCTCGATCCGGGCTGCCAGTTCGCGAAGGCCGGGATCGGGCTCGCATGTGCGCGGCGCGGGCCGCCGTAACGCCGGCTCGGGCGGGGGAACCGGGCGTGCGGTGAGCGCGACGGCCACATACGTCGCCACCGCCGCCAGCGCGGCGCATTGCACCGCTTCGGTGAGCGCGTGGGACGGCGCTCCGATACCGCCCAAGAACACCACCCCGCCGGCGACCGCCGCGCCGTAGACGGCGAAGAATCCGTAGCGCAGGCGCTTCTCCATACGCGGCCAGTCCGCACGCCAGCCGCGGGCCGCCTCCCAAAGCGCCAACACGATCACCGTGGACGAGACCAGGTTCGAGATCGTCAAAACCGACTGCATGACCGGCTCAGGAGCGAACCGCGATACGAGCAGCGCGCCCAGGATCAAGCCCACCACGCCCACATGCCAGACGGTGAAGGCCGGATCGCTTCGAAACAGCGCCCGTGCGGCGATCCAGGCGGCCCCGCACGGCGCGGCCGCTCCAAGCGCAAGCACGAACCCGCCGAGGCCGGCCGGCTCGAACGCGCCGCGCACCAGAAAAGCCGCCGTCGTCACAAGCAGCGCGGCGACCGCCCAGCTGCGTCGGGTACGCTGCGCCTTGAGCAGGATCGCCCCGGCACCGGCCGAAGCCAGAAGCGCTCCGCTGATCTCAAGAACGAACAAAAGGCTCATACGCGCCCTCCCACACTGACGACCGCGCCGCACAATGACATGGCCTTAGCACGAGACGGGGCGGTTCCGGCCGTGTGATCTCGCCGATTTCGAAATCGTCCAACGGTTTTCGACGCCGCGACAACGCGCATTGCGCCGCATTGCGCCGGTTTTCGAAGCGGCGCGACGGCGTCGATCCTGCGCGGCGAGATGGCGCGACTAGACGTTCGAAAGGGAGTGTCCGTCATGACTGTCGCACCGCGCGCCGCCCGAGCCCATCGCCTTCTCGCCGGATCCGGGGTGGTCTGGTTCGCCGTGGCCGTCGCCGGCCAGGCCGTGTTCGCCGCTTACATCGCCGCGTTTTACGGCGCGACTTTAATCGCGGGCGACTGGCGGGTCTGGGCCGAGCGCATGATCAACGGGATCGTGGAGGGCGACCGCACCGGTAATCTCGTGGTCATCACCCACGTCATCCTAGCGTTCATGATTACCGTCAGCGGTCCGCTCCAGTTCATCCCTGCGATCCGCAACCGGTTCGCAACATTCCACCACATCAACGGGCGGACCTATCTCACGGTCGCCGTCCTGATCACGCTGGGCGCGTTCTATCTGGTCTGGGTGCGAGAGCACATTAGCCTGATCAACGCGATCGCGATCTCCGGCAACGGCGTGTTGATCCTGTATTTCGCCTACCAGACCGTGCGCAACGCCATAGCGCGCCGGATCGACGCACACCATCGCTGGGCGCTGCGCCTGTTCATCGCCGCCAGCGGGGTGTGGTTCTTTCGGGTGGGGTTCGGGCTCTGGCTGTTCTTGACGAACTTCGAGATGCCAGGCGTGCGGCGCGATCTGACCGGGCCGTTCGATGTGTTCGCCGCGTTCGGATGCTATCTTATTCCGCTGGCCGTTCTTGAGCTTTATCTGCGCGCCCGGCGCGATGGCGCCGGGTCCGCGATGCAGCTTGGAACGAGCGCGGTGATGGTGGCCGCCACGGTCGCCACCGGCGTCGGCGCGGTCGGCGCCACCTTGATCTTCATGCTGCCGGCGTTCCGGCTGTTAAGCTGATCGGCGCGGCTCTAGTCCTCGCGCTCGCCGTCCTCGTCCTCGTCGGGATCGTCGTCATCGTCGGGGCCGAGCGGGGTGAGGGTGTGGACCGTGCCTTCGGCGATATCGCCCGTGGTCCCGATCACGAAGCCGGCCGCGCCCACGGCCGCGTCCGCGGCGATCGCGGTCGCGCCGACCACCGCGCAGCCCTGAAGCGCGAGCGCGGCGGCGGCGATCGCCGCGGTTTTCAGATACGCCATGGCGCAGCTCCCCTCGTGACCCGCGCCGATCATGGTGAAGCGGGGTTAAGCCTGTGTTGCCGGGGGCGCGCTTCCATCCTGAGGTCCCTGTGTGTACGGCGTGTGCCATGATGGCGGCGGGACGGAGGCCGTAAG
>CAZKBB010000085.1:0-7359 GCA_964550935.1 uncultured Caulobacterales bacterium
GGGCAGGTGTGCGTGTTCAAGATGGAGAGCCACAACCACCCGAGCTTCATCGAGCCCTATCAGGGCGCGGCGACCGGGGTGGGCGGCATTCTGCGCGACGTGTTCACCATGGGCGCCCGTCCGGTGGCTTTGATGAACGCGCTGCGTTTCGGCGCGCCCGATCACCCCAGGACGCGCCAGCTCGTGGCCGGCGTGGTCGCGGGGATCGGCGGCTACGGCAACTGCGTCGGCGTGCCCACCGTCGGCGGGGAGACCAACTTCGACGCCGGCTATAACGGCAACATCTTGGTCAACGCGATGGCGGTGGGCCTGGCCGATCGCGACAAGGTGTTCACCGCGGCTGCGAAGGAAGCCGGCTTCCCCGTCCTTTATGTGGGCGCGAAGACCGGGCGGGACGGCATTCACGGCGCCACCATGGCCTCGGCCGAGTTCGGCGAGGGCTCGGACGAAAAGCGCCCGACCGTGCAGGTCGGCGATCCCTTCACCGAGAAAAAGCTGATCGAGGCGTGCCTGGAGCTCATGGCCGAAGACGCGATCAGCGCGATCCAGGACATGGGCGCGGCGGGGCTGACCTCCTCTTCGGTGGAGATGGCTTCCTCCGGCGGTCTCGGCATCGAGCTCGATCTCGACCATGTGCCCCAGCGCGAGGCCGAGATGACGGCCTATGAGATGATGCTCTCGGAGAGCCAGGAGCGCATGTTGATCATCGTGAAGCCCGGCCGCGAGGACATTGCGCGGCGCATCTTCACGAAATGGGATCTCGACGTCGCCGTGATCGGGCGCACCACCGACACCAGCCGGCTGGTGCTCAAGCACCAGGGCGAGACCGTGTGCGACCTGCCGCTGGACCCGATCGGAGAGAAGGCGCCCAAGTATGAGCGCCCCTGGTTCCCGGCCGAGGCGCGCGCCAGCGTGGACCCGGCGCGGGTGCGGGTCCCGGCTCATCTCGGCGAGACCCTGCTTGCGCTGATGACCAGCCCGGACATGGCCTCCAAGCGCTGGATCTGGACCCAGTACGACCGCCACGTCATGGCCGACACCGCGGCGAGTTCGGAAGACCCGAGCGATGCGGCGATCGTACGTGTGCACGGTTCCAACAAGGGCCTTGCGATCACGTGCGACGTGACCCCGCGCTACTGCCTCGCCGACCCGTTCGAGGGCGGCAAGCAGGCGATCGCGGAGGCCTGGCGCAACCTGACCGCAACCGGCGCCGAGCCCATCGCGGTGACGGATTGTCTGAACTTCGGCAATCCGGAGCGCCCGGAGATCATGGGCCAGTTCGTGGGCTGCGTCGAAGGCATGGCCGAGGCCTGCCGGGCGCTCGACTTCCCCGTCGTGTCCGGCAATGTCTCGCTCTACAACGAGACCGACGGCAAGGCGATCCCGCCCACGCCCGGCGTCGGCGCGGTGGGTTTGATCGAAGATATCGCCGTGCGCGCAGGCTTCGGCGCGATGGAGGAGGGCCATGTCCTTCTCGTCATCGGGGAGACCCGCGGAGAGCTCGGCGCCTCCTTGTTCATGCGCGTGGTCGAAGGCAGCGAGAACGCCGCGCCGCCCCATGTCGATCTCGCCGCGGAAAAGCGCAACGGCGACTTCGTGCGCGCCCAGATACGCACCGGCCGGGCGCGGTGCGTGCATGATCTCTCAGACGGCGGGCTGGCGTGCGCGGCCGCGGAGATGGCGATGGCGTCCAATGTGGGCGCGAAGCTCGCCCATGCCGGCGACACGCCGGTCCATGCGTGGCTCTTCGGCGAGGACCAGGGCCGCTACCTGATCGCCGCGCCGGCCGAGGACGCCGAAGCGATCCGGGCCGACGCCAAGGCGGCGGGCGTGCATGTGGACGTGGTCGGGTTGGCGGGTGGCCGTGCGATCACGATCAACGGCGCCCATGCGCTCGATCTGATCCGGCTGAGGACCGACCACGAGGCCTGGCTGCCGGACCTGATGGGCGGGGATATACAGGCCGCGGCCGAGTAGCGCCTAGATCAGGCCCTTCGATTTCAGATTGGCGATGTAGTAGGCGCGAAGCTCCCGGTTGACCCCGGCCAGCTCGCGCGACCATTTCAGTGCGCGGTCGGGATCGTCCACTTTCGCCTCGCGTGCGAAGGCCGCCAGGGCGGCGTCCTCGCGCTTCAGCGGCGCGGCGAGCGCGGAGAGCACGCGTTCAGAGCCTTTCAGGTCGTCCGCCGCGACGATCCGGGCCAGATCCTCGTCGCGAAACGCCGCATCGGACACCGCGCGATGAAGCGACAGCCAGGCCGTCACGCATGCCGCGCCGGGCGCGCCCGGAGAGGGCAACGTCGCCTTGAAGGTCTGCGCCTCGTGCTGGGCGAGCATGGCGTGCTTGACCAGTTGAAGAAGGTTGGAGTGCTTCGAGACGTTAGCGTTCAGCGTCTGCATGAAGCCCAGATGCACGCGCTTCAGCTCGACCCAGGCGGCGACGCGCTGCACGCCCGACAGGTCTTCGGCGTAGACCCGGCGCTCGCCTTTGGCCAGCTTCCAGGCCGCCTCCGCGCCGCGCTTCAACGCCGATCCGCCTGGAATGCCGTGGTTCACACGATCCCTCCGCCTCGCCGCACGTCCGGCGTCCGGCGGGCACGATCGGCTCAAGCTGTTGAAAAAGCGTGTCCCTATCTGCAGATCGCGGCTCAGGAGCCGTAACAGCCCCAGCGCGCGACCTTGCTCGGCGCGGCGAGGCCCTAGCGTTCCCCCGAGTTGTCGGGGTCGCTGCGCGGGTCCGGCTTAAACACCTGGTCTTCGAACCAGCCGATCGCGACGAGGATAATGACCGCGAGCGCGACCGCCGCGCCGGCGAGATCGAAGGCGCCGACGCCGCACGCGACGCCGGCCGCGCCCGCAAGCCACAGGGCCGCCGCCGTCGTTACGCCGCGCACCGTGTGGCGGGCGCGGATCACGCTGCCGGCCGCGATGAAGGCGACGCCGGCGGTGACCGCTTCGATGACGCGTATGGGATCGGCCCGCGCGGCGTCACCGGCGGCGTCGGCCATGAAGGCCAGGCGCAAGGCGGTCAGCGTGAACAGACAGGCGGCCAGGCTGACCAGCATGTTGGTGCGAAGGCCGGCGGCGCGCTGGGATTGCTCACGGTCGAGCCCGATGACCGCGCCCGCGATCGCCGCCAGCCCCATGCGCAGCAGGACGTCGGCGAAGCCGGCGGGCGAGGCGGTGGATGAAACAAGGCCGTCGAGGATGATGCGCCTTTCGTCATTTGCCTGACACAAACGATGAACGGGCGCGGCGTGCGCGATGTTCCGGCCGGCTCAGCCGGGGAAGACCCGCGCGAAGATCGTGTCGACGTGCTTCAGGTGATAGGCCTCGTCGAAGCAGGCCTCGATCTGCGCCTCGGACATCAGCGCGGCCACGTCCGCGTCGGCCTTCAGGTGCTCGACCAGCAGCCCGCCCTCATCCCAGGTCTTCATGCCGTTGCGCTGCACCAGGCGATAGGCGTCCTCGCGCGAGGCGCCGGCCTGGGTCAGGGCGAGCAGCACGCGCTGGGAGTTGTGGATGCCGCCATAGGCCTCGAGATTCTCCCGGCAGCGATCAGCGTGCACGATCAGGCCCTCGACCATCGAGGCGGTGCGGTGCAGGGCGAAGTCCAGATGCACCGTCGCGTCCGGCCCGATCCCGCGCTCCACGCTGGAGTGGGAGATGTCGCGCTCATGCCAAAGGGCGACGTTCTCCATCGCCGGGGTCACGGCCGAACGCACGAGGCGCGCCAGCCCGGTCAGGTTCTCCGTCAGGATCGGATTGCGTTTGTGCGGCATGGCCGAAGAGCCCTTCTGGCCCTTGGAGAAGTATTCCTGCGCCTCGCGCACTTCAGAGCGCTGGAGATGGCGCACTTCGACGGCCAGGTTCTCGATCGCGCACGCGACGAGCCCCAGCGCGGCGAAGAACTCCGCGTGGCGGTCGCGCGGGATGACCTGGGTGGAGATCGGCTCAGCGGTCAGGCCCAGCTTCTCGGCCACGTGCGCCTCGACCTCAGGCGAGACGTTGGCGAACGTGCCCACGGCGCCTGAGATCGCGCAGGTCGCGACGGCTTCTCTCGCGCGCACCAGTCGCTCCCGGCCGCGGGCGAACTCGGCGTAGAAGCGCGCGAACTTCAGCCCCATCGTCGTCGGCTCGGCGTGGATGCCATGGCTGCGCCCGATGCAGACCGTCTCCTTGTGCTCCATCGCACGCGACTTCAGCGCGTCGAGCACGCGGTCCATTCCGGTGAGCAACAGGTCGGCGGCGCGCGTCAGCTGCACCGCGAAGCAGGTGTCGAGCACGTCAGAGGAGGTCAGCCCCTGGTGCACGAAGCGCGCATCCTCGCCGACGATTTCAGCCAGATGGGTCAGAAAGGCGATGACGTCGTGCTTCACCTCGCGCTCGATCGCGTCGATGCGTTCGACGTCGAACTCCGCGTCCCTGGCCTTCCAGACAGCCTTGGCCGCGGCCTCGGGGACCACGCCCAGCTCGGCGAGCTTGTCGGTGGCGTGGGCCTCGATCTCGAACCAGATGCGGTATTTCGACCGGGGCGACCAGATATCGGCCATTTCAGGCCGTGTGTAGCGCGGGATCATGGAGCGTCGGTCTCGTCGGGAGCGTCGGAAGGGGCGGGGCGTGTCGCGGTTGCGTCGACGGCGACGCGCACGCCTTCGCCGGGCAGGGCGGCGACGCCGATCAGGGCGCGCGCCGGCGCGCCGGGATTGAGCGGGGTGTCGAAGGCGCGGCGCAGGGCGCGGCCGACGCCGGCCTCGTCGATCGCGCCGTCTTCGCCGGGAAGGACATGGATCGTGAGGTGGACGACATCACCGCGCGTCAGGCCGGCGGCTTCGAGGCGTTCGTCGAGCATGCGCAGCGCCGCGCCGGTCTGGCTCTCCACATCGCCGAGCGCGGGCGCGTCCGGACCGGAGGGCGCTGAGACCTGGCTGAAGCGGACAAGCCCTGAGGCGGTCTCGCGCCAGGGCGAGGCCGGGCCGGCCGCGTCGCGTACGATGTCGGCGGACGGCGGGGCTTCGCGGCTCGGCGCGGGCGCTTCGGCGCTCTGGTCCGCGCCGCCGCACGCAGCAAGGAGCGAGGCGGCGATGAGCGAGACGGCGGCGATGGCGGCGGGGCGCGCGGCGCGCGACATGGCGGCCTCCGGGCTAGCGGGAAGCGCGGAACACGCCCTAAACCGTGCGGGGCGTCAAGGCCCGCCGCGCGCTGTCGCCGGGCAGAGTGCGCGCCGCAGCCAGAAAGAAGCCGCCCGCCAGCGCGTAGGCGACGGCTGCGCACACCATCGCGACGCGCAGCGCCTCGGCCGCGCCGTGCTCCGGCGTCAGGGCGTGCGAGATTGCGCCCACGGCCAGCGGGCCGAGGCCGAAGCCTACCAGATTGTTGAAGAAGGCCATGATCGCGGCGACCAGCGCGCGTGTGTGCGGCGTGGCGAGGTTCTGCGCCGCGGCGAGTGCGGGCGCGATCCACATGAAGTTAAGCAGCACCGGGATGGAGATCAGCGCGATTGAGGCGCGCCCGCCCTCCACCAGCGCGCTCGCGATCAGGAAGGGCGCGGCCACGACGATCGCCGCGCCCGGGATCAGGCCGTAGGCCGCGGGCGACTTCACGCCGTAGCGGTCCGCCAGCACGCCGCCCATCAGGCTGCCCGCCACGCCCAGCACCAGCGTTGGCGCGAACATCGTCGCGATCTGCATCTCGGTGAGGCCCTGTGAGCGCTGCAGGAAGGACGGCGCCCAGTGGAAGAAGCCGTAGCCGGCGAAGGAGACCGCCGCCGCGCCGAAGGTGATCCAGCGAAGGCTGGGCGTCGACCAGACGATACGCAGGGCGTCGAGCGGGCGCGGGGCGGGCGCGTTCGCGTCAGGCGTGGGATCGAGCCGGCCGCGTTCAGGCTCGCGCACCCGCCACAGAATCATGAGCGACAGCATCAGTCCGGGCGCGCCGAGCAGAATAAAGGCCCAGCGCCAGCCGAGCACGGCCGCGATCGCCGCGCCGGCCGCCGCCCCGGCGGCGAGGCCGAGCGGGGCGCCGATGGAGAACAGCCCCAGCGCGAGCCCGCGCTTTTCCGGCTCGAAATAATCAGACAGCACCGAGTAGGACGGCGAGACGCCCCCGGCTTCGCCGACCGCCACGCCGACGCGCGCCAGCGCCATGGTGACGAAGCCGCCGGCGAGCCCGCACAGCGCTGTGAACCCGCTCCACGCCGCGCACGAGGCCGCGATGACGCGCACGCGATGGGTCCGGTCGGCGAGATAGGCGATGGGCAGGCCCGCAATGGCGTAGAAGACGGCGAACATCGTCCCGCCAAGCAGGCCCAGCTGCAGATCGTTGAAGCCCAGATCGGCGCGGATCTGCTCCTGCAGGACCGAGAAGATCTGCCGGTCCAGGAAGTTCAGCAAATAGGTCGCGAGCAGGAGTGAAAGCACCGTCCAGCGATAGGACGGCGCGTCGGCGCCGGCGTCGGCGGTGCGGTTCATGGGCGCGGCGTCCTTTCCCGTGGCGGCGGCTGGCGGGCTCTAGCGCGCTAGGATTGTGTCGGCGCTGAGCGGGGCGTCGAGGTCGACCGTTCCGGCCTTGTCGGGCAGAGGGTATTTCAAACCTGTTCCACAATTGAAAAGAACGATTTCAGCGTCCGGCGCGAGGCGTCCGTCCCCGATCGCCTTTCGCGCTGCAGCCAGCGTGGCCGCGCCCTCAGGACACAGGAGCAGGCCGTCGGCGCGCCCGCACAGATCGCGCGCGCGCTCGATCTCGCCGTCCGAGACCGCCAACGCGAAGCCCTCTGATTCGCGCACCGCCTGCAGGATCAGGAAATCGCCGATGGCCTTGGGCACGCGGATGCCCGCGGCCACGGTGGAGGCGTCGATCCATTCCTCTGCGTGGCGGCGGCCCTGCTCGTAGGCCTTCACCATGGGGGCGCAGCCCTCGGCCTGGACCGCGATCATCTTGGGGCGCTCAGACCCGATCCAGCCCAGCGCCTCCATCTCGTCGAAGGCCTTCCACATGCCGATCAGGCCGGTGCCCCCGCCGGTGGGGTAGAAGATCGCGTCGGGCAGTCGCCAGCCCCACTGGGCGGCAAGCTCCAGGCCCATCGTTTTCTTGCCTTCCAGCCGGTAGGGTTCTTTCAGCGTCGAGACGTCGAACCAGCCCTCTTCCTTCGCGCGCTCGGCCAGCAACTTGCCGCAGTCGTCGATATAGCCGTCGACCTCGACAACCTCGGCGCCGCACAACCGCGTCTCGTCGACATTCATGCGCGGCGTTTCGGCCGGGCAGTAGACCAGCGACCTGATACCCGCGCGGGTGGCATAGGCCGCCAGGGCCGCACCCGCGTTGCCGTTGGACGGCATGCACAGCTTTTTCAATCCAGAC
>CAZKBB010000086.1:0-6952 GCA_964550935.1 uncultured Caulobacterales bacterium
CCGGCACGGGCTGAAGGACGTCGCGCGCGAGATCGCGGGCGTGGAGCTGTCGAAACAGCAGCAGAGCTCGGACTGGGGCGCGGCCGAGCTGACCGACGCCCAGCAGCACTACGCCGCCTCCGACGTGCTTCACCTGCACCAGGTCAAGGCCGGGCTGGAGGAGATGCTCAAGCGCGAAGGCCGCATGGAGCTGGCCAAGGCCTGCTTCGCCTTCCTGCCCGTGCGCGCCCGCCTCGACATCGAGGGCTGGGCCGAAACCGACATCTTCGCCCACTCATGACCGCGACGGGCGCGGCCACGGCGGACATGACCCGCCGCAACGAGGACCTCGCCCGGCGCGCGCGCGCCTTCGACGCGGCCTGGCGGCGCTCGGTCTTCGTGCGCCGGTTGCGCCTGGGTCTTCTGGGTCTCGCCGCACTGATCGCGCTTAACGCCATCGTTCAGATCGTGATCAGCGACGCAGGCGAGCTCGCCGAGGCGCCGGCCGCGCCGGGCGGAGACGCCGAACGCATCGTCAATCCCCGCTTCACCGGTCGCGACGAAACCGGCGCGCCCTACGTGGTCACCGCCGAGACCGCCGCGCGGCGCTCGCGCGGCGCGGGCGCGCTGACCGACCTCACGCGTCCGATCCTCGATTACGCCCTGTTGCGCGCCGACGGCGCTGACCCATCCCAGGTGCTTGCACGCGCAGGCGTTTTTAACGCCGACGCGCGCACGCTTGAGCTGCAGGACGCGGTGCGCTTCGCCACGCGCTCGGGCTACAGCTTCTCCACCGATCGCGCCCGGATACACCTCAGCGACGCGCGCATCAGCGGCGACGCGCCGGTCGAGGGCGCCGCGCCCTGGGGCCGAATCCGAGCCGGCGGGTTCGAGGTCACTGAGGGCGGCGAACGCGTGGTGTTCACCGACGGCGTGAGAACGCGCATATTCACAGACGAAACCGGGCCTGAAGACGCCGACCCGGCGGCGACGGAGGATCAGCCATGACCACTCAGTCCGCGCGCCTGGGCCTGATGCGCGGCGCGATCGCGGCCGCCGCGGTCCTCGCCGCCACATCTTACGCGTCCGCGCAGGCGCCCGGCGCGCCGATGGATGAAGGCCCGCTCGACGTCAGCGCCGACGACCTGCAGGTGTTCGAGGCCGACGGCCGGGCGGTCTATTCCGGAGACGTCAACGCCGTACGCGGGGGCGCGCGCCTGCGAGCCGACCAGGTGACAGTGTTCTTCGACAACGCCGACGGCGGGCGCTTCGACGCCGTCAGCCGCCTGATCGCCGAAGGCGAAGTCTATTACGTCACCGCCAGCGAGGTCGCCCACGGCGCGCGCGGCGTCTACGACGTGGAGGCCGACACGATCACGCTGACCGGGGACGTGGTGCTGACCCAGGGCTGCAACGTCTCCACCGGCAGCCGTCTCGTGGCCGATCTGACGACCGGGGTGTCGCGCCTTGACGGCTCTGGCGGCGGGGACGGAGACGGGCGCGTGCGCAGCGTCTTCTTCTCCGAAGAGAACGGAGGCGAAACCCCGCGGGACTGCCCGCGTCCCGAAGTGCCCGGCGACCCGCCGCGCGACTTCGACGAAAGCTGAGCGAACGACCGCGACGACCGCGCCGTCGACGCCCCGAACCCGGGCGTAAAGCGCGCTTTCACCAAATCTTAGGCGTGCCTGGAGTGTGATGAGTCATGTCGGTGACCGAACAGGGCGAGGCTGAAGCCGCGACCGGGCCCGACCGCGGGCTGACCGTCGAGCGTATCGGCAAGTCGTTTCGCGGTCGCGCCGTGGTTAAGAACGTGTCGCTTACGCTGAAGCGCGGGGAGGTCGCCGGACTGCTCGGTCCGAACGGGGCGGGCAAGACTACGTGCTTTTACATGATCACCGGGCTGATCCCGGTGGATTACGGGCGCATCATGCTGGACGGACAGGACATCACGGCGCTTCCCATGTACCAGCGCGCGCGCCTGGGTATCGGATACCTGCCTCAGGAGGCCTCGATCTTTCGGGGCCTGAGCGTGGCGGAGAACGTCACCGCGGTCGCCGAGATCGTCGAACCGGACGCGCAGCGCCGCGAAACGGTCGTGCGCGAGCTTCTTGAAGAGCTGCGCATCGACCATCTCGCCGATGCGCCGGCCATGGCCCTGTCGGGCGGTGAGCGCCGCCGCGCGGAGATCGCGCGCGCGCTTGCGGCCCAGCCCGGCTTCATGCTGCTGGACGAGCCCTTTGCGGGCATCGACCCGCTGGCGATCTCGGACATCCGCGATCTGATCGTCTATCTGCGCGAGCGCGGCATCGGCATCCTGATCACCGACCATAACGTGCGCGAGACGCTGGAGATCTGCGACCGCGCGACGATCATCCACGACGGCGAGGTGCTGTTCGAAGGCGATCCGGACTCCGTGCGCGGCGACGCGGACGTGCGCCGCTTCTATCTCGGCGACCGGTTCCACTAGGGGGGGCGCTGAGCGGTGTCGGGTCTTGGACAGAAGCTTGAGGTACGCCAGGGCCAGGGCCTGGTGATGACCCCTCAGCTGCAGCAAGCGATCAAGCTTCTGCAGCTGAATAATCTGGAGCTCACCGAGTTCGTCGAGGCCGAGCTGGAGCGCAATCCGCTGCTCGAGCGCGATGAGCGCGACGACGGTCCCGGCGAGGACTCCCGCAGCGAAGCCGAGCCCGCGTCCAAATCCGATGAATTGAGCTTCGACGCCCCCGGCGCGGCGAGCGAGGCGCTCGACGCAGAGCCCCACGCGGTGGACCCGGACGCCGGCCCGCAATCTTCCGGCGGCGCGGTCGACTGGAGCCGGGCGGGCGGAGGCGGCTCGTTCGACGGCGAAGACTACGACGCCGCGGCCAACGCCTCGCGCGACAAGACGCTGCGCGAGCATCTCCACGATCAGCTCGCCGAGCTGGTCATGGATGCGCCGGCGCGCCTGATCGCGGCGCATTTGATCGATCTTGTCGATGATGACGGCTATCTGCGCGCCGATCTGGACGAAACCGCCGAGCGCCTGGGCTGCGAGCGCGCCGAGACCGAGGCTGCGCTAGATCGCCTTCAGGGCTTCGAACCGGCCGGCGTGATGGCGCGGGGCCTGCAGGAATGCCTGGCGCTGCAGCTGAAAGAACTCGACCGGCTCGATCCGGCCATGGCGGCGCTGGTGGACAACCTGCCGCTCCTGGCCAAGCACGATTACCCGGGCCTCAAGGCCGCCTGCGGCGTGGACGGCGAGGATCTCGACGACATGATCGCCGAGCTGAAGCGCCTGACCCCGAAACCCGGCCTGGCCTTCGGCTCTGACGCCGCGCGCGGCGTGGAGCCCGACGTCTACGTGCGCGAAACGCCCGAGGGCGGCTGGGCGGTCGAGCTGAACTCCGACACGCTGCCGCGCGTCTTGATGAACAACCGTTATGCGGCCCAGATCCAGAGCGCGGCGCGCTCGGATGAAGAGAAGGCCTTCATCTCCTCGTGCCAGCAAAACGCATCCTGGCTGGTGAAGAGCCTGGATCAGCGCGCGCGCACGATCCTGAAGGTCGCTTCAGAGATCGTGCGTCAGCAGGACGCCTTCTTCGCCAGGGGCGTGGCCTGGCTGCGGCCGTTGAACCTGAAGACGGTCGCCGACGCGGTGGGCATGCACGAATCCACCGTCAGCCGGGTGACCTCGAACAAGTATGTCTCCACCCAGCGCGGCCTGTTCGAGCTGAAATACTTCTTCACCTCCTCCATCGCCTCGTCCGACGGCGGCGAAGCCTTCTCAGGCGAGGCCGTGCGCTATCGCATCAAGGCGATGATCAGCGCCGAGACCCCCAACGAGGTGCTCTCGGACGATGCGATCGTGGAGCGGCTGCGCGCCGACGGCGTCGACATCGCGCGGCGCACGGTCGCGAAATACCGCGAGGCGATGACCATCCCCTCCTCGGTCCAGCGCCGGCGCATGATGAAGAAGGCCGGCTGAGCCGGGCGCCCTTTCCCCGCTTCGTGCGTTGTCAAGATTGACGGTGTTCAGCTGCGCCCGATAGCGTTGGAAACGACGATCGGACTCGTCCGGGCGACGGCCTCGCAGCGCGCGAGGCGACGCCGTCCGGCCCCTTGAAACGGACCGGACCGCCGCCGCGTCTTACGGCCGCCGCCCCGCAGCCAAGGGAGTTCCCATGCATATCCAGTTCGTGTCCAAGCAGCTCGACGTCTCCCCCGCTCTGCGCGAGCGCATCGAGCAGAAGGTCGAAGACGGCACGGCGAAGTATTTCAGCCGCCCCGGCGAGGCCTATATCGTCGTGAAGGGCGAAGGACACGGCTTCGAGGTCGACTGCTCGGTGCACCTGCCGTCGGGCGCCTTCCTCCAGGCCACCGGCAAGGGCGGGGACGCCTATTCCGCCGCCGAGGACGCGGTGGGCCACCTGGAGAAGCGCTTGCGCCGCTACAAGCGCAAGCTCAAGGACCACCGCGCCGACAACAAGGCCGAGCTGCCCGCCGAAACCGCGCCGATCTACACCCTCAAGGGCGAGCCGCGCGCGGTAGACACGAGCGAGGACGAGGATGACGGCGGGGCCTCGGGCGGGGTCGACCCGGTCATCATCGCGGAGACGGCCGGCGAATTGAGCACCATGTCCGTGGGCATGGCCGTCCATGAGATGGACCTGATCGACGCGCCGTTTCTGGTCTTCCGCAATGTCGGCACCGGCGCGGTGAACATCGTTTACCGAAGGCCCGATGGAAATGTGGGCTGGATCGACGCGGCGCGCGAGGCTAAAGACACCGCCGGCGCGGCCGCGGAGTAATCCCTCGGGCGCCTCGACGCCCCATCGACGCAGCAGCAGCCGGCGGACGACGCATGGCCCTTTCTGACCTGATCCCGCCTGGAGGCGTGGCCGCGGACCTGTCCGCGACGAGCCGCAAGCAGGCGTTGCACCAGCTGTGCGATCTGGCGGAGCGGACCTTGTTCGTCTCCGGCCGGGCGACGCTCGACGCCGTGGCGGAGCGCGAACGGCTCGGCTCCACAGGCGTCGGCGACGGCGTCGCCATCCCCCATGCGCGCACGAGTCAGGTCGATCGGGTGTGCGGGGTGTTCGCGCGGCTGAAGCAGGCGGTGGACTTCGACGCGGTCGACGGACGCCCCGCCGATCTGGTCTTCCTGCTGCTCGCGCCGGAGGACGCCGGGGCCGAGCACCTCAAGGCGCTGGCGCGCATCTCGCGCCTGTTCCGGCGTCAGGACATCCGGCGGGCCTTGCGCGCCGCGCCGAACGCGGAAGCGCTATATGCCATCATCGCCGGGTCGGCCCAGACCGACGCGGCCTGAGGCCTACTCCGCGACCGGCTCCAGATCGCGCACGCCCGCCTCGATGCGGCCGTCGGCGTGCAAAATCGCGCGCTTCATGCCTTCGCTGTTGAACTGCGCCGTCGCCGAGCCGTCGGCGGAGACCGCGATGATCCCGCCCTCGCCGCCAAGCCGTGCGACATCGCCGAGCGAGCCGGTCACCGCCTCGTCAAGGCTCGCCCCGGCGTATTTCACGCGCGCTGAGACGTCCGCGGCGGCGTTGGCGCGCAGGAAGAACTCGCCCTGACCGGTGCAGGACACCGCCACGCGCTCGTCGGCCCAGGCGCCGGCCCCGATGATCGGGCTGTCCCCGACACGACCCCAGCGCTTCTTCAGCGTGCCCCCGGTGGAGGTCGCTGCAGCCAGGCGCGCGGCTTGATCGAGCACGACGCAGCCCACCGTGCCGGTTGCGATGGCGCGGGAGTCCGGCGCGGCGGCCGGGGTGTAGTAGCTGTCCGGGTCCTCGACCGGCTCCAGCCCCTCCTCACGCGCGAACGCGGCCGCCCCCGCGCCGGCCAGCAGCACGTGGGGCGTCCTCTCCATCACCGCGCGCGCGGCCTTGATCGGGGAGACGAAGCCTTCAAGCGCGGAGACCGCGCCGGCCTCGCGCCCCGGCCCCTGCATCAAGGAGGCGTCGAGCTCGTAGCGCCCCGCCGCGTTCGGCGCAGTCCCCTTGCCCGCCACGTAGAGGCCTGAGGCCTCCAGCGCGCGCACAGTCTCCACCGCCACGTCCAGGGCCGAGGCGCCGGCCTTCAGCCGCTCGCGCGCCGCCCTCGCCAGCTCGGCCATATGGGCGATCTCGGCCTCATATCCGCGCGGGGCGAGCACGCCCGCGCCGCCATGAAGCACCAGGACAGGTCGGATCATCTTCAAGGTCTCCGCTTCGGGCCGGCTTTCCAGGGGGCAAGTATCACCGCAGGCGCGCGCCTGGCCAGCGGCCCGTCGGCTTCTTCCTTTCGCGCCCGCGCCGCGCTATGCCGGGGCCAACGGGCCGTCCGGCCCGTCCCACGACGCAAGATGTCAGGTGAGGAAACCCATGCAATTCAAGGACACCGTCGCGGTCGTCACCGGCGGCGCCTCAGGGCTCGGCGAAGGTTCGGCCCGCCGGCTCGCCAAGGAAGGCTGCAAGGTCACGATCTTCGATCTCAACGAAGAGCGCGGCGAAAAGGTCGCCTCCGAGATCGGCGGCGCCTTCGCCAAGGTCAACGTGGCCGATCCGGAAAGCGTGAAAGCCGGCTTCGAGACCGCCCGCAAGGCCCACGGCCAGGAGCGCATCCTGGTCAACTGCGCCGGCATCGGCTGGGCCGAGAAGACCGCGCGGCGGTCATCGTCAGGCGACATCGTCATGCACCAGCTCGACAAGTTCCAGCTGGTCGTCAACGTGAACCTCATCGGCTCGTTCAACTGCGCCGCCGTCTCCGCGGCCGGCATGCTGGAGCTGGAGCCGACCGAGTCCGGCCGCGGGCTGATCGTGAACACCGCCTCGGTCGCGGCTCAGGACGGCCAGATCGGCCAGGTCGCCTACTCCGCCTCGAAGGGCGGGATTTACGGCATGACCCTGCCCATGGCGCGCGACCTTGCGCGCGAGGGCGTGCGGGTGAACACCATCCTGCCCGGCTTCTTCGAGACGCCGATCTACGAGCAGATGCC
>CAZKBB010000087.1:0-6536 GCA_964550935.1 uncultured Caulobacterales bacterium
CGAGACTCTCCAGCAGCTCGAAGCCGTGGATGATGCCGCGCCCGCCGCAGCCGCGCCCGACCTCAGGCCCGCCCAGCTCCATGGCGAACACGCCGTCGCGTTTAAAGCAGACATCGCCGATCTCGACGGCCTCGCCGGCTTCTTTCTTCTTCGAAGACGTGTCGATGATGGTCGGGCAGGCCCGGCCGCCGAACAAAAGCGAGGTCGTGTCGCTCTTCGGATCGCAGCCGATCAGCAGCACCTTCTTGCCCTGCTGAGCCATCATGTAGCTGAGATTGGACAGGGTGAAGGACTTGCCGATCCCGCCCTTGCCGTAAATGGCGATGACCTGGGTCTCTTTCTTGACCGGTCCGGTGTGGACCGGATCGGGCTCCATCGCCGCTTCTTTGCGTAGCGCGTCGGAAGGCGTGCTTGCCTGGCCGCCGGGCTTGAAATCGCCGTCCATCATGAGGCTCTCCAGTCGAGGATCATCTTCAGACAATCCGCATCGGAAAATGCGGTGCGGTAGGCGTCGCCGGCCTCCTGCGGCCGGCGGTGGTGGGTGATCAGCCCGTCCAGATTCAGCGCGCCGCGCGTGACCATCGCGCTGACGGCCGAGAGATCGGCGGGGGTGAATTCGGCGGCGATGCGAAAGCGCGCCTCTTTCATGAAGGCGGGCGCGAAATCGAAGTCGACGCGTCCGGGGTAGAAGCCGGCGAGCACCAGCTCCCCGCCTTTGGCCAGACGCCCGATCAGGGTGTCCAGAAGCTTCGGATCGCCGCTGACGTCGAAGACGCGGCCATAGCCGCGGCGCTCGTCGCTGTCTGGTGAGATGACCTCATAGCCTTGCGCGCCGCCCATGCGGTCCGGGTTGATCTCCCACACCACCGGCGCGGGCGCGCCGTTCCGGCCGGCCGCGGCGGTGAGCAGGCGCGCCAGGAGACGCCCGAGGACGCCGTGACCCACGACCAGATCGGGTTTGTCCGTCTGAGGTGAGCCGAGCGCATGATAGGCCGTCGCGGCCAACGCCAGCAGCACGCCTTGCTCGCCGAGGCTCTCCTCGATCGCGGTCAGGCGCGCGCCGGGCACGGTGACGCGCTCAGCCGCGCCGCCGAACAGGCCGCGGACTGCGCCGAAACACTGTGCGCCCGGAACGAAAACCCAATCATCGACTTGGCGGCCCGAGTCCGGACCGGCCTCCACGACGCGGCCGACGGATTCGTATCCGGGAACCAGGGGATAGCCCATGCCGGGGAAGGCGGGCATGTCGCCGGACCAGAGCAGCCGCTCGGTTCCGGTGCTCACCCCGCTCCAGGCGATCTCGACCACGCAGTCCTCAGCGCCCGGCGCATCAATCGCAAGCACGTCGAGCGTGATTCGCTGGGGTTGCTCCAAAATGACGGCCAGTGCCTGCACTGGTTCCTCCGCGTTCGGCGAGGTCGAATTGCAATATGTCAGTCTAGCTTGACGCCCCAAACAGTCAATAAAGATTTACGGTATTGACGAGCGCGCGGTGATCAAACCGGCGATGACGGGCATGCGGGAGGGGTGGATGCGCACGTCGGTGAAACCGGCCTCTCGCAGCATCTCGCGCAGGGTCTGCGCGCGGCGCGGCCGGCCGCCGCCCATGGCGGTCAGGTACCAGCCGAAATAGGCCTCTCCCATGGGTTCGGCGCCGCGCGCATCGGCCAGCGGCTCGGCGACCAGAACGGTGCCGCCGGGCGTCAAAGCGTCGCGGACCGCGCCGAGCAGGTGACGCACCGCGTCGTCGTCATGGTCGTGCAGGATCCGGATCAGCGAAATCAGATCGGCCCCGCGCGGCAAGGGGTCGGACAGAAAGCTGCCGCCGTGAACGCGCACCCGTCCGGCGAGCCCGGCGGCGTCGAGACGCGCCTCGGCCTGGCGCGCGACGTCGGGCAGGTCGAACAGGTTCACCTCCAGGCGCGGGGCGCGGGCGGCGGCGGCTTCGGCGAAGGCGCCGTGTCCGCCCCCGACATCGAGCAGGCGGCGATGACGCCGCGGCCGGCACACGGTGAATATCTCGTCGGCGAGCAGGGGCAGGGTGGAGGCCATCAGCGTCGAGTAGGCCTGGCTCTGACCGGCCTGGCCGGGCTCGCGCGCATAGCCCCAGAAGGCCGACATGGCCTCGCCGCGCCCTGCGCGCAGCACGCTGAGCGGATCGGTCAGATCGTCGTAGAGCAGGCGATGATGCTCGATCATCGCCGCCAGACCCGGCTCACCGATCAGGGAGGCGCCCAGCGGCCCCAGCGCGTAGCGGCCCCCGGAGCGCGCCTCGACGAGGTCCAGCGCCGCCGCCGCGCGCATCAACCGCTCCGCGCCGGCCTCAGGCAGGCCTGCGGCCTCGGCCAGCGCGGTCAGCGGCTTGGGTCCATCCTTCAGGGTCTCGAAAACGCCCGCCTGGGTGCAGGCCAGCAGCGTCTGCGTGTAGACGAATCCGGCCATCAGATCGAACAAAGCGCGCGAATCGCGACGTGCACGGCTGCGGATCAGCGGCAGGCGTTTGGCGAAACGGCGGAAACCGGGATCGCGTACGGCGCGGTTGCGCAGATCGCCGAGCCGTTCGCCCCACATCCCCGCAGCGCCCGTTCAGGCGGCGGAGACGGCGAGGGTTTTGGGCACCAGGCGCTTGGCCTGGGCGCAGACCAGCTTGCGCAACCCCTCCGCGCCGTCGCATGGGGGCACCGATTGCGCGGCCTCGGCCACGCGCCGCTCCAGAAGCGACACCGCGCCGCGCACGCCGAGCGAGGTGACCGCGCTGGGCCGCGCGCGCGCGGCGTCCTGACCGCAGGGCTTGCCGGCCTGGTCATCGCCGACCGCGTCCAATAGATCGTCGGCGACCTGATAGGCCTCTCCGATCATCTCGCCGAGCCGTCGCCATGGCCCTGGATCGGCGCCGGCCGCGACCGCGCCGGCCATAGTGGCCCCGACGAACAAGGCCCCGGTCTTGGAGCGGTGATAGAGGTCCAGCTTCACATCCGGCTCGCTTTCCCAGGCCTGACCAGCCGCAATGCCGCCCGGCGCGCCGACCGCGCCGGCCAGGATCGACATCAGCGCAGGCAGGCGGGCCGGGTTTCCAGCGCCCGCGCGGGCCACGGTTTCGAACGCCAAAACGATCAGCGCATCGCCGGCGAGGATCGCCAGGGGCTCGCCGAACGCGGCGTGCACCGAGGCCTGACCGCGCCTGAGCCCGGCGTCGTCGAAGGCGGGTAAATCGTCATGGACCAGCGAGGCGCAATGCAATAGCTCCAGCGCCGCCGCCGTCGCGTCGCTCAGGGCCGGGTCGCGATCGCCGCACGCCTCGGCGACCGCCAGACACAGTTGCGGGCGCACCCGTGCGCCGCCGGGCATCACCGCATGGCGCAGCGCCGCGGCCAGACGCGGCGGACACTCAGAGCCCGCGGCCCGATCCAGCGCGGCGGTCAAACCGGTTTCGATACGGGCTTGAATCTCCATCGCGAGATCTCCTGGGCGCTTGCGGGCGTCAATTGAGCCTGTCACAGTAACTGTCATGAAGACTGGACACTTGTTCGGATCGTGTCAATGACGCAGGCCGCGCCCGACGCCGGGGCCGTGATCGTCGGCGCGGGTGTGGGCGGGCTGGCTGCGGCGATCGATTTGGCCTCGGCCGGCGTGCCCGTAACCGTGCTTGAACGCGCCGCTGAGCCGGGCGGCAAGATGCGCGCGCTCGACGTCGCCGGGACCGCGGTCGAGGCGGGTCCGACCGTATTGACGCTCCGCCCCGCCTTCGAGCAGCTCTTCGCCGACGCCGGCGCGAACCTGGACGACTACGTCACCCTGACCCCGGCCGCCCGGCTCGCCCGGCACATGTGGGACGATGAGCGCGCGTTCGACCTGTACGCCGATCGCGAGCGCAGCGTGGACGAGGTGGGTCGGTTCTTCGGACCGGGCCAGGCGCGCCGGTTCGCCCGCTTTCAGCGCGACGGCCAGCGCCTTTACGACACGCTGGAGCACAGCTTCCTCACCGCGTCGCGTCCGGGCGTGGCCGGACTGGTCGCGCGCGTGGCCCGGCGCAACCCCTTCGGCCTGACCGCCATGCGCCCGTTCGCCTCGCTGTGGACGGTCTTGAGCGATTACGGGCTCGATCCGCGCCTGCGCCAGCTCTACGGGCGCTACGCCACCTATTGCGGCGCCTCGCCCTTCGAGGCGCCCTCGACGCTGATGATGATCGCGGCGCTGGAGCAGCGCGGCGTCTGGATCGTGAAGGGCGGCATGAGCGCTCTGGCCGCCGGGCTGGCGCGGCTGGCGGCCGATCTCGGCGTCACGCTGCGCTACGGGACAGGCGCGGCCCGCATCGAGGTCGAGGCCGGGCGCGTCAGCGCGGTCCGGCTGGATGACGGCGAACGCCTGCCTGCGCGCATCGTGGTGTCCAACGCCGATCCCGACGCGCTGCGCGAAGGCGGGCTCGGCGAGGCGCCCGCGCGCGCCGTGCAAGCGCCGGCCGGTCCGCGCGCCTTGTCGGCCGTGGTCTGGACCGCAACCGGACAGGCCGACGCTGGCGCGCTCGATCACCACACCGTTGCGTTCTCCAATGACTACCGCGCCGAGTTCGATGCGATCTTCGGCCAGGCCCGAATCCCGGACGACCCCACCGTGTACGTCTGCGCCCAGGATCGCGGCGCCGGCGGCGCGCGGCCGGCCGAGGAGCGCTTCTTAATCCTGATCAACGCCCCGGCCGACGGTGACCGGCGGTCCTACTCGCAGACGGAGACCGACACATGGCTCGCGCAAACGATAAACCGGCTCGAGCGCTCCGGCGTGAGGCTGCGGCTGACGGCGGCCCGGGCGACGGCGCCGGACGACTTCGCGGCGCGCTTTCCCGGGTCGGGGGGAGCGCTGTACGGGCGGGCCCTGCACGGATGGCGCTCGGCGTTCCAACGTCCCGGCGCGCGCACCCGGCTGGCGGGACTGTATCTGGCCGGCGGCGGGGTGCACCCGGGAGCGGGCGTGCCGACGAGTCTTCTGTCGGGCCGGACGGCGGCGCGCTCGATCTTGGCCGATTTCGCTTCGACGCCGCGATACCGCCCGGCGGGTATCGCTGGCTCTACGCCGACGCGGTCAGCAAGGACGGGCGTTTCAGCCTCGTCATAATCGCGCTTCTGGGCAGTGTGTTCTCGCCCTACTACGCGTGGTCGGGGCGTGCGCGCCCGCTCGATCACTGTGCGCTGAACGTGTGCCTCTACGGCCCGCGCGGGCGGCGCTGGGCGATGACCGAGCGGCGCGCCGGGGCCGTGACGCGCGCGCCGGACGCCTTGTCGATCGGACCCAGCGCGGCGCGCTTTGAAGACGGCGCGCTGGTGTTCGACGTCGCCGAGCGCGGCGCGCCGATCCCGCGCGCGGTGCGCGGTCAGGTCGTGTTTCGACCCGAAATCGAACAGGGCGAGACCTTCACGCTGGATCCGGGCGGGCGGCATGTCTGGCGCCCGGCCTGGCCGCGTGCGCGCGTCAGCGTGCGGTTAGACGCGCCCGATCTGGACTGGGACGGCGAGGGCTATGTGGACATGAACGCCGGCGCGGAGCCGCTGGAGGCCGCGTTCGCCTCCTGGCACTGGTCGCGCGCACCGCTCAGCGACGGCGCGGGGATCTTGTATGACTGCCGTTGGCGCAACGGGGACTGCCGGGTCTTGGCGCTGCGCATCGGAGCGGACGGACGCGCTGAACATGCGCCCGTTGCCGCAAGCGCACCTCTGCCGCGCACCGGCTGGGGGATTGATCGCGAAACCCGCTGCAACGCCGGCGCACGCGTGTTGCAGACTCTGGAGGACACCCCGTTCTACGCGCGCTCTCTGGTGGAGACCGATGCGTTCGGCAGCCCCGGCGCGGCGATGCATGAAAGCCTGGACCTGGACCGGTTCGCGTCCGGATGGGTCAAAATGCTCTTGCCCTTCCGCATGCCGCGCGCGTTTTGAGCGGTTCAGTCCTCGCCGTCCTCCTCGCGGTGCAGCTTGACCAGCTCCCAGACCGCAAAGCCCAGCACGCCTCCGAAGATCAGCGTCATCTCGATGAGGAAGATCCAGTCATTCATGACGCTGCGCCTATGACGCCGCCCGCCGGCGGCGAACGATGTCGGCGTTCAGAGCTCCGGCGAAGCTCACCCAAGCGATATAGGGCGCGAGCAGAAGCGCTGCGATCGGGTCGATGCGCGCGAAGGCGACGATCATTACCGCGATGAGCAGCCAAAGAGCCGCAAGCTCGGCGAGCGCGAGGGCGGGCCGCCTCATCCCGAAGAAGACCGCCAACCAGCCAGCGTTGAACACGAGCTGCACCATCCACACGCCGAGCGCCAGCGACAGGCCGGCCCGATCCCAGACCCGCCAGGCGGCATAGGCCATGAGCACGTAAAGCACGGTCCAGGCGACGGGAAACAGCCAGCCCGGCGGCGTCCAGCCGGGCTTGTCCAGCTGTTTGTACCAGTCGCCCGGGCGGAATATCGCGCCGGTCAGCGAGGCCAGAGAGACCAGGCCGAGAAACGGCAGAAACGTCCAGATCGGCGCATCGGGCATGGGGCGGGATTCCTA
>CAZKBB010000088.1:0-5714 GCA_964550935.1 uncultured Caulobacterales bacterium
GATAGGCGCCGATATGCTGGGTGATGCCGCCGGCCTCGCCCGCAACCACGTCGGTGGCGCGCAGCGCGTCCAGAAGCGAGGTCTTGCCGTGGTCCACGTGGCCCATGACGGCCACGACCGGCGCGCGCGGCTTCTTGGTCTCTTCCGGGTCATCCTCGGAGATGAAGCCTTCCTCGACGTCGGCCTCGGAGACGCGCTTCACCGTGTGGCCGAACTCCTCCACGATCAGTTCGGCGTCGTCGGCCTCAAGCATGTCGTTGGCGCGGACCATCTGGCCCTGCTTCATGAGGTACTTCACCACGTCCGCGGCGCGCTCGGCCATGCGGTTGGCGAGCTCCTGCACCGTGATCGCCTCGGGGATGACCACTTCGCGCGCGACCTTCTCGCGCTCTGACTGGCCGGCCATGCGGCGCTGCTTCTCGCGTTCGCGCGCCCGGCGCATGGAGGCGAGGGAGCGCTGCCGGTCGGAATCGTCCTCCACGATGTTCTGGATGGTCAGCTTGCCCTGGCGGCGCTTGGCGTCCTTGGCCTTGCCGCCCGCAGCAGGTTTGGCCGGCGCGGATTTCTTCTTCACCCGCCCGCCGAGCTCCTCAAGCGTGCTCGGGCTTTCAGCCGACTTGCGCTCGCGATCGGCCTTGCGTTGGGGCTTGCCGCCGTCCTCGCCCGGGGGCGGGGGCGGGACGTCGGCGGCCGGATCCGCCTCCGGCGCGGCGCGCGCAGCCTTTTCTTCGACCTTGCGGCGAGCCTCTTCGGCCTCGCGCGCCTTTTTCTCTTCTTCCTGACGCTTGGCCGCTTCGAGCTTTTCACGCTCCTCGGCCGCCCGGCGCGCGCGCTCCTCTTCTTCGACCTTCTGCTTGGCTTCTTTTTCGGCGGCCTGGGCGCGGGCGCGCTGCACCGCAGCCTGGCGCTTGAGGAGCTCCTCCTCGGACAGGCCGAGCTGCTTGGCCTTCGCGGCGAGCATCTGGCGCGCGCGCTCCTTGTCGGAGGAGGGCTTGTCCGTGCCCGGCGCGGCCTTTTCGGGCTGACCGCCCGGCGCGCCGGTACGCTTGCGCTTCTTCTCGACGACGACCGCCTTGGAGCGGCCGCGCGAGAAGCTCTGCTGCACGGTGCCTGAGCCGCTGCGGCCCCCGAGGGAGAGGGGCTTGCGCCCGGATTTGCGTTCGTCAGCGTCGCTCATGCGTCTCTTTCGTTGCGGCTTCCACAGGCGGTGATCGATCCGGCCGCCGCGCGCCGGTCTCCGCCTTCGTCATCGTTTCGCCGGCGCGCGTCTCCTGGTTCAGAAGACCGCCCGGCCCGCCGCGCGAAGGCCCGCTAAATTAGCCACCTTCAAACGCGATTCAACCTTCCTCTACGCCTGTTCGCCCGGTGGCTCTGCGCCGGACGGGTCCAGCGCGCGGAACCCCGCCAGGCGATGCAGCGCCTCGCCGAACCGCCTCGCCTCCGCGCCCTGGGCCAGCACCGCATGGGTGACGCCTGTGCGCCCAAGCGCGGCGCCGAGCGCCTCGGCGCTGAAACATCCCGCCACAGGCAGGCCTGGATGGATCGCCTCGGCCAGCCGGTCGAGCTTCTCGCGCCCGTCGCGCGCGGCATCGCGCGCCTCGATGCGCCAGGCGGGCCGCTCGCCCGATTTCAGCGCCAGGCGCGCGGCGTCGAACCCGGCGGCGAGCTTGCCTGCGCGCCGGGCGAGCCCCAGCGCGGAGAGAGCGCGCGCCTCCAGCAGCGCCTCGACGCGCTCGACCAGATCATCCGGCGCGGCCGCGCGGGTCTGGAAGGCCCGGTTGAACAGCGCCTTGTTCACCGCGCGCTCGATCGAGGCGCGATCCGCGCTGACCCAGGCGCCGCGGCCGGGCAGGCGCGCAGCCACGTCCGGCGTCACCTCGCCGTCCGGCGACAGGGCGAAACGCACCAGATCGGCCTCGCTCCGGCTCTCGCCGGTGGCGATGCAGCGCCGTTCGCGCTGGCGCGCGCCGGCCCGCGGCGCGCCGGTGTCAGTCTCTGGCGCGTCCACTTAGGCCTTGTCGCCCTCCGCATCACCGTCTTCGGCGTCCCCGTCTTCGGCGTTCGCGTCTTCGGACTTCGCCTCGCCGCTCTCTTCGCCTTCGCCGGCGAGCAGGGTATCCAGATCAACGCCCAGGCGCTCGGCTTCGGCTTCCAGATCGGACAGGTCGAAATCGTCCATGTCGATGTCGGCGGCGTCGGTCTCGCCCGCGCCGGCCTCTTCGCCTTCGCCCTCTTCAGGCTCGGGCTTGAGATCGGCTTCCGTGATCCAGCCCTCGGTCACACGGGCGCGCATGATCATGGCTTCGGCGTCTTCAGCCGAGACGTCCATGCCGTCGAGAATGCCCGGCTCGCGCACGCGTTCGCCGTCGCGGGTCTCGAACCAGCCGCGAAGATCGTCCGGCGTCAGCCCGGCGAGATCCTCGACCGTCTTCACCTCGTTCTCGCCGAAGCGCACCGCGATCGGCAAGGTCACGCCCTCGACGTCGAGCACCGCGTCCTCCACGCCCAGCTCCTTGCGCTTGGCGTCCTGTTCGGCGGACTGCTTGTCGAGGAACTCGGTGGCGCGGGTCTGGATCTCCTGGGCGGTGTCGTCGTCGAAGCCCTCGATGACCGCGATCTCGTCGAGTTCCACATAGGCGATCTCCTCCACGTCGGAGAAGCCCTCGGTGGCGAGAAGCTGGGCGATGACCTCGTCCACATCGAGCGCGTCCTGGAACAGCTGGGTGCGCTCGGCGAACTCCTTCTGGCGGCGTTCGGACTCCTCCTCCTCGGTGAGGATGTCGACCGACCAGCCGGTCAGCTGGGAGGCCAGGCGCACGTTCTGCCCGCGCCGCCCGATGGCGAGCGAGAGCTGATCGTCGGGCACCACGACCTCGACGCGCTCGGCCTCCTCGTCGAGCACCACCTTGGTGACCTCGGCGGGCTGCAGCGCGTTGACGATGAAGGTCGCGTGGTCGGGCGACCACGGGATGATGTCGATCTTCTCGCCGGCGAGCTCGTTGACCACGGCCTGCACGCGCGAGCCTCGCATGCCCACGCACGCGCCCACGGGGTCGATGGAGTTGTCGTTGGAAAGAACCGCGATCTTGGCGCGGCTGCCCGGGTCGCGCGCCACGAACGGGATCTCGATGACGCCCTCATAGACCTCCGGCACCTCCTGAGAGAACAGGGCGGCCATGAAGTCGGGATGGGCGCGCGACAGGAAGATTTGCGGCCCGCGCGTCTCCTGACGCACGTCGTAGATATAGGCGCGCACGCGGTCGTTCAGCTGCAGGTTCTCGCGCGGGATGCCGTCGGAGCGGCGGATGATGGCCTCGGCCTTGCCCAGGTCCACGATCACGTTGCCGTATTCGACGCGTTTGACGATGCCGTTGACGATCTCGCCGACGCGATCCTTGTACTCTTCGTACTGGCGCTCGCGCTCGGCTTCGCGGACCTTCTGGGTGATCACCTGCTTGGCGGTTTGCGAGGCGACGCGGCCGAACTCGATCGGGGGCAGCTCCTCTTCGAAGACCGTGCCGATCTCGGCGTTCGCATCGATCCTCTTGGCCTGGTCGAGCGTGATCTCCTGGCTCTCGTTCTCGACCTCCTCCACGACGGTGGTGCGCCGGGTCAGGCGCATCTCGCCGGTCTTGGGGTCGATATCGCACGCGATATCGAGCTCGGAGCCGTAGCGCGAGCGCGCGGCCTTCTGGATCGCCTCCTCGATCGCCTCAAGGACGATGGATTCCTCGATCATCTTCTCGCTGGCGACCGCTTTCGCGATCTGCAGGATTTCGAGCTTGTTGGCGCTCACCCCGATGGCCATGGGCGTTCAGTCCTTCGTCAGTTGATCACGCTTGCGCCGCGCCGGACCCGTCCGGCGCCGCATCGTCGTCTTCGCCGCGTCCGGCGGCCTCGGCCGCCTTCAGGCTCGCGGCCATGAGCTCGTCGGTCAGGACGAGCTTGGCGTCGGCGATCCAGTCGAACGGGATCACCGCAGTTTCGGTCTCTTTGTCCAGGTCGATCAGGACGGCGCCGTCCTCGACCCCGGCGAGCACGCCCTTGAAGCGCTTGCGCCCTTCGGCCAGGCGATCCAGCTCGATCTTGGCCAGCCAACCGTCCCAGCGCGCAAAGTGCGCCAGACGCGTCAGCGGCCGGTCGACGCCGGGCGAGGAGACTTCGAGCACGTATTCGTCGGCGATCGGATCGGCCGCTTCCAGGCCTTCGTTCAAGCCGCGCGACAGCCGGGCGCAATCATCCACGTCCATCCCGCCGTCGCTGGCGCGCTCGGCCATGATCTGGACGGTCTTCTTCTTCGAGCCCATCACGCGGATGCGCACGATCTCAAGGCCCAGCGCCTCGGCGACGGGCTGGGCGATCTCGAGAATGCGCTCGTCCTGGCTGGTGCGCGTGATCAATACGACCTCGAACAGGCAATGAAAAAGGCGGCCCCGATCCGGAGCCGCCCGCAAGCGCCATCCGGCGCTAACGAACCTTGTTGGGCCCTGTATACGCCCCGCGCACGGCGAGCGCAATGGGCCGGGGCGTCACCCCTTCACGAAGTCCATGAAGACCGGCGCGATGTCGCCGAGATTCTTGGACTGATAGCGCGTCACGATGTGGCCCGGCGGGTTGTCGCGCCAGTCGCGCGGATGCGCGCCGGTCCAGCTCAGCCCTGGCGTCGCCAGAAGGATCGGCAGGGCCCAGTCGGCGTAGACGCGCACGTCGGTGGCCAGCCTCAAGCGGGCGCCGGGCTTCAGGACGCGCGCCAGCTCGCGCGCCGTGTCGGCCTGGACGAAGCGGCGCTTGGCGTGGCGCGCCTTGGGCCAGGGGTCGGGAAACAGCAGAAACACCCCGTCGAAGCTCGCGTCCGGAGCCGCTTCGATCTCGTCGCGCGCGTCGGCGCGCTTGACGCGCACATTGTCGAGGCCGCCCGCCTCGATCCCTGAGAGCGCCTTGGCGACGCCGTTCAGGAAGGGCTCTACGCCGAAGAAGGCGGTCCGCGGCGCGCGGGCGGCCTGCGCGATCAGGTGTTCGGCCGCTCCGAACCCGATCTCCAGCACATGTGCGTCGAAGCCCGGCGCGAGGGCGGCCGGGTCAAGGCGCCCGTCCGGCCAGTCCAGCGCGGGCAGGGCTTCGTCCACCAGGCGCTGCTGGCGCGGCGAGAGCGTGTGGCCCTGCGCGCGCCCGTAAAGGCGCCGGGTGTCCTTCGCGGCGGTCATGATGCGGGCGGGATAGCCTGACGGGCGGGCGAGCGGAACCGCCAAGGCGCAGGCCCGGGTCACAAAAGTCCCGGACGGCTGCGGGGCCGCCCGGGAACTTTGCGTCGGCTCGGCGCCTGATCGCGTTTACGCGAGGCTTTTGAGTTGGTCGACGAGGTCGGTCTTCTCCCAGGAAAAGCCGCCGTCATTGTCCGGCTGGCGGCCGAAATGACCGTAGGCCGCGGCGCGCTCGTAGATCGGACGGTTGAGCTGGAGATGCTCGCGGATGCCGCGCGGGGACAGGTTGACCATCTCCGGCAGCGCCTTCTCCAGCTTGGCTTCGTCGATTTCGGACGTGCCGTGCGTGTTCACGTAGACCGAGAGCGGCTTGGCCACGCCGATCGCGTAGGACAGCTGGATGGTGCACTTCTTGGCCAGGCCCGCCGCGACGACGTTCTTGGCGAGATAGCGCGCCACATAGGCCGCCGAGCGGTCCACCTTCGTGGGATCCTTGCCGGAGAACGCGCCGCC
>CAZKBB010000089.1:0-5652 GCA_964550935.1 uncultured Caulobacterales bacterium
CCGCCGCGGCCGCCGCCAGACGCCGCGAGGCCCAAATGGCGTACGAGCCCGCCGCGATCAGGCAGTAAAGCGTCAGCCCCTGCAGAATTTGCCAGGCCAGGGCCTGGCCGCTGAAGAAGATCAGCCCGGGCCAGCCTTCCCCTCGCACCGCCGAGATCGCCCCCAACAACAGGCTGAGCCCCAGCAGCCAGACCAGGGTGAACCCCGCTCCAAGGGCCACGTGGGCGGCGAACTGCTCGCCCGGCCGGCTGGAGAAGACCCGGCGCATCAACACCACGTAGACCGCGAACCCGGCGATGAAGGGCGGGGCCAGGTTCGCCAGCGCCGTCAGACCGGCCCAGACCGGGCTCAGATCGGCTGCGATCAGGAAGACGAGGAGGTAGGCCGTGGCCAGCGGCGACCACGCGATGGCGTACGCCTTGAACAGCGTCGCCGCGCCGGCGTCGTGAACAAATCGAGGCGGGGACGGCGAAACCACGGCGCTCCTCATTGCAACAGGCGCTCGAGCGAATCTAGCCCCCTCCGGTCCGCGCCTCCAGCGCGCGCTCACCCCCCACCCATGACGGAGAATTAATCGCGCGCTCGGCTTGCGGTAAGGCGGGCCGCGCCAGGGTCTCGCCCGACAGGCTGACACTGGGAGATCTCGCATGACCGTTTTCACTTCGCTTCGACGGGTCGCCGCACCCGGCGCGCTGTGCGCCGCGGCGCTTTGCCTGGCAGCGCCCGCTTCGGCGGAGAACCGCCTCATCGTCAACGGGCGCGAAGTCGCGCTCGACGGCGGCGCGGACGCGGCCGAAGCCATCGAGCGCGCGCTCGCCGAGCGCCCCGGCGCCGGGCTTGATCTCGACATCGATCTGAGCTTCGACGCTGAAGACTGGAGCGCGCTGCAGGCCGAAGCCCTCGCGGCCGCGCTGGACGCGCTGGAGGCCAGCGCGGCGGAGATCGACGCGGACGCCAAGCGCATGCGCGTTCACGTGCGCACCTCTGTGGACCACGCCGAGATCGAGCGCATGGCCGAGCGCGCCGCGCGACTGGCCGAGCGCCATGTCGAGGCCGCCGCGCGCGAGGCCGAACGCTACGCCGAGCGCTATGGCGAACAGGCCCGGCGCAGCGGCATCCGCGCCGGCGCCATGGGCATGCGCGCCGGGCTTCACGGCATCGACCGGGCGCTGGAGCGCGGCTGGAGCGAGGATCGCGACGGCGTGCGCCGGCCCCTCACCGAGGCGGAGATCGCCGATCTCGAAGAGGCCCGCGCCGAGCTCGTCGCCGAGCTCGCCCGCTTCGAGGTCGAGCACGCCGAGATCCTGCAGGGCTTCGACGACGCCCCGCCCGCCCCGCCGGCGCCGGGGGCCGCGCCCGCCGCCCCGCCGCGCGAGGCGCGCAGCGTGCGCATCCATGACGGCCCGCACGGGCGCCATGTCTGGATCGATGGCGAGAAGCTCGAAGGCGGTGCGCTGACCGACTGGCTGAATTCAGAAGAAGGCCGGCGCCTCGCCGGCGCGCCGGACGCGCCCGAGCCGCCGCGCTAGCCCGTGTCAGCGCCCCAGATCGCGGGCCGCGTCCAGACGGGCGCGGCCCGTTTTCGTCAGCGAGACGCACACCCGGCGCCGGTCCGCGCCCGAGCGCACCGCCGCCACCAGGCCCGCCGCATCCAGCCGGGCGACCGCGGGCGAGACGTTCGAGGCCGGCGTGGCCAGCGCCTCGGCGAGCTCGCTCACCGTCATCGCCGCGTCTGCGCGCGCCAGAGCCTCCAGAACCCCGAGACCGGTAAGATCGAGCCCGGCTCGCCGGGCGCGCTCGCGCAGGGCGCGGTTCGCCGCGGCGAGCCGCTCAAGCCAATCCGGCCGCGTCGCCCCGTCCCGCCGCGCGGCGCCGGTTTCGCCGCAGCCCGGGCCTTTCGGCGCGCATTCGCTCATGACCTGATGCTCCTTCCATCTTAGAGGGGCCTGATACTAACCGCTTTACCGGTTGACACAAGCGCCGCCCTCTTCGCAGTCTCGCCGTAGACGCATGAAAGGGAGCCCGGCCATGGTGCCGCCGAGCCGGACGTTCGAGACCCCCCACGGAACCCTGCGCTGGGAGCGCGCCGGGCCGGAGACCGGCCGCCCGCTCGTGCTGGTGCACGGCACGCCGTTCTCAAGCGCGATCTGGGCGCGCGTCGCCCCCGTGCTCGCCGCGCGCGCGCCGGTGATCACGCTGGACCTGCCCGGCTACGGCGCCTCGGACAAGCCTGGGCGCGTCTCACTCGACGTGCTGGGCGAGGCCTTCGCGACGTTTATGGACGCCGTCGCCGGGCCGGACGCGGTGGTGGCCGCGCACGACTTCGGCGCCGCCGCGGCGCTGCGCGCGCATCTGTTGCACGGGGCGGACTATGCACGGCTGATCTTGATGAACCCGGTCGCGGTCGGGGCATGGGGCTCGCCCTTCATGCGCCATGTGCGCGCGCACGAGGCCGCCTTCGCGGGCCTGCCCGCCTACGCCCACCGCGCGCTGTTCCAGGCCTATGTCTCGACCTCCAGCGCGCGCGGCTTTGATGCGCCGACGCTTGACGCCCTCACCGCGCCCTGGACCGGGGAGGCTGGGCAGAGCGCCTTCTATCGCCAGATCGCCCAGGCCGACACGCGCTTCACCGCGGAGATCGAGGACAAGATCCCGGCCCTGCGCTGCGACTACGATCTGTTGTGGTCGCTCGATGATGCATGGCTGCCGGCCGAGGCCGCGGAGCGCCTGCGTGCGTTGAAAGCCCCGGCGCGGTTTCACGCCTTCGCCGGCGCCGGCCATGCGCTTCAGCTCGACGCGCCCGAAGAGGTCGCGGCCTTTATCCTGGAAGGCCTCGCCGCGGGTCAGCCCGCCGAGCGGGCGGCTTGATAATACCGCCGCGCCTTGGCGCGGTTGCCGCAGAGCGACATGGAGCACCAGCGCCGCCGGCCGGTCGGGCTTTCGTCGAGGAACAGCCAGCGGCAGGTCTCGCCCGCGCAGGTCTTCACCCGCTCGCGCGCGCCGGTCGCCAGAAGCTCGATCGCCGAGTTCGCCGTCAGCGCGCCGATGCAGCCGAGCACGCTGGCGCACGAGACGCGCACCCCCGCCTCGCCGGTTTCAAGGCGCAAGGGCTCGGCGCCGCCGGCGTTGCGCTGGATCACCCGGATCGCCTCGTCCAGATCGCCCGTTCCGGTGAGCGCGGCGTGGATCGCGTCGCGCAGGGCGCGCGCGCGTTCGATCTGCAGCTCGGCGATCGGCGGGTCGGCGGCCGCGTCAGCGCGATAGCGCTCGGCGGTCTCAGGCGAGAGCACCCCGGCATGCTCGCCCCAGGCGATCAGATCCTCCAGCGTCTGAAGCCGGTCAAGCGCCGGGCCGGCGTCGGGCCGGGTCGCCGTGTTGGCGAAATCCAGACACAGCCGTCCGCCCAGAAGCGGCATGGTTGCGGTGGTGTCGTACTGGCGCGCCAAAGGCGGGCTCCACATAGCTGAGGCGGCAACCTAACGCCTTAGGCGGTTAGTCGCAAACCTGCTCCCCCGACGCGTTCGAAATATGCCACGCTGAGCGCTTCGCGCACCGGGAGCGATCGGGGGGAGACAGTCATGGCGAGCGAAACAGGCACGACAGACAGGCGCCCGTCCACCTCGGCGGTGGTGAAGTTCGCTCTGGCCTCGGCCTTCGGGGCCGGGGTCCTGCTCTTTCCCATCCCTTACGGAGAAGCGGTGAAGATCCCGCTCGGCGTGGCGACCGACGCGGTGCAGGCGTGGGGCGCGGCGTTCCTGCCTGCAGTCGTGGTCGCGACCTGCGTCATCTCGGCGGCCGCGACGCTGCTCTATACCGGGCTTGTGCGGCGCGAAGCGCGCGCCGGCATGGCCGAGGCGCTGCTGGCGCCCGGCCTGGTCTGGACGCTTCTGCGTCTCGCCGGAGCGGTCACGGCGGTGATGATATTTTTCCAGCTCGGCCCTGAGTGGGTGTGGAGCGCGGATATCGGCGGGCTGGTGCTGAACGATCTTCTGGTGCCCGCCTTCATCACGATCGGGCTGGCCTGCTTCGTCCTGCCCTTCCTGACCGAGTTCGGGCTGATGGAGGTCGTCGCCGGGCTGGTGGAGCGGGCGTTCCGGCGGCTGTTCACCGTGCCGGGCCGCAGCGCGGTGGACGCGGTGGCCTCCTGGCTCGGGGGCAGTTCGGTGGGGGTGCTCGTCACGGTCAGCCAGTATCGCCGCGGGCTCTATTCCGGCCGCGAGGCCGCGGTGATCGCGACCAACTTCTCCATCGTCTCCATCGCCTTCGCCTATGTGATCGTGGAGACCGCAGGGCTCGCGGACCGCTTCTTCGCCTTCTACGCCGTGCTCACCGTCTCCGGGATCGTCTGCGCGATCCTCACCCCGCGCTTGCCCCCGCTCAGCTTGAAACGCGACGACCTTCTGGCCGAACACCCCTTGCGCGCCGAGGACGCCGAAGCGCGCGGCATGAAGCGCGCCTGGTCGAACGCGCTGGCGCGCGCCGATACAGCGCCAGGCCCGGCCGGGCTGTCGCGCATGATCGGCTATAACGTTCTGGATATCTGGCTGGGGCTGATCCCGGCGGCGATGGTGATCGCCACGGTCTCCATTGCTCTGGCCGAGACCACGGCGCTGTTCGACTGGCTCGGCTGGCCGTTTGCGCAGTTGCTCGAGCTGTTGCAGGTGGCGAGCGCGCGCGAGGCCGCACCGGCCATGGTGATCGGGTTTGCGGACATGTTCCTGCCCGCGCTGATCGCAGCCGACATCGCCTCGCCGCAAACGCGCTTCATCATCGCGGTGGTTGCGGTGGGTCAGCTGATCTTCATGTCAGAGGTGGGCGTGTTGATCCTGAAGTCGGCGCTGCCGCTGACCTTCATCGACCTGGTGCTGGTCTTCGTCCTGCGCACGCTGATCATCCTGCCGATCGCGGTGATCGGGGCGGCGCTTGTGTTTTGAGGGCGGCCGCGCGTCGCCGATGGATGGCGCGGGCGGTCCGGTCTTCAGGACTGGAAGCGCTTGGGCCGGCTGGCGGCGGGGCGCGTCTTGCGCGCAGGCGCGACGGGCTTGGGCTCCGGCGCGGCGGCGTCGCGCTTCAGGCGTGCGGCGCGCAGGCGCTCGGTCTTGGCCAGCTGAGCGGCGTGCTCGGCCTCAATGATCTCGCGCGCAGCCGAATCGGTGCGGCTGAGCTTGTCTTCAGGGCGCTTGGAGCGGAACACCAGCTTTTCGCTCGACATGGAAGGCTCCATCGGCAGGGGGTTGGAGGGGCGACGTCGCCGGATCGTCCGGCGGTCTCAGGCGGCGTCGATCCCGGGCGGCCGTGCGGCCGCCCGGAACCTGACGGTCTTACGCCAGCGCGAGCTGGGAGGCGGACTCACGTCCGTCGCGCCCGGACTCGAGCTCGTAAGTCACCTTCTGCGCGTCAGCCAGCTCGGTCAGGCCGGCGGCCTGGACGGCGGTGATGTGCACGAAGACGTCACGTCCGCCGTTCTCCGGCTCGATAAAGCCGAAACCCTTGGACGCGTTGAACCATTTCACGGTGCCGGTGGCCATGTGAAATCTCCTGTCATGTATCGCCGCCCGCGAAGTGCGGCGGCTGCGGCAATGTCAGTCCGTATCGATAGACTGAAGAACCGTATGACCGGAGACAGCGTGTCGAAGTAGAAAAACAATAGCC
>CAZKBB010000090.1:0-3503 GCA_964550935.1 uncultured Caulobacterales bacterium
GTCATGGTCGCGGTGATGCTCAACGGCTCGATGCTGGCCAGCAGAAATTCCGAGCCCGGCAGGACAGGCAGTCCGGCGGCCATGGCGGCCATGGAGATCCAGAAAATGTCCGGCAGGCGCCCGGCGAGCGCGCCTGCGGCGTAACCGGTCATGATCACGCCGAATAGAACCGCGAGGCCGCCGGCGGCCTCCAGCGGTCCCACGGCGTCGGCGATCAGATGACCGAGCCAGGCGAGCGCGAGCGCGGCGAGAAGCGCCGCGGCGATGCGCGACAGGCGTCGAGCCTGTGCTCTCAGAGACGGGCGCGCGCGGTTCATGTCGGCGCGCGTCCCATCAGGCGTTCAAGCCGGGCGTAATAAGCCTCGGCCAGCGGGATGGTGATGAACACCACCATGAACAGGGTGGTGAGCCCGCTGATGAGATTGCTGCTGGCCGCCAGCGCCCCGATCAGCGCTTCCTGTTCGGGGACGAGCGCCGACAGCGAGGCGGCGCAGGCCGCGGTCATGGAGGCGCTGCCCACGCCGCAGGCCATGGCGGCGGCGCGGATGTCGAGATCGACCAGCGACAGGATGACCCCCGGCGCAAGCGAGAAGAAGATCGTGCCGAACAGGGTGCCGCAGATATAGACGCCGGTGACGCCGCGCGCCTCGGCGCTGCGCCCGCCATAGGTGGAGAAGACGTAGGCGAGCCCGCCTTCGCGCGCGATGGAAAAGGTCGCGCCGATCGCTTCGCGCCGCATGCGGAAGACCAGCACCGCCACCGGCAGGGCGATCAGCATGGTCCCCAGATTGCCGAACTCCTGAAGCAGAAGCGCCGGGCTGGCCCGCCAGATCTGCGAGACTTCAGGTCCGATATACATGGACAGAAGCGCCATGAGCGGCATCACCGCCACCGCCACGAGCCGGCCGGCCGCACGCACGTCGCCGCGCGAGAGAACGCGTTTCATGGGCGCGGTGACGTTCGGATTGAGAATGAGCCCGGCGAGGAACGCAAAGAGCAGCGGCAGAAGCACGATGGTCGCCGGGCCGGTGTCGATCGACCGAGTCCCGATCAGCTCTGCAACCACCACGCAGAGCGCCAGCGCGGCGAACAGGGCGCAGCGGCGGACCAGAAAACGGGCGGGGGGCAAGGTCATGTCTCGCCGCTCGCCCATTCCACGACGCTCGACAGCAGCGCGTCCGTCGGGGCGCGGCCGAGCCCGGTGTCGAGCACGCCGCGGGTCCAGCCGATGCGGACCACGACGAGGTCGAGGGAGGGGACCACGAACACGTATTGCCCGCCAATCCCCATCATGAACATGGCGTCGCCCGGCGCCGGCCAGGCGTCTTCCGGCGCATGCCGATTCAGCCAGATCTGGCCGCCATAGATGCTGTCGCGCCAGCCCTTCGGGCCGGGCGTGTTCCAGTACAGCCCGGCCCAGGCCGGGGCCGGCTCAGCCATGAAGTCGATGAAGCGTTCCGGCACGAGGCGGCGTTCGCGCACCATGCCCCGATCAAGGATCAGCTGGCCGATGCGCGCCGCGTCGCGGGCGGTGGCGAACGCGTTGCCGGAATAGAAGGGCCGGCCGTAAGGATCCGTTTCAAGGATCGGCCTCACACCGAGCGGGCCGAACAGGGCGTCGTGCGCCCAGACCAGCGGGTCGATCCCGCGCGCCGCGCATCGGTCTTCGATCAGGCGGGCAAGCGCGAGCGTGTCGGAGTTCTTGTAGGCGCCGAACGTGCCCGGGGCGTGCTTTAGCGGTTTGCCCGCCCCGTAACGCGAGGCGGCGATCCCCGCCTCGTAGATCCAGTCATGATCAGGATAACGCCCGTCATAATCGGACGCCCATCCGGCGGTGAAATCGAGCCCGCTCGACATCTGCAGGACGTGGCGCAGAAAAATCCGTCCGCGCGGATCGCCGGGCTCGCTCCATTCGGGAAGTCCAAGCGGAGCGTCGAGATCGGCCCGGCCTTCACCCGTCAGCACGCCGGCGAGCAGCGCCGCCCAGGTTTTGCCGATTGACCAGACCGGCAGCAGGCTGCCCGCGCCGAGCCCTGGACGGTAGCGTTCGGCCGCGAGCCTGCCGCGATGCAGGACGACCACCGCCGCGGTCAGTGCCGGCTCGCAGTCCTCGAACGCAGCGCGAAGCCGGGCCTGGAGCGGCAGGCTGATCGCGGCGGGCAGCCGATCTCCCTGCCGTGCAGGGAGGGCGTAAGGGGTGAAAAACGGGGCGTGCACCGCCTCGGGCAGGAGCACTGCGCCCTGATCGCCGCACCAGGCGGCGACGCGCTCAAGCCCACCCTCGGCGCGCGCGACGACCTGGTCGTCTTGAATTTCGACCGACGCCATCCGTCCCGAAGGAAGCTTCGGGTCGACCGAAGCGGCCAGCACGTCGGCGGGTTTGCGCCCGGTGAGGTACCAGCCGCTGCACACCTCCTTCGCCACCCGGCCGAGCTTGAGCGAATCAAGCGCATCCACGCGCATGCCGTAGCGCTCGGCGGCCTCGAGGGCTGCAGTGGCGAAACCCGCGCTCACGTTCTGGTCCTCTCGAACACCACGTTGCGGCAGGCGAAGTGGGAAAGAGTGATCCGGCCAGGTTTCGACTGGCTGAGCGTCACCGCGCCAGGGGCGAAATGATCGACTCCGCGAGGAAAGTCGACAAGGGCCACCTCGCTCCAGTCGTCCCGCCCGAGGTGTCTCACACAGCGCCGCGCCGACCGGCCGAACGGACCTTCGAAGGCGGCGAGCCGGACGCCGTCATGGTCCTCGATCACGAGCGTCGAGCGCAGTGCGCCGCTCTCATAGCGCCCTGGTGCGATCCCGCCCGCGATCTCGCGCGCAAGGTCGGAGACCTGCGCGCTGAAACTGTCCCCGCGCGACGTAACGGAGCCGGTCTGGACCCGCCATGTGCGCTCGCCGAAGGATTCCGGATCGCTCGACCGGCGCCCGCCGTCCACGGTCAGGACGCCGTCGCCGAGCCCGAAGGCAAGACCGCTCACCGGATCGAAAACATGGCGCTGAACGCGGCCTTGCGGCGCAGCGGCTGGGGCCTCGCTCATGAGACGGCGCGTGACGGCGCCTGCGTCGATCATGGCGTTCGACAGGACGATTGCGGCGCGGTCCCGGTCGATCCGGATCGCCGATCGAAATCCGCGCAACGCCCCTTCATGGCCCGCCGCTCCGGTTCCGTCCGCCGGGCTCTCGACACCGATGCCGTATCTATAGCGGCGCGAAGACCCGGTTGCGATCAGATCGGCGAGCCAGTCTTCGGGCCCGGTCAGCCAGGTGATGAACTGGACGATGTCTTCCAAGCTTGCGCAGACGCCGGCGTCGCCGCGCCAGTGCAGATCGACGATCGCCGGGACCAAGACCCCGTCCGGGCCGGGTTCAAAACCCGTCGCGCCGTTCGTGACGGGAAGGGCGGTTTCAGGCTCCAGCCCGGCGGTCTCCATGCCCGCCGGGTTGAAGATCAACGCCCGCAGCGCCGCGCAGAGATCAGTCTCGGCCACGCGTTCGATGATTTC
>CAZKBB010000090.1:3513-5568 GCA_964550935.1 uncultured Caulobacterales bacterium
ATTCGCATAAGCGAAGCCGGAACCGGGCCGGTACATGGGCTCGGCGAGCGCCGTGCAAAGCTTTGCATTGGCCTCGCGGTCGATTCGGGTTTCCGCCTCGGCGCCGCTGAGCATCGCGAGAATGTACTGATCGCGCATACCCGAACTCTGATCCATAAGGCTGCGCACTGTCACAGCCTGAGGAAACGTTGGCCCAAACCAGTGCGCGATCGGCGCGTCGAGATCGAGCCGCCCCGCTTCGCCAAGGCGTAGCGCGGCGAGGGCGGTCATGGGCTTGGTCAGGGAGCACACGCGAAACCGCGTTTGCGCCGTCACCGGCATTTCCGCGGCCGCATCGGCGAAGCCGTCGACCTGGATCTCAGTCCGGCCGCCCCGCAGCAGCGCCGCCGCAAGGCCGACATGGGCGGGAAGATCAAGGACGCTCGCGCTCATGGTTCGTCTGCAGGCTCCGCACCGCCCAGATGGCGCGAAAAGAAGTGGCGGATGCGCTCCACGGCGTAGGCGTAGCGCTCGCCGCGGCCGAAATGCGCGTGGTTCGTTCCAGGGAACAGTACCAACTCGTAAGGGTGGTTCGCTTCGGCGAGCGCGTCGAGCATCTTCATGGTGTTGGAGACCGGAACGTTCACGTCCGCCATGCCGGCGATGAGGAGCAGATCCCCTTCGATATCGCCCGCCCGTTCATGCAGACGGCCCGCTTCATAGGCCTCCGGGTTGTCCTGCGGCGAGCCCAGCTGCCATTCGATCCAGTAGGCCCCGTCGCGCATGTCCACCTCCGGCACGCTGGCCGCGCCGGCGCGGTAGAAGTCCGGCGCTTCGATCAGGGCGGACAGGACGGTCGGTCCGCCCCAGCTGTTGCCGTCGACGCCCAGCCGCTCAAGATCCATCCAGGGCCGCTCGGCGGCGAGGGTTTCCAGCCCGGCGCGGTGGTCGGCGACAAGCCCTTGCGGCCAGACGCCCCAGGGCCGCAGGTTATACTCTCGGCCGCGCCCCGGGCTTCCCGGCGGCTCGAGCATCACCACGACCATGTCGTTCATGGCGAGCCAGGCGAGCATGGTGGTGTAGTCCGATCCCGAGGCGCCGAAATAGCCGCGCACCACCGGCGAGCCCTGCATGCCGTCATAGACCCGGTGCACGACCGGGTAGCGGCGCGCCGGGTCGAAATCGACGGGTTTGAGGATGAGGCCGTGCATCCGGGTCTCGCCGTCGGCGGCGAGGACGGTGACCTCTTCCGGCTCCGGCCAATCCGCGCGCCAGCCCGGCGCGATGCGCGCTTCGTCAATGACGGCCAGAACGCTTCCATCAGCCGCATGAAGCACTGTGGACGGCGGACGGGCGGCCCTGCTGGACCGGCTGACGAAAGCTGATCCGTCCGGCGCCACGTCCACGCGATGCACGCCGTCGAGGTTGGACAGGCGCTCCGGCGCTCCGCCCTCCAAGGGTACCCGCATGGGAACCGTGTCGAAGGGCCGCTGCGGGTCCGGACCGGCGGTGACGTAAACCCAGCCGTTGTGCTCGTCGATATGGGCGATCTCGCGGATGTCGTAGCGGCCTGAAGTGAGCTGGGCGAGGCGTTCTCCATCTGCGCCGTGGCGATAGATCTGGAAGAAACCGTCTTCGTCGGAGGAGAACAGGAAGCCGCCGTTCTCAAGCCAGTGAAAGGTCTGGCGCCCGCCCGGCCATTTCACCCAGCCGCGCTCGACCGCGCGGCTGAGCAGGAGTTCGGCCGAACCTGTCTCAGGATCGACGGCGAACACCTCCTGGCGGCGGGCGTCGCGGCTGTAGCGCATGACCGCAATGTGCTCTCCGTCAGGGCTCCAACCCAAAAAGAAGCCGAAGCTCTGATCATCGCCGCGCGGCTCCAGCGGCGTGAGGGCACCGGTTTCCGCGTTCACCGCGTAGAGCGTAGTCACCGGCAACGGGTCGCCGGCGCGCGCCCAATAGCGGAACTGTTGATGGGTTTCCCCGTCGGGATCGAGATAGTCGATCCAGTCGATCGGTTCGACGCCGCGCATGTCATGGACGCGCGCCACGAATTGCGGGGAGCGGTCCAGCGCC
>CAZKBB010000091.1:0-5229 GCA_964550935.1 uncultured Caulobacterales bacterium
GCATGCAGCCCGTCGGCGACGCCTGGCGCAAGCTGCCGCGCATCGTGCGCGACGCGTGTCAGGATCTGGGCAAGAAGATCGAGTTCGTCACCGACGGCGAGGACACCGAGCTGGACCGCCAGGTGCTGGAGCTGATCAAGGATCCGCTCACCCACATGGTGCGCAACTCCGCCGACCATGGCGTCGAGACGCCGGAAGCGCGAGAGGCGGCGGGCAAGTCCGCCACGGGCGTGATCAAGCTCTCCGCCTATCACGAGGGCGGCGCGATCATCATCAAGATCGCCGACGACGGCAAAGGCCTCGATCCGGCGAAGATCCGCGCCAAGGCGCTGGAGAAGGGGCTCACCACACAGGACGAGCTCGCCAACATGAGCGAGGCGCAGATCCAGCGCTTCATCTTCATGCCGGGCTTCTCCACCGCGGCGGCGGTGACGAACCTTTCCGGGCGCGGCGTCGGCATGGACGTTGTGCGCACCAATATCGAACAGATCGGCGGGTCGATCGATCTCACCAGCGAAGTCGGCAAGGGCACGACGTTCGCGATCAAGATCCCGCTCACGCTCGCCATCGTTTCCGCGCTGATCGTGAAGTCCGGCGAAGCGCGCTTCGCCGTGCCCCAGCTGTCGGTGCGCGAGCTGGTGCGCGTGGGCGAGAACTCCGATCACGCCGTGGAGCAGCTCAACGGCGCGCGCATGATCCGCCTGCGTGAGCGGCTGCTGCCGGTGATCGGACTGCGCGAGGTGCTGGGCACCGGCGGCGACGAGGATGCGGAGCTGTCCGGCTACGTCATCGTGCTCGAGGCGGCCGGCCGCAAGGTCGGCCTGGTCGTGGACGACGTGCTCGACACCGAGGAGATCGTGGTCAAGCCGCTCTCCGGCCCGCTGCGCGGCATCCGCGCCTACTCCGGCGCCACGCTCCTGGGCGACGGCTCGGTGATCATGATCCTCGACCCCAACGGGGTGGCCCAGGAAATCGCCCACGCAGAGGAAGAGGGCGTCGCCAGCGAGGCCGAGATCGCCGAGGCGGCCCGGCGCGAAAGCGGGGCTCAGCGCCTCCTGCTGGTGCGCGCGGGCGGCGCCGAGCCGAAGGCGGTTCCGGTCAGCCTCATCACGCGCCTTGAAGAGTTCGACTGCGCTACGATCGAGCGCGCCGACGAGCGCCATGTCGTGCAGTATCGCGGCCGGCTTCTGCCGCTCGCCCACGCCTCGGGCGCGGACGCCTTCCCTGAGGAGGGCCGCCAGCCGGTTCTGGTCTTCTCAGAAGAAGGACGCGCGGCAGGGGTCGCCGTCGACGAGATCCTGGACGTGGTCGAGGTTCCGCTTGATCTGCAGATGGGCTCCGAGCGCCCCGGCGTGATCGGATCGGCCATCATCAAGGAGAAGGCCACCGAAGTCCTCGACATCGCCTGGCATATGGAGCGCGCCTGGTCCGGCGGCGCTCAGCGCGCGGCCTCCACCGGCCGGCGGGCCATCTTGCTGGTCGAGGCCGACGCCTTCTCGCGGCGCATGATGGCGCCGCTTCTGGCCGCGGCCGGCTACGACGTCACGGTCGCGGGCAATCTGCATGAGGCGCGCGACGCGGCCCAAATGGGCGCGGAGTACGCCGCCATCGTCGGCGACCCGGCCGCACTGTCCACCCTGGCCTCGGAAGGCTACTGGGCCGACACCCCGCGCCTTGGCGTCAGCGATGACGGCTATGCGGGCGGGCTGGAGGGTGTGGCCGCGGTCATGCGCCGGTCCGATCGCGGCGGTCTGATCGCGGCGATCGACCGCGCCGCCCAAGTTCCCTCGACCTCGGTCGCGGCTTAAGGGAGCAAGACATGAACGACGCCGCCACGCTTGAATATGTCACGGTGCGCATCGGCGAGCAGCTGTTCGGCGCGCCGGTCGCGGAGATCCGCGAGGTCTTCTCGCCCCAGGGCGTGACCCCGGTTCCGCGCGCGCCTGAGGAGATTGCAGGGCTTCTTAACCTTCGCGGGCGCATCGTGACCGCCATCGACGCGCGCAGCCGCCTCGGCGTGGCGCGGCGCGAGGCCGATGCGCCGTGCATGGCGCTCGGCATGGAGATGGGTCAGGAGCTCTACGGCGTGCTTGTGGACACGGTCGGCGAGGTGATGCGGCTGAAGACCGATACGCTTGAAGGCGTGCCCGCCCACCTCGACGCGCGCTGGCGCGCGGTGCTGACGGGCGTCCACCGGCTCGAGGGCGAGCTTCTCGCGGTTCTGGACATGCGCGCGCTCGTGGGCGTGGGCGAGGCCTCGCCGGTGGCGGCCTGAGGCGCAGCGAATAAAAGGGACTGAAGCGATGAAAACCTGCCTGGTCGTCGACGACTCCCGCGTCATCCGCAAGGTCGCGCGCAAGATCGTGGAGGAGATCGGCTTCGCGGTGGAGGAGGCGGCTGACGGTCAGCAGGCGCTGGACTTCTGCCGCAAGCAGATGCCCGAAGCGATCCTTCTGGACTGGAACATGCCCGTGATGAACGGGCTCGACTTCCTCACCCGTCTGCGCGCCGAGCCGGGGGGCGATGCGCCCGTCGTGGTGTTCTGCACCACCGAGAACGACATGAGCCATATCACCCGCGCCCTGCGCGCGGGCGCGAACGAATACGTCATGAAGCCCTTCGACGGCGAGATCATCGAATCCAAGTTCGCCGAAGTCGGGCTGGCCTGACGGCCTTCGGGGGGAGGCCCGACCGATGAGCACTGCAACAGCGAGACCGACCGGGGCGAGCGGCGCCAAACCGCGCGTCCTCGTGGTCGACGACAGCGCCGTGGTGCGCGGCCTGGTCGCGCGCTGGGTCGAGGCCGATGCGCGCCTGGAGCTGGCCGCCACCTGCGCGGACGGCGAGCAGGGCGTCAAGCGCGCGGGCGAGCTGCAGCCCGACCTCGTCGTGCTCGACATCGAAATGCCGCGCATGGACGGGCTCACCGCGCTGCCGCTCATCCTGAAGGCCGCGCCGAAGGCCCGCGTCGTCATGGCCTCCACGCTGACGCGCAAGGGCGCTGAAGTGACGCTGCGCGCGCTTTCGCTCGGCGCGGCGGACTATGCCCCGAAGCCCGAAGCCGGCCGCGTCGCCGGGGCGGAAGCCTATCGCACCGACCTCCTGCAGAAGCTCGTCGCGCTGAGCCCGGCCGCCCGCACGCCGAGCCAGGCCCGCGTCGTGCGCGCCGCGCCGACCGCGCCCACGCCCGCGCCGCGGCGCTACGCCGTCGCGGCTCGGCCTGAGATTATCGCAGTGGGCTCCTCCACCGGCGGGCCGCAAGCGCTGCGCACGCTCGTGGCCGCGCTGCCGCGCGAGGCGCGCGCGCCGATCGTCATCGCCCAGCATATGCCCAAGCTTTTCACCGCGATCTTGGCCGAACACCTCGCCAAGGCGGGCCTGCCCGCGAGCGAGGCGGTCCCGGGCGAGACGCTGCGCAACGGGCATGTCTATCTCGCCCCCGGCGACTTCCACTTCACCGTGAAGACCGGTCGCGAGGGCTATGTCGCCGAGCTCGACCAGAGCGCGCCGGTGAATTTCTGCCGTCCCGCCGTCGATCCGCTCTTCGCCTCGTGCGCTGAGGCCGCGGGCCGCGCCGTGCTCGCGGTGATCCTGACCGGCATGGGCAGCGACGGGCGCGAGGGCGCGCGCAAGGTGCGCGAGGCCGGCGGCCAGGTGATCGTTCAGGACGAGGCCACGAGCGTGGTCTGGGGCATGCCCGGCGCGGCGGTCGAGGCCGGGCTCGCCGACATGATCCTGCCCATCCACGATATCGGCGCGGAGGTGACGCGCCGCCTGAAGGGGACCGCATGATGCTGGCCGAGCCGAAATTCCGCTTCCTGTCCGACGAGGTGAAGCGCCGCTCAGGGCTGATGCTCGGCCCTGAGAAGGGCTATCTCGTCGACAGCCGGCTCGGCCCCCTTGCGCGCCAGGAGGGCTTCGCAGGCGTGGAGGCGCTCGTGGACGCCATGATGCGCGGCGATCAGCGCCTGTGCGCGGCCGCGACCGAGGCGCTGGCCACCCACGAGACCTTCTTCTTCCGCGACAAGACGCCGTTCGACACGTTCGAGAACGTGATCGCGCCGACGCTGAAGGCCGCGCGCGGGGCGAAGACGCTGAAGATCTGGTGCGCGGCCGCCTCCACCGGCCAGGAGCCCTTCTCGCTGGCCATGCTGATCGACGAGATGAGCGGTATCTCCGCAGACATCCTCGCCACCGACCTGAGCCGCGCGGTGGTGGAGAAGGCCAAGGCCGGGCTCTACTCCCAGTTCGAGGTTCAGCGCGGCCTGCCGGTGCAGCGCCTGGTGAAGCATTTCGAGCAGACCGGCGATCAGTGGCGGGTCAAGCCGGCCCTGCGCCAGAAGGTTCGCTTCGAAGTCGGCAACCTGCTCGACGACTTCTCCAGGCTGGGAAGCCAGGACGTGATCTTCTGCCGCAACGTGCTGATCTATTTCGAGGCCGGGGCGAAGGCGAAGATTCTCGACCGGCTCGCGCGCCAGCTGGCGCCGGACGGCTTCCTCGTGCTCGGCGCCGCGGAGACAGTGGTGGGGCTGACCGAAGCCTTCCGGCCGGTGCCCGGCCAGCGCGGCCTTTACGCCAAGCCCGAAGCGCTCGCCAAGCTCGCCGCCTAGATGTGGATGCTCAACAGGTTGTCCTCGGTCAGTCCGAGGCGGCTGATGGGTGTTTGTAGTTTGATACCGCCATGGGGGTGATCTCAGCTTCGCCGACTACGCCAGCGCGCTGATTGCGTCCGCGCCTGAAACCACCGACGGCAAGGATCTCGCCAACACGCTGGTGAAGGCGTTTGGCGAGGCGTTGGTCAAAGCGACGCTTACACGTACCGACCCGCCTGATCTCTCGAAACTTTTCGACGCGCTCGCGGAGGCGTCGAAGGGCGGAGATGACAAAGGCGGAGATGACAAGGGCGGCGACAAGCCGGACGTGAAGAAGAAGTAGTCCTCGCGCCGGTTCGCATCCGCGCCTGACACGGAAAACTCCGAAATCTTGTCGGTTCCGGGCCCAGAAGGTCTGGCGGCGGGCGGCGTGTGGCTTAGGCGGCGCCGGCGGCGGTGTCCTCGACCGGGTCGCGCAGCACGTAGCCGCGGCCCCATACGGTCTCGATATAGTTCTCCCCGCCGGTGGCCGAGGAGAGCTTCTTGCGCAGTTTGCAGATGAAGACGTCGATGATCTTCAGCTCCGGCTCGTCCATGCCGCCATAGAGATGGTTGAGGAACATCTCCTTGGTCAGCG
>CAZKBB010000092.1:0-5195 GCA_964550935.1 uncultured Caulobacterales bacterium
TCGTGCCGACGGTCTTCGCCGCGCGCCAGTTCGTCAATCACGGCCACGTCAAGGTGAATGGCCAGAAGGTCAACGTGCCGTCCTATAACGTGAAGCCGGGCGACGTGGTCGAGGTGCGCGAGAAGTCGCGCAACATGGCCCTCGTGCTCGAAGCGCTGCAGAGCCCTGAGCGCGACGTGCCCGATTACATCGAGGTCGATCCCAAGGGCATGAAGGCGACCTATGTGCGCATGCCGGAGATCTCCGACGTGCCCTACCCGGTGAAGATGGAACCCAACCTCGTCATCGAATTCTACTCCTCATAACGCGCGCCCGCGCGCGGCGAGGACGCCGAACGAGAAACCCCGCCCGGAGCGATCCGGGCGGGGTTTTTCTTGGTCGAATTCTATCGCGGCGCGGCGCTCAGGAGGCCTGTTCGGCCGGCAGGACGCCCTTTTCCTGGAAGAAGGGGCGTAGTTCGCCGCCTTCGAACATCTCCTTGACGATGTCGCAGCCGCCCACGAACTCGCCCTTCACATAGAGCTGCGGGATGGTCGGCCAGTCGGAGAAGTCCTTGATCCCCTGGCGCACCGCGTCGTCGTCCAGAACGTTCACCGCCTGGTACTCCACGCCCAGATGGTCGAGCACGCGCGCGACGACCTGGGAGAAGCCGCACTGGGGAAATACCGGCGTGCCCTTCATGAACACGACGACGTCGTTGTTCTCCACCACGGACTTGATCTCGTCTTGAATGGCCTGGTCGGTCATCGGCGAACTCCAAAAAGGGGCGGTCGGGGGCACGATTGCGCGGTTTATTAACAGCTAGGCGGAGCGGAAGCGGGGGTCAAGACCGAGCGCCGCGCTCAGGTAAGCGAGGCTAAGGCGCGCGCGTCTCCAACGCCAGGGCGTGCAGCTCTCCGCCCATGCGCTCGCCGAGCGCGGCGTAGACGACCTGATGCTGTCTGACCCGGGGCATGCCGCGGAAACTCTCCGCGGTGACGATGGCCTTGTAGTGATCGCCGTCGCCGGCGAGATCGACGATCTCCACCTCGGCGTCGGGCACGCCTTGTTTGATCAGTCGGGCGATGTCGTCTGCGGCCATGGGCATGGCTTAGCGCGCTCCTTGGGATAAGCTTTCAGCCGATCCTATTCGGTTCGCGACGCCCGCGCGAGGGTCGCCGCTTGCGTCGGACCGGGAAAATTCAGGCAGGACGCCATGCTGATCAAGTCCGCGATCGCGCCGCTCGCCGCGATCTCCATGCTCGCCGCCTGCGCTTCGCCGTCAGACGCCGCGCCCGAAGCGCAGCCCGTGACCGATCTGCGCCTCCTGTCCGCCGACGCCATGCAGGGCCGCCTGGTGGGCACGCCGGCAATGCCCTGGCGCGCGATTACATCACTTCGCGTTACGAGGAGATCGGTCTGGAGCCGGTGGGCGAGCGCTACGCGCACCCGTTCGACTTCACGCGGCGCGTCGACTTTCGCGACCCTGAGAGCGCGCCGGTGGAGATGCGCGGGATCAACCTGATCGGCATGATCGAGGGATCGGGCGAGACCGACCAGGTGATCGTGGTCACGGCGCATTTCGACCATCTGGGCCCTGGCGAGGCGGGCGAAATCTTCAACGGCGCCGACGACAACGCGTCGGGCGTCGCGGCGATGCTGGCCGCCGCCGAGGCGCTGGCCGAGCGCGGGCCGCGCAATGACGTGATGTTCGTGGCCTTCGACGCGGAGGAGGGCGGGCTGAACGGCGCGCGGGCCTTCGTGGCCGACCCGCCTGTCGAGGCCGAGCGCATCGCCTTCAACCTCAATCTCGACATGGTCGGCTATAGCCCGGACGGGGATTTGTGGGCGGTGGGCACATACCATTACCCGGTGCTGGAGCCGATCGTGGCCGACATCGCCGAACACGCTCCGGTGGAGCTGAAGATGGGCTTCGACCGGCCGACCGAGAACCGGCGCAACGACTGGACGCTGCTTTCAGACCACGCGCCCTTTCACCTGGCCGGCGTGCCGTTCCTCTATCTCGGCGTGGAGGATCACGAGCACTACCACCAGGCTTCAGACGAGTTCGAGATCATCCCGCTCGACTTCTTTCTCGGCGCGGTGGAGACCGCCGGGATGACGCTGCGCGCCGTCGACGCCGAGCTGGATGCGATCCGCGCGGCGCCCTCGCGCCTTGAGGCGGCCGACGCCGCCGGCGCCGACTAGTCCTTGATCAGCTTGGCCTTGAGCCGGGCGTCCGGCAGGGCGCACAGATCGCCGTGTCCGAACCAGGCGATGCGGTTGCGCGCGATCAGGCGGTAGATCGGCTCGCGCACTGGGCGCGGGATCAGCGATCCGGCCGCGGCCAGGATCGGCCAGACCCCGGAAAGCCGCCGGCCCGCAGCGATCACCGCGTCCGATCCGGTAAGCGCGCGCTTGTCGTCGATCAGCAGCCAGCTGTCCGGGTCGTCCGGGGCGAGCCCGTGCTCGACCAGGCGCGCGCGGCCGAAGACGGACTGAACGGTCGCGATGCGGAAAACGTCGCCTCGATCATGCCTGGCGATGGTGCGCGCGCCCCAGCTGCACAGGGCGCACGCCCCGTCGACGACGAGCACCACCTTGCCCGACAGATCGCCGCGCACCGCGATCACAGTCTACTGCGAGCGGACCTGTTCGCGCGCCACGTCGAGCAGGCGCGCCATCTCGCGGCGGATCTGATGGTCGGACTGCTCGATCCCGCGCGTGTCGAAGTCGCCGCGGATCTTGCGGAACACGTCCTCGTCGCCGGCCTCTTCGAAGTCGGCCTTGACGACCTCCTTGGCGTAGGCCGCGACATCGTCGCCGGTCATGCCCATCAGGCCGGCGGCCCATTCGCCCAAGAGCCGGTTGCGCCGGGCCTGAGCCCTGAACTCCATCTCCTGGTCGTGGGCGTACTTGTTCTCGTAGGCCTTCTCGCGATCGTTGAAGTCGGACATCCGCAGCTCCCGCGCCGATTAATCTGAACCCGTCTCGTAACGCCGCGCGGCCCGGGTTTCAACGCGGCGTCGCGCATGTTGCCGGAGCGCCGGGTTCGGCGTATGATCAGAACTTCAGCGGCCCGTCGACGACGGGCCGTTTCGCGTTTCCCGCCAGCGCCCGAGGGTGGCCGCCTTGAATGCGGACCGCAACGCCGCTGCTGGCGGCCAGCCGGAGCGTCGATCGCGCCAATGTCCCGCCGCAAGAAACTCTACGAAGGCAAGGCCAAGATCCTCTACGAGGGCCCTGAGCCGGGCACGCTCGTCCAGCACTTCAAGGATGACGCCACCGCCTTCAACAACAAGAAGCAGGCCGTGCTCGAGGGCAAGGGCGTGCTCAACAACCGCATCTCCGAGTTCGTCATGGAGCGGTTGAACGCCATGGGCGTGCCGACCCACTTCATCAAGCGGCTGAACATGCGCGAGCAGCTCATCCGCGAGGTGGAGATCATCCCGCTCGAGGTGGTTGTGCGCAACGTGGCCGCCGGCTCCCTGGCGAAGCGATTCGGCCTGGAGGAGGGCGAGGTTCTGCCGCGCGCGATCGTGGAGTTCTATTACAAGGACGACGCGCTCGACGATCCGATGGTCGCTGAAGAGCACATCACCGCGTTCAACTGGGCCTCCACCCAGGAGATCGACGACATGATCGCGCTGGCGCTGCGCGTGAACGACATCGTGTCGGGCCTGTTCGCGGCGGTGAACATCCGCCTTGTGGACTTCAAGCTGGAATTCGGGCGCGTGTACGACCAGAACGACATGGTCCGGGTCATCCTCGCCGACGAGATCAGCCCGGACTCCTGCCGGCTGTGGGATGCTGAGACCAACGAGAAGATGGACAAGGACCGCTTCCGCCGCGATCTCGGCAACGTCACCGAGGCCTACGCCGAAGTGGCGCGCCGGCTCGGCATCATGAAGGAACAGGGACCACGCGAACCCGACGAGGCGGCACAATGAAAGCGCGCATCCATGTCTATCTGAAGCCCGGCGTGCTCGACCCGCAGGGCCAGGCGGTGGCCACTTCGCTGAACCATCTCGGCTTCGACGAGGTGGAGGCGGCCCGCCAGGGCAAGCTGATCGAGCTCGACCTGAAGACCGATGACGCCGAGGAGGCCCACGCCCGCATCGCGGCCATGTGCGACAAGCTCCTCGCCAACCCGGTGATCGAAAACTACGACATCGAGCTGAGCGCTTAAGGCGGCTTTCGCCGGCGGGGCCTGCGGCGAGTCACGCCCGCCAGTCACCATCTGAAGTGGCCTGACTCAGGTGCGCGCGGGCGTCTCGCCAAGACTCACACCACCTGCTACACGCTCGGCTCATGAAGTCCGCCGTCATCGTTTTTCCCGGATCGAACTGCGACCGCGACGCTGCGGTGGCGGTCGAGCGCGTCACCGGCCAGGCGCCGGCCATGGTCTGGCACGGCGATGCGAGCTTGCCCGACGGGCTCGATTTCATCGTCATGCCGGGCGGATTCTCCTATGGCGACTATCTGCGCTGCGGCGCGATCGCGGCGCGCTCACCAGTGATCGCCGATGTCGTGAAGGCCGCCGAGGCGGGCGTTCCGGTGCTCGGGGTATGCAACGGCTTTCAGGTTCTGATCGAGGCGGGGCTTCTGCCCGGCGCGCTGATGCGCAACGCGGGGCTGCGCTTCGTGTGCGAGAAGACGCCGCTTCAGATCGAGGCCGGCGACACCCGCTTCACCCGCGCCTTCGGCGAGGCGCGCGAAACCACGATCCCCGTCGCGCACCATGACGGAAATTACTTCGCCGACGAGGTCACGCTCGACCGGCTCGAGGGCGAAGGGCGCGTGGCGTTTCGTTACTTGCGCAATCCGAACGGCTCGGCGCGCGACATCGCCGGGATCACGAACGAGGCCGGCAACGTGCTCGGCATGATGCCTCACCCGGAACGCGCCGCCGATCCCGCGCTGGGCGAAGCCGGCGGCCTGGCGGTGTTCCAAAGCGTTCTGGGAGGCGCACAATGACCGAGCCCGCATCCCGCTACGCTGAAGGCGTCGATGAAGCGAGCGTGCTCGAGCACGTGACCGCTGAAGAGTACGAGACGATCCTGTCAGAGCTCGGCCGCACGCCGAACCTTGTCGAGCTCGGCATCTTCTCGGTGATGTGGTCGGAGCATTGCTCCTACAAGTCCTCGCGCGTCCATCTGGCGAAATTCCCCACTAGCGGCGATCGCGTCGTCTACGGTCCCGGCGAGAATGCGGGC
>CAZKBB010000093.1:0-4372 GCA_964550935.1 uncultured Caulobacterales bacterium
CCTTCACCGCCCTCGCCGGCTTCTCCCGCTGGCGCCTGCACGGCCGCACCCGGCGCCTCTAAGGCGTCCGGACCGGCGGGCTCTTCGCCGCAGGCCGACACGCCGAGCGAAAGCGCGGCGAGGCTCGCGCCGGTGATTGCGGTGCGGGACCAGGGTTTCGGCGTCTTCACGATGGCCATCGGGCGAATCCTTCACGGGCTTTCATCAGGGGCTTAAGAGTCGTATCGAGGCGAGACATAAAGCTTTTGCGAGCCGTTCGCAACGGAGCTGGACCATGGCGCATCATCTCGAAGCCGTGCTCGACGCGGGCGAACTGGCCGAACTTCGACGCCTGTGCGAGGCCGAGGACGCCTTCCAGGACGGCGCGAGGACCGCCGGCTGGGCGGCCCGGCGCGTGAAGGCCAATCAGCAGATGAAGCCGGGCGCGCGCCTGGACGCGGCCCGGCGAATCGCCCAGGGCGCACTGAACCGCCATCCGGTCTTCTCCGCCGCGGCGGTGCCGGCGCGCTTCGTGTCCACGATCGTCAGCCGGACCGGCCCCGGCGGCGCCTATGGCGCGCATGTGGACGACGCGGTGATGGGCGGGCGGCGCGCGGACCTCTCCTTCACGATCTTCTTGAGCGATCCTGCCGCGTATGAGGGCGGCGAACTGGTTCTGCACGGCTCTGACGGCGAGGCCCGGGTGAAGCCGCCCGCTGGCGATGCGATCGTCTACCCCACCGGCGCGGTGCACGAGGTCGCACCCGTCACCAAGGGCGTGCGGCTCGCCGTGGTCGGCTGGGTGCGCTCCTTCGTGCGCCGGGCCGATCAACGCGCGGTTCTGTTCGATCTCGACCTGGCCGCGCGCGCGGTGTTCGAGCGCGAGGAGGCCTCGGAGACAGTCCAGCGCCTGCAGGCGGCGCGCAGCAATCTGCTGCGCATGTGGGCGGAGGATTGACGCGCTATCGCCGTCCGAACAGGCGTTCGATGTCGGCGAGCTTCAGCTCCACGTAGGTGGGCCGGCCGTGATTGCACTGGCCGGAATAGGGCGTCGCCTCCATCTCTCGCAGGAGCGCGTTCATCTCCTCGCCGGTCAGGCGGCGGCCCGCGCGCACCGAGCCATGGCAGGCCATCGTGCCGACGACCTCCTCCAGCTTCTCCTTCAGGCTCAGCGCCTCGTCGTATTCGGCGAGCTCGTCGGCGAGATCGCGGATAAGCCCCTGCACGTCGAGGCGTTTGAGAAGGGCGGGCGTCTCGCGCACCGCAACCGCCCCCGGCCCGAACGCCTCCACCACCAGACCGAGCTCGGCCAGCTCGTCCGCGCGCTCCAGCACCCGGCGCGCCTCGGCCTCGTCGAGATCGACGATCTCAGGGACCAGGAGCGACTGTCGCGCCACGCCGCTTTTCGCGAGCGCGGCCTTCATGCGCTCATAGACGAGGCGCTCATGGGCGGCGTGCTGGTCGACGATGACGAGCCCGTCGCGGGTCTGCGCGACCACATAGGTCGAGTGCACCTGTGCGCGCGCGAGCCCCAGCGGATAGCCGTCGTCAGACGGCTCGAAGTCCGGCTCGGTCGCCCCGGGTTCAGGCGCGGCGGGCGCAGGCCCCTCGCCCGCCCAGTCCGGCTCAGCGCGCGCGGCGACGCCCTCCGGCGCCAAGCTCTCGGCGTAGGCCGCGCGATGATCGGCCGGCGGGCGCGCCGATCCGTAGCCGCCGGGCGGAACCCCGCGCCAGAGCGGCGCCTGGCCTGGCTCGGGCGCGGCGCGCGCCTCGGCCCGGCCGAGCGCGAAACCGGCCACGGTCGTCGACGCGCGATGGCCCGCCCCGGCGAGCGCGTGGCGCAGCGCGCCCACGATCAGGCCGCGCACCACGGCCGCGTCGCGGAAGCGCACCTCGGCCTTGGCCGGGTGCACGTTCACGTCCACCTGGCCGGGATCGAGATCGACATAGAGCGCGGCCACCGGATGACGGTCGCGCGCGAGGAAGTCCTGATACGCCCCGCGCACCGCGCCGACGAGCAGCTTGTCCTTCACCGGCCGGCCGTTGACGAACAGGAACTGATGCTGGTTCGAGCCACGGTTATAGGTCGGCAGGCTCGCCCAGCCGGTCACGCGCACGCCCTCGCGTTCGGTGTCCACGTTCAGCGCGTTCTCCCCGAAGTCCCGGCCCAGAACCGCGCCGATGCGATCGCGCCGGGCCTCGGCCGGGTCGCCGGCGCGCTCGGCCGGCAGCGACAGCCGCGCGCGCCCGTTCGCGGTGAGAAAGAAGCCGACATCCGCGCGCGACAGCGCCAGGCGCTTGATCACGTCGGCGACCGCGGTGGTCTCGGCGCGCTCGCTTTTGAGGAATTTCAGCCGCGCAGGCGTGGCGTAGAACAGATCGGCGACCTCAACGCGCGTGCCTTGGCGGCCGAGCGCGGGCGCCGGGCGCGCCGGCTCGGCGGCCCCGGCCTCGACCGACAGAGCGCGCGCCTCGCCGATCTCCTCGCCCTGGCTGGTGATGGAGAGCCGGGCCACCGAGCCGATCGAGGGCAGGGCCTCGCCGCGAAATCCCATAGTGGCGATGTGCAGAAGATCGTCTGCGCCGTCCTCGCCGGTGGGCAGCTTGGAGGTGGCGTGACGCTCCACGGCCAGGGCGAGCGTCGCTTCGTCCATGCCGCAGCCGTCGTCCTCGACCACGATGCGGTCGAGCCCGCCCCCGTCCACGCGCACGTCGATGCGCGCCGCGCCGGCGTCGAGCGCGTTCTCCACAAGCTCCTTCACCGCCGAGGCGGGACGCTCCACGACCTCCCCGGCCGCGATGCGGTTGACGGTCTCTGCGCTGAGGCGGCGGATGACGGGCATGCGCCCCAAAGTCGAGAGCCCGGCCGAGTCGGTCAAGCGCGCTCGCAGCAGAGACCAGACACCGTGTCGATAGAACGCGCCCCAGCGCGCCGCGGCCCCGGCTCTCCCCCGGATGAAGTCCGGGGTCGGTCGGGAGTTAGCGACATGACAGTGTCTTCCCAGCGAAAGCTGGGACCCAGGAGATCCAAGGGCGCGGCCCCACGATCTCTGGGTCCTGACTTTCGTCAGGAAGACCCTTGAGCGTGTGCAGCTCCATACCGCGTCATCCCCCGGTTTATCCGGGGGACCCATTCCGGTCGGCCGCTCATGCGCGCCCCTTTGTCCGCGCCGGCCTTCCGGTGCACATTGTGTTGCGACGCTGAAGGAGCCTCCGCGCGTGTCCGAGACCGCCCGCCCGCCGCACGTGCTCGTCGTGGACGACGATGACCGCATCCGCGAGCTGCTCTCGCGCTATCTGCGCGCGCGCGGCTGGCGGGTGAGCGCCGCGCCGCATGCGGAGAAGGCGCTGTCTCTGATCGCCAATCTCGCCTTCGATCTTCTGGTCGTGGACGTGATGATGCCGGGCATGGACGGCTTCGCGCTGACCGAGGCGGTGCGCCGTCAGGGCGAGACGCCGATCCTGCTTTTGACCGCGCGCGGCGAGCCGGAGGACCGCATCAAGGGGCTCTCGCTCGGCGCGGACGACTATCTCGCCAAGCCGTTCGAGCCGGAGGAGCTGGTGTTGCGCATCGAGGCGATACTCCGGCGCGCCATGCCGCGCCTGAGGGGGCCTTTGGAGGTCGTGTTCGGCCCCTGGCGGTTCGAGCTGGAGACCGCGCGCCTGATGAATGGAACTGAGCGGGTCAGGCTCACCGGCGGGGAGGCCGCGCTCCTGGCCGCGCTCGCCGAGCGCGCCGGGGAGACCGTCAGCCGCGAGACGCTCGCGGAGAAGGCCGCCGCGGACGCCGGCGGGCGGGCCGTGGACATCCAAGTCACCCGGTTAAGGCGCAAGATCGAGGCCGATCCGAAGGAGCCGGTCTGGCTGCACACCGTGCGCGGGGAAGGCTACAAGCTTGTCGCCCAGCCGGTCTTCGAGAGCGCGAAGTGACCGCTGAGCTCCATTCGCCTGGTCCGACGCCGCGCGAGGGCGCAAGACCCCGGCGCGGCGCGCGCTGGCGCGCGCGGCTGAGGCTCGGGCGGCGCCTGTCGATCAAGCGCTATCTGCCGCGCGGTCTGTTTGCGCGCTCGCTTTTGATCATCGTGCTTCCGGTGGCGCTGATGCAGGTGGCGGTGACCTGGTCCTTCTTCGAGGAGCACTGGGAGACGGTCACCTCGCGCCTGTCCGACAGCGTGGCCGGGGACGTGGCCATGCTCACCGAGATGTACGAGACGCGAAGCCGGCCCGAGTTCGACCGGATCGCGGCGACCGCCTATGAGACGATGGGCGTCTCGGTGGTGCTGCGCGAGGGCGTGTTCGCCTCGGCGTCCAAGGGTTTCATCGCCGACCTGGCCGGGGCCTCCTCGCACGCAGCGCAGCCTGAGCTGGGACGCAGCCCCGCCGTGGCCGCCGC
>CAZKBB010000094.1:0-4164 GCA_964550935.1 uncultured Caulobacterales bacterium
GTCGCCGGTCTTGATGATCGACTGGGAGTGGCCCTTGGAGCGGCGCACGATGGCGTGGATGCGCGCGATCAGCTCTTCCTTGTGGAAGGGCTTGGTCATGTAGTCGTCCGCACCCGAGCCGAGGCCGCGCACCTTGTTGTCGATGTCGGCGTTGCCGGTGAGGATCAAGGTGGGCGTGTCGACCTTCGCCACGCGGAGCGACTTTAGAACATCAAAGCCCTGCATGTCGGGCAGGTTCAGATCGAGCAGGATGATGTCGTAGTCGTAGAGCTTGCCGAGATCGACGCCCTCTTCGCCGAGATCGGTCGTGTAGATGTTGAAGCCTTCCGACTTCAGCATCAGCTCGATGCCCTGCGCCGTGGCGCGATCGTCTTCGATTAGCAAAACCCGCATCAAAAACTCTCCGCGTCGGGCGCGCGAATCACCAGTGCCCGCGTCTCGCCCCCATGGTTAACGTGCTTCGCAGTCTGGATCGAGAAATGCTTAAAGAAGGTTAATCACCGTTTGACTCGTTCACAGGAATCGAGTCCGTCCGCTCCGGCGGGAATCGGAGCGAACGGCGCTTATTGTTGACTCTCAGGAGCTTATTCGGCGGCTGCACGCAAAGTCGACAGGAGCGGCGCGAGCAGCGGGGCCCACTTTTCGTCGCCGTCGCCGGTTCGGCCGTCGTAAAGGATGCGATCTTCGTAACCGGTTATCCACAGCGCTTCAGGGTTGCGTCTGGCGATCACGATGTCGCTCTGGCGAGTCGCGCTGGGCGTGCGGTGCAGCTTGAAGACGACGAGGCCGTCGGCCATCGCCGCGCCGATCTCGCCGCCGAGCGCGGCGAGGCGCGGATCGCCGTCGATCACCGAGACCAGCTCCATCTTGCCCGCCTCGGTCGACAGCGCGAAGCGCGAGCGCTCGATGCCCGACAGGGCGTGCTGGCTCTCGGCGTGCAGTTTCCAGGCGGTCTCCACCGGCACGGCGAAGGCGCGATGGCCCTCGATCTCGCGGCACTGGAAAAAATAGTGGTTATTCACGCCGAGCCGCTTGAGCTCCTGCTGCAGGATGCGCAGCGCCCCGGCCTCGTCATTGACCCGGTCGATGATCGGGGTCTGGTTCTCCAGCGTCACGAAGTGGCGCGAGCGCAGGCGGCCAATCGCGCCCTCCACCAGAGGGTTGCGCAGGAAGCGGCCATGCTCGTCGCTGACATACCCGCCGTCCTCATTGAGGCGCAGGATCTCGTCGGCGTGGGTGAAGTGGACCATGAAGGAGACCAGCACCTGCGGGTGCAGCTCGTGGAACAGGTCCAGCATCTGGAAGAAGTTGTCGTCGAAGCGCTCGGGGAAGAAGGCGAGCTCCTTCGTGCCGATGCGGATGATCTCAAGGCCCGCCTCGGCCAGCGCGTTGAGATAGTCGAACAGGTTGCGGTTCGACAGAACCATCGGATCGCCGCCCGACAGGAGCGCCTCGCGAATCTTCGGCTTGTCGGTGATCTCGCCTGAGGCGACCGTTGCGTTGTGGCCGGTGATGTACTCGGTGATCTCGTGGATCGAGGCGGTGTCCTTTTCGGTCTTGCCCGTCAGGAAGTCTGAGCGGTAGCAATATCGGCACCAGCTTGAGCACGTGCGCACCACGTAGAGCAGCACCAGCTCGTACTTGTGCAGAAGCCCCGGCACGGGGGAGTATTTCAGCTGGTTGGACGGGTCCGCCTCGCCGGAGAGATCGTCCATCTCCTCCGGGCGCGCCTTGATCAGATTCTTCACCGCCTCTGAGCGCTTGGCCAGGTCAAGGTAATAGCCCGTAGCGCGCGGCGGCAGGCGATCGGACACGCCCGCGCGCTCGAGCGCGTCAAGCTCGGCCTCTGAGTAGACCGCCGCGCCGCCCTCTTCGACATAGCGGCGATAGCGCGCGATGTCGTGGACGACATAGCGGTTGAACTTGGTCTCTTCGATGCGGGTGTAGAGATTGTCCTTGAAGCGGCGGGAGTCGGCCTTGCGGCGCGGTCGCGATCCGGCGATGCGCACGGAGTTCCCATCAAGCGGCATGTATGTCCTCGTCGTCGATCTAACGTCGGCGGCGGCGACCGGGGGCGCGCCACGTCGGGGCCGGACCGGCGCGGGCGGGGGACGCCCGGCGGAGGGATCGGCGTGATCCGGCGGCGAGAACGCGCGGCTGTGAAGCCGCTGCGTTCGCGCGTTAAATAGCCTATCTCGGCCAGAATGGAACCGGCGGCGGGCACATGCCGGCGAGGCGGCCCGGGCCGCGGCGGTCGTTTACGCGGGCTCAACCGCTTTGCGGTAAACAGATTGCGACAGGCGGAGAACCGCCTTGAGCGCCATCAAGCGAGAACCGCGATGCAAGCCCTGATCGAGCGCGTTTCCGGGCTCGAAACCCGAACCTTCCGCGGCCGCGTGGCGGCGGTGAACGGCTTGCTCTTGGAGGCCGAGGGCCCGCGTTCGGCGCTGACGCTCGGCGCGCGCGCCGAGATCGATCACGGCGAGGGCGCGTCGATCTGCGAGGTCGTGGGCTTTCGCGGCGAGACCGCGCTGATGATGAGCTACGGCGATCTCGCCGGCGTGCGCGCCGGGGCCGAAGCCCGGCTCGATCCCGAGGGCGCTTCGGTGCGCCCTCATGAAAGCTGGCTCGGCCGCGTCATCGACAGTTTCGCGCGCCCGCGCGACGGGCGCGGCGCGCTCGGCGAGGGCGATGTCGCCTATCCGCTGAAAGGCCAGCCGCCCTGCGCCCACGCCCGCGCGCGTCTCGGCGAGCGACTGGCGCTCGGCGTGCGCGCGCTCGATGTCTTTACGCCCATGCGCCGCGGCCAGCGCCTGGGCGTGTTCGCGGGCTCGGGCGTCGGCAAGTCGGTCCTCATGTCGATGCTGGCGCGCGGCGCGGACGCCGACGTCATCGTCATCGGCCTGATCGGTGAACGCGGCCGCGAAGCGCGCGAGTTCGTCGAGGATGTGCTGGGCCCCGACGGCCGGGCGCGCTCGGTCGTCATCACCGAAACCTCCGACAGCCCGGCGCTCGCGCGCCGCCAGGCCGCCCAACTCACGCTGACCACGGCGGAGTATTTCCGTGACCAGGGCCTGAACGTGTTGTGCCTGATGGACTCGGTGACCCGGTTCGCGCTCGCCCAGCGCGAGATCGGGCTCGCCGCGGGCGAACCGCCGACGACGCGCGGCTACACGCCCTCGGTCTTCGCCGAGCTGCCGCGGCTGCTCGAACGCGCCGGGCCGGGGCCGGAAGGGTCGGGCTCGATCACCGGGCTGTTCACCGTGCTGGTGGACGGGGACGACCATAACGAGCCGGTCGCGGACGCCGTGCGCGGCATCCTGGACGGCCATGTCGTGATGAGCCGCGCGATCGCCGAGCGCGGGCGCTTTCCCGCGATCGACGTTCTGCGCTCGATCTCGCGCACCGCGCCTGAAGTCTACGGCTCTGACGACGAGGCCCGGCTCGCCAGGGACGCGCGCGCGGCGCTGTCGGCCTACGCCGACATGGAGGAATTGATACGCCTCGGGGCCTACAGCCCCGGGTCGAACCCGCAGGTCGATCGCGCCATCGCTCTGAACGGCCCGCTGGAGACGTTTCTGAGTCAGGGAAAAGACGAAGCCTGCGCCCCGGCGGAGAGTTTCGCGGCCCTGTCCGGGATCTTGGTGGATGGAGAGGGGTAGACCATGGGTGCCAGGTCGCATGCGCCGCTGATCAAGCTGGCGCGGTTCAAAGTCGAAGAGTTGCAAAAGCAGATGGCCGAGATCGATCGCGCGCGCGCCTCGATCGGCGAGCAGATCCAGCGTCTGGACGACAGCGTCCCGGACGAGCAGGCCGCCGCGCAGGAGAGCAAGGAGGGCTATCTGGCCTACGGCTCCTACGCGCGCTCGGTGCTGGAGCGAAAGGAGAAGCTGCGCGCCAGCCAGATCGAGGTGGACGCTCAGGCCGACGCCCTGCGCACCCGCCTCGAAGAGGCCTACTCGGAGCTGAAGAAGTTCGAGCTGTTGGAGGAGCGTCGGCTGGCGCGCCTGCAGGACGCCGCACGCGCGGCCGAACAGTCCGAACTGGACGAGATCGCCGGGCGAGTGCGCCGCGCCGCCCATTAGGGCGGCGCTCTCCAGTAAATCTGGGCCGCCCATTAGGGCGGCGCTCTCCAGTAAATCTGGGCCGCCCATTAGGGCGGCG
>CAZKBB010000095.1:0-4162 GCA_964550935.1 uncultured Caulobacterales bacterium
CGGCGCGTATCGCTACTTGGACTAGTCCTCGGTCGGCACGGTCGAATCCTACGCCTTCGGCGGCGAGTGGGTCCCGATCGACGGCCCGCGCCTGCGCGCGCAGTTCCAGCGTGCGGTGCGTGCCCCGACTGTCGGCAACCTGTTCCAGACAGACACGAACGGGTTCCCCGGCGTCCAGGACCCCTGTGCCGGCGGTTCGTTCGGCGCGTTCAACCTGCTCGACTCGTCGCAGCAGGCGGCCGTTGTGGCGAACTGTGAGGCTGACGGCGTGCCCGCCGGGGGCGTTCCGGCGCCTCAGATCAACTCGCAGGTCGAGTCGATTTTCACCGGCGCTCAAAACCTTGAGGCCGAAGAAGCCGACACGATCACGATCGGTGCTCAGTATTCGCCGTCCTTCATTCCGGGCCTGACCCTGACGGTGGATTACTACGACATCGAGATCGCCAACGCCCTTGGCGGTGCGACTGCTCAGCAGGTGGTCAACGACTGTGCTCTGACCGGCAACGCGGCTGCGTGCGCCATCACTGAGCGCGGCGCGAACGGCGCGCTGGGCTTGTTTGGCGAGCGTGTCGGGACCGATCCGAACGGTGACGGCATCCGTCAGACCCTGAGCACGGCTAACCAGGTGGGCCTGTTCGTCGAAGGCTTCGACTATGGCTTCACCTACGACTTCGCCCCGGACTGGAACTTTGGTTCGTTCAATATCGGCGCGAACGCGACCTATACGGAAACGAACTCCTTCCAGCCGACCGCGACGCTCGGCGTGATCGAGTGCGCCGGCTTCTACGGAGCGGATTGCGGCGAGCCGACGCCGGAGACCAAGTTCCTGGCCTTCGGCACGTGGATGTACGGCGGTCTGACCGCAACGCTCCGCTGGAGCTACATCGGCGAAGTCACCGACACCCAGACCCAGTTCTACGGCGCGTACGCCGATGGTCTGGACGTGACGTCGATCGACGCGTTCAACTACTGGGATCTGAACGCCAGCTACGACATCAACGACAACATCGAAGTGTACGGTGGTATCCGGAACATCTTCGAACAGGACCCGCCGCGTCTCGGCGACGGCCCGCAGTCGGAGCAGGCCAACTCCTGGCCGGCGACGTATGACCCGTACGGCCGTCAGTTCTTCGTCGGCCTGACCCTGCGTCACTAAGCCGACGTCGATCTGATCGACTAGGATTGGGGCGGCTCCTCCGGGAGCCGCCCTTTTTCTGTGTTCGGGTCCAGCGTGCGCGTGTCCCGCACGCTGGACCCGCCCGACGCTCTCCGCTCTATTGCGCGGGCTGTGTTGGAGAGGCGCAGATGACCCCCTTGTCGACGAGCCGGTTGAACGCGGCGCTGAACGAGGCGCTCGGACTTCTGCGCGCGGGCCGACTGGCCGAGACCGAGCAGGTCCTGTCTAAGCTGCGCGCCGAGGCGCCCCAGGCGCCCGACGTGTGGCGGCTCTCCGGCGCGGCGGCGCGCGGCCGCGGCGAGCCGGAGACAGCTGCGGCGCACTTGCGAAAAGCGGTCCGCCTTGCCCCGCGCCACCATGAGGCCTGGAACACGCTCGGCCTGGCGCTCGGCGATCTCGACGATGCGGCCGGCGCCGTCGACGCCTTCGAAAAAGCGCTGACGCTCAAGCCCGACTTTGCACCGGCCGCCATCAATCTGGCGCGGCGTCATCTCGCCGACCGCGCGCCCCGCGCCGCGCTCGATGTCATTGCGCCCTTCGCCGGGCGCGCGCCGCAAGCCGCTGCGTTGCATGTGCGCGCCTTGCGAGAGGCCGAAGAGGTGGAGGCCGCGTTCGCAGCGGCGGAGGCGGCGCTGGCGCGATGGCCGGGAGACGCGCGGCTGCGCTATGGGGCCGGCCAGTGCTTGCTCGAGCTCGGTCGCCCGTCGGACGCGCTCACCGCGCTTGAGGGCGTGGCCGAGGCCGGCTTGACGCCCGCCCACTACGCCCGTTTCGCAGCACTCGCCCGCCTCCATCGCTTCGGCGAGGCCGAGCGGGCGGTCGAGGCCGCGCTCGCCGCAGACCCGACCGACCCGGCCGCGCTTCACGGCGCGGCGCAGATGCGCTGGATGACGGGCCGAGGAGATGAGATCGCCCAAGTGTACGAGACCGCGCTTGAGCGGTCCGGCGGCGCGCTCTTGGTCTACACGGCCTATCTCGACACGCTGACCCAGATGGCCCGGCTCGACGAGGCGCGCGCCTTGCTGCGACGGGCTTGGTCGGCGCGCGGCGGAGACCCGCAGCTCAGCGACCGCGCGATCACGATCGAGGTGGAGGCCGGCGACGCGGCGGCTGCGCTTGATGCGGCGCGCCGGGCTGCGGATCGGTTCCCCGACTCAGCGCTGCTCTGGGCCAATCGCGCGCGCGCCCATCTGATGGCGGGCGAAGCGGACGCGGCGCGCGCGCTCACCCGCGCCGGGCGCCGTTCCCGGCCTCATGATCAGTTCTGGATCGCGATGGACGCCACGGCTGCAAGGCTGCAGCGCGACCTAGACTATGAGGCGCTCTATGACGTGGGAGCCTTCACCCTGACCCAGGCGCTGGAGCCGCCGGCGCACTATGGCGGGCTCGCCGCCTTCAACGCGCAGCTCGCCGAAACCCTGCGGCGCCTGCATGACTTTTCCGTCGCGCCGCTGGATCAGTCCTTGCGCGAGGGCGCCCAGACGCCGACCGATCTGCGCCATAGCACCGAGCCGGTGATCGTGGACTTCTTCAATATGGCCGAGACGGCGTTCAACCGCTTCCGCGCCAAGCTCTCGGCCTCCGGCGATCACCCCTTCCTGTCGCGTATTCCCTCGCAATTCCGCCTGCAGGGGGCGTGGTCGGTCAAGCTCGGGCCGAACGGGCGTCATGTGAACCACGTCCATCCGCAGGGCTGGGCGAGTTCGGTTTACTATGCGGACGTCCCGCCCCAGGTCGCCGGCTCGCCGGACAAGGAGGGCTGGCTGAAGTTCTGCGAACCGCCGTTTCCGGTTCCAGGCGCGGAGCCGCAAGGCCATGTGGAGCCGCGGGCTGGCGAGCTGACGCTGTTCCCCAGCTATATGTGGCACGGCACGGTTCCGATAAGGTCCGGCGAACGCCTCACCATCGCCTTTGACATCGCCCCTGACCGAGAGGTCTCCTGATGACCGACGCCGCCGCACAAGCTGAAGCCTGGAGCGAGTACTGGACCGGCGCGGCCCCTGACAGCCACGCGGTCTCCGCCGCGCGTCCAGGCGAGGCGCTGTCTCGCTTCTGGCGCGAGACCTTCGACGCGTGGTTCGCAGGCGAGGGCGGGTCGCGCTTGGTCGATCTGGCCTGCGGCGCCGGCGTCGCGGCGCGCGAAGCGGCGGCGGCGGCCGAGGCTGCGGGCGCGAGCCTCGATCTGACGCTGATCGATATCGCCGAACCGGCTCTTGAGAAGGCGAAAGCGGCCGTGCCCCAGGCCTCGCGCGCGCTCGTGGGCGACGCCGCTGCGCCGCCGCTGGAGGCGGGCGGGGCGGACTTCGTGTTCAGCCAGTACGGGGTGGAGTACGCCGGGCTCGACGCGGTCAAGGCCATGGCGCGCTTCATCGCGCCCGGCGGCGCGGTGCTGGCGCTGACCCATATCGAGGGCGGGCCGATCGAGCGCGAATGCGCGTCGAACCTGGCGGTTCTGGACGCCATGATCGAGGCTGACCTGTTCGCCAAGGCCGAAGCCCTGTTCCAGGCCTCGTTCGACGTGGATGCGGGAAAGATCGCCCCGGAGCGGATAACTGACGAGCTGGGCCCGGCCTATCAGGGCGCGGTTCAGACCGCAGGCCGAGCCGCGCAAGGCGACCCAGGACAGGCGGGCGATTATGCGATGGGTTTCCTGAACGACATGGTGCGCCTGCTGCAGAATCGGCTCGCCTATGAGCCCGAAGACGGCATCGGCTGGATCCGCGCGCAGGCGGCCTCTGCGAACGCCTATCGCGGGCGCATGAAGGCCATGACCGCGGCTGCGCTGAGCGAGGCGGACGCGGCCGGCGTTGTCGCGGCCTGGCGCGAGGCGGGGCTGGACGCCGGCGAGCCGGACCGCTTCACGCTTGGCGAGGACGGGGAGGCGTGCGCGTGGCGTCTTTCAGCCCGTCGGCCGGTCGGGTGAATGTTTGATGAAATTTTTGGCCGCGCCGGGGTTTCCTTCCTGCGCGCGCGGGGATACAACCG
>CAZKBB010000096.1:0-3848 GCA_964550935.1 uncultured Caulobacterales bacterium
CGACAACCAGCCTCACAGCTCGAAGCCGCAGATCTTCGCTCAACGTTCTCATGGCAGCCCCCTTATCCAGGCAACACCCCATGAATCACGCTTCGCTGCTAAACGGAATCCCCGGCCGAGTCAGAACCAGGCGAAAATGCTCTAGTCGACGCAGTCGAGCACCCAAACGTCATAGACCGGATGCTCCAGCGCGTTGAGCGCCGGGCTTGAGGCGAACATCCAGCCTGAGAACACCGTCTCGCCCTCGACCTCCTCGCCGAAGCCGTCGGTGCGCCGGTCGTCGATCTCAAGGTAAGCGTAGACTTCAGGCGGCTCCTCGGGCGGGGTCCGCCGGCAATAGCGCACCAGAACGCCGAGCGCGCCGAACTCGACCGCCTCGCCCACCGGGGCTTCGAAATCGCGCGTGCGGGCGGTGACCTTGTCGAGGCCGCGAAGCACGGCGACCGAGCCGGGTTCGGAAGAAAGATCATCGCGCGGCTGCGGCTCCGGGGCGGCTTCGATCGCCTCCTGGCTCGGTTCAGGCTCGGCGAACGCCTCAAGCGCGTCATTGCGCAGCTCGGACGCCTCGCCCTGTTGCGACGGCGCCTCGGCGTCCTGCGCCCCCGCGACGGCGGCGAGCAAAAGCGCGGCGATGGCGGCGAGAAAACCTTTCATAAGGCGCAAGCTCCTCCGGCTTTGCGGCGAAGTCGTGACCGGCGCCGGGCGGCGCTCAGCCGCCTCCGCCCGAGCCGCCGCGGTCCATGACCGCATCGCCGATCAGGTCGAACATATCGACCGCGCCCTGGGTGAATTCGATCTCGCCGCCCTCAGAGATCATCTCCATCGCACCGCCCGGTTCGATTTCGACATAGGCCGAGCCCAACAGCCCCGCAGTGGCTATGCGAGCGGTGGAATCCTGCGGGATCTCGATATCGCCGCGGATCTCCAGATCGGTGCGCGCGAAATAGGTTTCGGTATCGAGCGAGATCGACTGCACCGCGCCCACCGGCACGCCGGCCATGCGCACCTCGGCGCCCCGGGCGAGCTCGCCGACCGTGTTGAAGCGCGCAACGACCTCGTAGCCGTCCCCGCCCGCCCCCTCGTCGAGACGCCCTTGCGCCCAGACCAGGAAGAAGCCGGCCGCGACCAGAACGATCACGCCGATGAGGGTTTCCAGAAAGGCGCCGGATTTCATGGAGGCTCTCCCGCGTCAGCCTTCAGGCGTCCAGGACTCATAGTCCGCGGCGGTCTTTTGACGCTTGCGCGGACCGGCGAGCGAGCCGCCGGGACGATAGGCGTGCACCGTGCCGGTCATGTTCGGCATGTGATCGAGCTCCCATGCGCGGCGCTTGAGCGGCGCGTCCTTGGGAGAGGGCTCGAAGGTGTGATGCAGCCAGCCGTGCCAGTCCGCCGGAACGCGGCTGGCGTCGGCGTAGCCGTTATAAACCACCCAGCGGCGCTTGAACCCGTCGGGGCGCGTGCTCTTGCGCTCCTCGTAATACTTGTTGCCGTACTCGTCCTCGCCGACGAAGGCGCCGGTGCGGGCGATGGTGAAGAGCGCGCCGGGCGTGGCGCCGTCCCACCAGGCGAAAAGCTTGCCGATCAGGCGCAGCATCGCGTCATCCGTTCCTTATCCAGATCGCGGCGGAATATGCCCCCCGCGGCTGCGCGGGTCCAGAGCCCGCGCGTGTGGGCGCGCATTTAAACCCTCCCGCCTCATCAAGACTTCGACACGGGGCTGCGCGCGCCGGTATCCTTTCAAATGATTCGTACGCGCCCCGTCTGCAAGGAGCCTTCATGAGCCCCGACCGACGCCCGACCCCGCCCCGCCGGCTCTCGCGCGAAGGCGTCGATCCGCTCCAGTCCGCAGGGCTCGCCGCTCGTCCGCTCTTCCCCGCCGATCCAGACGGCCCCGAGGCTGGCGGCGAGATCGCGATCCATGCGCCCGCGCACTGGCCCGCGGAAGCCTGCGCGGGGCTGGCCGCGCTGTCGGGCGCGGACTTCGACGCGGATATCGACGCCGGCGCGCTGCTCAGCTTGATCGCCCACCGGCTCGCCGGCGCATTCGAGGCGGCGGACGCGGCGCGCGATGAACTCCTCGCCTCCATGCTGGCGCGTGAAGCGATCCCGGCCGCGCCGATCTGGCGCGGCGCATCCGTCGAGACTCAACACCTTGCACCGGTCGAACCGATCGAGCGCGCGCAGGCCCTGATCGAGGCGCTCAACCAGGCCGAAGCGGGCCGGGCGGCGGCGGACATGGGCGCGCGCATCCTGCGCGACCGTCTCACGGCCGTGGCCGCGGCCTGCATCAATTGCGACGGCGGCGGGGAAGAGTGCTTCGATCCCGCGCGCAATCGAGCGCTCGCCCGCGCCATCCGCGAAGCGCGCCGCGACGGCGCGCCGGACCCCATGATCGAGCGTGCGATCGCGCGCGCCCGGCGCGGGCTGGAGGCGGTGGAGCCCGGCCTCGACTTCGCGCCGGACGCCCCGAAGGCCAAAGCGCTTCATCTGCCGCACAGTTTCATTGAGGCGGTCGAGGCCGACGGCGAGACGCTCGGCGGCGCGCCGGCGCAGCGCGTGTTCAACGCGCTGTGCGAAGCGGTCTGGACCCACGGCGCGCCTGAGCTGCGCTTCGCCGAGGCCGAGACCTCGCCGGAACCGGCTGTCATCCTCAACCTCGCGCGCTTCATCGAGGGCGACGAGATCAATGTCGACGCGCTCAACAGCGCGTGTGCGCTATGGGGCGCAGCCGCGGCGGCGAGCGACGGCGCGCTGGGCCTGGCCGGCCTCGGCGCGGCGCTGGCCGCCTGCGAGATCGCCTACGGCGAAGATCGCGCGCGCGAAGCCGCAGCCGACTGGCTGTCCGCTGTGCGCTCCGCCTCTCCAGCGCCTGTGAATCTCGCCGGGCTCGACGCCCTGGCGTTCGCGGTGATCGGGGCGGAGAGTGCGGGCGCGGATCCCCTCGCCTTTACGGTTGGACAGGCCGCCGGCGGCGCGCGGCGCCCGGCCGAAGCGCTGGAGCGCGTGCTGGGGCGTCTGGACGCGGCCGACGCCCAGGCGGCGCGCGCGCGCCTTCTGGGCGCGGGCTCGATCGAAGGCCTCGATGCTCCATGGCTGAAAGCGCTGCGCGAACGCGGGCTCGATGACGACGCCATGGCGCGCATCGACGCCGCGCTCGCAGAGGGCGTTCCGGTGCGCCACGCGTTCAATCGCTGGAGCGTGGGCGACGAGATCGCGTTGCGCGTCGGATTGCCGCCGGAGCGCCTCGAGGCGGTCGGCGGCCGGTTGCTCGAGGCCTTCGGGGTCGCCCCGATCGATGTGGACGCGGCCGAACGCTATGTGCACGGCGCGGACGATGTGAGCGGGCTCGACATGCTCACGGCGCAGGCGCGCGCCGCATTCGCGGGTGTAAAGGCTGAAGCGCGCATCGCCATGGCCGCGGTCGCCGAGGCTGCGCTTGGAACCGATGCGCGGCTCTCGCTCGATCTGGCGAGCACCGCGACGCCCGACGAGGCGGGAGAGATGATCGCGCTCGCCGCGCGCGCCGGGCTTTGCTCCCTGCGTGTGCGCCGCGAAGGCGAGGCGCTCTACGACCTCCTGAACACGATCGAGTTCGAGGGCGGCGACGCGGGCCGGCGCGCCGTGGTCACCGAAGAGCGCATCGTGGAGAAGGTCGTCGAGCGCGTCGTCACCCAGCCCGCCCAGAGGCGCAAGCTGCCCGACCGGCGCAAGGGCTATATCCAGAAATCCACCGTGGGCGGACACAAGGTCTATCTGCACACCGGCGAGTTCGACGACGGCGAGCTCGGCGAGGTCTTCATCGACATGCACAAGGAAGGCGCCGCCTTCCGCTCGCTGATGAACAATTT
>CAZKBB010000097.1:0-3800 GCA_964550935.1 uncultured Caulobacterales bacterium
AGGCGCGGCCATAGCCGCCGGTGGCGAGGATGGTGCGCTGGGCGCGGAAGCGGTGCAGCGTGCCGTCGTCGAGCTTCCAGGCGGTGACGCCGCGGCACACCCCGTCCTCGTCCATGATCAGGTCCATGACGAAGTACTCGATGAAGAACTCCGTCGCGTTCCTGAGCGACTGGCCGTAAAGCGTGTGCAGGATGGCGTGTCCGGTGCGGTCCGCGGCCGCGCAGGTGCGCTGGACCGGGCCCTCGCCGTAATTCTTCGTCATGCCGCCGAAGGCGCGCTGATAGATTTTGCCGTCTTCGGTGCGCGAGAAGGGCACGCCCCAGTGCTCGAGCTCATAGACCGCCTCAGGGGCGTGCTTGCACAGATACTCGATCGCGTCCTGGTCGCCGAGCCAGTCCGACCCCTTCACGGTGTCGTACATGTGCCAGCGCCAGTCATCCTCGCCCATATTCCCAAGGCTCGCGGAAATGCCGCCCTGGGCGGCGACCGTGTGCGAGCGCGTCGGGAAGACTTTCGAGATGCACGCCGTTCTCAGCCCGGCCTGAGCCGCGCCGAGCGCCGCGCGCAAGCCGGAGCCGCCAGCTCCGACGACGACGACGTCAAACGTGTGATCGGTCCATTCGTAAGCAGCCATGGGTCAGGCGCCTCTCCGGTCTTAGGTCGCGATCCGAAGGACCGCATAAAGGCTCGCGATCCAAAGCCCGGCCGCCAGAAGCGTGTTCGCGCCGAGCAGGACCATCTTGGTCAGGGATTTATGGATGTAGTCCTCAATGACCACCTGGAGACCCAGGCGCATGTGATAGAACGCCGCAGTCAGGGTCAGAAGCGTCACGATCGCGCCCAAAGGCGAGCCGATATAGGCCGCCGCAGCGTCGTACTCGCCATAGCCGTGCCTGGCGATCGACCAGGTGAAGATCGGGATCAGCACGATCAGCGCGACCGCCGACAGGCGCTGGCCGATGAAGTGGCCGACGCCGGATTTCGCCGCGCCGAGACCACGCGCCTTCGAGAGCGGGGTGCGGAAATCAGTCATCATAAAACCCCTCCGCCCACGATCCAGACCGCGGCCGTGATCACGATCGCGGCGATGAAGATGATCCAAGAGCGCAGGTTGGAGCCGCCGGGATCGAAGCCCAACCCCATGTCCCAGCTCAAGTGCCGGATCCCGTTGAGCATGTGATAGGTCAAGGACAGGGTGAAGCCGATCAGAATCAGCGTCACCAGCGCCCCGATCACGCCGCCCTGCAGCGCCTCGACGCCGGCGTAGGCCTGCGGTCCGGCCGCGAGCAAAATCAGCCAGACGGCCACAAGCACCGCGCCGATGTAATTCACCACGCCGGAGACGCGGTGAAGGATTGAGGACGCCATGGTGGCGTGAAACTTCCACACCTGCAGGTGGGGCGAGAGCGGCCGCGGGTCTCGGCGCGGCGTATCGGGCGATTTCGCGACCATCGTCGGACTACCTTCCAGGCGGGAGACTCGCATTCGAACACGCTGTATCGGCGACCGGAATCGCTCATGCACCGGGTCTCAAGATCGGTCCGGACAATAAGCCTGCGCGGTCCAAGGTCAACGCGTCCGCGGCTATTGAGAAGGGTTCGCAACCGCCTGTCCCCATGCGGCTCGCCGCGCCTTGAATTGACCCCCGGCGGGGCGCCCGCCACAGTCGCGCCCGAACCGCTCGAACAGGGATGCGCGCCATGGCGAGGCCTGACAAATCCGTGATGATCACCGGCGCCTCGACCGGTATCGGCTTCGCAACGGCGCAGTTCATGGCGAAGAAGGGCTGGCGCGTCTTCGCTGGCGTTCGCAAGCCGGCCGACGCCGAACGCGTCGCGGCGCTGTCCGAGCGCATCAGCCCCGTGATCATCGACGTCACCGACGGCGACAGCGTCGCGCGCGCCGGCGCGGAGGTGAAGGCCGCGCTGAACGGCGCGGCGCTGTCCGGGCTCGTGAACAACGCCGGCGTCGCGGTGGCCGGTCCGCTCTTGCATCTGCCCATCGAGGAACTGCAGCGCCAGCTGGAGATCAACGTCACCGGCCAGCTGCGCGTGGTGCAGGGCTTCGTGCCGCTGATGATCCCAGGCCGGGGCGCCGACGCCGGCGCCAAAGGCGGCGGGCGCGTGGTCAACATGTCCTCTGTGGCGGGCCTCAGCGCCACGCCTCTGGTCACGCCCTACGCCTGCTCGAAATTCGCGCTCGAAGCGCTGACCCAGGGTCTGCGCCGCGAGCTGATGCTCTACGGGATCGATTGCGTGGCCATCAATCCGGGCCCGATCCGCACGCCGATCTGGGACAAGGCCGAAGAGCTGGACCCGGACCAGTATCGCGGCACGGACTATGACGACGCGCTCGACACGATTCTCGCCTACATGCTCTCGCGCGGGAAGACCGGCTTGGCGCCGGAACGAGTCGCCAAGGCCGTGCACGCCGCGCTGACCGACCGCAAGGCGAAGCTCAACACCATCGTCACGCCGGAGCCGTTCTCGCACTGGCTTCTCAACGCCTTGCCGCGCCGCCGCGCGGACACGCTGATCGCCAAGCGTCTGGGCCTGACGCCCGACGCGCTGAAGAAGGACGCCTGACCCATGCGCCTGATCGCCAGCCTCATCATCGCGCTTTTGACCGCGCCGGCCGCCCTTGCGGACGCGTCAGAGGACTTCGCCGCCCTCGTGGCCGACTACGAGGCCTTCAACGAGGAGCGCAACGTGCTCCAGCGCGCCAGACGGGGCGATCTGGAGGCGGCCGCGCAATGGCCCGACGCCGGCTTCGAAGCGGTGGCCGAACGCCAGGGCGCGATGGAAGGCTTCCATGACCGGCTTGAGGCGATCGACGCCGGCGCGCTTGAAGGCGTCGACCGGGCCTCCTACGCGGTGCTCTCCCATCTGCTCGACACCGCAACCGCGATCCCGGCGGAGCGGCGCGCCATGCTGCCCTTCACCAATGACAGCGGCTTTCACACGCTGCCCGCCTTCGCCGCGCGCTCCGCGCCGGCCGGCTCGGTGGAGGCGGTCGAGGCCTGGATCGCGCGTATCGAGGCGTTGCCGGCGTATCTGGCTCAGCATCAGGCCTGGCTGCAGCGCGGGGTGGAGACCGGCGTCACGCAGCCGCGCGAGATCGTGCCGGGCGTGATGGACCAGATCGAAGCCCAGATCCGCGAGGGCGAGGCAAGCGGGCTCTACGCGCCGCTGCGCACCTTGCCGGCTTCCATCCCGGACGAGGAGCAGGCGCGCCTGCGCGCCGCCGCGCTCCGAGCGATCGAACAGCACGCCAACCCGGCGCTGCGCGATCTCCACGCCTTCTTCGAAGAGACCTATCTACCGAGCGCGCGCGAGACGCTCGGCGCGCGCTCGCTTCCCGGCGGGGAAGATTTCTACCGGGCTCTGGTGCGCGAGCACACCTCGCTCGACCTCACCCCTGAGGAGATCCACCAGACCGGCCTTGATGAAGTCGCGCGCATCCGCGCGGAAATGGAGGCCGTGATCCAGCGGACCGGGTTTGAGGGCTCGTTCGCGGAGTTTCTCGACTTCCTGCGCACCGATCCGCGCTTTTACGCCGAAACCGAGGAGGAGCTGCTGCGCTATGCGGCGTGGCTGTCGAAACGCGCCGACGATGCGATGCCGGCCTTCTTCAAGCGCCTGCCGCGCCTGCCCTATGGCGTGCGCCCGGTGCCGGACGAGATCGCGCCCAACTACACCACCGCGCGCTATTGGTCGGGTGATCTCGAAGCCGGCGAGGCCGGCGGCTACATGGTCAACACCTACCGCCTCGACCAGCGCCCGCTCTACGAGATGCCCGCC
>CAZKBB010000098.1:0-3719 GCA_964550935.1 uncultured Caulobacterales bacterium
GGCGCTTTGCCAGAAGGTGTGCATGACCGCCGCCTCGTAGAGCGAGGTATCGACCACGCCGCCCCGCCCGGTCTGATGGCGCTGATGCAGTTTCGCGCACACCCCCATGGCGGCGAGAACACCCGCGGTGATGTCTGCAACCGGAGCTCCGCATTTGACCGGCGGCCGGCCCGGCCCCTCGCCGGTGATCGCCATCAACCCCGACATGCCTTGAGCGATCAGGTCGAAACCGCCGCGCTGGGCGTAAGGTCCGCTCGCGCCGAACCCGGTGATCGAACAGAACACCAGGCGCGGATTGCGCTTGAGCAGATGCGGCGCGTCGAGCTCCAGCCGCGCCAGCGCTCCGGGCCGGAAATTCTCGATCAGCACGTCGGCGGTGTCGATGAGCACCAGAAACGCCTCGCGCCCGGCCGGCGATTTGAGGTCCAGCGAGATCGAGCGCTTGTTTCGGTTCAGCATCAGGAAGGCGGCGCTGTCTTCGCCAACCCAGGGCGGCGCCATGCGCCGGCTGTCGTCGCCGCCGCCGGGGCGCTCAAGCTTGATGACGTCCGCGCCCATGTCCGCGAGCATACGCCCGCAAGTGGGGCCGGCCATCACATGGGCGAGCTCGATGACCTTCACGCCGTCGAGCGGAAACGCGTCCTGGCTCATCGTCCCGTGAACTCCGGCTTGGTTTTGTCCAGGAAGGCGCGATAGCCGATCCGGTAATCTTCTGTCTCGAACGCCAGATAGTGCTCGTCGTGCTCGGCTTCGGTGATCGGGCCGGGCTGCTCCAGCCGGTCGAGGAATTTCTTGTGCCAGCGATGCACGAGCGGGGGACCGTCCGCGATCGCCTTCACCGTGGCCGCGACGTCGGCGTCGAGTTCGGCTTTGGCCACCACACGGTTGACCAGGCCGCGCGCCTTGGCTTCGGCGGCGTCGATGATGCGGCCCTCCACCAGGAATTCGAACAGGGTGGCCCGGTCGGCGATGCGCCGGATCGGGGCCATCTCTTCATAGGCCATCGAAAGCCCGATCCGGTTCAGCGGCGCGCCGAATCGGCTTTCCGGCGTGCAGATGCGCATGTCCGCCATGGCCGCGATCTCCAGCCCGCCGCCGACGCAGGCGCCGTCAATGCGCGCGACGATCGGATGCGGGCACGATAAGATGGCGTCACGGCCGCGATTCATGATCTCCGACAAGGCGCGGGCTTTCTCTGCGTTGGAGCGGTAAGCGTCGAATTCGGAAATGTCGTTGCCGGGGCAGAAGCCGCGTGGACCGTCGCCGGTCAAAACGATGCAGCGGACGCTTTCATCGGCGTTGAGCGCCTCCCATTGGTCGGCGAGGCTCACCCACATGTCGCGGGTCATGGCGTTCAACCTGCCGGGATTACTCAGCGTGACGGTGACGACGCCGCCCGCATGCTCAACGATGATCCGCGCCACTCCGACTCCTTTTGTATGCCAAAACGTATTGGATTGCATACAATCATAGTTTCGGACTAAGGGAAACGCCGGGAGGCGTCCATGCGCTTATTCATTTCCGCCGATATCGAAGGCGTGGCCGGGGTCGCGGACACGTCTCAGACCACGCCGGGCGGGCACGGTTATGACCGCGCCGCCGCCTGGATGACCGGCGAGGTGCGCGCCGCCTGCGAAGGCGCGCTTCGCGGCGGTGCGAGCCATATTCTTGTGGCCGACAGCCATGGAAGCGCGGTGAATATCGATCCGGACGGGCTTCCCGACGGCGTCGAGTTGATCTCGTCCTGGCCGCGCCCGCTCTCCATGATGCAGGGTGTCGAGGCCGGCTTCGACGCGGTGTTCCTGCTCGGCTATCACGCCGGCGCCCATCTCAAGGACGGCGTTCTCGCCCACACCTTTCGCGGCATGCAGATCTCGCAAGTCCGGTTGAACGGCGAACCTGCCGACGAAATGCGCGTGAACGCCGCCGCGGCGGGCGCTTACGGCGCGCCGGTCCTTCTGGTCACGGGCGACGACGTGATCTGCGCTGAAGCCCGGCGCTTGCTCGGCGAAGATCTCTCCACAGTTGCGGTGAAGACCGCACTCGGCCGCCTGAGCGCACGCTCGCTAAGCCCGGCGAAGGCGCGCGCGGCGATATTCGAAGCCGCCGAAGCCGCCCTGTCCCGCACCCGCGCGCCCTATCGCATCGAAGGTCCGATCGAGGTGGAGATCGATTTCAAGCACCACTGGACGGCGGAACTTCTCAGCTATCTGCCGATGTTCGAGCGGCGCTCGGCTTACACGGTCCGCTTCGCCGCCGCAGACGCGCCCGCAGCGATCGCGGTCTTTAAGTTCATCACCACCTACAGGCCCCTGCCATGACTCTGGACATCACCGTGCGCGAAGCCGAGCGCGCCCTGTCTGTGCCGTTCGTCATCTCCAACCACCGCTGGGAAAGCCTGTCCTGCATACAGGTGGAGGCGCGCCAGGACGGCGCGACCGGTCGCGGCGAAGCCGTGCCGATTTATTACCGGCCCGAGACCGCGGAGGGTCTTTGCGCACAGATCGAGACTGTCGCGCGTCAGGTGGACCGGTTCGACCGGCGCGACCTTCTGGCGGGCCTCCTCCCGGCGAACGGGGCGCGCTCCGCGCTTGACGCCGCCCTGTGGGACTTGGAGGCGAAGCTCAGCGGCATGCCGGTCTGGCGGCGGGCAGGCCTCACCGAAGCGCCCCGCCCGGTGGTGACGGTCATGACCGTCAGTCTCGACGAGCCCGCCAGCATGGCCGAAGCCGCCGCGCGCCATGCGAAACGCTTCAAGGCGATCAAGTTGAAGCTCGGCGCCGAGGGCGACGACGAACGCCTGCGCGCCATCCGAGCCGCCGCTCCGCATGTGCGCCTGGTGGTCGACGCCAACCAGGGCTGGAGCGAAGCGGAGCTGGAACGGCTGACCCCGGCGCTGATCGAAGCGCGCATCGAGATGGTCGAGCAGCCCTTGCCTGCGGGCGCTGATGGCTCGCTCGACGGGTATGATGGTCCGCTTACGCTTTGCGCCGATGAGAGCTTCCAGACGCTTGAGGATCTCGAACGCTGCGCGCGCGACTACGCCATGGTCAACATCAAGCTCGACAAATGCGGCGGGCTCACCGCCGGCCTCGCCATCGCCCGGCTCGCCGGTCGGCTGGATCTGAAGGTGATGGTGGGCAACATGCTGGGCGGATCGCTCGCCATGGCCCCGGCTCATCTGGTGGGCCAGTTCGCCGCCTTGTGCGACCTCGACGGACCTTTGAGCCTTGTCGAGGACGATGCGCACGGCATGCGGTTCGAAGACGGCCTCGCCTACCCGCCGGAACCGGCGCTCTGGGGCTGAGTGAGGAAAGCGGCGACCGCCTCGAACGCCGCGCGGCCGGCCGCCCAGGCGGCGGGCGCATCGCCGCCCAGATCGATGAAGCCTGCGTCCACCCCGAACCGGCCTCCGCGCCAGACGGCCGTATTGGCGAAAGGCTTCGCCACCCCCGGCGCCGGCAAGGCATGACCGGCGTTCGCGAAGATTTCCAACTGGGTCGGCAAGCCCGCCTTTCGCCGGGCGTCGGCGTGCGCGCGCGCCGCCTGGCCTGCGGGCCAGAGCCCGTCGTCATCGCCCGCCAGGATGAGCATCGGCGCGGTGATTTGCGCCGCCGGCAACACGTAGCGCGCCTCGCATGATCGCCAAAGCGCGTCGTAAAGCGGGGCGTAGCGGTAGCCCGGCGGGCGCGCCATGGCGCGCCGGCGGCGATCCAGTT
>CAZKBB010000099.1:0-3531 GCA_964550935.1 uncultured Caulobacterales bacterium
GAGCTGTTCGGCGAGGGCCTGGTTGACGAGCCTGTGACGCTCGACGCGTGAGGCGTTCTCGAACGCGGCCGAGACGATCTCCACGGTGAAGTGGCTTTCGCCCCCGGCCGGCGCGGCGGCATGGCCGGCGTGCTTGGCGCTGTCGTCGATGATCTCGAGGCGCTCAGGCGCGAAGGCTTCGCGCAGGCGCTGTTCCATCTGCTGTTTCACTTCACCCATAACCGTCTCGCATTCATTGCCCGCTTACCCGGCGCGCCCCATACTCTGCAGCGTGATGGCCGAAACCTTCAGATACAAGCCGCGCTTCGTGGATATCCGCATCAAGCCGCCGCGTCATGAGGCGAAGGCGGAGGCGGAGACGTGCGAATATCCCGGCTGCCGTAAGAAGGCCGAGGCGCGCGCGCCGAAATCCCCGACCCGGCCCGGCGAGTACTACCAGTTCTGCCAGGCCCATGCGGCCGACTACAACAAGTCCTGGGACTTCTTCGAGGGCATGGGCGAAGGCGCGCGGCGGACCTATTACGAGGCCGAGCAGCACGGCCACCGGCCGACCTGGAACTTCTCGCGCGGGTCTGGCAGCCGCAAGCGCGCCGAGCGCGCCAGCGTGGACTGGCAGGAGGCCTTCTTCGACCCCTACAAGCTGTTCGGCGATCGCCCGCCCCCGAACCGGGAGCGCTTCGGCGCGAACGCCGAGGACGCGCGCCGGCGCCCCCGGCCCGGCCGGTTGCAGTCGCGCGCGCTGGAGACGCTGGGCCTGGAGCCGGGCGTGGAGAAGGCCGAGGTGCGCAAGCGCTATTCAGAGATGCTCAAGCGCTATCACCCGGATTCCAACGGCGGCGACCGCGCCTTCGAGGACCGGCTTCAAAAAGTCGTCGCGGCCTACCAGATCCTCAAGCAGGCCGGGCTCGCCTGAACCGCCTGCGCGCCTTGACGCCGCCCGGTGGCGCCGCGGCGCCGCGCGCGCTACCTAGTGCGTGACCGAACCGATCTTTCTTTCGCCGATAGTCCGGACCCCGTGATGACCGAAACCGACCTGACCAGCCTGACGCCCGACGCCAAGGCCGACTGCGAAGCCTTGTTCGGCTTCGACCCCGGCTTCGAGGTCGCGGCGTTTTCAGAACGCGACGCGCACGTGCCTGAGATCGACGAGACCTATGTGTTCGATCCGCCGACCACGCGGGCGATCCTGGCCGGCTTCGCGTTCAACCGCCGGGTGATGATCCAGGGCTATCACGGCACGGGCAAATCGACCCACGTGGAGCAGGTCGCCGCGCGGCTGAACTGGCCCACGATCCGGGTCAATCTGGACAGCCATGTCAGCCGCATCGACCTGGTCGGCAAGGACGTCATCACCCTGCGCGACGGCAAGCAGGTGACCGAATTCCAGGAAGGCATCCTGCCCTGGGCCGTGCAGCGCCCGGTCGCGCTGTTGTTCGACGAGTATGACGCGGGCCGTCCCGACGTGATGTTTGTGATCCAGCGGGTGCTCGAGGCGTCCGGCTCGCTGACGCTGCTCGACCAGACCAAGGTCATCAAGCCGAACCCGAATTTCCGCCTGTTCGCGACCACCAACACGGTGGGGCTCGGCGACACGACGGGGCTTTATCACGGCACCCAGCAGATCAATCAGGGCCAGATGGACCGCTGGTCGATCGTCTCCACGCTGAATTATCTGCCCGCCGAGACCGAGCGCGCGATCGTTGCGGCCAAGCTGGGCGATCTGGCCAAAACCGAGGAGGGCGAAAAGCGCATTGCGGACATGGTCAAGGTCGCCGAACTCAGCCGCCAGGCCTTCATCAACGGAGATCTGTCGACCGTGATGAGCCCGCGCACCGTGCTGACCTGGGCGGAGAACGCTCAGATCTTCGGCGACCCCGGACACGCCTTCCGGCTCACCTTCCTGAACAAGTGCGACGAGCTGGAGCGTCCGATCGTGGCGGAGTTCTATCAACGCGTCTTCGGCGAGAGCCTGAGCGAGAGCCCGGACAAGCAGGGCCAGGCGGCCTGACCGCGCCCCTGCGCGCCCTGACCGCGCGCTCGCCCCTTTTCGCCTCCCGCTGCGCTAAGCTTCACCGCCCATGGCCGACGAACAGTCCCCTGAAGAAACCTTCAAGCGCGCGCTTTCCGCCGCGACGCGGGCGATGTCGCGCGAGAAGGAGCTGGAGGTGCGCTATGGCGGCGAGGTCTCCGGCTATGTGCGCGGGCGCGTGCTTTTGCCTAACCCGCCTCCGGGACTGAGCGAGGCCGACACGGCGCGCCTGCGCGGCAAGGCCGACGCGGTGGCGCTGCGCCTGGCGCACCACGACACACAAGCCCACCAGGCCGCCTCACCGCCCGGCGCGCGCGCCAAACGTATCTTCGACGCCGCCGAACAGGCCCGCATCGAGGGCCTGGGCGCGCGCGAGATGCGCGGCGTGGCGGGCAATCTGGACGCGGCGCTGCGCGAAAAATGCCTGCGCGAGGGCTGGAACGCGGCCGAGGACCGCCAGGCCGCCCCGCTCGCTGACGCGGTCTCCATGCTGGTGCGCGAGCGCATCACGGGAGCGCCCTGCCCGGACGAGGCCAGCGGTCTGATGAAGGTGTGGCGCGAGGACCTGGAGGAGGCCGCCGGCGGGGCGCTCGACAAGCTGAGCGAGAGCGCCGGCGATCAGGGCGCCTTCGCCGACGCGCTGCGCCAGGTCTTGCGCGATCTCGATCTCTCCGAGGAGCTTGGCGAAAGCTCCCAGGATGAAGACGAGGACGAGGACGACCCGGACGATTCAGGCGTCGAGAACGAGGCTGAAAGCGGTGAGGACGACGCAGACTCCCCGCCCGATTCCGGCGAGGACGAGCAGCCGGACGACGCCTCCGGCACCAGCGCGGATGAAGACGACATCCACTTCGCCGAGGAAAGCCGCAACACGATCGAGTCCCAGGACGACGACAGCGACTCGGCTCAATCCGCCCGGCCCAACTGGGTCCGCCCCGAAGGCGAGGACCGCAACGCCTACAAGGTTTTCACCACCCAGTTCGACGAGACGATCGAGGCGCGCGATCTGTGCGATACCGACGAGCTGGCGCGCCTGCGCCGCAATCTGGACCAGCACCTGAAAGGTCTGGAGACGGTGGTCGGGCGCCTGGCCAACCGGCTTCAGCGCCGGCTCATGGCTCAGCAGCAGCGCGCCTGGCGCTTCGATCTTGAAGAAGGGATGCTCGACCCGGCGCGCCTGCCGCGCGTGGTGACCGATCCCCTTTCCGCGCTCACCTACAAGCAGGAGAGCGAGACCGAATTCCGCGACACCGTGGTCACGCTGCTCATCGACAATTCCGGCTCCATGCGCGGGCGCCCGATCCTGGTCGCGGCGGCCTGCGCGGACATCCTCGCGCGCACGCTGGAGCGGGTGGGCGTGAAGACGGAGATTCTCGGCTTCACCACGCGCGCCTGGAAGGGCGGGCGCTCGAAGGAGGAGTGGATCGCGCAAGGCAAGCGCCCCAATCCGGGCCGCCTGAACGATCTGCGTCACATCGTCTACAAGTCCGCCGACGCGCCCT
>CAZKBB010000100.1:0-2511 GCA_964550935.1 uncultured Caulobacterales bacterium
GGTGCGGGAGGCCATGCGCCAGCTCGCCTCTGCAGGCATGATCGAGACGCACCCCCATCGCGGGGCGTTCGTCCTGAAGGTTTCCGCCACGACACTGATTGCGCTCTTCGAGGCCGCCTCCGAGGTTGAGGGCGTATGCGCCCGTTTCGCGGCGCGCCGAATGAACGAGGCGGAAAAGCGTGAACTTAAAGAGGTGCACGAAGCCTATCGGGAGCTCGCAGACGCCGGCCAGCCGGTGGATTATTTCGAAGCGAGCCTTGAGTTCCACCGCCGCATCTTCCACGGCTCGAAGAACGCCGCGCTCGCCGAAATCGCGGCGAAACTGTTCGAGCGCCTGACGCCCTATCGCCGCCGCCAGGTCGCCCTCACCCACCGGACATCGAAGTCGTTCGCCGAGCATCAGGCCGTGCTGGACGCCATTCTGGCCAGCGACAGCGAGCGCGCCGAGCAGCTCATGCGCGATCACACCGGCATCGTCACCGAGAACGTGCTCGATATCCTCAGCGCGATCGCCGACGATTAAGCGTCGTTGAAGAGATCCGCATAGCTTTTGCGCAGCTCGGCCTTGCCGACCTTGCCCATGGCGTTGCGCGGCAGAGCGTCCAGATGGACATACTGCTTGGGCCGCTTGAACTTGGCGAGCTTTTCCGCCGCCGCTTCCAGCGCGGCCTCATTGACCGGGCGGGCCGGATTCTCGCTCACCACCGCAGCCACGACGCCCTCTCCGAAATCGCGGTGCGGGGCGGCGAACACCGCCGTCTCCTTTACCCCCGGCACATCGTCGAGCACGCGCTCGACCTCCTTGGGATAGACGTTGAGCCCGCCGGAAATGATAAGGTCCTTTGATCGTCCCACGAGCCAGACGACGCCCTCGGCGTCGATGCGCGCGAGATCGCCCGTCTTGAAGAACCCGTCCTCGGTGAAGTCGTCGGCGCGCCGCTCCGGCCGGCGCCAATAGCCGGAGAAGACGTTGGGGCCGCGCACTTCCAGCACGCCGATCTGATCGGCGCCCACAAGCGCGCCGTCCTCGCCGCGAACGCGCGCCTCCACGCCTGGCAGAGGCGGCCCGACGCTTCCGGGAAGGCGTGGTCCGTCGTAAGGATTGGAGGTGCTCATGACCGTCTCGGTCATACCGTAGCGCTCCAGGATGGCGTGGCCGATGCGCGCGCGGAACTGCTCGAACGTCTCCTCCAAAAGCGGGGCGGACCCTGAGATGAACACCCGGATCGGCGCGACCGCCTTGCGGTCGAGGCGGGGGTCGTCCAGAAGCCGCGTGTAGAAGGTGGGCACGCCCATCATGGCGGTGGAGCGCGGCAGGGTGCCGAACACCGCGTCGGTGTCGAATTTGGAAAGCCACTCCATGCTCGCACCTGCGCCGAGCACGGTGTTGATCGCAACGAACAGCCCGTGCGCGTGATAAATCGGCAAGGCGTGAAGCAGCACGTCGTCTGCGGTGAAACGCCAGGCTTCGATCAGCGTCGCGGCGTTCGAGGCGAGATTGGCCTGCGACAGCACCGCGCCCTTGGGCCGCCCGGTCGTTCCGGACGTGTAAAGGATGGCGGCCGGATCGCCCGCTTCCGGAGCCGACCCATGGAACGGCGCGGCCGTCTCCACCCGGTCGCGCCAGGAACCGGCGCCGTCCGCGTCGAGGGCGGCGGTCAGACGCGCACCCGCGCCCTTCGCCATCGCTTCAAGTAAGGTCAGGCGCGAGGGATCGGCTATGAACGCCGCCGGCTCGGCGTCAGCGAGGAAGTACCCCACCTCATCGTCAGAATAAGCCGGATTCATCGGCAGGAAGATCCGCCCTGACAGAACGCAGCCGACGTAAAGCGCCGCCGCGTCGGCGGACTTTTCCACCAGTGCCGCCACCCGGTCACCTGGCTCGACGCCCGCCGCAGCGAGCGCGCCGGCCGCCTTTCGAGCGTGCTCGAAAAACTCCGCATAAGTCAGCTCGGCTCCGCTCTTAAAGCGGAAGAGGACCTTGTCCTCTCTCCCCTCGAGGCCCTTCGCGAACAAATCCGGCAGCGTAACGCTCATGAGGCTTTGAACTCGCTTTGGTCGAGGATCGCTTGGATCGCGGCGTCCGGCAGGCCGGCTTCGGCCAGGACGTCGGCGGTATGCGCGCCCATGCGCGGCGCCGCGCGGCGGACCGGATTAACCGGACCGTCAAACTTCACCGGCATGCCGAGCGTGCGCCGGCCGTCCGGTCCGTCCGTGACCATGGCGCGCGCGGCCGTGTGAGGGTCGGCGATCATCTCGCTCACGGCGTGGATCGGCCCGCATGGCACGCCCGCCGCATCCAGCTTTTCAAGCCAGACGTGGCGCGGCTCGGTCTTGAAAACCGGTGCGAGCTCGGCGATCAGCGCTTCGAGATTCTCCATGCGCGCCGGATTGTTCTTGAAACGGGGATCGTCGATTAAGCCAGGCCGCCCGATGGCGCGTGCGGTACGCTCCCAGTTCGCCTGGTTCGCAGCGCCCAGATTGAACCAGCCGTCGCTCGCTTCGAACGCT
>CAZKBB010000101.1:0-2498 GCA_964550935.1 uncultured Caulobacterales bacterium
CTTGATCGGCACGCCGGTGACCCAGCGCATCGACAAGGCCGCACCGCCGCGCCCGTCGCCATCCATGCGCGTCAGGATCAGGCCGGACAGCGCCAGGCGCTCGTTGAAGCGCCGCGCGGTCTCCACCGCGTCCTGACCGGTCAGCGCGTCGGCCACCAGAATGGTCTCGCGCGGGCTTGTGGCCTTCGCGATCGCGGCGGCCTCGCCCATCATGTCCTCGTCCAGCGTGGTCCGGCCTGCGGTGTCGAGGATGACGACGTCATAGCCCTGCAGCCGGCCGGCGTTCATGGCGCGCTTGGCGATGTCGACCGCGGTCTGGTTCTTCACGATCGGAAGGCTCGCCACGCCCGCCTTCTCGGCCATCTGGGCGAGCTGCTCCATGGCCGCGGGACGGCGCGTATCCAGAGAGGCGACGAGCACCTTCTTCTTGTCGCGCTCGGTGATGCGCTTGGCGAGCTTGGCGGTGGTGGTCGTCTTGCCCGAGCCTTGAAGGCCGGCCATCAGGATCGCGACCGGCGGCTCGCCTTCCAGGTTGAGCGCCTCGGGGTCGCCCTCCCCGCCGAGCAGGCGGACCAGCTCGTCATGGACGATCTTGACGACCTGCTGGCCCGGCGAGACCGAACGGATCACCTCTTCCCCGACGGCCTGCTCGCGCACCTTGGCGACGAAGTCCTTCACCGCCGGCAGGGCGACGTCGGCCTCCAGAAGCGCCACGCGGATCTCGCGCAGGGCCGCGTCCACGTCCTTTTCAGACAGCGCGCCGCGGCCGGTGATCCGGTCGAAGACGCCTGTCAGACGCTCTGAAAGGGACTCGAACATGGCTCGCCTCGTTTCGCCGCCTCCACTCCGTCCAAGGGAGATGGAGCCCGGCCGCACTCCTCGCAAACGCCGCGCGCCCGACCGGCCGTCAATCGGCCCCGGTGAGGACCGAACATGCCGATGATGCCCCGCTGAGCGAACCTTCGCCGAGCGGGGGGCCTCGCCGACCTCCCGGCGTTTCGGGATCTCCCGAACCGCCATGCGCCGGTCAAGACAAGCGTGAGACGCTTGCGTGTAAGCGCGCCGGGTTATCCGCGGGGGCGCGCGAAGTCAAGCAAAGCCTGGTTGGCGGACATGGCGCGGGCGGTCTGGATCTTGTCGGCGTCCGGGCGCAGGCGGGGCCAAGCCAGAGCCGCACGACACCCCGCTGGAGCCTCACCGATGTACGATAAGCCGCCCTGCCGCCTGCACGCAGACGAGGTCATCCTTCGAGGCCTCCAAGCGCATCTGCTCCAAAAGAAGGTCGTTGAGCCGGTGCGCGCGGCCGGCGCACGCCTCGCTCGCCGCCGCGACGGCCGGGGGGCGCCGTGGATGACGGACGGATCGAGAAAGCCCGCCCATAACGCCTGATACGATCAGACGGATCTCATGTTCGCGCAATACGCGAAAACGCTGCAGCCCCGCACGCGCAGAGGTCAGTGGACCATCGCCGCCGCCTTCCCCGCACGCCTGCGAGGTTCTACATGTGCGCCTCCCCGCTTGAGAGCCGGTCACGGCGCGAAGGATCCGCCATGTTGAACATCGCCTTCCAGATGGACCCGATCGAGGCCGTGGACGCGGCCGCCGACACCACGTTCGACATTGCGCTGGAGGCCTTCTCGCGCGGGCACGCGATCTGGGTCTATCAGCCCGAGGCGCTGGCCATGGAGGACGGGCGCGTCTGCGCGACAGCGCGCCGTGTGACCGGCATGACCCGCACCCAGGGCGAGCATGTCGTACTGGAGGCCCCGGAGACGCTGGACCTTCATAGGCTCGACGTCGTCTTCCTGCGCCAGGATCCCCCCTTCGACATGGCCTACATCACCTCCACCCACATGCTGGAGCATCTCCAGCCGGAAGTGCTGGTGGTGAACGATCCCCGCCATGTGCGCGACGCGCCGGAAAAGCTTTTCGTCACCCATTTCGAAGGCGTCATGCCGCCCACGCTGATCACCGGCGACGAGGCGCGCATCCGCGCCTTTTTCGAGGATCATGACCGCGACATCGTGGTGAAGCCGTTGTTCGGCAACGGCGGCGCGGGCGTGTTCCGCCTGCGCGAGAGCGCTGAGAATCTCGCCTCGCTTCTGGAACTGTTCGCCCAGGTCAGCCGGGAACCGTTGATGGCCCAGGCCTTCGTCAAGGACGTGGCCAAGGGCGACAAGCGCGTCATCCTGATCGACGGCGAGCCGGTCGGCGCGATCAACCGCGTGCCCGCCAAGGGCGAGGTGCGCGCGAACATGCATGTGGGCGGGCGCGCAGAAGCCAGCGAGATCGACGCGCGCGATCGCGAGATCTGCGACCTCATCGGGCCGGAGCTGAAACGCCGCGGCCTGGTGCTGGCCGGCATCGACGTGATCGGCGGCCGGCTGACCGAAATCAACGTCACCTCGCCCACCGGCGTGCAGGAGCTGCGCCGGTTTTCGGGCGTGGACACCTCGAAAATTCTGATGGACTGGGTGGAGCAGCAGCGCGGGACCTAG
>CAZKBB010000102.1:0-2427 GCA_964550935.1 uncultured Caulobacterales bacterium
ACGGCAAGACCACCACCACCTCGCTCGTCGCCGCGCTGATGGACGCCGCCGGCTTCGATCCCACCGTGATCAACGGCGGCATCATCTCCGCCTACGGCTCGAACGCGAAGATGGGCGAGGGCGACTGGATGGTCGTGGAGGCCGACGAGAGCGACGGCTCCTTCCTGAAGCTGCGCGGCTCGGTCGGCATCATCACCAACATCGACCCGGAGCATCTGGAGCATTACGGCTCGTTCGACGCTCTGCGCGAGGCCTTCTTCACCTTCGTGGAGAACCTTCCCTTCTACGGCTTCGCCGCGCTGTGCACCGATCACCCTGAGGTGCAGGCGCTGGCCGCGCGCATCGAGGATCGGCGCGTGATCACCTACGGCTTCAACCCCCAGGCCGACGTGCGCGCGGACGCGCTGGAGGAAGGCACTGAGGGCGCCCGCTTCGACGTGGTCTTCCACGCGCGCGGCGAGACGCCCGAGCGCTGGTCGGGTCTGTTCCTGCCGATGGTGGGCCGACACAACGTGCTCAACGCGCTAGGCGCCATCGCGGTGGCGCGCACGCTCGGCGCGAGCGAAGCCGATGCGCGTAGCGCTCTGGAGGGTTTTGGAGGCGTCAAGCGGCGCTTCACCCGCGTCGGCGAGGCCCACGGCGTGACGGTCATCGACGATTACGGCCATCATCCGGTGGAGATCGCCGCGGTCCTGAAGGCCGCGCGCCAGGCCGCAGGCGAAGGCCGGGTCGTCGCGGTCGTCCAGCCCCACCGCTATACGCGTCTGTCCGCGCTGTTCGAAGAGTTCTGCACCTGCTTCAACGACGCTGACAGCGTTTTGGTCGCCGACGTCTACGCGGCGGGCGAAGACCCGATCGAGGGCGCCGACCAGGCCGGCCTCGTCGCCGGGCTGATCCGTCACGGCCACCGCGACGCCGCCCCGGTCTCGCGCGAGGACTTGCCCGAGACGCTCAAGGACCGCGTCTCGCCGGGCGATCTGGTGGTCTGCCTCGGCGCCGGAGACATCACCGCCTGGGCCGCCGATCTGCCGTCGGTTCTGGAGGCCGTCCTTTGACGTCGCCCCACCCCACCGCGACCCTCCCCTCGAGGGGAGGGGATGAGGTCGCGGCCGTCATTGACGCGGGCCCTAAGACCTCATCGCCCGACGGACAAGCGCCCGCCCTCCCCCACGGGGGAGGGCCGGGGCGGGGGGGGCCATGAGCCTGATCGAGCATCTCCCGGCCGTGCGCGGCAAGCTGATCGAGAACGCCCCGTTAAAGGACGTGACCTGGCTGCGCGTGGGCGGGCCGGCGGACGTGGTGTTCATCCCGGCCGACGAGGCCGACCTCGCCGACTTTCTCGCCGCGACGCCTGAGGACGTTCCCGTCCACGCGCTCGGCGCGGGCTCGAACACGCTGGCGCGCGACGGGGGCGTGCGCGGCGTGGTGATCCGGCTCGGCCCGGCCTTCGCCAGGACCGAGGCGCTGGACGGCGCGCGGGTGCGCGCCGGGGCGGGCGCGCTGGATAAATCCGTGGCCAAGGCGGCGGCGAAAGCGGGGGTCGCAGGGCTTGAATTCTATGTCGGCGTGCCCGGTACGATCGGGGGCGCGGTGCGCATGAACGCGGGCTGCTACGGAACCGAAACCAGGGACGTGCTGGTCGAGGCGGTCGCGATCGATCGGCTCGGTCGGCGCATCGTCGCCGGCCCGGACGCGCTCGGGCACGGCTACCGGTCCTGCGCCGCGCCGGCGGACTGGATCTTCGTGGAGGCGCTGTTCCAGGGGCGCGCCGACGCGGCCGAGGCGGTGACCGCGCGCATGGACGCGATCACTCAAAAGCGCGAGGCGACCCAGCCGATCCGGGAGAAGACCTCCGGCTCCACCTTCAAAAACCCCGACCCCGAGGCGTCCGGCGGACGCTCGGCTTGGCAGCTGGTCGATGCGGTCGGAGGGCGCGGCCGGCGCGTCGGCGGGGCGCGGTTCTCAGAACAACATTGCAACTTCCTGATCAATGACGGGACCGCGACCGCCGAGGATCTCGAAACCCTGGTCGAGGACGTGCGCGCCGACGTGGCGCGCGAGACCGGCGTTTCGCTGCATTGGGAGGTGAAGCGGCTCGGCGAACGGGAGGCCGGCGATGGCTAAGGACTCGAAACGCATCGCGGTGCTGCTCGGCGGGTTGAGCCCCGAGCGCGAGGTCTCGCTGGTCTCGGGGCGCGCGTGCGCCGATGGCTTGCGAGCGAAGGGCCACGAGGTCCATGAGATCGACCCGGCCGAACCCTTTTGGCCTGAGAAGCTCAAGGAGCTGGCGCCCGATCTCGCCTTCAACGCGCTCCATGGCGTTTGGGGCGAGGACGGGCGCATCCAGGGCGTCCTGGAATACATGCGCCTAGCTTACACCCATTCCGGCGTGCTCGCCTCCGCGCTCGCCATGGACAAGCAGCGCGC
>CAZKBB010000103.1:0-1551 GCA_964550935.1 uncultured Caulobacterales bacterium
GAAGCGCGTGCGAATCGAGAAACCGTTCAGGGTCGAACTGGTCGGGCGCATCCCAGTCGGCGGGCCGGCGGTGAGCGGCGTAGATGCACACCGCCACGACGGCGCCGCGCGGCAGGGCTTCGCCGCCCAGCTCCGCCGGCTCCGTCGCTTCGCACATGACCAGCGGTCCTGGCGGATAAAGCCGCATGACTTCGAACAGCACCGAACGCGTCAGGCGCCGCGCCTCCACGCTAAGGCGCGCCTCGCCCCGCAAATCGTCCTGCAGGTCCGGCCGGCGCGCCAACAGATCCAGCGTCCAGGCCAGGACCGCCGCCGTGGTCTCGTGGCCTGCTGCGAGAAAGAGGCGCAGATTGGCCGTGAGCGCCGCACGATCCAGGACGCCGGCGCCGTTGATCAGTGCGGCGAAGGGATGATCGCTGCGCACCCAGCCTTTTTCGGTTTGCGCCAGCGCCCCGTCGCCGAGCGCGCGCAGCGCCGCGCCGACCGGAGCGGGATCGCGCGTGTTGGTCGTCGCGCTGACGATGCGCGCGGTTTTCCTTATCAGGGCGGCGCAATCGGCGTTCGGCGCCTCGCCGAACACGATCAGGAAGACATGGTGGAGCGTCGCGGCGTAGGAGAGGGCGACCGCATCGATCGCACCGGCTTGCGCCGTCACGAACTCGCGCCCCAAGCGCTCTACGATGGCCGCGGCGCGGGATTCGGCCAGACGAACGGGCTCCGGTCCGGTCAGCGGGGCCATGGCGCGGCGATGGCGCCGCCAGGACTCCCCGGTCTGGTTCATCACGTCCGCGGCCCCGCTCAAACGCCGGAAGGTCGCCGCATAGGCGCTGGAATGGTCGAAGCCCTCGCCGTCGAGCACGCGACGGATCAGGTCGGGATCGCTCACGAAGGCGATATCGCGACCCGCGCCGGTCCCGCGGATCAGACCCTCATGGAGCGCCTCGCGCGGCCATTGCTCTTCGGGCCGACGTCCTAGGCGCAGCATGGAGCCCCACCGGACCGTCTCGCGCGGGGGCAGCGCGATGCGCTCCGCCGCGCCAGGTTCATGTCGCCGGGCCCGTGTCCCACTCATCCAGCGTAATCCTTCAAGCGTGACTTTGAAGCCGGGACAGCTCCTCGCACCACCATTCGTGTCGACGTTTATCGTTGTGCGCCTTACGAGGGAACGTATACTTCACGGTGTTCGGGGGTTGATCTTGGCGCATGGCACTGAAGCAGAGTTCCGCCGAGGGCGGTTGACCGCGATCGTGGAGCACCTCAACGCCCGCCCCGATCTGGCGGCGTCTTACGCCCGCGCGCGCCGCGTGATTCGCGCCTTTCGCCGTCCGGCTTTCTACGAGGTCGCCACGCGCTGCAACCTGCTGTGCGAGGGTTGTTACTATTTCGAGGGCGGCCAGACCGGCGCGCCGGAGACCGAAGACCTCGCCGCCTGGCGCGCCTTCTTCGAGGCCGAAGCCGCCCGCGGGGTCTCCATGGCGTATTTCATCGGGGCCGAGCCGGCCATGGAGCCCGCCCGCCTGCACGCCGCCAACGGGCTCTTCCCCCACGCCA